>NZ_JAVYII010000001.1:750742-861366 GCF_032378595.1 Nocardioides imazamoxiresistens
GCTACGCCGACGGATTTACAGTCCGCCGGACATACATCGCTGACCTGCGCAGACACCCAGCGGGAACGCGTCTCGTACACGAATGGAACACAGGCTCTCCATGACTCCGCCACGTAGGTCTCGCTTCGTCCCGATGCGCTGACGCCGAACTCCCCGCTCCGGCTCCTCAGCGCGGGTCGGCGTAGCGAGATCGCGCCGGTGGGTTCGAGGACCTGCTGCGGCCGACGAGGTGAGGGGCGGAGCCGCGAAGTTGTCGAACTAGCCGGTCGAACCACGGAGGTCCGGGGTCCTGGGGATGGGACGTCGACGGTCAGTCGATGCTCGTCCGGTCAGTGCCACGCACCGTCGGCAGAGCACGTCCTCGGCGTCGCCGAACTCCCGCTCCCACATCTTCGGCCAGGATTCGGCGAGCTGTCCGCATGCGGTACGCAGGGTCCCCATCGTTTTCGCGTGCGTCACGGTCGTCGGCTCCCACTCGTGTCGCCAGCCGGAGCGTCGGACCCACACGGGCACGACGCGCGCGTACTGCGCGGTGACGAACCATTGGTGCACCGCGACCGGCTGCGCCGTCGGCGAACCTGGTCGAGGCGTGGTCGCTGGATCGAGCTTCACGTTCAAGTCCCCTGACGCGCGCGGTCGACTTCGTCGGTCGTCGTCTCGGTGCGCTTCCACTTCATCGACACCCGACGCTCCGCTATCCGCCAGCCCGCGCCTGTGCGGACGAGGCGGTCGACGTACGAACCCCCGCCGCTCATCCGTCGCAACTCCCCCGGCGTCGCTGTCCGTCGGCCGGTCTCGACGCCGTACTCCGACCACGCTTTCGCACGATCGCCGTCGATCTCGACGACCGTGTTGCTCACGGGGTGCTGCGCGAACAACCATTCCGGGTCGGGAGCACCGAGCCGGGCCCGCATCTCGGCCGGCGTCTCCTTCCGCCCACCCATCGGCGTGAAGTCGATGACGGCGTCGTCGGTGAACACCCCTTCCCACAGCTCCCACCGGCGTTCGTCGAGACCGACCGCGTACCGGCGAACGACGTCCTCGATCGCAGCACGGTCGACCAGACGGCTTACCACCTCGTCCCCGACCGCTCGGGCGCCTCCCGCGGCGCTCACGTGACCGCCTCCGTCGTTCGACCAACCGGCAACGCGATCACCAGCGGGTCGAACAACTCGCCGGGCGGGTACACCTTGTTGAACACCTCGCAACCCTCCTCTGTGAGCCGAACCGCGTTCGCCGTCCAGTACTCAACAGCCTTGACCACCTGGTGGTCGCTGACGGCAAAAGTCACGAGCGGGATCCGCGGCGCGGTATCCGGCTCGTGCACATCGAGCACCGACAGCGCGCCCCGGTCCCCCTCGATCGAGACCCACGGGTCGGCCAGACGCACGAAGAGAAACCCGTGGTGCCCCGCGAACCGGACGTCGCCACGGAACCGCAATCGCGAGACTCGCTCGTCGGACCGCTCCACCCCGTCCGGTTCGAAGACCATCTCGTTGAACTCGGTCGGCGTCGCGCCGTCGCTGACGGTGCCGCGCCCGTCCGGCATCCGCGCGATGTACTCCAGGAAGGACTGCTTGATGCCCCACCGCAGGCCCGGCAACGACGGCCATCGGGCGTACACCTCGGTCACGACGACCAACCCACGCTGAAGTAGCGGGTCTCCTGGAACTCCTCGAGACCCACCCGGGCCCCTTCCCGACCGATGCCGCTCTGCTTCATCCCACCGAAGGGCGCCGAGGGGTCGGAGACAATGCCGCGGTTGACCCCGACCATTCCGGCGTCGATCGCCTCGGCTATCCGCAGCGCCCGCTGAAGGTCGTCCGAGTAGACGTACGCCGCGAGCCCCATCTCGGTGTCGTTCGCCATCGCAACCAGCTCGGTCTCGTCGCGCCAGGTCACGATCGGTGCGACCGGACCAAAGATCTCCTCCCTCACCACACCTGCGTCGTGAGGGACCCCAGTGAGCAGCGTGGGCGGGTAGAAGTTGCCGGCGGAACCCTCCGGGATACCCGCGATGTGACTGATCCGTGCGCCGGAGGCGACGGCCGCCTCGACGAGCGCACCGACCTCGATCACCGCCTGCGGCGAGATGAGGGGGCCGATGTCGTGACCGTCCCGAGCCGGGCCGACGCTGAGCTTCTCGACCTCGGCGCCCAGCCGGTCGACGAACTCGTCGACGACGTCGGCGTGGACGTAGAAGCGGTTCGCTGCCGTGCATGCCTGACCACCGCTGCGGAACTTCGCGACCATCGCGCCGGAGACGGCGGCCTCCAGGTCGGCGTCGTCGGTGACGACGAACGGGGCGTTGCCCCCCAGCTCCATCGAGGTGTTGAGCACGCGGTCGGCCGCCAGTCGCAGTAGTGCCTGGCCGACGGGGGTCGACCCGGTGAAGGAGACCTTGCGTACCCGCGGGTCGGCGAGCCACGATGCGACGACTCGACGCGACTCCGTAGTCGGGACCACGTTCAGCACGCCGTCGGGCACCCCCGCCTCTATGAGCAGAGCGGCGATCGCGAGAGCGGTCAACGGCGTCTCGCGTGCCGGCTTCAGCACCGCCGTGCAACCAGCCGCCAGCGCGGGGGCGACCTTGCGCGTGATCATCGCCGCGGGGAAGTTCCAGGGGGTGACGAGCACCGCGACACCGGCCGCCTTGTGCGTCACCAGAGTGCGGCTGCCGCCAGTGGGGGCCGGCCCGTAGTCCCCGCCGCTGCGCACGCACTCCTCGGAGAACCAGCGGAAGAACTCGGCCGCATAGGTCACCTCGCTCCGAGCGTCGCCCACGGCCTTTCCGTTCTCGGCTGCGATCAGCTCGGCGAGCGAGTCCGCGTCACGCATCATCAGCTCGAACGCGCGGCGAAGGATATCCGAGCGATCACGCGCAGGTGTTGCAGCCCATCCGGCGAACGCCGCGTCCGCTGCCGCGACGGCATCGCCTGCGTCGGCCAGGTCACCGTTAGCCACCGAGGCGATCGTTGCGCCCGTCGCCGGGTCCATGACATCGAACGCACCCGCCCGACCGGGTCGCCATTGCCCATCGACCAGCAGCTCGGTCCTCATCGTCCCTCCACACCTGCACGACTGACCACTCGAAACATCATATGAACATGATTACGCACAGCGAGCCGCAGGTCCAGCAGAACCCCTGATGCGGAAGCAGTACTGTTTCGACCATCACTACCCCTACGACAGGAGCGTCGATGCTGCTCGCCGAGAACGAGATGTGTGACGCCCTACGCGTCGACGGGGCCGACGTGCGATTCGTCCGGACCCACCCTGAGGACGACTCCCCCACGCTGCTGGTCCACGGCGGGTCCGCCCACGTCGGCTGGTGGTTCGGCCTCGCCCCGCTCCTGACCGACCTCCCTCTGCTGGCAATGGAGCTCAGCGGTCACGGGACGAGCGATCATCGTCGGGCCTACTCTCCCGACGGCTGGGTACGTGAGCTTTCCGCGGTGCTCGACCACGCTGCGAGGGGACCTGTGACCATCGTCGGCCACAGCATGGGTGGAGCCCTTGCTCTCCGCCTCGCTGCGACCCGACCCGACCTCGTGTCGCGGCTCGTGCTGCTCGACGTGAGGGTCCGTGGTCGTTCTTCTGCCCGCCAGGTGCCGGAGGTGCACCGAGTGGTCGCGACGCACCGGGAGGCCGTTAATTCGTTCCGGCTCCGGCCGCGCGAGACGACCGCCGATGCCGACCTGCTGGCACGGGTGGCCGCTCATGGGCTCCGACGCGTGCCCGGTGGATGGAGCTGGTCGTTCGACCTGCGTACCGTCGGCACGCCGGTCGCCGTGGACCTCGACCCCGTGATCGAACAGGTGTGCTGCCCCGTGACCTACGCGTGGGGCGAGCACAGCCCGATCGCGGACGCGGGGTCGGCCGACCATCTCGACGCGATCCTCGATCGACCGGTCGAACGACGGGTGATCACGGGTGCCCATCACAACGTCACATTGGACGACCCTGAGGCGTGCGCGCGGCTCATCCGCGAGGCGCTCGGCCGCGAATGAGGAGAGTTATCAGCGCTCCGAGGCGCGCAGGATGTCCGCCGTGTCCGGCGCGCCCACCATCCGGCGGCGGCGCTCGCTGATCAGCCACCGGCCGTCGCGTCGAACCAGGCGCCAGTCGTTCACTGAGGCGCTGACGAGCCGCAGGTCGACGCCGTCCTGGTGGAGGATGAACGAGTAGTTGTTCGCGATCGCCACGTCGCCGTCGATCCGCAGCGTCAGGTTGTTGCCCTGCATGTGCAGGCTGCGGCCGTAGAACCCGTCGCCGTGCCCCGCGGTGCGCACGGCGAGGAACTCCTTCATCTGCTCCCGACCGTCCCAGCGCACGATCGCGTAGGGGTCGTCGCCGCGGCCTTGAGAGACTTCCATGACGCAGTCCTCCGTGAAGAGCGCGAAGTAGTCGTCATCGAGGCACGCGTCTGCGTAGTGCCCATACCGCGAGAGCACCTCGCGGATCGCGCGTTCGTCCTCGAGCTCGATCAGCCTCGCCTCGATGCGGGCCAAGCGGTCTTCCGGGGTGCTCATCTCGCTACTCCTAGCTGGAAGGGGTGCTGCGGATCGTGGAAGGGCTTCAGCGGTAGCCGACGTCCGCGACCGAGGCGAGTGGTCCGGACTCGGCGGTCGTGCCGTCGGCGAGCATTGCATCCACCTCGAGGTCCGTCAGTCCTGCCTCACGCAGAATCTGGCGGCTGTGCTCGCCGAGGCCCGGCGGCAGCAGGGTGCGCTTCTCCTGCGTCCGTTCGAACCGGGCGTACCTGTGCGGGAGGAACGTCGTGCGCCCGTCGGGCCAGCGGACCGGAACGAGATGCTCCCGTTCCAGCGCGACCGGGTCGGTCGCGACCTCGGCGTACGTCCGGCTCGGCTCGGCCCAGCCGCCTGCGGAACGCACTCGCGCTACGAGCTCGGCAGTCGGCACCGCGGCCGCGGCGGCGGCCAGCTGATCCTCGAGCTCGGTCGGGCTGAGGGTGCCTACGGTCCCGGCCGCCAGCAGACCCGCGTCCACGAGGGTCGCCGCTGACGCCGCGTGCAGGCGTACCCAACCGTCGGCTGTCGCTCGGTGGCACGACAATGCGGAAGGTCCGCGGTGGTCGGAGGAGCCGTACGCCGCGGGGGGCCGACCGGCGTGGCGGACCAGCTCGCCCGACTGCATGAAGGTCGCGATCGCGGCGAGCGAGGTGTCGACGTGCGTAGCCGCGCGCCCGGCCCGCACCGCCCACAGCGCCACCAGCGCCCCGAAGGCGGTGGCCGCGGCGGCGGTCACGTCGTTGACGGCGACGGTCGAGAACACCGGCGGCCCGTCGCCGCCCTGGGCCGCCATCATCCCGGAGAGGGCCTGCAGCACCGGGTCGAAGCCCGGACGACCGGCGAGCGGTCCGACGTCGCCGTACCCCGTGATCGACGCCGTGACGATCCGCGGCTGGAGCGCAGCGAGCCGCGCGTGGTCGGCGCCGAGCCGCTCGAGCACGCCGGGGCGGAAGTTGTCGATCACCACGTCGGCGTCGCGGACGAGCCGGCGGAAGGCGTCCGCCCCGGCCGGGGACCTCAGGTCGAGGGCGAGCCCGCGCATCCCCCGGTTGTGCGGGTAGCCGCGGAGGCGGAAGGCGTCGCCCTGCACGGGCTCGACCTTCACGACGTCGGCGCCGAGCTCGGCGAGGAGCATCCCGGCGTACGGCCCCGCGAGCACCGTGCCGAGGTCGAGCACGCGGACACCGGCGAGCGGCCCCCCCACGGCGTCGGGGCCGGGCGCGAGCACCGCGGCGGGCGCCGCCCAGTCGGCGTCCTCGACGAACACCCGCGGTCGGGGCGTCCGGACCGGACCGTCGAGGTCGACCGGTACGCCGGGCATCACGACCGGCCCGACCTCCGGGTCGACCAGCTCGACCCGCTGCCCGAGCGCCACGACCTGCGGGTGGTCGAGCCACGTCGCGCGGTCCTCGACCGGGTTGGCCGGACAGTCGGCCGCGGCCAGCGCCGCGAGCCACTCGGCGCGGGGGCGGGTGGCGAAGGCGGCCCCGATCCGATCGCGGACCCAGCCCCGGTTCTCCGGCGCGTAGAGCCGTTCGCCGACGTCCGCCACCCGTGGGTCGGCGAGCACGTCAGCGACCCCAAGCACCGCGAAGGCGCGCCGCTGGAACGTGTCGGTGAGCGCGCCGAGGAAGAGCCAGCGGCCGTCGGCGCACCGATAGGTCGAGTACGCCGGGTTGGGCCCGCCCGGCCCGACCGCGGTGAGCGGCGGTGTGCTGCGCGGGTCGACGACGAGCGTGGTCGTCGCCGCCACCAGCGTGCCGTGCACACCGTCGACGACCACCCGCTGCCCGCGGCCCGAGCGTCGCCGCTCGAGGAGCGCGGCGAGCGCGGCCGTCGCCGCCCACAGCCCGTGGACGTAGGCGAGGTGGGGGTAGACGGCCTCCACGGGGCCGCCGTCCGACGACGACTGCCGCCGCGCGACCCCGTTCCGCGCGGCGAGGAGGGCGTTCGCGAGGTACGGGTCCTCCGGCGTGCCGTCGGGGAGCACGGGCATGACGACGTGCACCGCGGTCGCCGGGACCCCGGCGACGACGGCGGTCCCGGGTTCCCCGGAGAGGACCACGTCGGCCCCGGCGGCGAGCCGGGCCCGGTCGGGGTGGTCGGCAGGCCGGCTGATCACGCGCTTTCCTCGTTGCCACACAGGGTCCCCCGCAAGCGCGCGCGCCCGGGGCGCCTCTATTCGGACGACGTCTGCGCCGAGATCCGCCAGCAGCATCGCCGCGACCGGACCCGCGATCCCGTCGGTGAGATCGAGGACGCGGACGTCGGCGAGGGGCTCGGCCGTCATCCCGCTCAGCGCGCCGTCACCATCGCGCCGAGCTCGTCCCACCGCTCCTGGATCTCGGCGACGACCTCCGGTGCCTGCAGCCAGGCGTTCGAGCGGAGCAGCTGGGTGGTCTCGCGGTAGCGCACGTAGCGCTCCGGGTCGAGCGAGGCCCACGCGGCCACGCGGTCCCCGTGGTCCGCCGAGCCCGCCACGACCTCCTGCGGCTCGCCGTCGCGGGTGACCTCGACGCCGGGCAGGCGGTGGTCGAGGGCCGTCGACGACGACCAGCAGAAGTCGACCAGCTCGCGGGTGGCCGCGTAGAACCGGTCCGCGAGCCCGTCGAGGTCGCCCCCGCCTGCGAGGTGAGTGGCGAGCTGGTCACCCAGGGCCTGCGCCTGGAGCGCGGCCGACGTCATCCCCTGCCCGTAGACGGGGTTGAACGCCGCCCACGCGTCGCCCAGGGCGACGAACCGCTCCGGACGCCCATCGTGCCCGGCGAAGTCGCGCAGCCGGTTGGTGGTGTCGCGCCACAGCGCAATCTTCTCGGGGAACTCGACCGCGTCGAGCGCGCCGCTGAGCTCGGGCGCCCCGATGCTCGCGACGAACGCCTTGAGGTCGTCGACGTCGCGCGGCGGGTAGTCGCCCGCCGACCCCTGGACCGTGAGCACCCACCGGTTCTCGCCCTCGACGACCCACATCGCCATGGCCCGTCGCTCGGACTCGGGCGTCAGCGCGCCCTCGCCGAACGGCACGCACGCCAGCGCCCGGAACCCCGGGTCCCACCCGTCGGGCACGCGCAGGAAGGTGCTCGCGTAGCCCCAGTGGGCGTTGACCAGCTCTTCCGACGGCGCGGGCGCGCCCAGCTCGGCGAACCAGTCGGGCGTCCGCGCCCGCCGGCCGCTGGCGTCGACGACGAAGTCCGCCACGATCTCCTCGCCCGACGCGAGGCGGACGCCGGTGACTCGTGTGGCGTCGCCCAGCAGGCCCGCGACGTCCGAGCGGGACCGGAAGGTGACGCCCGGCAGGTGCGAGGCGCGGTCCCGCAGCACCCACTCGATCAGGGGACGGCTGGCCATCAGGAAGCGCAGGGACGTCGCGAAGCGCGGCGACCACCCGAGCCGGTCGAGCCGCATCACGTCGGCGGTCGAGTCGAGGTCCGCTGCACCCATCTCGAGCATCTGGGCGGAGAAGCCGGGCAGCAGCGCGTCCATCGCCTGGCGGCCGGCCGCCAGGAGGGCGTGGAAGTGCGCACCCTGCGGTACGCCGGCGCGCTGGGCCGGCGCCTCGGGGAAGGCGTCCCGGTCGAGCACGACGACCTCGCCGAACCGGTCGGCGAGAGCCGCGGCGGCCAGGGACCCCGCGACGCTGCCACCGATCACGACCGCGCGGGCGGGCCGCTCGGGGCCTCTGGCGCGCTCCGGGTCACGTCCAGCCATGACGGTTCCTCCCACGGGTCCGGGCCGGGACCAACGTCCGACCAATTCACAATTACAGCATTAGTAGCATCGGTGGCACGCGTCACACAACCTCGGGATAGACGGCCTATCCGGGGTGCCGCACGTCACATGTTCATGTTATGTTCAAGCTATCTTGCGAGCCGCCCTCGGTTCGCCCGCCGGCCCCGTGCGACGCGGCGCGGGCCCTAGTCCAGGAGAGTCCATGAGCAAGTCCGCCATCCTGTGGAACGTCGGTGACAAGTGGACCGTCGAGGACGTCCAGCTGACCGAGCCGCGCGCCGGAGAGGTGCTCGTCAAGATCGCGGCCAGCGGCCTGTGCCACTCCGACGACCACTACGCGACCGGCGACCAGCCGGCCGCGCTGCCGGTCGTCGGCGGGCACGAGGGCGCCGGCGTCGTCGAGGCGGTCGGCCCCGGGGTCACCCGGGTGAAGCCGGGCGACCACGTCGTTCTCGTCTTCAACGTCCCGTGCGGCGACTGCGGCTACTGCAACACCGGCCACCAGAACCTCTGCATCTACAACCCGCCCAAGGCCGACCCCCTGCCGCCGGCGTTCTCGGCCCGCGGCCAGGCCGTCCCCGCCATCGCCGAGCTCGGCACCTTCGGTGAGTACACGGTCGTCACCGAGGCACGCTGCATCAAGATCGCCGAGGACATCCCGCTGGCCTCCGCCGCGCTGCTCGGCTGCGCCGTGATCACCGGCTGGGGAGCGGCGACGTACCTCGGTGAGGTGAAGCCCGGCGAGACCGTTGTCGTCATCGGGAGCGGCGGCGTCGGCGTCAACTCGCTCCAGGGCGCCCGCTCTGCCGGTGCGGACATCATCGTCGCGGTCGACCCGGTGGAGTACAAGCGCGAGCAGGCCGTCCGCTTCGGCGCCACCCACACTGCGGCGTCGGTCGAGGAGGCCTCCGCCCTGATCGCCGAGATCACGAAGGGCGCGATGGCCGACGTCGCGATCCTGTCGGTCGGCGTCGGCGACGGGAGCGTCCTGCAGGACACGACCCGCCTGACCAAGCCGGGGGGGCGCACCGTGATCACCTCGGTGACGCCGGCGGCCTCGGACACCGTGAAGCTCAACCTCTTCGAGTTCGCCCTCTCGGAGAAGACGTTGCGCGGCAACGTCTACGGTGGCACGAACGTCTACCGCGACGTGCCCCTCCTGCTCGGCCTCTACCAGCGCGGCAAGCTCGAGCTGGACGGGCTGATCACCACGACGTACGCCCTCGACGACATCAACCAGGGGTACGCCGACATGCACGCCGGCAAGAACCTCCGCGGCGTCCTCGTCTTCGACTGACACGGACCCGCGCGGCGACGACGCAAGCACGACGAAGGGGGCCGGCGCCGACGCGCTGTCGGTACCGGCCCCCTTCGCGCCCTCGCCCGAGGTCCTCAGGCCGGGGTGCCCACCGACGCCGCCGTGACCAGCTGCGTGTAGTAGCCCAGCCGCCGCGGCAGCCCCAGGAGCACCGCACCCACGAGGTCGTCGCCCCGGCGGTAGAGCACCGCCGCCTCGGCGTCGAGCGTCCCCTCGACCACCTCGGACTCCTCGCCGAGCGACGGCATCCCGATGCCCCGCACGCTGACGACGCCTTGGTCGGACCAGAACGACGGGACCACGGCGAACGGTGCGGGGTCCTCCGGCAGCACACCGAGGTCGCCGAGCAGCGTGGTCGCCGCGCGCCCGGCCGTGTCGCCCGCGATCTGCCAGTGCTCGACCCGTCGCGCCACCGCGTCGACCGACGCGTTCGGGAACCGCGCGACGTCGCCGACGCCGACCGTGCCGCGTCGACCCCCGAGGCGCAGCGCCGCGTCGCACACCACGCCGTCGGCGAGGTCGAGCCCGTTGCCCTCGAGCCACACCGTCGCGGGCACGGAGCCGACGGCCTCGACGACGACGTCGGCCTCCAGGACCGTTCCGTCGTCGAGCACCACGCGGCAGACCCCGGATGAGGCGTCGCCGTCCCGGGTCACCTCGCTCACCGTGCGGCCGCAGCGCACCGTCGTACCGGCCACCTCGTGACGCCGCCGCAGCTCGGCGCCCACCACCGCCCCCAGCGGGGTGAGCATCGGCTGCGTGTCGAGGGTGACGACGTCGACCGACGCGGCGCCGCGGGCCCGGGCGGCCGCGGCGACCTCGCAGCCGATGAAGCCGCCTCCGATCACGACCACCCGGACCCCGGGGCCCAGGTGCGCCGCGAGCGCCGCCGCGTCGTCGACCGTGCGCAGCACCAGGCGCGCGTCGGGATCGCCCAGCGGCAGCCGGCGCGGCCGGACGCCGGACGCGGCGACCAGCCCGTCGTACGCGAGCTCGTCGCCCGACGCGAGCGTCACCGTCGCCGCGTCGAGGTCGGCGCCGACGACCTCCTCGGCGTACCGCCACGTCGTCGGGTGCGGGTCCTCCCGCATCCGCAGGGCGACCGACGCGTGGTCCGCGCCGCCCTCGGCGAGCAACTTCTTGCTCAGGGGCGGGCGGGTGTATGGGGCGTGCCGCTCGTCGCCGAGCACGACTATGTCCTCGGTCCACCCCTTGCGCCGCAGCGCGTCGACGGTGCGGAGCCCCGCAAGGCCCGCACCGACGACGACGATCCTGCGGGCGCCCACCGGTGTCCCGCTCACCTGCTGCCCTCGGTCTCCCGGGCACCAGGCACAAAGGTGAGCCGGACGTTGTCGACGCCCCAGGCGAGCCCGAGGTGCTCGCGTGGCGTGTAGTCGGGGTGGAGCGCGAACGACGGCAGCCTGCGCCGCAGCTGCGTGAACGCGATCTTCAGCTCGAGCCGCGCCAGGTGGAGCCCGACGCAGCGGTGAGTGCCGAGACCGAAGGCCAGGTGCGGCTTCGCCGCCCGGTCGAAGATCACTTCGTCCGGATCCGGGTAGTACGCCGGATCGCGGTTCGCCGCCGCGAGCGGGAAGTGGACGCGCTCGCCCTTCGGCAGCACGAGCCCGGCGACCTCGACCTCCTCGTGCACGACGTTGCGGGTCGGGACCGCGGGGGCGCACCAGCGCAGGAGCTCCTCGATCGCCGGCTCGAGGCTCTCGGGGGTGGCGAACATGGCGTCCCACTTCTCGGGGTGCGCCGCGAGGTAGACCATCGATTGGCACAGCACGCTCTGCACCGTGTCCAGCCCGGCGGCCATCATCAGCAGGAACAGGTCGAACAGCTGGGTGTCGGTGAGCCGCTCGCCGTCGATCTCGGCCTCGATCGCCGCCGAGGTGACGTCGTCGAGGTGGCCCGACGCGCGGCGCTCGGCGATCATCGCGAACCAGTAATCGCGCAGCTCGCCGTGGGCCACCGCCCGGGCGGCAGCGGTCTCCTCGGCGGTGCCGCCGACCACGCCGTGCATGAGGGTCGAGGCCCAGTGGTTCATCCGGTGGAGGTCCTCGGCCGGCCAGCCCATGATCGTCAGCACCGTCGCGCCGGGGAACGGCAGCGCGAAGCCGTCCACGAAGTCGCACTCCCCGTCCTCGACCCAGTCGTCGATGAGCCGGTTCGCCCACCCGGTGAGCTGGTCGGTGAGTGCCTCGACCCGCTTCGGCGAGAAGTACGGGTCGAGCAGCTGGCGGAACTGCTTGTGCAGCGCCCCGTCGGTCTCGATCGGGATCTGCTGGATCTCCGAGCCCATCGCGTTGATGCCGTCGGGCTCGTTCGGGAAGCTCACGAAACCGCGGTTGTTGCGGCGCAGCACGCTGGAGATGTCGTCGTAGCGCGTCAGCACCCAGCAGCCGTTTCCGCGCGCCGAGTAGCTGATCGGCAGGACGTCGCGACGCTCCGCGATCTCGTCCATGTGCTCCTGGATCGACCAGGCGGCGTACGGGTCGTAGTCGCGCCGGTGGCGGGCGCGCAGGTCGTCGAGCGTCTCGGCCGGAGCCGCTGAGGTGGTCATGGTCTCTCCGTGGTGAAGTAGGTCGTCAGGCAGGTCGGGTCAGGACTCGCGCGCACCCGGCGCGAACTCGAGGTGGACGTTGTCGACACCCCAGGCGAGGCCTAGGTGCTCGTGCGGCTCGACGCCCTCGACGAGCGAGAAGCGCGGCATCCGGCGGTGCAGCTCGGTGAACGCGATCTTCAGCTCGAGCCGCGCGAGGTGCAGCCCCACGCAGCGGTGCGCCCCCAGCCCAAACGCGAGGTGCGGCTTGGCCGGCCGGTCGAAGACGACCTCGTCGGGGTCGGGGTAGTAGGCGGGGTCGCGGTTCGCGACGGCGAGCGGGAAGTGCACCCGCTCCCCCGGCCCGAGGGTGACGTCGCCGACGACGACGCCGTCCTCGACGACGTTGCGGGTCGGCACTGCGGGCGCGCACCAGCGCAGCAGCTCCTCGACGGCGGGCTCGAGCATCTCCGGCGTGGAGAACATCCGGTCCCACTGCTCGGGGTGGCGCGCGAAGAAGACCATCGACTGGCACAGCACGCTCTGCACTGTGTCGAGCCCCGCCGTCATCATCAGCAGGAACAGGTCGAAGAGCTTGTCGTCGCTCAGCGGCTCGCCGTCGATCTCGGCGTCGAGCGCCCCGGACGTGACGTCGTCGCGGCGCGGCTCCGCGCGGCGCTGCGCGATCAGGTCGAGCATGTAGGCGCGCATCTCCACGTGTGCCTGGCCGCGGACGGCCATCTGCTCCTCCGGCGTCCCGCCCTGCTTGCCGTGCAGCAGCGTGTCGGTCCAGGCGTTCATCCGCTCGAGGTCCGCCAGCGGCCAGCCCATGATCGTCAGCACCGTCACGCCCGGGAACGGGAGCGCGAAGCCCTTCACGAAGTCGCAGCGGCCGTCCTCGATCCAGTCGTCGATCAAGCGGTTGCACCAGGCCAGGAGGGTCTGCTCCTTCTCGGCGACGCGCGCCGGCGAGAAGTACGGGTCCAGCAGCTGCCGGAACTGCTTGTGCCGCAACCCGTCGATCTCGATCGGGATCATGCCCTCGGACGAGCCCTGGGTGTTCTGCCCGTCGGGGTCGTTCGGGAAGCTGATGAAGCCCCGGTTGCTGCGCCGCAGGACGCTAGAAATGTCGTCGTACCGCGTCAGCACCCAGCAGCCGTTTCCGCGCGCCGAGTAGCTGATCGGCTGCGTCGCGCGCCGCTCGGCGAGCTCGCCGAGGTGGTCGGCGATCGACGCCACGTTGTACGGGTCGTAGTCCAGCCGCCGCTCCGCGCGCTGGGTCTCCAGGTCCACGGTCATGTCGTCCTCCGTCGGTGGTCGAGGCGTCGCAATAATGCTGTGACGTCACTTACACACTAACTAGAGCATGACTTGGATCACAAGAGGGATCAGAGCTCGAGCACCAGTCGCGGGCAGGCCGCGCGTGACACGCAGATCATCATCGTCTCGTTCGCCTCCTGCTCCGCCGCCGTGAGGATCGAGTCGCGGTGGTCGGCCTCGCCCTCGAGGATCACGGTCTCGCACGACCCGCAGGTGCCCTCCAGGCACGACGCCACGATCGGTACGCCGGCCTCCTCGACCACCGCCATGATCGATCGGTCGGGCGGCACCGTGAGGACCTCGCCCGAGAGCGTCAGCTCGACCTCGAACGACCCGGCCAGGACCGGGGCCTCCAGCTCCTTCGGGCTGAAGCGCTCGAGGTGCAGGGCGCCCGTCGGCCACGCGGCGCTCGCCGCCTCGACCGCCTGCAGCAGCGGCTCGGGCCCGCAGCAATAGATCGCGGCGTCCTCGCGCGGCTCACCAAGCAGCCCGGCGAGGTCGAGCAGCCCGTGCTCGTCTTGCGGACGGACGCTGACCCGTTCGCCGCACAGCGCCTCGAGGTGATCGACGTACGACATCGACGACCGGGTGCGGCCGCCGTACATGACCTCGAACGGGATCTCGCGCGCGATCGCCTCCGCGACCATCGGGATCAGCGGGGTCACCCCGATCCCGCCCGCGACGAAGACGTAGGAGCCGGCGGGCTCCAGCCGGAAGTTGTTGCGCGGCCCGCGCACCTCGAGCACGTCGCCCTCGGTGAGGGTGTCGTGGAGGTACAGCGAGCCGCCGCGGCCCTCGGCCTCGCGCAGCACACCGACCTGGAGACGGGTCCGGTCCGCGGGGTCGCCGCACAGGGAGTACTGCCGAACCAGGTCCCCCGGGAGCACGAGGTCGACGTGCGCGCCCGGCGCCCACGCGGGCACCTCGGCACCGTCGGGGTCGACGAGGTCGAGGACGACCACGTCGGTGGCGACCTGCTCCTTGCGCGCGACCCGCAGGCGTCGTACCTGCTCGATGTCCACCGCGCCCTGGGCACCTCGGACGGCGACGTCGGACATGCTCATCAACCCCTGTTCGCTCTCGGGAAGTCGGGGCCCGCGGCCCTCGACGCATGACCTGGGTCACGCTAAGCACGACTCTAACATCGCTTGAACACGACTAGAAGGACTACTGTTCCGCCGCTGCGCGCAGGGGCCGGAAGAACTCCCGCAGGTCCTCCACCAGGAGCTCCGGCACCTCGGCAGGCCCGAAGTGCCCGCCGCGCGGGAACCGCGTCCACCGCCGCAAGTCCGTGTCCTCCTCCGCGTGCCGGCGCGGGAGCGCGCTCACGTCGCGCGGCAGCACACCGATCGCGACCGGTACGTCGATCCGCCCGGCCGGCGCCGGGCCCTCCAGCGCCGTGTCCCGGTAGTAGCGCATGGAGGAGCCAATCGTGCGGGTGAACCAGTAGAGCGAGATCGTCGTCAGGAGCTCGTCGCGCGTGTAGACATCGTCGAGCTCGCCGTCCGACCAGGCGCGACGACGCTCGAGGAGCCAGCTGGCGAGCCCGACCGGCGAGTCGTGCAGCGCGTGCGCGAGGGTCTGCGGGTCGTGAGAGTGGACGGCGAGGTGGCTCGCGACCAGGGTTGCACCCGCCTGGTCGCGCGCGTGGTCGCCGGCCTCGTCCGGCCCGTAGTCGTCAGGCCCTGCGACCGACGCGGCCACGCCGGCCGTCCCCGCGGGACGGCGATAGCGCGTCAGGTGGACCCCGACCAGGGCGCCGTCGTCCTCCTGGGCCATCCGCTGCGTGACGACGGCCCCGAAGTCGCCGCCCATCGCCCCGAAGCGCCGGTGGCCGAGCACGTCGCGCATCAGCGAGCGCCACAGGCCCGCCGTCGCGCCGGCGCCGACCCCCGTGCGCGTCAGGGGCGAGGAGAAGCCGAACCCGGGTAAGGACGGCACGACGACCTCGAACGCGTCGGCCGGGTCGCCGCCGTGAGCCGCCGGGTTCGTCAGCGGGTCGATCATCTTCGCGAAGTCCCAGAAGGTCCACGGCCAGCCGTGGGTCAGCAGCAGCGGCATCGGTGCGGGCCCCACGCCGCGCCGGTGCAGGTAGTGCACGCGGACACCGTCGAGGGTCGCGCGGGCGTGCGGGTGGGCGTTGATCGCGTCCTCGTGGCGGCGCCAGTCGTACTCCTCCGCCCAGTACCGCACCAGCGGCTCCAGGTAGCTGCGCGGCGTGCCGTACGCCCAGTCCTCGTTGCCGGGGTCGTCGCCCCACCGGGTCCTACGCAGGCGGTCCCGCAGGTCCTCGACGTCGGCGTCGGGGACGTCCACCACGAAACGCTCGGTCGGGCGCAACGTACTACCTCCTCGGGAACGACGCTCGGCCGGGCCGGTGCGAACCGGTCCGGCCGAGCTTCGACGGCACTGGGTTGATTGTCGTGGTCAGGCGGAGCAGGCGGTGGCGAGGTCACCCTCGGCGCCGTTGCCCGACTCGCCCGCGGGAGCGAGCAGCGTCGGGTCGTCCTCGCCCGAGGTGAACTCGAACTGCCAGAAGCACTGGATCGACGGCGACGGCTCTCCCTCGGCGTACGAGATCGGCTGCGGGAGCAGTCCGTCGAGCGTCTCACCGTCCAGCGCGCGGTAGCCGGCGAACACCGAGTCCCGGGTGATTGTCTCAGGGTCGGCGGACACGACGCTCGCGAACAGTTCCAGCGAGGACCACGCGGCGGTGGCGCTGCTGCTCTCGTAGTTGACGTCCTCCTCGTACTCCTCCATCGCCTCCCGGAAGCGCTCCACGGGCGCGGCGTCGGCCCACCACGGGAAGGCGTTGAGCGTGCCCACCATGTTCATGTTCGGCACGGCGCCGTACTTCTCGGGGTTGAAGCTGGTCGACGAGGTCGCGAAGGTGCCCTCGTAGCCCTGCTGAATGCAGTCCGTCATCACGCGCACGGCGCTGTCGACGGTGACGAGGAGCGCGATGAAGTCGGCGTCCTTCTCCTGGAACGAGAGGCACTCGGCGGTGTAGTTCGCTGAGTTGGCCGCGACCGTCACGTAGCCGCCGTACCCGAGGTCGTACGCGGCCGTGGCCGGCTCGTAGAGCGAGGCCGCATCGTCGGCGCAGGTGGCCGACTCCGCGCACACCGCGGAGACGAACTCCTCGGCGTCTGCCGCGTCGGCGGCCGTCACGAGTGAGCTGATGACCGTCGAGGAGAGGGGCGCCTGCGTGAAGAAGTTGGTCAGCTGGTTCCACACAGCGGCGTTGTAGCCGGACGAGCCGATGACCGGAATGTTCTCCTGCTGCAGGTACTCGCCCACCGCGCCTTCGGCGACCGAGTCCATCAGCATGATGGCGACGATCTCTTCGTCCTCGACCAGCGTCTTCACGGCAGCCTGCGCGGCGCTCGCGTTGTTCTTGGTGTCGACGATCTCCACCCGCACAGGGCGTCCGCCGATGCCCCCCTCGCTGTTGGTCTGCTGCTCCCAAGCGTGCGCGGCGGCGGGCGCAGCGGTGACACTGGACGACTGTGGACCGGTCAACGAGACGGCGAAGCCGATCTTGATCGGGTCGCCCTCGAGGTCGGCGCCTTCGTCCACTTCGCTCCCGCCGCCGCAGGCGGACACGAACAGGGAAGCGAGCACGACGACGGCCCCGAGACGGAGTCGTGCGGATCGAGACCCGTGCTTGCGATTGATCATCAGTTCTCCTGGAGCTGCGCCGCCATCTGCGGCACCGGTGGATGTGACGCGCAGCACGCTAGGGTCCAATGATGTTCGCAGTCAAGCAATAACATAACTAGGAAACACGGTTTGGGTCAGCGCCCCTTCTCGTCGACGGCGCCCGGGGCGGTCGGGTGGGCATAAGGGTGGTCGGCCGACGACGCGGCCGCCTGGCTGCGCAGCAGCGTTGCCGTCGCGTCGTGGTACGCCACGACGGCCCGGTCCTCGGCCGCGTAGTCGAAGGAGTCGATCATTCGCTCGGTGGTGCTCGGCGATGGCGGGTGTTCCAGGTACCACTCGACCGTGCTGCGCAGCGCTTGCGCGGCCGTGACCGGCTCGACGTACCCCAGCAGCGTCCGGGCCTTCTCGGCCGTCACCAGCCCGTGGGCGGTGTGGGGCACCGGGAACAGCTCGCGCCCCGGTCCCGCGAGGTCGAACGGGAGCGCGACGACCTCGAGCTCGCCGCCCGCGAAGCCGGCCGTCAGCTCGACCCACTGCCGCAGGGAGTACTGGTCGCGGTCGGCCACGTTGAACACCTCGCCCGCGGCGGCCTCCGGGGCGTCGAGCGCGGCGAGGAGGAACGCGGCCGCGTTCTGCGCCGCGCAGCGCGTCACCAGCGTGAGGCCGCCGTCCGCGAGGATGATCCGGCGGCGGCCGTCCAGGACGCGCCGCACGACCGACCAGTCCCGCGGATAGAGCTGGCGCGGTCCGTAGATCGACGGGTAGCGGAACAGCGTCGCGGCGAACGCGCCGCCGGCATGGAGGTCCAGCACCGCCAGCTCCGCGCGCCGGATCGAGCCCGCGAACCGCGCTGCGTCCGAGGTCGCCCCGCCCGGCCCACCCGGGATTGTGTCTGGGACCGAGTCTTCCGCCGCTGCCACCGCCATCCCGTAGGGCCGGACGCTGCCGGGCTCGTGGTAGCCGGGGTAGAGCGGGACGCCGCTGACCCCGACGAACCGCTCGCACCGCCCGGCCAGGGCCGCGGCAACGTGGCGCAGGCGGCCGTACGTCGCGACGACCACCTCGAACGTCCGGTCGCCGACGACGTCGCGAACGTTCTCCTCGAAGTGCGGGTCCGCGTGCAGGTGCTCGAGGTCGGCGAGCTCGGGCACCTCGTGCGTGCCCCGGTGCAGGATCGTCACCTCGAACCCGCGCCGACGCAGCCCGTCGACGACGTGGGGGCCGGTCGGGCCGGTGCCTCCGACCACCAGGGCACGTGCGGTCATCGTCCACTCCTGTTCTCGGCGGCCGGCGCGGCGAGCGCGCGGGCGCGGGTACGACGGATCGCGTCGACCACCCGGTCGGGCTGGTCGAGCATCAGGTGGTGGTGCCCGTCGGGCACCACCTCGAGGCGGGCGGTGGCGCCGAGGCGCGCGACGAGGCGCTCCGCGCGGGCCGGCTCGAGCATCCCGTGCCCGGCACGCAGGACGAGTGCCGGTACGCCGACCTGCCCGACCTCCTCCACGTCGACGTCCGGGCGGTCGAAGGTGCGCGGGTCGAACCGCCAGCCCCAACCACCCTCGACCGGTCCGACGGACCCCGCGGCGATCGCCTCGCGCAGCCCGGACAGGATCGGCTGGTCGGGGGCTGGGCGCCAGCGCGCCTCTGCCTCCTTGCGGCTCGCGTACACCCGCGGCGTCTTCGTCACGATCCGTGAGCGCAGCGCCCGGGCCCGCGTGTCGACGGTGCGGAACGGCGGGTCCACCAGCACCAGCGCGGCGACCAGGTCGGGGTGCTCCTCGACAACGCGCAGCGCCACCAGCGCGCCCATGCTGTGGCCGACGACCACGTGCGGCCCGGGCCCGAGCGCCGCGTGGGCGGCAGCGACCTCGCCGGCCCAGCCCGACAGCGTGTAGGACGCGCGCCGAGGGCCCCGGCCGTGCCCGCTCAGGTCCGGCGCCACGAGCGGCGCCTCGTCGGCCAGCGCGGCGGCGACGTGGTCCCACCACCCCGCGTGCGCGGCGCTGCCGTGGACGAGGACGATGCCGGGCGCGCCGGGTGCGCCGGCGGCGCTGCGACTGCCCCGCTGCCCCACGACGCTCACCCCCGGGTCACTCTTCTCGAACCAGATCCTATTATGCCTTCACCATCATTGCAGATGGACGTAACATAATTGGAGAGGGCGTCGCCCTCCCACGGACTCACACGAGAGGTCACCGATGCCGGACGCCACCCCCACCCCGACCGACGCCTCCCCCGACGCCTCCCCCACCCGCGTCGACGCGCTCGTCGTCGGTGCCGGCATCTCGGGGATCCACCAGCTGTGGGAGCTGCGCGGCAAGGGGCTGCGCACCGTGCTGCTCGAGGCGGGCTCGGGCGTCGGCGGCGTCTGGTTCTGGAACCGCTACCCGGGCGCGCGGTTCGACTCGGAGAGCTACACGTACGGCTACTTCTTCTCCCCCGAGATCCTCGAGGAGTGGACGTGGTCGGAGGAGTACGCCGGGCAGCCCGAGACCGAGCGCTACCTGAACTTCGTCGCCGACCGGCTCGACCTGCGCAAGGACATGCGCTTCGACGCCAGGGTCGTCTCCGCGCACTGGCAGGAGGACGAGCGCGTCTGGGAGGTCACCACCGCGACGGGCGAGGTGTACCTGACGACGTACCTCGTGACCGCCCTCGGCATCCTGTCGAAGCCCGCGTTCCCGCGCGTGCCCGGCCTGGAGGACTTCCAGGGCGAGTGGCACCACACCGGCACCTGGCCGGTGGCGGACGTCGACGTCCGCGGCAAGCGGGTCGCCGTGATCGGCACCGGCTCGAGCGGCGTACAGGTCATCCCGTTCCTCGCCAAGGACGCCGCGTCGCTGACCGTCTTCCAGCGCACCGCCAACTGGGCCACGCCGATCAACAACTTCGCGATCGACGACGCGCGCGCCGCCGACCTGCGCGAGCGCATCCAGGAGATCTACACGCGCACCCAGGAGACGCCCGGCGGCGCGATCCATGCGCCGATGACCGAGTCGTCCCTCGCCCTGTCCGACGAGGAGCGCCGCGCGGTCTGGGACCGGCTCTACGACGCGCCGGGGATGGCGTTCGTGCTGGGCAACTTCCGTGACGTCGCGCTCTCCCGCGAGGCGAACGGCCACCTCACCGCCTACCTGACCGAGCGGATCCGCGAGCGCGTGAAGGACCCGCGCACCGCCGCGCTCCTGACCCCGGACGACCACGGCTTCGGCCAGAAGCGCCCGCCGCTGGAGAATGGCTACTACGAGGTGTTCAACGAGCCGCACGTACGGCTCGTGTCCACCGTTGAGGACCCGCTGGTGCGTTACACCCCCACGGGTCTGGAGACCGCGATCGAGAGCCACGACTTCGACGTGATCGTGATCGCGACCGGCTTCGTCGCCGTCACGGGGTCGTACGAGTCGATCGACATCCGCGGCACCGGCGGGCGCACCCTGCAGGAGCACTGGGTGGACGGGCCCCACACTTTCCTGGGGATGCAGGCCGCCGGGTTCCCGAACCTGTTCCTCGTGGGCGGTCCGCAGAGCTCGGCCGGGATCATCCCGCGGGTCACCGAGACGCAGGCGACGTGGGTCGCGAACTGCGTGGCGCACCTGCGCGACCGCGGCCTGAGCCGGATCGAGACCACCGAGGCGGCCGAGCAGGAGTGGCACGAGCACGTGCTGTCGGGGATCGAGGGCACGCTCCAGGAGGACGCGAGCGGCTGGGCCTTCGGCACCAACGTTGGCGACGGTCGCCAGCGGGCGTACCTGCTGTACGCCGGCGGCCAGCCCCAGTACCGCGAGCGCATCGCCGAGTCGGCCGAGGCCGGCTACAAGGGCTTCGAGCTGAGCTGAGCCGGGGCCCGCGGGCCCACGGCCCCGTCCCGGTACGACGAAGGGGCGGCGAGCATCCGGCAGGATGCTCGCCGCCCCCTTCGTCGTGGGCGCTGGGATTCAGTCCTCGGAGCCCACCACCGTCACGGCCTCCTCCGGACACGCGACCGCGACCGACTCCATCTCGTCGCGGCGCGACAAGGGGTGGACCTTGTCGACGACCTCGCCGTACCCGACGTCGTCGGACACGAAAGCGTCCGGGTCGAGGGCGTAGCACCGGCCGTGGCCGGCGCAGAACTCCGTGTCGATCCGGTAGCGCAGGCCGGTCTCCGTCTGCTGTGCGGTCATCTCTCGTCTCCTGTCGTGGTGGTCCGGCTCAGCCGAGGGCGAGCGGGAGGCTGGTGAGCTGCTGCATGAACGACCCGTAGCGGTGCCGCGGCGCGAAGCCGTCGGCGATCCGGTACTCCGGGATCCGCTCGTGCCAGACCTTGAGCGCGATCTCCATCTCGACGCGTGCGACGTGCGAGCCGAGGCAGCGGTGGATCCCGAGCCCGAAGGCGGTGTGGCGGTTGGGCTTGCGGTCCAGTTGCACCTCCGGCGCGAACTGCCGGTCGGCGCCGCAGCGGGCGATGAAGACGCGGTCGCCCGGCTCGATCGGGTAGCCGTTCAGCTCGCCGGCCTGCCGCGCGATCCGACCGGCGGGGCCGCCGGTGTTGTAGTACCGGGTCAGCTCCTCGACCGCGTCGTTCGTGAGCTCGGGGCGCGCCACCATGTGCGCGCGGTCCTGGGGGTTCCGGGCGAGGTGCCACATGATGTATCCGAGCTGGGTCGACGTCGTGTCCTGGCCGGCGATGAACGCGAGCCGGCCGATGTCGATGCACAGGTCGACGTCGATCGGCTCCCCGTCGATCTCCATTGCCAGCATCTTGCTGGCCAGGTCGTCCTGCGGGTGCTCCTTGCGGGCCCGGAACAGGTTGCCGACGATCTCGCCGATCTCGTGCTCGACGGCGTCGCGCTTCGCCTGGTCCTCGAACTCGAAGGTGGCGCGCTGGGCGAGCTGGTACATCCGACTGACGTCGTCGTCGCCGAGCCCGAGCCAACCGAGAAAGAAGCGCGCCGGCAGCTGGGAGGAGAAGTCCCGGATGTAGTCAGGGTCGGGCTTCGTCAGCATCTCGTCGATCAGGCGGTGCGTGATCTCGTGGATCCGCGGCTCGAGCGGCGTGACCTCGTTCGGGGCGAACAGCGGGATCAGCGCGCGCCGGAACTTCGTGTGGACCGGCGGGTCCATGCTGATCGGTGGCGTGTTCATCAGGACCTGCTCCTTGGTGTACACGATCGTCGTGGGCAGGTTCGCCCACGTCTTCGCGTCCCGCAGGACCGTCTTGATGGTGTCGAAGTCCGAGGCGACAAGGAAACCTCGGTTGGCCGGGCTGTAGAAGAGCGGTGCCACCTTCGTCATCTCGTCCCAGACCCCGAAGGGGTCGGCGGCGAGCCGCTCGTCGTTCTCCAGGTCGAGCAGGTGGACGGGCAGGCCGTGGCTCTCGGCCCGTTCCAGCATGGTCGGCATGCGGTGTGCCTCCGTGGTCTCGTGGTCGTTCGTTCGGTCGGTGGTCGAGCGCCGCGCTCAGGCCGTCGCGCTCAGGCTCCCTCGCCGATGTACTGCTCGAACATGTTGCCGTCGAGCAGCTCGTCGGCCGGGCCGTCGTACGCCACGCGGCCGCGCCGCAGCACGTACGCGTGGTCGGCGATGGACAGGGAGCGGATCGCGAACTGGTCCACCAGGAGCAGCGAGACGCCCTCGGCGCCCAGCGTCTGGAGGAACTCGAAGACGACGTCCACGATGATCGGCGCGAGCCCGAGGGACGGCTCGTCTACGAGGACCACGGACGGGTTGCGCAGGTACGCCGCGGACAGCGACAGCATCTGCTGCTCCCCGCCGCTGAGCGTGCCCGCCTTCTGCTGCAGCCGCTGGCCCAGCACGGGGAAGGCTGCGGTCGCGCGCTCGATGCCGGCGGCGACGGTGCCGCGCGGCGCCTGCATCGTGAGGTTCTCCTGCACGGTGAGGTTGCGGTAGACCCCGCGTCCCTCGGGCACGTGGCACAGCCCGCGGGTGGACCGGCGGTGCGTCGGCACCCCGGTGATGTCCTCGCCGCCCAACAGCACGGTCCCGGTCGTGGGCCGCAGCAGGCCCGAGGCGACGCGCAGCGAGGTCGTCTTCCCAGCCCCGTTGGGCCCGATCAGCGCGGTGACCCGGCCGGGGCGTACGACGAGGGATACGTCGCGCAGCACCTGCGTGTCGCCGTAGCTGCAGTCGACGCCGCGCAGCTCGAGGGCGGCGTGGGCGGCGGCCGTCGTACCGGCTGCGGAGGTGGGGGGAGTGGTGACCGCGGTCATCGGACGAGTCCTTCCTGGACGGACTGGTCGAGCTCTTCCTCGATGATCTCGGCGCTGCCGAGGTAGGCCGCCTGGACGACCGGGCTGGTGCGGACCTCGGTGGGCGTGCCATGGAAGAGAAGCTTCCCGAAGTCGAGGACGTGGATCTCCCGGCAGATGCGGAGCACCAGCGCCATGTCGTGCTCGACCAGCAGGATCCCGCAGCCGCGCTCGGCGACGACGCGCTCGAGCGTCGAGCCGAACTGCTCGGTCTCCACCGGGTCCAGCCCGGACGACGGCTCGTCGAGCAGCAGCAGATCGAACGGGCCGGCGAGGCACCGGGCGAGCTCCACGAGGCGGCGTTGCCCGGTCGACAGCGCGCCCGTGTGCTGGTCACGCAGGTGCGTGATCCCGCACAGCTCCATCGCCCGCTCCGCGGCGGCGACCGTCGCGCGGCGCTCGGCCGGGGAGGCGACCAGCTGGCCGCGCACCGACGAGCCCGCGAGACCCGACTCGACGCCGAGCTCGACGTTCTGGGCGACCGTCAGGGAGTCGGCGAGCTGCATCAGCTGGAACGTCCGGCCCAGCCCGCGGCGCCCGCGGGCACCGGGACTGAGGGACGTGACCTCCGACCCGTGCAGGAGCACCGCACCCTCCGACGGCGAGAGGAGCCCGCTCACCGCGTTGAAGGTGGTCGTCTTGCCCGCGCCGTTGGGCCCGATCAGCCCCGTGATCTGCCCGACTGGTGCGGTGAAGCTGACGGCGTCGACCGCCGTCCGGCCGCCGTAGCGGATCGTCAGGTCGCGCACCTCGAGGCCGCTGGCCCCGTCGCGCAGGCGGTAGCCCTCGCCGTCCGTGGCGACCCGCGTCGGCGCGGGCTTCGGGCGCCGGCTGCGGAACACCCGGTCGACCGCGCGGCGGACGGGGGCCGGCATGGCCGGAGTACCGCCCTGCGTCGCAGTGACGATGGCGAAGAAGCCGAAGAGCACGTTCATCCAGGCGGCCGTCGACTCGCCGTGGATGTACGCCGGGATCACCGCCGCCGCAATGCCCATCACGGCGTACCAGGGCTCGCGGAACGGCATCAGCGCGAGCGTCGCCACGAGGACGAGCGACTGGTACGCCATGAACTGCGGGTCGCCGAGCGCCGCGTAGTTCGCCGACGCGCCGTAGAGGATGCCGGCGACACCCGCGAAGAAGCCGGAGACGCAGAAGACGATGAGGCGCGTCAGGTTCACGTTGAGGCCGAGCGTTCGCACCGCCTGCGGCGACTCCGAGAGCCCCTGCAGCACGCGGCCCAGGCGGCCCCGGTGGATCAGCATCATCGCGACGCCCGTCGCCACGAAGAAGGCGAGCACGACGTAGTAGTAGCGGTCGTCGCTCTTGAAGCCGGAGGGCCGCGGCATCTCCCGGCCGATGCCGGTCTGGGTGAAGAAGAAGTCGCGGAAGTACAGCAGCTGCTCGACCATCAGGCCGAAGCCGAGCGTCGCCAGCGCGAGGAACAGCCCGGACAACCTGATCGCGGGGAGCGCGAGCAGGGCCGCCACGGGCACCACGACGAAGGCGCCGAGCATCAGGGCGACGAGCCAGGGCATGCCGGCGTCGCCGGCGAACTGGGCGAACGCGGCGGCACCGATGGCCGCGAACGCCGCGTGGCACAGCGAGACCATGCCGGCGGTGCGGATCAGCAGGCCCAGCGAGAGGAGCATGATCGCCTGCGTCAGACCGGTCGTGAAGTAGGTCAGCTTGGCGCCCGCGAAGGTCGGCACCAGCGCGAGGGCGCCGACCACGACCACGCCCGCGACGAGGCGGGAGGACGTCGGGCCGTGCCAGGGCACGTTCGGCGCCCGTTCGTTGCGCGCCGGAGCGACGAGCCTGCTCTTCGGCAGCACCAGCAGCGCGACGATTAGGAAGACGAACGGCAGGCTCGCGGGCAGCCCGGCGAGTTCGGGCAGCTCGAGCGCGTATTTCGTCGTCAGGCTGGCGGCGACGCCGATCACGAGCGCCCCGACGTACGTCAGCGGGATGCTGGAGAAGGCGCCGACCGCGGCGGCGCCGAACGCCTGGACCACGAGGAACGTCAGCGCGACGGACTCCAGGCCGCTCACCGGGGCGATCAGGACGCCCGAGAGCGCGGCGAAGGTCGCGCCGATCACCCAGGCGAGGCGCTGCACGCGCTGCGGGCTCGTGCCGTGCAGGCCGACGAGCTCGGGGTCGTTGACGACCGCCCGCATCGCGAGGCCGGTGCGCGAGGTGCGGAAGAAGACGAAGAGCGCCCCGACGGCGACCAGCGAGATCCCGATCACCGTGACCTGGGCGTAGGAGACGAAGACGCCGCCGAGCTCGAAGGTCTGCAGCCCGTTCGGGAGGTACTGCGGCACCTGGAGGCCGTTGTACCCGTACTTCACCGTCGCGAGGCCCTGCACGATCAGGATCAGCCCGATTGTGGCGACGATCTTCATCGCGGCGCGTTGCTCCGCCAGCGACCGGCTGATCGCGGCCATCACGAGCCCGAACACGGGCCCCAGGACGACGACAGCCAGCAGGAACGCGGGGATCCAGGGCAGCTCCTGCTCGACGTGCAGGAAGTAGAAGACGTAGGCCGCCGCGGCAGCCACGGCGCCGTGGCCGATGTTGAAGATGCCGGACGTCTTGTAGGTGAGCACAAGACCGGTGCCGGCGATGCCCAGGATGGCGCCGGTCGCGACTCCCGCGACGACGAAGGGCAGCAGCTCAGTCAGCATTACGTGGAGATCCTTGCCTCGAGCCGCGACGTCGACCGTGGGCGCCGCGGCGTGTCATGCGTCACGCTACGATGCTACTCCATTACTTGTCCAGCAGTTCAACACAACTATAGCCGCCCACCCCGGGTGCGGGGCGGGGTCGGCACCAGCCGTGCGACCACCGCGGCGGCGACGAGCGCGACGGCGAGCACGAGGAAGCCGGCGACGTAGCCACCCTCGACGGGCAGCCCGTCCGCCGTCGTTCGCGCCGTCACCACGCTGGAGACGACCGCCGTGCCGACGGATCCCCCGATCGTGCGGAGGTTCGCGTTCATCCCGCTGAGGACCCCGCTGTGCTCGGGCGGCGACGAGGCGACGAGCAGGCTCGTCAGGCACGCGAAGGCGAGCCCGTTGCCGACACCCACGAGGGTGCTGACGAGCGCCGCCTGCCAGACGGCGTCGTGGGCCACGGCCAGCAGCGCCGTCGCCGCGGCGGTGACGAGGCAGCCGGCCGCGGCAACGGACGGGCCGCCGAAGCGCCGCGCGAGCGGCGCCGACAGGAGTCCCAGCACGAAGGTGGCGACGGAGTAGGGCAGCATCAGCAGCCCCGAGCCCGTCACCGTCGCGCCCAGCCCGTAGCCGGCCGAGGTCGGTGTCTGGTGCAGCTGCGGCGCGAACGCGACGAACGCGTAGAGAGCTCCCCCGAGCAGCATGGCGGCCACGTTCACCGTCCAGACGGGGCGCCGGGCCAGCAGGCGCAGGTCGATCAGCGGTACGGGGCCCCGACGCTCCTGGCGCACCCACAGGCCACCGACCACGACGGCGCCGCCGAGCAGCGCGAGCACGGGCGCCGAGGTCCACCCCAGGACGGGCGCCCGCGTCACGCCGAGGAGGAGGGCGACCAGCCACGCGGCCAGCAGCACGGCCGGCAGCAGGGGCAGCCGGGCGCGCTCGCCGCGCGGCGGGTCGGGCAGCAGCAGCCGGGCGGCGACCGCGGCCGCGCCCGTCACCGCGGCGGGCAGCAGGAACAGCGCCGCGAACCCGAAGGTCGCGATGATCGGCCCCGCCACGACGACCGCGGCGCCTGTCCCCACCGCGATCAGCGACGACAGGAGGCCGATCGCCCCCGGCACCCGGGGGAGGTCGAGCCGGTCCCGGACGATCCCGAACGACAGCGGCACCACGCCGCCGCCCAGCCCCTGCACGACCCGGGCGGCGATCAGCACGCCGACGGACGGCGCGACCGCGGCCAGCAGCGAACCCGCGCAGAGCAGGCCGAGCGAGACGACGAGCACCCGGCGCTTGCCGTGGACGTCGCCGAGCCGGCCGGCGATCGGCGTCGCCACCGAGGCGGCGAGGAGGTACCCCGTGAGGACCCAGGTGACCGTCGACTGCGCCGCGTCGTACTCCTGCGCGATCCGCGCCAGCACCGGGACGGTCAGCGACTGCATCAGGGCGAACGAGCAGACCGCGACCGCGAGGATCGCGACGGTGCCGCGCGGACCGGCGCCCGCAGGTGGGTGCGGAGAACGGCCCGCGGAGGGAGGCGCGACGACCTCAGGAACGCTCGCGCGGACCGGGCTCGAAGAGCAGGTGCAGGTTGCCCACGCCCCACGCGAGCCCGAGGTGCTCGGTCGGCGTCCGGGACTCGTCGAGGCTGAACCGCGGCATCCGGCGCCGCAGCTCGGTGAACCCGATCCGCAGCTCGAGCCGGGCGAGGTGGACGCCCAGGCAGCGGTGCGGGCCCATCCCGAAGGCGAGGTGCGGCTTCGGGGCGCGGTCGAAGACGATCCGGTCCGGGTCGGGGTAGTACGCCGGGTCCCGGTTGGCCGCGGCCAGGGGGAAGTGCACGCGCTCCCCCTCGGGCAGCTCGAGCTCGCCGACCTGCACCGACTCGTGGACGACGGTGCGCGTCGGCACCGCGGGGGCGGCGATCCGGAGCAGCTCCTCGATCGCGGGCTCCAACGACTCGGGCGACGCGAACATCTGGTCCCACAGCTCGGGCTGGCGGCCCAGGTGCATGAAGCTCTGCGCGAAGGTGCTCTGCACCGTGTCGAGCCCGGCCAGCACCAGGAGGAGCAGCAGGTCGAACAGGTCGTCGTCGGAGAGCGGCGCGCCGTCCTTCTCCGCCCGCAGCACGTGCGAGGTGACGTCGTCCCCGAGGTTCGTGCGGCGCTCCGCGATCAGGTCGAGGAGGTACGCCCGCATCTCCGTTGCCGCCCGCCCCTGCGCGGCCTGGCTCTCCTCCTTCGAGACGCCGACGATCCCGTGCTGGATCGTGCCGGTCCACTCGTTCAGGCGACCGAGGTCCTTCAGCGGCCAGCCCATCAGGTGCATCACCGTCGCCCCCGGGAAGGGCATCGCGAACTCCTCGACGAAGTCGCACTCGCCCCGCTCGATGAACCCGTCGATGAAGTCGTTGGCCGCAGCGCGCAGCTGGTCCTCGAGCGCGGCGACCCGCTGCGGCGAGAACAGGGGGTCGAGCAGCCGGCGGTAAAACTTGTGCTCGTCGCCGTCGAGCTCGATCGGGATCAGCGCCTTCTGCGCGCCCTGCGGGTTCCCTCCGTCGGGGTCGTTCGGGTTGCTCACGAAGCCGCGGTTGTTGCGCCGCAGCACGCTGGCGATGTCGTCGTACCGCGTCAGCACCCACGTGCCGTTGCCGCGCGCCGAGTAGCTGATCGGCATCTCGCGGCGCCGTTGGGCCATCTCGGCGAGGTGCTCCGCGATCGTCGCGTTGTTGTAAGGGTCGTAGTCGCGGCGGTGCTGCGCGCGCAGGTCCTCCAGCGCGATCTGGTCGACGCTCATGATGGTTCTCCTCGGGGGCGGTGCTCGGGTGCTCGGGTGCTCGGGTGCGCGGGGGCAGGCTCAGAGGTCGGCGCCGTTGCCGTAGATGATCTGGCGCTGCGTGTACTCCTCCAGGCCGGCGAGCCCGTTCTCGACGCCGATGCCGCTCCAGCGGGCGCCGCCGAAGGGCACGTGCGGGCCGTGGTTGATCGCGTGGCCGTTGATGTAGACCGTGCCGACGCGCAGCCGGCGACCGACGCCGAGGGCGCGGTTCGCGTCGGCGCTCCACACCGAGCCGCCGAGCCCGAACTTGGAGGCGTTGACCTCGGCGACCACGGCGTCCAGGTCGTCGTACGCCACCAGCGGCAGCACCGGGCCGAACTGCTCCTCCTCCACGATCGCGGCGCCCGCCGCGACGTCGGTGAGGATCGTCGGGGT
Source organism: Nocardioides imazamoxiresistens (assembly GCF_032378595.1). NCBI lineage: Bacteria > Bacillati > Actinomycetota > Actinomycetes > Propionibacteriales > Nocardioidaceae > Nocardioides > Nocardioides imazamoxiresistens. The sequence continues at coordinate 779,980 of NZ_JAVYII010000001.1, forward strand.
CAGGAAGTAGCCCGCCTCGCCCACCTGCTTGCCGCCCGAGCGCACCGTCGCGCCGGCCGCCACGGCGTCCTCGAGCAGGCCGTTGACGCGCTCGTACTGCGGGCGGTTGTTGATTGGCCCGAGCCGCACCCCGTCCTCGGAGCCCGCGCCGACAGCGACGGACTCCGCGACGCGGGCGAGCGCGTCGGCCACCCGGTCGTGGAGGGCGGCCGGCACGTAGACGCGCTTGGCGACGCCGCAGACCTGGCCGTTGTTGGTGAACGCGCCCCAGAACAGCGGCTCGGCGATCGCGTCGACGTCGACGTCGTCGAGGAGGATCGCGGGGTCGTTGCCGCCCAGCTCGAGGGTGACCCGCTTGAGGTCGGGGGCGACGGCGGCGGCGACGGACTTCCCGGCCGCCGTCGAGCCGGTGAAGCTCACCATCGCGGTCGTCGGGTGCGTCGTCATCGCCACCCCCACCGCGTCGCCGCCGGAGACGACGTTGAGCACGCCTGGGGGCAGCACCTCGGCGAGCAGCTCCCCGAGACGCAGCGTGGCGACGGGGGTGTACGGCGAGGGCTTCAGCACGACGGTGTTGCCGGCCCGCAGGGCGGGGGCGAACTTCCAGGCCGACTGGATCAGCGGGTAGTTCCACGGCGTGATGCCCGCGACGACCCCGAGGGGGAAGCGCACTTGCAGCACCTCGCCCGGGGTGACGACCTCGGACTTGGGGACCTCGACCTCGGCGAACCACTGGATCCAGCCGACCGTGCCCTGGGCCTCGCCCAGCGCGTCGGCGTACGGCTTGCCCTGCTCCCGCACTAGCAGGCCTGCCAGCTCGTCGAGGTGGACGCCGACCTTCTCAGCGGCACGGCGGAGCGCTGCGCGGCGGGCGTCGTCGTCCGCGGCCCAGCCTGCGAAGGCGGCGTCCGCCGCGGCGAACGCGGCGTCGACCTCGGACTGAGTCGCCGCGGGCACCTCGGCCCACGGCTGCTCGGTGGCCGGGTCGAGCACGGTGAAGGTCTCGGAGCCGGCGGCCCGGCCGTCGATCGTCATGCGGAACTGCTGGAGGTCGGGCACGGTGGGCCACCTTCGGGAGATCGGACGGGTGGCTGGACGACTCGACAACTGTGTTCGGTCGCCGCAGCAAGAAGTGATCTAACTTCATTAGAAGATTAGTAGCGCGCGGACGGCTGCGCAACAGCACGAGTGCGCGGGATCACACGGGGATGTGGACCCGGGCGCTGCCCCGGGCCAGGCATGCGCCCGCGTCGTCCTCGACCACGAGCTCCACGGCGACCCGGCACCCGGCCCTCTCGACGCCCCCCGCTCCCGCCTCCTCGACCGCCGTCACGCGGCCGCCGACGCGTACCGGTCGGTCGCGGAGGTTCGGCGCGACGAAGCGCAGGTCCACCCGCTCCACGCGACCGCCGTCGGGCAGCCACGAGCGCAGCAGCACGTGCACGTACGCCCACTGCAGCCTCCCCATCCCGATCGCCCCGGGGTACCCGGCCCGGCGACCGGCCTCGTCGTCCATGTGGATCGGCACGAACTCGTCGTTGACCGCCGCGAAGCGGTTCCAGTGCGCGAGGCCCGGGACGCGCTTCAGCCACGGCAGCACGTCGCCGACGCCCGGCGCCGGGTCGGGGCCGCTCACGCGTCGTACCGGATCGACGTCTCTCGCAGCAGCCGCACGAACGCGCCGTCCTGGTTGGTCCAGCGGTCCTCCGTGGTCGTCAGCAGCATCGGGCCGAGGCGGCCCTGCTTCTCGACGTACGCCACCAGCCGGGTGCGCGAGGTGACGACGTCGCCGACGCGGATCGACTCCCCGTAGGTGGCCTCGATGCCCCCGGCGACCTGGTGCCGCAGCCCGGGGCCACGGATCCCATGGACCTTCTCGGGACGGTCGGTGTCGCGGGCCTTCGGCACGACCACCGGGCGACGCCGCCGGGCGACCTGCCACGCGAACGGGTTGAACTCGTCGGGGGCGACCAGCCCGCCGTAGTGCTCGGCGTTCAGGAACCGCCGCGGGGGCGCCTCCGGGTAGTGCACGGCGATCGACCAGCGCCGGAGGTCGGAGGCGTCGACGGGGTACGACGTGCGCCAGTCGATCTCGTCGCCGAGCGCCGCGCGCATCTCGTCGTTGACGAGCGTCCCCTGCTCCACGTGGACCACCTGCCTTCACTTGAACATTAATAGAACATAATAGTGGCGCACATCGTCCACACCTAGATAGGTTGCGCGCATGCCCGAGCAGTCCTCGACCGAGTTCGACTACGTGATCGTCGGCAGCGGTGCTGGCGGCGCCGTCGTCGCGAACCGGCTCAGCGCCGACCCCCGCCACCGCGTGCTGCTGATCGAGGCGGGCGGCCCCGGCCGCAACCCGATGCACCTCGTGCCCAAGGGCTTCTACTTCACGATGAACGACCCACGCTCGGCGACGACGTACTCGACGGAGGAGTACGGCGACGGGCAGGTCGCGACCTGGCCCCGGGGGCGCGTGCTCGGCGGGTCCACCACCATCAACGGGATGGTCTGGAACCGCGGCTGGGCGCCTGACTACGACGCCTGGGAGGCCCGCGGCCTCGAGGGCTGGAACTGGGACCGCTTCCTGCAGGCGTTCAAGGAGCTGGAGGACCACGAGCTCGGCGCGGGCCCGTACCGCGGGAAGGGCGGGCCGGTGTCCGTCTCGATCGCGCGCCCGACCGAGGAGGTCAGCGACGCGCTGATCGAGGCGATGGGCACGCACGGCATCGGGTTCGTCGAGGACCCGAACGGGAGCGACGACGAGCGCGTGGGGTACGTCGCCTCGAGCATCCGCCGCGGCACCCGCGTGAGCACCGCGCGCGCCTTCCTGCGCCCCGCTCGGCGCCGCCCCAACCTGACCGTCGTGACCGGCACGACCGCCGACCGGCTGGTGCTCGACGGTACCCGCGTCGTCGCGGTCGAGGCCCGCCGCAAGGGTCGGCCCGTCACTTACCGCGTCGCCCGCGAGGTGATCGTCGCCGGCGGCCCGCTCGAGTCGCCGCAGCTGCTGGAACGCTCCGGGATCGGCCGCCCCGACGTGCTCGAGGCCGCCGGCATCCCCGTGCGCGTGGCGAGCCCGAAGGTCGGCGAGAACCTGCGCGAGCACCGCGGCATCCAGCTCCAGGTCCGCCTGAAGGGCGCCGCGGGCTACAACCGGCAGGCCTCCAGCTTCGTCCGGCAGATGTGGGCGGGGTTCAAGTACCTGTTCACGCGGCGCGGGCTGATCGCGTTCGGCGGCTACAACGTCGTCGCCAACTGGCGCTCCGACCCGGCCGCCGAGCGGCCCGACACCCACGTGTTCTTCACGCCGATCTCGACGTCGCGCGTCAACCCGATCTCGGGCCGCCTCGTGGTCGACTCGTTCCCCGGCGCCCGGATGGTCGTCTCGCCGACCTTTCCGACGAGCGAGGGCTCGATCCACGTGACGAGCCCCGACCCCGACGCCGCGCCGCGGATCGTGCCGAACTTCATGGCCACGCAGCACGACCGCGACCTGATCCCGAAGGTACTGGAGAAGGCCCGGGCGATCCTCGCCACGGAGCCCTTCTCGCGGCTCGTCGCGGAGGAGCTCGAGCCCGGTCCGGCCCTGCCGCCCAAGGCGGACGTCGCCGACTTCGCGCTCAACAAGGGCGTCGCCGGGATCCACACGCTGGGCACCTGCTCGATCGGCCCGGACGCCGACGACGTGGTCGACGGGCGGCTGCGGGTGCGCGGCGTCGAGGGTCTGCGGGTCGTCGACTCGTCGGTCTTCCCCGCGATGCCGTCGGGCAACTGCAGCGCGCCGACGCAGGCGCTCGCGTGGATCGCCTCCGGGCTCATCCTCGAGGACGCCTGAGCCTCCCGGGCACCGCCCCGCTCCCCCGGGGGAGGAGCGGGGCGGTGCTCAGGTCCAGCGCGGGGCGCGCCGCTCACGGAACGCGGCGGTGCCCTCGGCGCGGTCCGGCGACGCGGCGACCCGCTCGGCGGCGGCGGCCGTCGCCGCCCAGGCGTCGGCCTCCGCCGCGGCGTCGAGGCGCCGCGTCACGCGCAGCGTCTCCTCGACCGACGTCGGCGCCGCGTCCCGGCACAGGTCCGTTGCGAGCGCGACGGCCGTCGCGAGCGCGTCACCGGGCGCGACGAGGCGGTTGACGAGTCCCAGCGCGTGGGCGCGCGCGGCGTCGAGACGACCGCCGGTCAGCAGCAGCTCGGTCGCGACGTTGCGCGGGAGGCGGTCGGCGGCGCGGAAGAGACCGCCCGCGAGGGCCAGCCGGGCGCGGGTGGCCTCCGGCAGCCCGAAGGAGGCCGCCGTGGAGGCGACGACGAGGTCGCAGGCCAGCACCAGCTCGAAGCCCCCGCCGAGGGCGGGGCCGTCGACCGCAGCGACGACCGGCTTGAGCGGCCCGCGGCGGACGACGCCGTACCAGCCGCCGCGCGCCGTCGGCGTACCCGGCCCGTCGATGACGTCGCTGCCCGCGCAGAACGCAGGCCCCCGGCCGCCCAGGACGGCCGCGCGGAGCGTGGGGTCGTCCTCGAGCCGGTCGAACGCGGCGTCGAGGGCGGCGGTGGTCGCCGCGTCGATCGCGTTGCGCCGGTGCGGCCGGTCGAGCTCGACGACGGGCACCGGACCGACCCGCGTGACGACCGCGCTCACGCCGACCGCGGGACCGGCACCACCACCGGCACGAGGCCGTGCTCGCCGACCTCGGCGTAGTCCACGACGACCTCGTCCCCGACGGCCAGCGGCGTGGTGACGTCCGGGACGCGACCGAGGATCCGCGCGCCGCAGACGAGTTCCACCAGAGCGACGCGGTACGGCACTTGCTCGCGCAGGGACGCGGCGTACGCCCGGTGGTAGACGACGTGGCTCCAGATCGTCCCGCGGCCCTCGACCTCGGCCCAGGTGACCTGCCGCGACAGGCACTCCGGACACACCCCGGCGGCCGGCCACCGAACGTAGGCGCAGTCATCGCAGCGCTGCAGCACGAGGCGGCGCTCGGCGGCGCCCGCCCAGAACGGGGAGTCGTCACCGGTCGCGCCGTACGGCAGGTCGGCGCTCATGCCGCGTCCACCACGAGAGCGGGGTCCACCGAGAAGATGGTGCTCGCGGCCTTCATCATCCCGAAGGTCGAGCAGTACTGGGCCGTGCGCAGCCCCTCGAGCTGGCGCGCGCCGGCCTCGCCGCGGAGCTGGCGGACCATCTCGCACAGGTGCAGGAACCCCCACATGTAGGCCTCCGAGAGCTGGCCCCCGTTGGTGTTCAGCGGCAACCGCCCGCCGTACCCGATCGCGCCGGAGCGGAACGCCTCGCCGACGCCGCCGGGCTCCACGAAGCCGTACCACTCGAGCATCTGCATGACCCACACGCTCGTCGGGTCTTGGATGTAGAGCGCATCGACGTCCGAGCGCTCCACGCCCGCGGCGGGGTAGATCCGGTCGGCGACCTGGCCGATCCAGGGCCGCATCCACTGGTCGGCGTTCTGCCGGTCCCGCAACCCGGTCTGCTGAGCGATGCCCAGCACGTGCACCGGGCGGTCCGTCAGCTCGGCGGCAGTCGCCGCGTCCGCGACGATCAGGCAGGCCCCGCCGTCGGAGATCATGCAGAGGTCGGAGCGGCGCAGCGGCTCGACGAGGTAGTCCGAGGCGAGGTAGTCCTCGACCGACAGGGGGTCGCGGAAGATGGCGAGGGGGTTGTCCGCGGCGTACCGGCGCTGGGAGACTGCGATCTCGGCCAGGTCCGCCTCCGTGGTGCCGTAGAGCGCCTGATGGCGCCGGAACGCCATACCTGCCACGCCGGCGACGTTGAGGAAGCCGTTGACGCTCGCGTCGTCTTGCCGGCCCAGCGGCAGGGTGAAGCGGTTGCCGGCGCTGCGCTGGTTGGTGCCGTAGACGATCGCGACGCAGCGGGCGAGCCCTGCGCGCACGACCGCCACGGCGAGGTGCAGCGAGAAGTTGCAGGTGCCGTAGTCGAGGGTGGCGCTGTAGGCCGGGTTGAGGCCCGCCAGCCGTCCGATCTCGGTGTCGATCCCGTACCCGCCGTACGACTTGCAGGTGATCAGCCCGTCGACGCGGGACTTGTCGATGCCGGCGTCCGCGAGCGTGACCCGCAGCGCCTCGACGGCCAGCTCGTCCGCGGAGATGCCGGGGAGGGTGCCCTGGAGCGTGTTGCCCACCGCGACGACGGCGACGTCGCCGCCCACCGCCCCAGGGGCGCGGCGGCCCGTCATCAGACGATCCCCCGCGCGGCGAGTCCGTCGACCTCGTCGGTCGAGAGGCCCAGCAGCTCGGAGTAGACCTCGTAGTTGTGCTCACCGTACGCCGCCGCGGCGCGCCCCACGGGCCCGCCGATGTGCTGCGGCGTCTCGCTCAGGTGCACCGACGGCGCCGCCACCGGCCACCGGCCGAAGTTCGTCGCCTCCAGCTCGGTGAGCCAGTTCAGGTGCCGCAGCTGCGGATCGCGGTCGTAGCGGTCCGCCGCCGTCTGCGCCACGCCGGCCGCGACCCCGGCGCCCTGGAGCCTCTCCATCAGTGCGAAGGCCTCGCACTCCGACGTCCACGCCTCGACGAGCGCGTCGAGCTCGGCCCGGTGCGCCTGCCGCGCCTCGAGCGTCGCCAGCTCGGGACGCTCGAGCCACTCGGGGTGGCCGGCCTCCTTCGCGAGCCGGGCGAAGTCGTCGTCGGTGGCGCAGGTGATCGCGATCCAGCGGTCGTCGCCGGCGCAGCGGTAGATGCCCTCGGGCGCCGCGGTGCCGTACGGCGAGCGGTTGCCGACCCGCTCGAACTCACGGCCGTTGACGGCGTGGTCGAGCAGCGGCAGCGCGGTCAGATAGAGCCCGACCTCGCTCTGCGACGCGTCGATCCACTCGCCCTCACCGGTCCGGTCCCGGCGGTAGACGGCGGCCAGGATCGCGAGCGCGAAGCTGTACGCGCCGTACCAGTCGAGGTAGGAGTAGCCCCAGCCAGCCGGGGCGTACGGCTCGGGCAGACCGCTCATGTGGGACAGGCCCGAGAAGGCCTGCGCGACCGGTCCCACGGTGCGGAAACGGCCGTACACACCCTGGCTGCCCATGCCGGACTGCTTCGCGTAGATCATCCGCGGGTTGATCTCGCGCATCACGTCGTAGGTGAGGCCCCAGCTCTCCATCACGCCCGGCGAGAAGCCCTCGGCGACGATGTCCGACTCCGCCATCAGCCGCTTGGCCAGCGCGAGGCCCTCGGGGTGCTTCACGTTCAGCGAGAGGCCCCGCTTGCCGGGGTTCTTGTTGTTGTACTGCGCCCCGACGGGGCCGCCCTGGTCGGCGGGCCAGCGCGACGGCACCGGGCCGGTCGCCGCCTCGCGCGCCTCCCGCCCGCCGACTGGCGCACCGCCGCGGCGGGGGTCGAGGTTCTTATGCCACTCGACCTTGATCACGTCGGCGCCGAGCGCCGCGAGGAAGCGGGTCGCCCCCGCGGAGGCGAGCATCCACGTGAAGTCGAGCACCCGGACGCCTTGGAGCGGGAACGGCGTGCCCGCGGGGGTGAGTCGCTCCGGGCCTGTCACGGGCCGCGTCGTCACCACGGGGCGCGGTCGCGGCTGGCCGAGGACGGCGGCGCGGTCCTCGTCCAGCAGCGGTGCGCGCCGACCGGTGATCCATCGGGACCCGTCGGTCACCCACTTGCTCGTCGGATACGGGAACGACCGGCCGAGCTCGGGGTGCGCGACCTCGGTGTAGGTCCCCCGCTGCTTCCAGTGCTCGTCGTCGGCGCTTTCGTGCGGCTTGCGCACCGGCACCCACATGAGCCCGGCCTGCTGCGCCTCGCGCCACGGCACGGTGTCGTACATGTAGCGGCGCATCGTCTGCTCGACGACGTCCATGTTGCTCGCCGAGCCGCCCTCCATGCCGGGGAGCACGCGTGAGTCCTGCTCCTTCTCCTCGCTCCCGTCGGTGATCCTGCCGCCGATCCCCCACTCGTCGAGGAAGGGACCGAGGAGCTTCGCGTTGCGGGTCATCGCGAGATACCACCGCCCGTCCTTCGTGCTGAAGATCGAGCGGTGCCGCGAGACCGACGGCGCCGAGTGGCGGCAGGTCTGGCGGTGGAAGGGGGTACGCAGCGCGACCCACGACATCAGGTCGCCCTCGGTGTTCTTGGCGACGGCCTCGTGGATCGCGCACGACAGGTGTTGGCCCCGGCCCGTCCGGCCACGGGTGGTCAGCGCCGCGACGACGGTGAACGCGAGCTGCTCGCCGGCGATCGCGTAGGAGTGGTTGAGCTGCGGCGCGATCGGCGGGGTCTCGTAGCGCGAGCGCGGGTCGGGGTCGTAGCCGTTGTTCATGACGACGCCGCCGTAGGCGAGGTGGACCAGGTCGGAGGCGCGGAAGTCCTTTTGCGGCCCGTCCTCGCCGAAGGGCGTGAGCCGGGCGTAGACGAGGTGCGGGTGCTCGGTACGCAGCTGCGCCGAGCCGAGCCCGAGCGCGTCGAGCTCACCCAGCGGCGTCGAGTCGACGACCACGTCGGCGCCGGCGACCAGCGCGCGGTACTCCGCGAGGCCCGCGTCGGTCGCGAGGTCGAGGACGACGGAGCGCTTGCCGCGGTTGTACGCCCAGAAGTGCAGCGAGCGCTCGGGGTGCGGCTCGTCGTCGACGAACGGGCCGAACCGTCGCGACGCGCTGCCGCCGACGGGCTCGACCTTGACGACGTCGGCGCCGAGGCCGGCGAGCACGAGCCCGCAGTACTCGCCCTGGTGGTCACCGATCTCGACAACCCGGACGTCGGCGAGCGCGGCCGAGCCGCTGGTCCTTGTGGGCTCGGTGGTCCCGGTGGGCTCTGTCATCGCAGGATCTCCATCTCTCGGGCGGCGACCGGCTCGGGCCAGTCGAGCCAGGTGGTGAGGGCGCGTCCCAGGACCAGCTCCCGCTCGGGAGCGTCGAGACGCGGCAGGTGCTCGACGAACGCGTCGACGAGCCGGGCGTAGGGCACGGGAAGCCGGGACAGGTCGGACCCGAAGAAGACCCGCTGCGCCCCGAAGGCGTCGACCAGCTCGTAGACGGCCGGCGCGAGCGACGGGAACGGGTGCTCCTCGGCGACGAAGCACGGCAGCGCGGAGGCCTTCACTGCGACGCCGGGGAACCGCGCGAGGGCCCGCAGGGGGCGCACCGCGTCGACGAGGGACGGCACCACCGTCTCAACGGCGACGTGGTCGACCGTGATCGACAGGGCAGGGTGACGCTGCGCGAGCTCGGCGTAGAGGTCGTAGCGGCCCGGCGCGTAGATGCTCAGCGGTACGCCGTACCGCTCCGCCGCGGTGAAGAAACCGCTGCGGGTCGCCCGCTCCAGGTCGCCCGCCACGTCGCCGCGGTTGAGCGACAGCCGGATGCCGCGCATGCCGACGACGTCGCGCCAGTGAGCGAGCCGCTCGACCTCGGCGGGGTCGGAGGTGGGGAACCGGCACAGCGCGCCCCACCGGGCGGGGTCCGCCGCGGCGTGCTCCAGCACGTAGTCGTTGCGCCCGCCCTCCCAGGTGGGCCCGAGCAGCAGCGCCGCCTGCACGCCGGCCGCGTCGAGCTCCCGGCGCAGCTCGGGCACCTCGAGCGGTACGACGCGCTGCGGCTCGATCGCGTCCGCGGGCCACGGCCGGTCGGGGGTGGACCCCTTCCAGACGTGCACCTGGGCGTCGACCACCAGGGGTCGCGGGCTCATGAGGACCGGGCGGCGTGCGACGCGTCGAACACCTCGAAGTCATCCATGCGGAGCTCGGCGTACTGGTCGATGTGCTTCTGCCGCGTGAAGGGCCAGATGATCGGGGTGCCGACGGTCTGGCTGTACCAGTTGTCGCCCTCGGAGTACGTCGTGCCGGGCAGCGCCGCGCGCACCTCGGCGAGGAACTCCTCGGTGGCCTCGGCCGTCGGCGCGTAGCCGGCGCCCGTGCTCTCGATCTTCTCGAGCAGCTGCATCAGGTAGCCGACCTCGTGCGCGAGGGTCGTCGGGATCGAGATCGAGTTCACCGGCGCGAACGGGCCGCAGAGCAGAAACAGGTTGGGAAAGCCCGTGACGGCGACCCCCTTGTAGGCGCTGACCCCCGCGGACCAGGCCTCGTCGATGGTCGTGCCGCCGGGACCGATGACGTTCATGGGGCGCATGTAGGCGTGCGCGTCGAAGCCGGTCGCCCAGACGATCACGTCGACCTCATGCAGCACGCCGTCGTCGTCGACGAGCCCGGTCGGCTCGATCTGCGTGATCCCCGAGAAGACCGGGGTGACGTTGGGCTGCTGCACGACCCGGTAGTAGTTCGGGGTCTTCGCGATCCGCTTCACGCCGAGGGTCTCCTCGGGCGTGAACCGCGCACGCAGCTCGGGGTCCGGGATCTCGGTGCGCAGCATGTCGCGGAAGCGCCGGTTCATCTCCTCGCGGTCCGGTCCGGGCACCAGGCGCCACGTCTCGTTGCCGTCGGTGCGCACGCGCAGCTCGGCCATCTTCCGGTCGTAGCGCCGCGCCAGGGGCGGGATCCGCATCACGAGCTTCTCCCACACGGTGTAGCGCGGGTTGGGCTTCACCTGCATCCACTGCGGGCTGCGGACGAACTGGGTGACGTCGAGGCCGCGCTCGCCGAGGGCGGTGGTGATCTGCACCCCGCTGGAGCCGGTGCCGACCACGGCGTACCGCACACTGCGGTCGTCGAGGTCGAGCGAGTGGTCCCACTCTGAGGAGTGGAAGGAGCGGCCGGCGAACGACTCCGCGCCCGGCACGGCCGGGCGCCGCGGCACGCGCAGGAAGCCCGTCGCGGCGACGACGACGTCGACCACGTCGGAGCGGCCGTCAGAGGTGGTGATCGCCCAGGCGCCGTCCTGCCACGTCGCGGAGGTGACCTCGACGCCGAAGCGGACGTGTGGCAGCAGGCCCTGGTCCCGCGCGAAGTCGTGGAGGTAGGTACGGACCTCGGAGCCCGGGGCGTACCGCTTCGACCAGTGGTGGCTGCGAGCGAAGGGGAACTCGTAGTTGCGCGTGAGCACGTCCACGTGGAGGCCCGGGTAGGTGTTGGCGTCCCAGGTGCCGCCGACCGCCGACCGCTTCTCGTAGATCGTCAGGTCGTGGCCGGCCCGCTTCAGGTGGTAGCCGATGAACAGGCCGGACATCCCGGCGCCGACGACGGCGACCTTCAGCGGCTTCATGCTCAGCTCTCTCCCGTTCGCTCGCTTCACCCGGGCCGCACGCAGGGGGCGACCGAAGACGAACACGACTATAACATAATTAGAGGGTCCGCAGTCGTACGCCGGTCATGACAGCGCGAGCCCCGCCCACAGGTCCGCGGTCCAGCGGTACGGGTCGTCGACCACGTCGACCCGGTCGGTCAGGACGCCCACCCGCTGCTCCGGGCCGTGCTCCGGCCACCCGGGGTCACCGTCGACGACGAAGCGGCGCCAGGCCCCGTGCACCACCTCGACGACGGGGCGGGGGACCTCGCCGCGCAGCGCCCGTCCCCACGGGTCGTCCACGCTGTCGAACACGAGCGGGACCTCGAGCGTGTGGCACGCCCCGAGGCGACCGTCGAAGGTGGCCGGCGACCAGGCGAACTCGTAGGCGTAGGTCCGCCCCGCGCCGGCGGTGTCGTGCCGCGCTGCGAGGGCCCGCAGCTGCGGCACGCGGAAGAACCAGTCCGCCTGCAGCCGCCGGTACAGGTCGGCGGGCGTAGCGCCCGGGTGGCGCTCCCGGTACGCCGGCAGCAGCCCCGCGACGTCGGGCCCCAGCCGTCGTACGAGCCCCGTCAGCGCGGCCTCGTCCAGCCGCGCGTCGAGACCGGTCGCCGTGACGAACAGCCCGTACTCGTCCGCGTTCGTGCCGATCAGCAGGTCGACGTCGGCCCCCGCCCCGGCCCGCAGCGCGTCCACCGGGCGGGCCGGGAGCACCTCGCCGTCGACGACGGGCTGGACCCCGAGCCTGCGCAGCGGCGCAGTCCCGGGCTCCCGGCCAGCGGCGACGGTCCCGAGCACGCGGTTGAGCGCGCCGTGCACGTCGGCCTCGGCCACGGCGCCGACGGCCTCCGCCGTCGGCGGCACCCCGAGCTCACGCCCGAGCAGTTCCGCGACCACCGCCGCCTCGTCGGGGGTGTGGACGTGGTGGCCGGCCCCGCTCTGCGCGACCGCCCGGTGGAACAGCCCGGCGGCACCGGGCGCGGACAGCAGCGTCACGACCGCCATCGCCCCGGCCGACTCCCCGGCCAGGGTCACCCGGTCGGGGTCGCCGCCGAACGCACCGATGTTGTCCTGCACCCACGCGAGCGCGGCGAGCTGGTCGCGCAGGCCACGGTTCGCGGGCGCGCCCCCGAGCGCCACGAAGCCCTCGACCGCGAGCCGGTAGTTGAACGTCACGACCACGACTCCGCCCCGGGCGAGGGCGGCGCCGTCGTACGCCGTGATCGAGCCGGCCCCGGTCACGAAGCCGCCCCCGTGAACCCAGACGAGCACCGGGAGCCGTGCCGCCGGGTCCGGGGTCCACACGTTGACGTTGAGGGGCTGGTCGCCCGCGCGCACCGGGTCCGGGAGCAGGGCGTCGATCTCCGGCGAGCGCTGCGGCGGCGTCGCCACGGTCGCTCCCCAGGCGCGCGCGTCGACGTCGCCCCGCGGCGGCGGCGCGGGCGCGGCGAACCGCAGCGGCCCACGGGGCGCGGCGGCGTACGACACGCCCCGGAAGACGCTCACTCCGCCCGCACGCGTGCCGGTGACCCGCCCCTGGGCGATGACGACATCGACGTCCACGAGATCCCTCCACTGTTGCTATGGTGTTTCTAATGATGTACCACGACGAGGAAGGACCGTCGGTGACCCACGTCGACACAGCCCGCACGACCACCGGCACCACGCCCGGCTCCGCCATGGAGCTGCTGACGGCGCCCGGCGGCCCCTTCCCTCTGACGCGACGGGTCGTGGACGGCGTCGCGCTCGAGGTCTTCGACCGCGACCCTCGCACGCTGCGCGACGCCTTCCTGGCGACAGCGACGCACGCGGGCGACGCCGTGGTCTACGGCGAGGAGCGGTGGACGTTCGCCGAGCAGTGGACCGAGGTGCTCCGCCTCGCCCACGCGCTGCGCGAGCAGGTCGGCGTACGCCAGGGCGACCGCGTCGCGATCGCGATGCGCAACTACCCCGAGTGGATCTTCACCTTCTGGGCGACCCAACTGCTCGGGGCCGTCACCGTCCCCCTCAACGCGTGGCTGAAGCCGGCCGAGCTGGCCGCGCTCGTCGCGGACGCGCGCCCGTCGGTGCTGGTGGCCGACCGCGAGCGGGTCGCGGCCGCCGTCGAGGCCGACGTCGCCGCGCTCGGCGTCCGCACGGTCGTCGGCGTCCGCACCGACGACCTCCCGCAGGGCGCGCTGGCGTACGCCGACCTGCTCGCCGCTGCACCGGCCGACGCGGGCGTCCCCGACGTGAGCGTCGACCCGCTCGACCCGGCCACGGTGCTGTTCACGTCCGGCACGACCGGTCGGCCCAAGGGCGCGGTCGGGACCCACCTCAACCACGCGGCCTCCCTCCTCAACAAGTTGATCCGGGCCGTCCGCGTCGAGCCGGACGGTCGCGTCGTGATGCCGCGCCCCGGCGTCAAGCTCGTCACCTTCCCGTTCTTCCACATCGCCGGCGTGAACACCCTCTACACGTCGAGCTACCCCGGCCACCGCATGGTGCTCCTGCACAAGTGGGAGGCGGCCGAGGCCGCGCGGCTCGTCGAGGCCGAGGGCGTGACGGAGCTGTCCGGTCCCCCGTTCGTCGTGCAGACGTTCCTGGACGAGGTGGCCGACGGCGGTCGTGACGTCGGGTCCCTGACGAGCATCGGGCTGGGCGGCGCCTCGATCCCGCCGCACGTGATCCTCCGCGTGCACGAGCAGTTCGGCGGGCGGGTCAAGCCGCGGACCGGCTACGGCCTGACGGAGAGCACGTCGGGCGTCGTTGCCATCGGCGGGCCCGACTGGATCGCCCGGCCCGACAGCGTCGGGCGGGCGCTGCCGACCGCCGAGGTGGCGATCCTCGACAGCGAGGCGCGGGTGCAGCCGGCCGGCGTCGAGGGCGAGATCGCCCTGCGCGGCCCGCAGGTGATCACGGCCTACCAGCACGGCGCGTCCGCCGACAGCTTCGTCGGCGGCTGGTTCCGCACCGGCGACCTGGGACGTCTGGACGACGAGGGTTACCTCTACGTCTCGGGGCGGCTCAAGGACGTCGTGATCCGTGGTGGGGAGAACATCCACTGCGCGGAGGTCGAGGCGTGCCTGACGGAGCACGCCGACGTGGTGGAGGCGGCGGCGTTCGGCCGCCCGCACCCGACGCTGGGCGAGGAGCTGGCGGCCATCGTGCGCCTGCGTCCGGGCGCGAGCGCCGACGCCGACGCGATCCGCGCCCACGTCGCGGCGCGCCTGGCCGCGTTCAAGGTGCCGGCCCGGGTGGTGCTCACCGAGATCGGGCTGCCCCGCACGGCCAGCGGGAAGATCCTGAAGCTCGGGATCGCCGACGAGATGGGCCTCGCGGAGGCCCTGGAGAGCGCCGGCTGAGCGGGTCGGGGGACCGCCGCTCCACCATTACTGAAAATGGTGTTCTAGTTGTGTTTTAACAAGAGTGGCAGTTAGGCTCGGCGCATGCCTCAGTCTTCTTCGGCGCCGCCGCTCGACGGCGTCCGCGTCCTCGACCTCACCCGCGTCGTCTCCGGTCCGTTCGGGTCGCTGATGCTCGCGGACCTCGGGGCCGAGGTGATCCGCGTCGAGGCCGTCCCGACCGGGGACGAGGCGCCCGACGGGAGCCAGCCCCTCACCGAGGAGGAGGCCTTCTCCTGGGGTCTGGCCCGCAACAAGCACTCCGTGAGCCTCGACCTGAAGAGCGCCGAGGGCCGCGACCTGATGCTGCGCCTCGTCGAGCAGGCCGACGTCGTCCTCGACAACTTCCGCCCAGGCGTGATGGACCGCCTCGGGCTCGACCGGGCCGCGCTGGAGCAGCGCAACCCCGCGATCGTCAGTTGCTCGCTGACCGGGTTCGGGGGCGACGGCCCCTGGGCGACCATGCCGGCGTACGACCCCATCGTCCAGGCGCTGAGCGGCACCATGAACTACACGCGCCTCGGCGTCGACAGCCCCCCGGTGCGGTGGGGCATCCCGATCGGTGACCTGTACGCCGGCGTGATGGCCGCGATCGGCGTCGTGGGCGCGATCGTGCACCGCGACCGCACGGGCGTCGGCCAGCACGTCGACGTCTCGATGCTCGACGTGATGCTCGCGCTGAACACCTACCGCGTGCCGCAGGCCCTGACGTTCGACCAGGAGCCCTGCCCGTCCCCCTTCGAGGGCGGGCAGGGCACCGTCCCCTTCGGCAACTTCCGCTGCCGTGAGGGCTGGGTCGCACTGTGCATCAGCCAGCGGATGTGGGCCGACGCGTGCCGCATCCTCGGGCGCCCCGACCTGGCGACGGACCCGCGCTTCGCCACCCAGGCCGAGCGCTACGCCCACCGCGACGAGATCACCGCGATCCTCCAGGACGAGCTGCGGGCGCGGACGGCGGACGAGTGGCAGGCCGAGTTCATGGCCTCCGGCGTCGTCGTCTGCAAGGTGCAGGGCGTCGCCGAGGTCTTCGACCACCCGCAGGTGCTCGCCCGCGGCATGTCGGTCGACATCACCGACCACCGCGGGCGCACCGCCACCGTCGCGGGCGACCCGCTGAAGTTCAGCGACCCCGCCGCGTGGTGGGCGCCGCGGCCCGTCGGCGCGGACACCGCCCACGTGCTGACCGCGCTCCTCGGCGTACCGGCCGACGAGCTCGAGCGCCTCGACGCCGCCGGTGCGCTGCACCTCTCGCGCGAGGAGGGCGTGCCGGCCGTCGCGCTGCGCGAGCGGTTCGTGCCCACGCCGGACGGCTCGGGCCGGCCCACCGACCGGCCGCTCGCCGGCACGGTCGTCCTCGAGCTCAACGGCGACGAGCCCAGCAAGGGCTTCGCCGCCCAGCTGCTCACCGACCTCGGCGCCCGCGTGCTGCGGGTCGACCGGCCCGTGGGCCAGCACCTCGAGCCCTACCCCGACGTCGCCCGCGAGGCGATCTTCCGCGCCGGCCTCAACCGCGGCAAGGAGAGCGTCACCGCCGACCTCAAGACCGACGAGGGACGCGCGTTCCTCCGCTCGCTCGCCGCGCACGCCGACGTCGTGCTCGACAACTACCGGCCGGGCGTCCTCGAGCGCCTCGGCGCGGACCTAGCGTCGCTGCAGGAGGTCCGGCCCGACCTCGTGAGCTGCTCCATCACGGGCTTCGGCCACTCGGGCCCCTGGAGCGCCCACCCGGCGTTCGACCCCGCGATCCAGGCGCTGGGCGGCGGGATGAGCGTGACGGTCGACCACACGCAGCCCGACGTACCGGTCCGTTGGGGAAACCCGATCGGCGGACTCACCGGGTCGCTGTTCGCGGCGCTCGGCGTGCTCGCGACCGAGCGTCGCCGTCGCCTCACAGGGGTGGGCGGCCGCGTGGACCTCGCCCTGCTCGACGCGCAGGTCGCGCTGCTGTCCTACCGGGTGCCGCAGGCGGTGACGGTCGGCAAGAAGTTCCTGCCCGAGCCGCGCCGCGGCGGGAGCGGGTCGCTGCCGTTCGGCGCGTTCCGCACCGCGGACGACGGCTGGTTCGTCATCTGCATCACCCCGCAGTTCTGGCACCGCTTCTGCGAGGCAGCCGGTCACCCCGAGTGGGAGCACGACCCGCGGTTCGCGACCGAGCCGCTGCGCCGCGCCAACGAGGCCGAGCTCTACCGGCTGGTCGAGCCCAGCTTCCTCGACCGCACCGCGGCGCAGTGGGAGGAGCTGTACGTCGAGCTCCGGATCCCCGGCGCCCGAGTGCTGACGATCGCCGAGGCGTTCGCCCACCCGCAGGCGCTGGCCCGGGGCATGCGGATGACGCTGCCTGACGCGGTCGCGGACGGCGGCGTGCAGGTGGCCGGCCCCGCCCTCAAGTTCAGCGTCTCGGCGCCGCCGCCGGCAGCGGCGGCTCCCCTCCCGGGCGTCGACACCGCACGGGTCACGACCGAGCTGGGGATCGCGCTCGACACCGCCGACCTCCGGCCGGTCTCCCGGCTCGCGTAGCCGGCCGCCCGCCGGCCCCCGCCGCGGCCTACCCTTTCCGATCGACGACAGAGGACCCATGAGCCAGACCATCGACACGCCCCCCGCGGGCGAGCAGCCCGCCACCACCGACGCCACCGGTTCGGCGACGGCGCCGTACGACGTCGTGATCGTCGGCGCCGGCGTCACCGGCATGTACCAGCTGCTCCTGCTGCGCCGCCGCGGCCTGCGCGTGCGCGTCGTCGAGGGCGGCGGCGACGTCGGCGGCACCTGGTACTGGAACCGCTACCCCGGCGCCCGGCTCGACTCGGAGAGCTTCACCTACCAGTACGCCTTCGACGAGGAGCTCCTCGCCGAGTGGGACTGGGCCGAGATGTTCGCGGGCCAGCCCGAGCTGCTGCGCTACTTCAACCGCGTCGCGGACAAGCACGACCTGCGCCGTGACATCCAGTTCGGCTTCACGGTGCAGCGCCTGGTCTTCGACGAGGAGCGGAACCTCTGGGAGGTCCACGAGCGCGGCGGGGAGATCCTGCACGCGACGTACGTCATCGCGGCCACCGGCGTGCTCTCCGCCCTAAACTTCCCGGACATCCCGGGGCTGGAGACCTTCGAGGGCGAGTGGCACCACACCGGCGCCTGGCCCCACGAGGAGGTCGCGCTGGAGGGCAAGAAGGTCGTCGTGATCGGCACCGGCGCCACCGGGATCCAGGTGATCTCGGAGGTCGGCAAGGTCGCCGAGCACCTCACCGTCTTCCAGCGCACGCCGAACTGGGCGATCCCGCTGCGCAACCGGCCGCTGTCGGCGCAGGAGATGGCGGAGATCCGGGCGGACTACCCCGCGCTGTTCCCCCGCCTGCAGCGCACCTTCAGCGGATTCATGCACGAGGCCGACCCGACCACGTCGACGAGCGTCCCGCGCGAGGAGCGGCTGGCCCACTACGAGGACCTCTACCAGCGGCCCGGCTTCGCGAAGTGGCAGGGCGTCTACCACGACGTCGCCACCGACGAGACGGCCAACCGGGAGTACGGCGAGTTCCTGGCCGGCAAGATCCGCGACCGCGTCGACGACCCCGAGGTCGCCGCGCAGCTGATCCCGACGGACCACCTGTTCGGGACCAAGCGGGTGCCGTGCGAGACGAACTACTTCGAGACCTACAACCGGCCGAACGTCGAGTTGGTGTCGCTGAAGACGTCGCCGATCCTGGAGTACACGCCGCGCGGCGTACGGACCCCGGACGGCGAGATCGAGGCCGACGTGATCATCATCGCGACCGGGTTCGAGGCGTTCACCGGCGCGCTCAACCGGATCGAGATCCGCGGCGTGGACGGTCTGTTGCTGCGCGAGAAGTGGGAGTACGGCCCGCTCACCTACATGGGCGTGCAGGTCGCCGACTTCCCGAACTTCTTCATCATGGGCGGTCCGCACGGCAAGGGCGGCCACGGCAACTCGCCCCGCTGCAGCGAGAAGGTCGTCGAGTGGATGGCGGACTTCGCGGCCTGGCTGGTCGAGCACGACGTGCGGCGCGTCGAGGCCGACCCGCGCGCCGAGAAGGAGTGGAGCGAGTGGGTCTACGAGATCGCCTCGCACTCGCTGATGGCCACGGCCAACACGTACGTGTACGGCGACAACATCCCGGGGCGGCCGCGCGCCTACCTGGCGTACTCGGGCTCGCTGCCCGACTTCGTGCAGAAGCTGCACGACTCCCGCGACGCCGGCTGGTCCGGGTTCGTGCTCACCCGGTGACACACCTCTCCCACAACGTGGCAGGGCCCCGTCCACCGGACGGGGCCCTGCAACGTTCGAGTTCTCTGGCTCGGGTCGCTGTCAGCGGGAGCTGACGATGGTGCCCTCGGGCGCAGCGACCTCGCCGTCGATCTCCCCGGACAGGAGGGCGTCGATCTTCTCGCGGGCATCCGCAAGGCGGCGCATGTACTCCGCGCGCTCCGCGGCGGTCTGTGCGTCCGTCTCGACCGGCGCCGCAGGTGCGGCGACCTGTGCGAGCAGTTCACGGACGAGGGCACGGGCCAGCAGGTCGTAATCGATCGTGAGCGTGGCAGGCGTTGCCCCCGCCACCGTGACTATGCCTGAAGGCGCGGGAGCGGCTGCGTGCGTCAGTGGGGATCCGACCCCGGTGATGCGGTAGGTCCGCTTGCCACGGATCTCCCGTTCGATCTCGCCGTCCCGGTCCATTGCCGCTATCAGCTGGATGAAGGCGACCGATGATCCCTGGTAGTCGATCGCTTCCTTGAGCGCACTCGTGGCGTGCCCCGAGCTGTCGTCGAGAGGTCCCGACGTCGCCAGGAACTGACGGATGCGTGCTCGCGCGGTGCGGTCCCGAGCCACCATGGCCACCTTCTCTCGCCGACGGAGCCGGTTCGAGTGGTGCTTGATAGCACGACAAGGACTCGAACCAGGATCATTGGAGCACCATGGTTCGAGCGTTGTCAAGAATAGTAGGCGACCCCTCCGCCCGGCCTCGTGGCCTGCGAACAGGCCCGACACCGTCGGACACCTCCCGTGATCGAATTGTGTTAGGTAAGCATTGCGGGCCGCTCGGGGCCGAGGTCAGCGGTGGTGCTGGAACGACCCTCGTCGCGCGACCCGGTCGGCGGCGGCGATCTCGCGCGCGAGGTGCAGGAGCGCCGCACCCGTCACGGCCCGCGCGGGGCCGTCCAGGGCGGGGCCTTCGAGCGCGGGCGCGGCGAGCGTCGGGGCGTCGAGGTCCGCGTCGGCACGGCGGGCGAGCCGCTCGGCGGTGCCCCACACGAGCTCGCGCCACGCCAGGTAGCCGACGACGTCGTCCTCGGCCGGCGCCTCGGGCAGCAGTGCCGCCGCGGCGTCGCCCAGGTCCGCCCAGCGCTGCTCGGGGTGCCCCATGCGTCCTCCTTCACGAGACCCACTGTCGTGCGGGTCACACGCACACTAGATCGCTCGCCGACCGGCGTCAAGCGACGCCATTGACACCGTTTGCGGGTACGCTCCTCGCACCATGAGCGACAAGCCCAACTCGATCACCGACGCCCTTGAGCGACTGGCCCTCACCCTCGGCGAGTCCGGCGCCGTCCCCGTCGGCGAGCTGGTCCGCTCGCTCGAACGGGCCGCCGAGCGGCTGCGCACGCGCGGCGCCCCGCGGGAGGCCCCGCTGGACCTCGTCACGCAGGCGGAGGCCTCGCGCGTGGTGGGCGTGAGCAGGCAGGCGGTCAACCAGTGGGTGCGGAAGGGCACGCTGCGCACCTACGCCTCCCCCGACGGCTCCCGGCCCGCCCCGCAGGTGTCCCTCTCGGAGGTGGCGATCGCCGCGAACCGGAGCGCGCCCGCCCCGTTCTCCCCCACCCGGCGACGCGAGCTGGTCCAGTTCCTCGACGCGCTCGCGGCCGATCCCGCGACGGCGGCGCTCGCGGCGTACGTCGTGGAGTCCCTCGAGGAGGGCCGGCCGGAGGAGCGGTACGCCGACGAGTCCCGCGTGCTGCGCGAGTTCGTCGTCGCCGCGATGGACACGGGCGAGCGGCAGCGCGAGTTCACCGCCGGCGGGCTGCGGCTCCTCGCGGACCTCAAGCCCCAGCTCGTCGTGGACCGCGCGACGCCGCTCGGGCGCCTCTGCGGGTCCCTGGGGCTGCTCGTCACGTCCTCCGACGACGTCGTCGGCTTCGACTCGCCCGTCACCGCGGTGCTCGGCCTGCTCGGCTGCGCGAGCGTCGGGGCGCAGTACGCCGGGGAGGACGCCGACGTCGGTCGGGCGATCGCCGCGGCCGCCCTGGACTGCTGGGGCGAGGAGTGGCCCCAGCGCCTCTTCGACGCCGCCTTCCACCTCAGCGTGCTGCGGCCCTCCCCGCTGACCCGCTACACGGCGTCGCTGACCTACCTCGACATGAACCGCTTCCTGCGCCAGGCGCAGTCGAGCGGCGTCACGATCTCGTACTCGCGCGGGCCGGGCCCGCTGCTGCCGCAGCGCTTCTTCGGCGCGGCGATCCACCACGACGTGCTCTCCGGCGACCGCGTCGGCACGCCCGTGTGGGGGTTCACCCCGGGGGCCGCGGCCGCCGTCGGCCGCCCGGCCGAGCTGGGCAGCGCGGTGAACCCGTTCCGCATCCTCAACTACGAGTTCGGGCTGAACGACTCCTCGATCCACGGCGTGCGCCGCTACTGCTACTCCGCCGCCGACGCCCGCGACGAGCTGCGCAGCACCTTCCGGGCGCTCTCCGCGGCCGAGCGGTCGGTCTACCTCCGCGCCGCCACCGGCAACCTCGCGCGGACGCTGGCGCAGCCGGAGATCGAGCTCGTCGCGGTGCAGGCGCAGGACGACTTCGACTGGTGGAAGGACCACATCATCCGGTCCTCGGAGCGCGAGATCGTGATCGGTCTGCGTGACGAGCGGGCCCGCCGCGTCGCGCACGCGCTGCTCGTGCAGACGAGCATGCTGCCCGACGTCGTGGAGGCCGCCGACGCCGACGGCTCGCTGCGCGACCGGCTGCGGATCTACGTGAAGAACCTCGAGTTCGACGTGGTCGAGGCGCGCTACCAGGACGACCTCCGCCGCGGGCTCGCCCGGATCGTCAAGCCGGGCGGCCGCGGACTGACGCGGACCGAGGCCGAGGAGCTCGCCGAGCGCGAGGTGGAGAAGCTCCTGCGCTGAGGCGGGCGGTCGCCGCGCCTCAGCCGGGAGTGTCGACCGAGTAGACGATCGTGGCGCCGCCGTCGACCACCAGGGTCTGCCCGGTGACGTACGCCGAGAGCGGCGTGCTGAGGAACAGCAGCGCCGAGGCGACGTCCGCGGGGGTGGCGAGCCGCCGCAGCGGCGTCTTGGCGATGTTGGAGTCGAGCAGGTCCTGGGTCCACCGCGGGTTCGCCACCTGGCGCGGCGTGCGGACCACTCCCGGCGCGACCGCGTTGACGCGGATCCCCTCCGGCCCGAGCTCCACCGCGGACGTGCGCACCAGCGACATCAGCGCGGCCTTGAGCGCGCCGTACGCCGCGGTCATCGGCGCGCTCGTCAACCCGGCCACCGACGCGACGAACGTGATGGTGCCGCCGCCGCCGTGGGTGCGCCACAAGCGGGTGGCGTGCTCGATCGCGAGCCACGCGTGGCGGAGCACGAGGTCGAGGTGGAACGCCCAGTCGTCGTCCGTGAGGTCGGTGAGCGCCTTGTAGCGCGCGGCGCCGACGATGTCGACCACCCCGTCGAGGCGGCCGTGGTCCGCGATCACCCGGTCGAAGAGGGCGGCGACGTCGTCGCGCTGCGTCAGGTCGCCCGACCAGGGGGCACCGCCCACCTCGGCGGCGACGTCCGCCGCGCGCTCGGGGTCGAGATCGACGCACACGACCGTGGCGCCGGCGGCCGCGAGGGCGTGCGCCGCCTGGCGGCCGATGCCGAAGCCCGCGCCCAGCACCACCTGCACCGTGCCGTCGAGCCGCAGCATCGCGGCGTAGTCGGGGACCTCGCTCGTGTCGCGCTCCACCGTCATCGCGCTCAGTCCCTCGTCAGCTTCCACGGACGCGCGCCGTCCTCGGCCGTCGCCCGGTCCCCGCCCTCGCCGTGGATCTCCGCCCAGTGCGCGTGGTTGAGCTGGTGGAGGTTGAACGCGGACTGGAGCGCGTTGTAGAAGCCCTGGTTCTCGAGCGTCTGGTTCACCGACTCCTTGATCATCAGGCTGGTGAAGCTGGGGCGCTCGGCGATGCGACGGGCCATCTCGAGCGTCTTCTCTTCGAGCTCGTCGGCCGGGAAGACCCGGCTGACCATCCCGAGGCGGTGCGCCTCCTCGACGTCGATCGTGTCGCCGAGCAGCAGCAGCTCCTTCGCCTTGCGGGGGCCGAACTCCCACGGGTGGGCGAAGTACTCCACGCCGCACATGCCGAGGCGGACGGCGACCGGGTCGGCGAACTTCGTGCCCTCGGCGCCCACGATGAGGTCGCACGACCACGCGAGGGTCAGCCCGGCCGCGAGCACGGCGCCCTGGACCTGGGCGATGGTGATCTTGCGGAGGTTCCGCCAGCGCCAGGCGTTCTGGTAGAAGAAGTGCCACTCCTCGACGGTCTTCTTCTCCGCGCTGCGCTTCGTCGCGCCGTGGGTCGTGAACGTCGGGTGGAAGTGCTCCGAGTCGGGGTCCCGCTCCGAGGCCCGCTCCGGCGTGCCCATGTCGTGACCGGCCGAGAACACCTCACCGGCGCCGGCCAGGATGACGACGCGCACCGTGTCGTCCGCCTCGGCGGCGAGGAAGGCGTGGTCGAGCTCGACGAGCAGCGTGCGGTTCTGCGCGTTGCGGTAGCCGGCCCGGTCGAGCGTGATGCGGGCGATGGTGCCCTCGTCGAGCAGCTCATAGGTGATGAACCGGTACTCCGTCATGCGCAACCCTCTCTCGATCATTACTTGGAGACGTTTATAGCATCACTTGATCGCGAGCGGGTTCAACGGTGACCCCACCGCCCCGGTGATGGGCAGCGGGGGCGCGACCAGCAGGAACTCGGGCACGCCGTCCTCCGCGCAGTCCGCGGCGAGGTCGTCGAGGTCCCAGATCTCGCCGATCCGCACGCCCGCGTTGACCATGAGTACGACGTGCACCGGGTGCGAGATATCGGGGCACTCCGAGGGCAGCACCTCCATGCCCCAGGTGTCGGCCGCCACCGCGGAGACCCGGCGCCGCGCGAGCCACGCCGCGCCGCTGAGGCCCAGCCCCGGGGCCGGTCCCGCGACGTAGTCGCCCCACCCCTCGGCCCGCCTGCGCGCGAGGTGCCCCGTGCGCAGGAGCACGGTGTCGCCCGCGCCGATCTCGACGCCGTGCTGGGCCGACCAGCGCTCCAGGTCGCTGTCCTGCACCGCCTCGCCGGGCTCGAGGTGCTCCCGTCCGACCAGCCGCGGCAGGTCGACGAGCACCCCCCGCCCCGCAGAGCGGTCGGCCATCCGCGTGATGCTGTTGACCGACGCCCCGGCGCTCGTCACGGTCTCCGGGCCCCGGCCGTTGTAGGTCTGCCCGTCGTAGAAGATGTGGCAGAACGCGTCCCACTGCGTGCCCGCCTGCAGCGGCAGGTAGACCGCGTCGTCGGTCGAGCGCATCCCGCGCAGCCCGGCCTCGCCGTCGGCGAGCAGGTCGCCCCCGTGCCGCAGCATCACGTGCTGGGGGTTGACCCGCGCCGTACGGCCCGTCTGGGGCCCCGTCCGGTCCAGCGGCAGCGCGAGCGGGAAGGCGACCCCGCGCCGCACGAGCGTGGCCGCGTGCCGCACCGTCTCCGGCGTCGTCCAGTGGGCGGCGCCGATCTCGTCGTCCGGGCCCCAGTCGCCCCAGGTGCGCAGCTCGAGCGCGAGCGCGTGGACCTCGTCGGTGGTCCAGTCCCGGCGGGGCGCCAGGTCCTCGGGTGCGGTCACGGGACTACCTCCTGGTGCGGGGACGGGAGCCGGGCGGCACCCAGGTCTAATTATGTTCTAGTTCTGTTACTGTCGCGCCAGAGCCCGGTACGACAGTAGAGGAGACGCGATGACGACGGCCGAGACACCGCCCGACGCCGGCGCGGTCGAGGCGCTGGCGCGCGAGGTCGTCGCCGCCCACCCGCCCGCGACCACGCCGCTGACGGACCTGATGGGGGCCTGGTACGACGCGGGCCTCGCCTGGGTCCACTTCCCCCCGGGCCTCGGCGGTCTCGGCGCGGAGCGCTCCGCCCAGCCGCGGGCCAACCGCGTGCTGCGCGAGGCCGGTGGCCCGGAGCCGCGCACCGTCAACACGATCGGCTACGGCATCGTCGCCGGCACCATCTGCCGCTTCACCCCGCCGGAGACGGCCGCGCGCCTGCTGCGCCCGCTGGCCACCGGCGAGGAGCTGTGGTGCCAGCTCTTCAGCGAGCCGGGCGCCGGCTCCGACCTGGCCGGCCTCGCGACCCGCGCGGTGCGCGACGGCGACGAGTGGGTCGTCAACGGCCAGAAGGTGTGGACCAGCCTCGCCCACAAGTCGGCCTGGGGCGTGCTGCTCGCCCGCACCGACCCCGACGTGCCCAAGCACAAGGGCCTCACCTACTTCGTCGTGCGGATGGACAGCCCGGGCATCGAGGTGCGTCCGCTGCGGCAGATCACCGGCCGCGCGTCCTTCAACGAGGTGTTCCTCGACGACGTGCGCATCCCCGACTCCCAGCGGCTCGGCGACGTCGGCGCCGGCTGGTTCGTCGCCAACAGCACCCTGGGCGACGAGCGGACCTCGCTCGGCGACCGGGTCCCGGCCCGCGGCAGCGGCACCATCGCCGACGCGATCGACCTGTGGCGTGCCCGTCCCGACCGACACACGCCGGTGCGCCGGGAGCGCCTGACGCGCCTGTGGATCCGGGCCGAGGCCCACCGGCTGACCGCCGACCGTGCGCGGGTCTCGGCGGCCCGAGGCACCCCCGGACCCGAGAGCGCGATCACGAAGCTCGTCGGCTCCGAGCTCAACCAGGCGGTCTACGAGTTCTGCATCGACCTGCTCGGGGCCGAGGGTGCGCTCGTCGACACCTACTCCCCCGACGCCCCAGACGACGTCAGCGGTCCCACCGCGCTGCAGCGCAAGTTCCTGCGCTCGCGGGCAACGACGCTGGAGGGCGGCACCTCCGAGATCATGCGCAACGTGATCGGCGAGCGGGTCCTCAAGCTCCCGCAGGAGGTCCGCAACGACAAGGGCAAGCCCTGGAAGGACGTCCCCCGATGACGCAGAGCCCGACCACCGAGGCCACCGAGGCCACCGAGTTCGCCTTCTCCGACGACCTCGTCGAGCTCCGACAGATGGTGCGCGAGTTCTGCGCCGAGGTCGTGCCCGAAGAGGTGGTGCGCGCGGCGATGGAGTCCGACCTCGGCCACGACCCCGCCCTCTGGCGGCGCCTCGGCTCCGAGCTCGGCGTACTCGGTCTCGCCGTGCCCGAGGAGCTCGGCGGCGACGGCATCGGCCTCGTCGCGCAGGCGGTGGTGCTGGAGGAGATGGGCGCCGCCCTCGTGCCCGGCCCGGTCGTGGGGACGCTCGCCCTCGCCGTACCGGCGCTCTCGGTCCTGCCGCACAGTGCCCTCGCCGCCGAACTGCTGGGCTCGGCGCTCACCGGCACGACGGTGCTCGCCCTCGCCGCGCCCCTCGGCTCCGGCACGTTCGAGAGCGACGCCCTCGGGGCCTCCACGACGCGGGACGGGGAGGCCTGGACCGTGCACGGCGTCGTCGACCACGTGCCGGACGGCGCGGCGGCCGACGTGCTCCTCGTCGCCGCCCGCACGGCCGACGGGGCGGTGCTCCTCGCCGTCGACGGCGACGCGCCCGGGCTCTCCCGCACGGCCCACAGCACGATGGACCTCACCCGCCGGCAGGCCCGGCTCGACCTGGTCGACGTGCCGGCGCGCCTCGTCGCCGACGTGGACGCTGCGGCCGGCGCCTGCGAGCAGGCCGCCCGCGTCGGCGCCGTCCTGCTGGCCGCCGAGCAGGTCGGCGGCGCCCAGCGAATGCTCGACCGCACGGTCGAGCACGCGTCGACCCGACTCCAGTTCGGTCAGGCCATCGGTGCGTTCCAGGCCGTCAAGCACAAGTGCGCCGACATGTTCATGGCCGTCGAGCAGGCCCGCTCCGCGGCGTACCACGGCGCCTGGGCCCTCCAGGACGGCACCGACGACCCCCGACTGGCCGCGAGCCTGGCGCGGGCCGTCGCGTCGGAGACCTACTTCCGTGTCGCCGCCACCGCGATCCAGCTCCACGGTGGCCTCGGGTTCACGTGGGAGTACCCGGCCCACCTCTACCTGAAGCGCGCGGTCTCGGACGCCGCCGTCCTCGGTGCGGCCGACGACCACGTCGAGCAGGTCGCGCGCCAGGTCATCGACGGCGCCTGATCGGTCCACCACGAGTCGTGGCCCCAGCGGTACGGAATCCGTACCACTGGGGCCACGACTGCGTCGGGAGGGTCGGCGTCAGCCGAGCGCGACGACCCGTCCCTGCGCGGTGGTGCGACCGGCGAGGTCGCGGGTGCGCGTCACCCAGCCGTCGGCGTCCTCGTCGGCGCGCACGACGAGACCCTGGTGGTCGAGCAGCGGTGAGACCAGCCGGTAGTCGATCTCCAGCGGGCCCCTGGCCCCGAGAGCCCGCGCGGCCTCGGCCATCACGACGGCCTGCAGCGGGCCGTGGGTGACGAGACCCGCATATCCCTCGACCTCCCGCGCGTAGTCGCGGTCGTAGTGGATCCGGTGCCCGTTGTAGGTGAGCGCCGAGAACCGGAACAGCAGTGTCGGGTCGACAGGCACGTCCCGGTCCCCCGCGGCGAGGGGGGCGTGCTCCCCCACGGGCTCCGCGTCCGGGGGCGTCGTGACGGCCACCGCGTCGCGGTAGACGACGTCCTGCTCCTCGACGACCACGTCCACGCCGTCCTGGCTGATCACGTGCTGCACCACGACGAAGGTGAGCCGGCCGGAGCGACCCTCCTTGTCGGTCGTCGAGAGCACCCGCGTGGTGCGCCCGGCCTCGCGGCCGACACGGAGCGGAGCCAGCCGACGCACCCGTCCCCCCGCCCACATGCGACGCCGCCCCGGCTCGGGCGGGGCGGGGATGACGCCCCGCACGGGGTGCCCGTCGGCGCCAAGGTCCTCCTGCCGCGGCCGTTCGAGGAGGTGCAGCCAGTGCCACAGCAGCGGCAGCCCCTCCGCCTCGAGGTCCGGCAGCCCGACGTCGAGCAACCCGGCCAGCGCCTCCGCCGGCCCGGGACCGATCAGCTCGCTCCGCACGATCACGTCCTCGGTCATCGCTCCTCCTCCGTGACGGGCCCGAACTCGGCCCGGATCGCTGCGTTATGCGCTCCCAACCGCGGCACGGCCCCCATGCGCGGCTCCTGGCCCTGCACCGTCACCGGCGGCAGCTGGGCGCGGATGGTCCCGCCCGGCGTGCTGACGTCGCGCCAGCGGTCCCGCGCCTCCAGCTGGGGATGCGCGGCGAGCTCAGCCGGCGAGCGCAGCCGCGCGCACGCGATCCCGATCTCGTCGAGCCGCGCCACCACCTCGTCGGCGGTGAGCCCGGCGAGCGCCGCCTCGATGATCGGGGCCAGCAGCGCGTCGTTGGCCACCCGCTCGGGGTTGTGCACGAACCGTGGGTCCTCGACCAGCGCGGCGTCGCCGAGCAGCTCCCGGCACAGCGCTGCCCACTCGCGGTCGTTCTGCACGCCGAGGAACACGCGGCTGCCGTCGCCGGCGAGGAAGGGACCGTACGGCGAGATCGACGCGTGCCGCGCCCCCGTACGTCGCGGCTCGCCCCCGCCGTAGACCGAGTGGTTCAGCGGCTGGGCCATCCACTCGCCGAGCGCGTCGATCATCGCGACCTCCAGGGTCGCCCCCTGGCCCGTGATCCCGCGCTGCACCAGGGCGGCGAGGATGCCGGAGTAGGCGTACATGCCCGTCGCGATGTCCGCGACGGAGAAGCCCACCTTGCTCGGGTCCGCCGGCGTGCCGGTCGTCGCGAGGACGCCGGTCTCGCACTGCACGAGCAGGTCGTAGGCCTTCTTCGTGCGGTACGGACCCGACGACCCGTAGCCCGAGATCGAGCAGTGCACCAGGTCGGGCTGCCGCGCGCGGAGGGTCGCGGCGTCGAGGCCGAGCCGGTCCACCGCCCCGGGCAGGAGGTTCTGCACGAGGACGTCGGCGCGCTCGACGACCCGGTCGAGCACGGCGCGGTCGGCGGGGTCCTTGATGTCGAGCTCGACGGACTCCTTGCCGCGGTTGAGCCACACGAAGTACGACGACTCGCCGTGCACCGTGCGGTCGTAGCCGCGGGCGAAGTCTCCCGCCCCGGGGCGCTCGACCTTGATCACGCGAGCACCGAGGTCGGCGAGCTGCCGGGTGGCGAAGGGTGCCGCCACGGCCTGCTCGAGCGAGAGCACGGTCAGCCCCTCGAGGGGCAGCGTCCCGGTCATCGGTCCTCCCCCGCCGCCTGCACGATCCCGCGGGCGCGGTCGACGACGGGCTTGTCGATCATCTGGCCGCGGGCATCCGTGCCGACCCCGCCGGCGCCGGCCGTCTCCAGCACCTCGCGGGCCCATTCGACCTCTGCCTCCGTCGGCGCGAATCCGGCGTTGACGAGGTCGACCTGGGCCGGGTGGATGCAGAGCTTCGCCCCGAACCCGAGCGAGCGCGAGCGACGGGCGTCCCGCACGATGGCGGCCGCGTCCGTGGTGGCCCGGGTGACGCCGTCGACGGGAGCGGGCAGGCCCGCGACCCGGGAGGCGAGCACCAGGGTGCTGCGCGCCAGCAGCAGCGCGTCGTCCTCGTCGGGGTCCACGCCGAGGTCGGCGGCGAGGTCCAGGGCACCGAACGCGAGCCGGGTGGTGCTCTGCACGGCCGCCAGCTCCTCCGCGCGCCGTACGCCGCGGGCCGTCTCCACCAGGGCGACCACGTCGACGTCCCGACGGATCTGTCGCGTGATCTCGTGGACGGCGTCGGGGTCCTCGGCCTTCGCGAGCATCACGCCGGCCAGGCCGGGGGCGTCCGTGAGCGCGATGAGGTCCTCGTCGAACCACGTCGTGTCGGCCGCGTTGATGCGCACCCAGGCGCGGCCACCGACACGCAACCAGTCGCAGACGTCGGCCCGCGCCGTGGCCTTGGCGTGGGGCGCGACGGCGTCCTCGAGGTCGAGCACGACCGCGTCGGCGTTCGAGGCGGACGCCTTGTCGAAGAGGCGCTCGCGGTCACCGGGCGTGAAGAGCCAGGAGCGGGCGGTGACGGCGGTCCTCACGAGCGCGCCGGGTTCCGCTTGACGAGCTCCTTGACGATCACGTTGCGCTGAATCTCGTTGGTGCCCTCGCCGACGATCATGAGCGGCGCGTCCCGGAAGTAGCGCTCCACGTCGAACTCGGTCGAGTAGCCGTAGCCGCCGTGGATGCGCACCGCGTCGAGCGCGATCTTCATCGCGGTCTCGGAGGCGAAGACCTTCGCCATGCCGGCCTCCATGTCGGCGCGCTCACCCGAGTCGTAGCGGCGGGCGGCGAACTGCACGAGCTGGCGGGCGGCGGTGAGCTGGGTCGCCATGTCGGCGAGGTAGTTGCCGATCGACTGGTGCTTCCAGATCGGCTGGCCGAAGCTCTCCCGCTCCTGGGCGTAGCGCAGGGCGTCCTCCAGCGCCGCGGCGCCGACGCCGAGCGCCCGGGAGGCGACCTGGATGCGGCCGATCTCGAGGCCCCGCATCATCTGCGCGAAGCCCTTGCCCTCGGTCTCGCCGAGCAGCGTCGACGTCGGCACGCGGAAGTCGGAGAACGAGAGCTCGCAGCTCTCGACCCCCTTGTAGCCGAGCTTGGGCAGGTCGCGGGAGACCTCGAAGCCCGGTCCCTTCTCGACGAGCAGGATGCTGACGCCGCGGTGCACCGGCTGGGCGTCGGGGTCCGTCCGGCACAGGAGCGCCACGAGCTGCGAGCGACGCGCGTTGGTGATCCAGGTCTTGGAGCCGTTGATCACGTACTCGTCGCCCTGGCGCCGCGCGACCGTGCGCATCGCCTGCAGGTCCGAGCCCCCGCCCGGCTCCGTCAGGGCCATGGTCGCCCGGATCTCACCGGTGGCCATCCGCGGCAGGTAGCGGTCCTTCTGCTCGTCGCTGCCGTAGGCCTGGATGAGCTTGGCGACGACGCTGTGGCCGCCCATCGCCCCCGCGAGGCTCATCCAGCCCCGGGCGAGCTCCTCGGTGACCGCGGCGTAGCAGGCGGCGGAGACACCGGCGTCGTTCCAGGGCTCGCCGATCGCCAGGCCGAAGATCCCGATCTGCTTCATCTGGTCGATGAGCTCCTCGGGATAGGTGTTCGCGTGCTCCAGCTCGTTGACGACCGGCTTGACCTCGCGGTCGACCCACTCCCGGACCAGGCGGACGATGGCCGACTCCTCGGCGGAGAGCTCGTGCAAGGGGATGCCTCCTCAGGCGGACGATGATGCACCGTCCATCGTCGATCGGAATCCAGCCCGTGCTGTAATAGTAATTCTCGATGGCCCGATATCTCGTCCGCATGCCCCACCCGTCCGCACGTCCGAGGGAGATCCGGTGGACCTCAAGCAGCTCGTCGCCGTCGTCACCGTCAGCGAGGTCGGCAGCGTCACCCGGGCCGCCCGCCTGCTCCACGTCGTGCAACCGTCGGTGACCCGCCACGTCCAGACTCTCGAGGCCGAGCTCGGCACCGCGCTGTTCGAGCGCACCCGCCAGGGCATGCGCACCACCCCGGCCGGCGAGCGGTTCGTGGAGCGGGCGCGCCGCGCCCTGCAGGAGCTCGAACGGGCCCGCGCCGAGATCCGGCCGGACACCGAGGAGGTGCACGGGACCGTCACGCTCGGCCTGCTCGAGAGCACCACCGAGATGCTCGCCGGCCCGCTCGCCCGCGCGGTCGAGGAGCACCTGCCCCACGTCGAGCTCCGCCTCCTGTCCGCCTACTCCGGCCACCTCCAGCAGTGGCTCGACACCGGCGAGGTCGACCTGTCGCTCACCTACAACGTCACCGCGACGGGCTCGGTCGCCGTCGTGCCGCTCCTCCACGAGTCGCTCTGGGCGGTCGCCCCGGCCGCAGCCGGCCTCGCCGCGGAGCAGCCGCTGCCCTGGGCCGACCTCTGGCGCTACCCCGTGGTGCTCCCCGTCCGCGGCCACGGCCTGCGGTCCCTGGTCGACGACGCCGTCACGGCGACCGGCGCGACGCCGCGGATCGCGGTGGAGACCAACTCCATGCCGCTGCAGAAGGAGCTGGTCCACGCCGGGCGCGGCTGGACGGTCCTGCCCGCCGCCGGGGTGGCCCGCGACATCGAGGCGGGTCGCTTCAGCGGCACCCCGCTGGTGGAGCCCGAGATCTCCCGCACGGTCGTGCTCGGCCACCAGCGAGACCTCCGCATGTCGCGCGCCGTCGCCGCCGTGGCCCGTGAGACGCGTCGAGCGGTCGACGAGCTCGTGACCACGGGCCGCTGGCCCGGCTCCCGCCGCGCCGACGAAGGCCGGCGGACCGCGAGCGCCCCGCGCGCGACCTCGTCCCCATGACCTAGGGTCCGGTGCGATGACGGAGCAGGCGGAGAGCGACGAGCAGCTGGCGCGGTCGGAGACGCTCGGCCGGGAGTGGACGCGCGTACGCCGCCGGCGGGTCGTGTTCCCCGAGTCGCTCCTCGAGGAGTCGGCCTTCCGGCTGCTGCTGCACCTCGACGACCACGGCCCGCGCACCCTCACGTCGCTCGCCGAGCAGATGGAGGTCGAGCTCTCGACCGTGAGCCGTCAGATGACCGCACTCGTCCGCCAGGGACTCGCCCACCGCGTGCTCGCCGACGACGGCGCGCGGCTCGTGGAACCCACCACGGACGGGCTCGCCGCCCTCACCCACGACCGCCGCCTGCGCGCCCGCGTCTGGGGCGACGCGATGGCCGAGATGGGGGCGGAGCGCCTCGACGCGATGCTCGTCCTGCTCGGCGACTTCAACGACGCCCTCGACCGCGCCACGGCGCGGGCGCGCGCGGCCGACCCGCCCACCGCCTGAGGGGCGGGCCGGGCACTCAGGCGCGCTGGGCCGCCGGGACCTGTCGGACGGCCGGGGCTGCGGACGTGGCCGGGGTCGCGGCCTTCCGACCCGGCGCGCACGCGGCGACGCCGGCGGCCAGCAGGGCGGCCGCACCGCCGATGGCGAAGCAGGTGGTGAACGCCGCCGCGGTCGGCACCGCGGAGCCGGCCGGGCCCGCCGTGGTCCAGCTCGCCAGGATCGTGCCCATGACGGCCGCGGCACTCGTCGTACCGATGCAGCGCATGAGGGCGTTGAACCCGACGGCCGAGGCCGTGCGGTCCTCGGTGACGGCGTCCATGATCAGGGTGGGCATCGCGGCGTACGCGACGGCGACACCCGCCGACGTCACGCAGGAGGCGAGGGCGACCTGCCAGGCGTGGTCGGCGAGGAGCAGCACGAGGCCGTAGCCCGCAGCGAGCACCAGAGCGCCCGCGACCAGCGCGTCACGGGGACCGACGCGCGTGATGAGCGCGCTCGAGAGTGGCGCGACGACGAGCATGGTCAGACCGCCCGGCGCCATCCACAGCCCGGCCGCCAGCATCGACGTGCCCAGACCGTGCCCCGCCGACTCCGGCACCTGGAGCAGCTGCGGCATCACGATCGCCTGGGTCAGGAGCCCGAACCCGATGACGACCGCGGCGACGTTGGCCAGGGCCACCGGCCGCCGCGCGGACGCCCGGAGGTCGATCAGCGGGTCGAGGCGGTGCAGCTGGTGCAGCCCCCAGAGGACGAGCAGCGCGACGCCGACCGCCACGACGACGCCGGTGCGGAGGCTGAGCCAGCCCCAGCTCGCCGCGCGGGTGACACCGAGCAGGAACACGACGAGACCGACGGCCAGCAGGAGGGCACCGGAGAGGTCCAGCCGCCCGACTGCACGGGGCGGGACCCGGGGCACCACGAGGGCCACCACGACGACGGCCACCGCGGCGATCGCCGCGGTCACCCAGAAGAGCCCGTGCCACTGCCCGGTGTCGACGATCCAGGCACCGAGCGGCAGGCCGATGGCGCTCCCCACCCCGAGCGACGCGCTCATCGCCGCCACCGCGGTCGCCCCGGCTCCGGGCGCGCTCACCTCCCGCAGCAGCGCGATGCCGACGGGGATGAAGCCCATCGCCGCGCCCTGCAGGCCGCGCCCGACGAGCATCGGGGCGAGCGTCTCCGCGACACCACAGACCACGGAGCCGACCGCGAGCAGCCCGAGGCAGCCGACGAGCACGGGCCACTTGCCCCACAGGTCGGCGAGGCGTCCGGCGACGGGCATCGCCACGGCGCCGCAGAGCAGCGTCACCGTGATGACCCAGGCCGCGTCGGCCGGCGAGGTCGAGAGGAGCCGCGGCAGCGCGGACTGCACCGGGATCACCATCGTCTGGCTCAGCGAGACGGCGATGCCGCCCCCGCACAACGCGAGCACACCGATCGTCGAGGCGGTCGGAGCGGAGGGCGTCGCAGCATCAGGCACTCCGACATAGTGTCATTTGGCAACCACTTGTGCGATGCAATTCCGGTCACAGGCATTTCAGCACCCGCTGAGAGCGCACCGGAACGGCCACCCCAGGCACTTCTCTAGCCATGCGAGTCAGCGGTACCTGGACTCCGCCGAGGGGATCGGCGAACCGGTCGCGTCGGCGGAGAACCAGACCACCAGTGCGGTGGACACCGCAACGTCTTCCGGCGACAGGACGCGACGATCGTTTCCACCATGCGCCCTGAGCAGTTCGGCGAACTGGCCCTGCCGCGCCGTACGTCGCGAACCCAGCTCCCGCAGGATCCGGCGGTCCGCCTTCCCCAGGTCGAGGCCCACGGCCCGCCCGATCGCGGACTGGAGGCGCGGCGTCCGAAGAAGCACCCAGCGACCGCTCCCCGTTGACAGCACGGCGACAAGTCGCCGAGCCGAGTGCGCAGTTCACCGAAAGGACGCTCAGTGAGCCGGATCGGGATACGAAGGTCCACCAGTCGTAATTATCAGCCGAGTTGGCGCAGGGCCCGCTCGAGGAGCGGGGCCACGGCCTGGCCGGCGGTGTCGAACCCGTCGCCCACGGTGCCGCCGGAGCGGTAGCGGTGGTCGATCCCCGCGGCGATCACCGCGAGCTTGTACGCCGCCAGCCCGAGGTGCGTCTCCCAGTGCGGCAACGCACCACCGGTGCGCTCGTACGCCGCAGCCAGCCCCGCCGCGTCCGGCAGCCGCTGCGAGGTCCACGCCGCATCGAAACCCAGGATCAGGTCCAGCGCCGGGTCGCGGTAGATCGCCATCAGCGCCACGTCCGCCACCGGGTCCCCGATCGTCGAGAGCTCCCAGTCCACGATCGCCGCGACCGAACCGGTCGGAGCTCCCGTTCCATCGTGGGCCCCGTCGTACGCGAGGAGGGTGTTGTCGATGCGGTAGTCGCCGTGCACGACGCTCGTGCGCTCCTGCACCGGCAGGCCCGCGCCGAGCCGGTCCGCGACCCGCGTCGCGAGCGCATCGACCGTCGGCTCGTGGTGCTGCTTGAGGTGCTCCCACTGCCCCGACCAACGACGCAGCTGGCGGGCGGCGTACCCATCCGGGCGACCGAACCCCTCCAACCCGACCGCCACGTGGTCCACGTCGTGCAACCGCGCCAACGCCTCCACCAACCCCTCGACCACCGCGTCCAGCGCACTGCGGTCGATCCCCTCCAGGTCACTCCGCCGGGCCACCGCCACCCCCTCGACGAACTCCACCACCGTGAACGGCGCCCCCAGCACCGACTCGTCGGTGCACGACGCCACCGTGGGCGGTACGGCGACACCCGCCCCCTCCAGGGCGCGGGTCACGCGGAACTCACGTCCCACGTCGTGCGCCGACGGCGTGTAGCCCCCCAGCGGCGGACGACGCAACACCCACCGCCGCTCTCCGCTCTGGTCACCGAGGGCGAAGGTCAGGTTCGACTTGCCGCCCGCGATCAACCGCGCCGTCAGCTCGCCCTCGATCGCGACGCCCCCGCCGGCCTCACTGCCCAGCCACTCGGCCACGCGCGCCAGCTCGGCGGGCCCGAGCCCCCCAGCCGGCCCCGTCATGCCGGACCGGCCTGGGAAGTGATCCGCTTGACCGCGCGCTTCGCGATCGACCAGCGGTGCACCTCCGAGGGCCCGTCGTAGATCCGGAACGGCCGCAGCTCCCGCGCGATCTTCGCCACCGGCAGGTCCGCCGTCACCCCGAGCCCACCGCACAGCTGCTGCGAGCGGTCCACCACCCGGTCCAACGCCTCCGCCGCGAACGTCTTCGCGATCGACGTCGACTCCGACGCCCGACCACCCGCGTCCAGCTCCTCGCACGCCGTGCGCAACAACGCCCGCGTCGCAGCCAGGTCGATCTCGTTGTCCGCGATGTGCTGCTGGGCCAGGCCCAGGTCCGAGATCCGACCCCCGAACGCCTCGCGGCCCGCGACGTACGCCACCGCGGTCTCGTGCGCCCGCCGCGCCGCACCCGTCCACCGCATCACGTGCGTCATCCGCGCCGGCCCGAGCCGCACCTGCGCATAACGGAACCCCAGGTCCACCTCGCCCAACACCGCGTCCTCACCGACCACGACCCCCTCCAGGTGCACCTCGCAGTGCCCACCCAGCATCGCCCGGTCCACCGTCGGCAGGTGCCGACCGACCCGCAGCCCCGGCGTGTCCGCCGGCACCAGGAACATCGTCGCCCCGCCCGCCCCACCCGCACCCGCACCGCCGGGCTCACCGCTCGTGCGGGCCATCACGATGAAGAAACCGGCCCCCTCCGCACCCGTGATGAACCGCTTCTCACCGGTGATCACCCACCCGCCGTCACCCCGCACCGCACGGGTGCGCAACGCCGACGGATCCGCCCCCGCACCCGGCGCCGGCTCCGTCATCGCGAACGCCGAGCGCACCAGACCCCGCGCCAACGGCTCCAGGAACCGCGTCCGCTGGTCCGCCGAGGCGATCGCCTCGAGCATGTGGATGTTGCCCTCGTCCGGCGCGCCGACGTTCGTCGCGATCGGCCCGAACAACGAGTAGCCGGCCTCCTCCAACGGACCCGACCGATCCACCATCCCGAGCCCGTGACCACCGAACTCCCGCGCCACCTGCGGCGCGAACACACCCGCCGCCCGCGCCGACTCCTGCAACCGCACCCGCAACGCCTCACCACCCGCAGCGTTCACGTCACCGTCGAACTCGTCGTCGACCCCCAGCACGTGCTCCGCCACGAACGCCCGCGTCCGCGCGGTCAGGTCCTCGGCCAGCGTCCCCATATCTCCACCTCTCCCGCCCGAGCTCAGGGCTCGGCGGTCTCGTTCTCGGCAACCTTGTTCTTGGACTCCCGCGGCGCGGGACGCGGACGGACGGCTGTGGGCCGCCCGGCGACTCACTCCGGCACGGCGAGGTGGAGTACCCGTGCGACGCACACGGGCCGAGCTGCCCCCTCGCACTCGACCGTCACGTCCATCGACATCAGGACGCCGCCCTTCGCCTGCACCGCCTCCGCGAGCACTACCGTGCCGCGCACCCGCGAGCCGACCGGCAGCGGCGCGGGGAACCGCACCCGCTCGAGGCCGTAGTTCAACACCGACGAGACGCCCTCGAGGCGGTACAGGTCGGCGAGGAAGACGGGGATGACGGACACGGTGAGGTAGCCGTGGGCGATGGTCCCGCCGAACGGGCCATTCGCGGCGCGCTCCGGATCGACGTGGATCCACTGGTGGTCGCCGGTCGCCTCGGCGAACAGGTCGACGCGGTCCTGGGTGACCGGCACCCAGGCGCTCGTGCCGAGCGAGGCTCCGACGGACGCCAGGATGGCGTCCGTTCCGTTCAAGATCTTCACGTTCGACTCACTTCCATGGAGCGATTGGTCAGGCCGACTGCCGCGTGACCCGGGCGTGGGTGCAGACGCGGCCACCGGACGAACCGACCACCTCGAGCACCTCGACGCTCCGGCCGCGGTGGATCGGCTGCGCCCGGAAGGTCAGCGCGGCATCGACCGGGGCCGGGCGGAGGTAGGAGATCGCCACCGACGTCGTGCGGAGGGCGCGGTTGCCCGGCGCAGCGGCGTGGGTGGCGGTGGCTTCCGACGCCGCCAGCGACGCGCCGCCGTGGACGTTGCCCAGGGCGTTGGCCCACCGGCGGGGATCGTGGAGGCGGAGGGCGAAGGACCCGCCGTGCGGAATCTCGTCGAGGCCCAGGGTCTCGGACAGCTGCACGGCGTCACGGGAACCGGCACGGGCATCGACGTGCGTCGTCGGACGCTCGGCTGGTCCCGCGACGTACCGGCCGTGCTGCCGGCCCATCGCGACGAGAGCTCCGCTGTCGCTGCGCACCTCGCAGGACGCGAACCCCCGACCGCGGCTGCTCTGCGAGGC
Source organism: Nocardioides imazamoxiresistens (assembly GCF_032378595.1). NCBI lineage: Bacteria > Bacillati > Actinomycetota > Actinomycetes > Propionibacteriales > Nocardioidaceae > Nocardioides > Nocardioides imazamoxiresistens. Next base: position 817,817 of record NZ_JAVYII010000001.1, read on the forward strand.
ACGGGCGGTGACGTGCAGCTCACCCTCCCGCGGCAGCGGGCCCAGGACGTCGATGGAGATCTCCGCACTGACCGACCAGGCCAGTGCCGGATGCGCTGCGATGATCGCGAATCCGAGGACGTCGTCGACGAGCACTCCGAGGCCGCCCACGGCCGGCCATCCGTCCGCACCCGTGCGGAGCGCCGTCGCGGGCATCGATCCCGTCAGCTCGTCGGGGCGGGCCCGGCCGAGCGACGCGACACGGAAGGCAGCTTCCGCCGACCCACCGCGCGCCACCTCGAGGAAGCGGTCCAGCGTCTGGGCTCGGGCCCGTGCGGTGCCGGGCGGGTGCGTCACGGTCACGTCAGTGCCCCCGGAACTGGGGGTCGCGCTTCTCCAGGAACGCTGCGACGCCCTCGCGTGCGTCCTGCGACGACAGCACCCGGCCGTTCAGGGCATGCTCGAGGGCGAAGTCGGCGGCGGACTCGGTCGTGCGGGTGACGATCTCCTTGGACGTCTGGAGAGCGATCGGCCCCTTCGCGGCGAGCTCCGCGGCGATGCTCATCGCCACGTCGAGCACGTCCTCGGGTGCGGCGACCTCGTTGACGAGCCCGACCTCGACCGCCCGCTGCGCATCGAGCACCTCGCCACGCAGCAGCATCGACTTCGCGACGGCCATGGGGACCTGCTGGGGCAGCCGGATGTGCGTCCCGTCGCCGGGGATCATCCCCAGCGCCGCCTCGGGCAGACCGAACCGAGCGTCGCTGCCGGCGACCCGGAGGTCCGTGCCGAGGAGCAGCTCGAGCCCCGCGCCGAAGCAGGCACCGCGGACAGCAGCCACCACCGGCTTGGTGATCCCCGACAGGAAGCGTTCGGTCGGATCGGGGTTGAGCGTGTCGCGGCCGGCGTCGAGGGCGACCGGGATCATCGTCCGCAGGTCCCCACCGGCGCAGAACGCCTTGTCGCCGGCGCCGGTCAGGACGACGACGCGCACCGCGGACTCCGCCTGCAGTCGCGCGGTCACCTCCCGGAGCGCCGCCACCATCGGCAGCGTGAGCGCGTTGCGCTTCTCCGGACGGTCGAGCGTCACCACGGCGACGTGACCGTCGAGGCGCACGTCCAGCCGACCGTCCGCCGCGCCCTCGCCCCGCGTCACGCGCTCTCCCCCGCGAGCACGACCCGCGCGACGCCGGCGATCGCGCGGCGGCCACCGACCACGTCGGCCCAGACCTCGAGCTCCACCTCGGCGCCGTCCGCCACCTGCTCGACGGAGGTCACGACGGCGCCGACCTCGACGTCGTCGCCGGCGGAGACGCTGCCACGGAAGGAGCAGTCGATGCTGCGCAGAGCCCGACGCCCCCCGGCCCACGCGACCACGTGGTCCGCCACGTAGGCCATCGTCGAGCCACCCTGGTTGACCGCACGGTCACCGAGACCGGCGCGGGCCACGGCGGCCAGGTCGAAGTGGATCGGGTTCGGATCGCGCAGCACGAGCGCCATCGCCTGGATGTCGTCGTCGCGCACGCCGCGCACGACCGCGTCAACGACGCGGTCGCCGACGGCGGGCACGCCCGGCCGGCTCATCGGTCGCCTCGCTTGAACAGGTAGACGCTCGTGACGGAGCCCGCCTCGACACGGCTCTCCGTGCCGCCGTGCAGGACGACCTCCACCTCGACACTGTCGAGGCGGGTGCCGTCGCGCATCGACCGCGTCGCGACCTCGCGGATGGTCGCGGCCGCCTCGTAGGTGCCGCCGACGCGGAGAGGCTCCCGCTGGTCGATGCGGCAGCGGCCGAACAGCAGCGTGTCGTCCGGTCCCTGGTGGGCGAGGGCACACAGCTCCTCGACCGTGATGCCGAGGCACCGGAGGGACGCGATCACGAACCAGGTCGGGTGGGCGTCGGCGGGGTCCTCGACGGTCGACCGCAGAGCACGGTCGGCGATGAACGCCTCGTGCGGCTCGACGGTGATGGTGCCGCCGGGCAGCCGGCGGCCGCCGATCTCGTCGCGCATCGCCTCGATGGGGATGGTCATGGAGCTCCCGTCAGCGCGGCACGTGCCGCGCGCTGGATGGGGTAGTGAACGATCAGAAGACCGAGTAGCCGCCGTCGACGACAACCTCGTTGCCCGTGTGGAAGGTGAGCGTGGGGTCCGCCAGGAAGACCGCCACCTCGTGGAACTCCTCCGGCTGCGCCCAGCGACGAGCCGGGGTGCGACGCGTCGTCGCCGCCATGAACCGCTCGTCCACCTGCAGATGGGTGTTCATCGCCGTGGCCGTCCACCCCGGGACGAGCGTGTTGACGCGCACCTGGTGGCGAGCGAGCTCGACCGCGAGGGTGCGCCCCAGACCGAGGAGACCGGTCTTGCTGGTCGTGTACGCCGCCTGTCCGGCGCCGCCGTACCGCGCGATCATCGACGACACCACCACGAGGGATCCGCCGTCGCCGCGCTCGACGAAGTGCCGCGCCGCCGCGCGGGTGCAGAGGAAGGTCCCGTCCAGGTTGGTGCGCAGCACGCGGTGCCACTCGTCCAGATCGGTGTCGACGAAGGGCGACGCCGCGGCGATGCCGGCGTTCGCGAAGAGGCTGTCGACACGTCTGTGCCGCGACAGCGTCTCCCGCATCGCCTCCTCCACGCTGCTCTCGTCGCCGGTGTCACAGGCGACGGCGCTGGCGTCCACTCCCGCCTCGACGAGGCGGGCGACCGCCTCGTCGTTGCGCGACGGCGTGCGGGCCCACAGCACGACGGAGGCGCCGGCCCGACCCAGACCCTCGGCCATCCCCAGGCCCAGCCCGCTGTTGCCGCCCGTCACGACGACGGTGCGCCCCTCCAGCGTGCCCATCAGTAGGACCGGGGAAGGCCGAGGACGTGCTGTCCGACGTGGTTGAGAACCATCTGCGTGGAGACGGGCGCGACCTGCTGCAGCCGGACGATGGACCACAGGTCCGCCAGCCCGTACTCGTCGGCGAGGCCGTTGCCTCCATGCGTCTGAATGGCCGTGTCGAGCGCCTTGTGCCCGGCGCGGGAGGCCAGGAACTTCGCCATGTTGGACTCGTCGCCGGCGGGGAGCCCCGCGTCGAAGAGGGCCGCCGCTCGCCAGACCATGCCCCGCGCGGCCTCGAGCTCGATCGCCGCTTCGGCCAGCGGGTGCTGGACACCCTGGTGTGACCCGATCGGCACGCCCCAGACCTGGCGCGAGCGGGCGTAGTCGACCGCCTTGTCGAGCGCGTAGCGGGCGATGCCGGTGCAGATGACCGCGCTCAGGACCCGCTCGGGGTTCAGCCCGTCGAAGAGCGGTCGCAGGCCGCGGCCGACCTCCCCGACCACGGCGTCCGCGGGAAGGCGGACGTCGTCGAAGAAGAGGGTGAACTGGCGCTCGGGAGCCTGGAGCGCGGTCGGGATCAGCTGGCGCTGCAGCCCCTGGACCTCGGGGTCGTCCACGATGAACAGGGTGAGCTCCCCGCGCCCGGTCAACTCGTCGGTGCCGGTGCGTGCGACGAGCAGGAAGTGGTCGCAGTGGTCGACACCCGAGATGTAGTACTTGGTGCCGCGCACGACCCACTCGTCGCCCTCGCGTCGTGCGGTCGTCGTCACCTTGTGGGAGTTGGACCCGGCGTCCGGCTCGGTGAGGGCGAAGACGAACTTCTCGGAGCCGTCGGCGATGCCCGGGAGGTAGCGGCGCTTCTGCTCGGGGGTGCCGTGCAGGGGGAAGACCGATCCGGCGATGCCCTGGGAGAGCACCATCGCGAGCTCCGGGCAGCCGGCGGCCGAGAGCTCCTCGAGCACGATCGCGAGCTCGGTCAGGCCGGCACCGCCACCGCCGTACTCCTCGGGGATGCTGATCCCCAGGAACCCGGCGGACCCCAGCAGGTCCCACAGCTCCTGCATGGGTGCGCCCTCGCGGGAGCACCGCTGGTAGTACTCGTGGCCGAAGCGACCGGCGATCTCACGGACCGTCGAGCGCAGCACGCGCTCCTCGTCACTGGGCCGCAGCGTCAGGGTCGGTTCGTTGGTCGGGGACATGCTCACTCCTCGGAGGTGGAGACGGTCGCGTCGAGGGGGCTCGGCGCGGGAAGGTCGACGAGCCGGGCGACGCGGTGGCGATGCCACGCGGTGCTGCCCAGGGCGGCGGCGTCCGCCATGGCGCGCTTGAGGTATAGGTGGGCCGGGTGCTCCCAGGTGAACCCGATCCCACCGTGGAGCTGGACGCACTCCTCGGCCGCGCGCTGGGCGACCTCGCCGCAGACCGCCTGGGCGACTGCGGCCGCCACAGGGAGGTCCGCGTCGTCCTCGGACGTGGCCGCTGCCGCGCAGGCGGCCGCGTAGCGCGCGACGGCCCGGGCGCGCATGACGTCGGTCCACAGGTCGGCCAGCCGGTGCTTGACCGCCTGGTAGGACCCGATCGCCCGCCCGAACTGGCGGCGCTGCTGCACGTAGTCGACCGTCATCTCCAGCACCCGCTCCGCGACGGCGAGCTGCTCGGATGCCAGCAGTGCTGCGGCGAGATCGGCGGTACGGCGCAGGTGATCCCCGACCTCCGGCCCCCGCGCCAGCACCTCGGCCGCCGCGGCGTCGAACGTCACGTCGCTGAGACGACGGGTCATGTCCAGGCTGGGGACCGCCGTGATGGTCGCGTCCTCGGAGCGCACCAGCACGACCGCGTCGGTGAGGGGGACGACGAGCCAGTCGGCCTCGGCAGCCCCGGCGACGAGCGGCACCGTGCCTGTCAGTCCCGCGTCGGTGAGCCGCACCGTGCCGGACGCCGACAACGGCCCCCCGAAGGGAGCGACCACGGCGGCCACCGCGTCCCCGGCGACCAGGGAGGCGAGGGGCTCGTCCGCGTCGAGCCGGGTCAGCAAGGACGTCGCGAGCACCGCGCTCGAGAAGAACGGGACGTCGGCGACCGATCGGCCCAGCTCCTCGAGCACGACGGCGACCTCGCGCCACGACGCGCCGGCCCCGCCGCGCTCTTCCGGCACTGCGAGCCCCGCGAGACCGAGGTCGCCGACCAGCGCCGTCCACACGGCACGGGCCTCGTCCCCGAACGCCTCAGCGCCATCGGTACGCCGCAGCACGGCGTCGACGTCGCAGCGGTCCTTCAGCAGATCGCGGACGGTCGCGCGGAGGTCGTCCTCGAGGTCGGAGTAGAGGAGCGAGGGGAACGGGCTGGTCACTTCGCGAGGTCCTTCCAGGGGATGTCCTTGTCGACGCGCGGCTCGGCCGGCAGCCCCAGGACGCGTTCGCTGATGATCGAGCGCAGCACCTCCGAGGTGCCGCCCTCGATCGAGTTCGCTCGCGTCCGCAGGTAGTCGAACCCGCTGACGCGCTGCTCGGGGTTGCTGAAGTCGGGCCGGCGCAGCGACCAGTCGTCGTACCGCAGTCCTTCGGCGCCGTCGAGGGCCACCGACAGCGACGAGGTCTCCTGTGCGAGGGTCGCGAAGGCGAGCTTGAGTCCCGAGCCGTCCGGGCCGGGCGTCCCCGCCTCGGCCTTCTGCGCGAACCGGGCGCTCGCGAGCCGCAGGGACTCGGCGTCGATCCAGCGGCGGAGCAGCTCGTCGTGCAGCTCCGGGCGTCGGGCCGACGGCTCACTGCGCCACCGTCGAGCGACGTCGGCGATCGCGCCGGACTCGCGATCGCCGACGCCGCCGCCGATGGCGACCCGCTCGTTCATCAAGGTCGCCTGGGTGACGCGCCACCCCTCGCCGACCTCACCGAGACGGTTCGCGTCCGGGACCCGGACGTCGTCCAGGTAGACCTCGTTGAACTCGGCCTCTCCGGTCATCTGCCGCAGCGGTCGGACGTCGACCCCCGCGGTCAGCATGTCGAGCACGAAGAAGCTGAGGCCCGCGTGCTTGGGGAGCGTCGGGTCGGTGCGGACCAGCAGCAGCGCCCAGCGCGCGTCGTGGGCGAGGGACGTCCAGACCTTCTGGCCGTTCACGACCCACGCGTCCCCGTCGCGGCGTGCGCTGGCACCCGCAGCGGCGAGATCGGAGCCGGCACCCGGCTCCGAGAAGAGCTGGCACCAGATCTCCTCGCCCGTCCACAGCGGACGCAGCCACGACTGCTGCTGCTCCGCCGTGGCGTAGGTCCGGATGACGGGCGCGGCCATGCCCAGACCGATGACGTTGCCGGCCGGGCGGTTGTCGGGGGCGCCCGCGGCCGCGAGGCGCGCGTCCACAGCCTGCTGGTGGGCGCTCTCCCGGCCCAGTCCGCCGAGGCCCTCGGGGTAGTGGACCCAGGCCAGGCCCGCGTCGTACCGGGCCCGCAGGAAGTCCCAGCGGTCGGTCTCCTGTGGCGGGTGCTCCGCGAGCAGACGGTCCACCCGCTCGGCGAGGTCGGCGACGAGATCGGTCATGCGGACGACACTCCCACCGCCCGGACCGGGTCGGGTGTCGCACTCTGCGTCACCTCGCCGACCGGGCCTGCCCGCCCCGGCCCGGCGCCGACTCCGCACCGCGAGGGTGACGCAGACTGCGACACCCACCGCATCCCGTCGCGACCTAGCGTCGACGATCGAGACCCGTGCCCGCGCGACGGCACCACCGCCGCGCCGGACCCACCAGGGCGCTCGCCGGGCTCGGTCCGGCTCGGGCGACCGGAACGAGGAAGTGTGATGCACGCACCCATCGGAAATCCACCGGCGCGGCGCCCCGTCGCGCCCGTCCACATCGTCGGCGCCGCGGCGACGGCCTTCCTGCCCGAGCACGACGCGATGCCCGACGAGCTCGTGTTCGCGGCCGTCCACCAGGCCCTACGCGAGGCCGGGCTCCGGCAGCAGGATCTCGGCCTGTCGGTCACCGCATCCATGGACGTGCTCGACGCACGCAGCATCTCCAGCGGCCTCACCAACGCCGCCGCCGGCGGCTACCTCCGCGACGCCTTCCGGATCGAGGGCGATGCCGGCCTCGCCGTGATCGCCGCCGCCGAGGCGGTCGCCTCGGGCGACGTCGAGGTCGCGGTGGCGGTCGGTGTCCACAACCCCGAGACCACGGGTACGACGCGGGACCGCCAGGCGTTCCTGCAGCAGATCTCCAACCTGGCATTCGAGCCCCACGTCGACCGCCCGGTGGGGATGACCGCGACGGCGACCTACGCCCTGCAGGCGGCGCACCACGTCGCGACGACGGAGGCGGACGCCGAGTCCCTCGCCCGCCTGGCCGCCGCGGAGATCTCGCGGGGCAGCGGCCGTGCGCGGGCGGTGCGCGGCGCACCCGCCACGGCCGCCGACGTCCTGGCGTCGGCGCCGGTCTCCTGGCCACTGCACGAGCTCATGCTCCCGGCCGAGTCCACCGGCGCGGTCGCGATCGTCCTGGCCTCACCGGCACGGGCCGGCCGCTGCCTCGGTCGCGACGCCCGGATCACCGGCCTCGGACACGCCACGGGGCGCTACACATGGGCCGGGGACTGGATCAGCGACCCCGCCGCACCGACGCGGCGAGCTGCTGCGGACGCCCTCGCCCTCGCTGGCCCCGGCGACGGCGCGGTCGTCGCGGAGCTGAGCGCACCCACCCCCGCCCTCCACGCGGCGTACGTCGACGCACTCGGATGCGCCGACGCCGTCGTGAACGCGTCCGGAGGCGTGCTCAGCAACTTCCCGGGCCTGGCGAACGGCGCGCTCCGCCTGCTCGAGGTGCTCGACCAGCTCGACGGCGCCGCCGTCGGCGCGCGTGGCCTGAGCCACTCGGTGGACAGCATCACCGGACTCGTCTCCCAGGACGTGTCCGTGCTCGTGGTGGAGGCAGCCTGATGCCCTATCGCGCAGCAGTGGTCGGCGTCGGCATCACCGAGGCGACCTCCCCCCGCAAGCAGACGAGCTCGACTCCCGAGCTCTGCCGGCTGGCCACCGAACGGGCCATCGAGCACGCCGGGATCTCACCGGACACCATCGATGCCATCGTGACCGGCAACATCGATGGGTTCGAGGGCACCGTCCTGGACGGCAAGAACATCACTCGGGCCCTCGGGATCGGCGACACGGTCCCGCTCGTCGTCATCAACACCGGCGGCACCACCGGCGGCAACCTGATGCAGGTCGCAGCCCGGATGGTGCGCGCCGGCACCCACCGTCGCGTGCTCTGCCTCGGCGGCCCCACCTTCTTCGGGTCGGTCGATCTCCAGAGCGCGATCAACACCAACTCCCCGATGATCATCGAGCAGCCGCTCGGCATGGGCGCCTACCACATGGGCGCCTTCGCAGCGAGCGCCTACCAGGCGCGCTTCGGACTGACGCCCGAGGACCTCGCCGCCGTCGTCGTGGCCGATCACGAGAAGGCCTCGCGCAACCCGTACGCTCACCTCCGTTACACCGTGACCCCGGAGGAGGTGCTGGCCGGCCGTCCACTGGCCTCGCCGCTGACGCAGCCGATGGTCTGTCCCGTGTCCACGGCCGCGATCGCGATGGTCGTCGGAGACGCCGCGGACGCCGACGCCCACTCGACGAGCCCCGCGCTCATCAAGGCGATCGGTATGTCGGCCGACCCCTACCTGGGCGGCGGCAAGGGCGACTTCTCGGAGATGCAGAACCTCGCCAACCTCGCACGCCGCGTCTACGCCCGGGCGGACGTGCGCGACCCGCTCGACGACTTCGACGCCGTCGAGGTGTTCGCGCCGTACGCCCACATGCAGCCCATGCAGCTCGAGGCCCTCGGGTTCGCCGCACCCGGCGGGGGGGTCGACCTCATCCGCAGCGGCGTCACCGACATCGGGGGGAAGCTCCCCGTGAACATGTCGGGCGGGCCGAAGTGCACCAACGGCGGCGTGTCGGGAGAGCTCGCGCCGTACGCCTACGCCGCCCTGCAGGTCATGGGGGACGCGCCGCCGGACATCCAGGTCCCCGGCGCCCGCCGCACCCTCGCCCACGGCACCGGCGGATCCTTCTTCCAGTTCGAGAACCTCGCCGTCTTCGAGACCCTCACCAGGAGCAACTGACGTGACCAGCGACATCACCACCCCCGCCACCCAGCCCGTGCACTGGGACCTCCACTACGACATCCACCTCGGCGAGACGTGGAGCCGCTTCATGGACGGGCTGCGGGAGCAGCGCATCCTCGCCAACGAGTGCGGCTCGTGCGCGCGGGTCTTCGTCCCCCCGCAGGCCTACTGCGAGTCCTGCTTCGAGCCGGTCACCGCCTGGCGCGAGCTGCCGTCGGAAGGTGTCCTCGAGGTGTTCACGGTCGCCTGGCACGGCTTCCGTGGCGGTCCCACCCCGCCGTACGCCATCGGCGGCATCCGACTCGACGGCGCCTCGACGCTGCTCATGCACTGGGTCGTGGGGGCCGAGTTCTCCGAGACCGGCGACGTGCGCGCCGCGCTCCCGTTCGGCACGCGCGTGCGGGCGGTCTGGTCGCAGGAGCGCACCGGACAGATCCTCGACATCGCCCACTTCGAGCCCGTCGACTGAGAGCAGATCCGACGACGGACAGAGATCAGGACAGACAGACCGAGGGCCGGCACGGATCTCCGTGCCGGCCCTCGGCCGTCGTCAGGGGGTCACACCGTCAGCCGCGCAGCGACATCTCGACGGCTTCCTCGAACGCGCGCAGGTCGAAGTAGTCCCGCCACCCCGTGATCAGGCCGTCCCGGACGCTCACGACGCCGAGGATCGGCAGCGCCACCGACTTGCCGGTGGGGATCGCGGTGAGGAGATCCTCGCGCTCGGTCAGCACGAGGCCGTCGCGCGAGCAGATGTGGAACGTCTCGACCTTCTCGATGCGCATCACCGTGAAGAGGCCCGCCAGCATGCCGGTCACGGCCTCGCGGCCGTGAGCCGGCGGCAACGGCATGTTCTGGTACATCGCGTCGTCGGAGAACCATGTCCCCAGCTTCTCCGCGTCGTTCGTGGTCAGCTCCTGCATGAAGCGCCAGACGAGCTCCTCGTCCGCTCCGTGGGGCTGTGCGACGGGGCTCCCGGCCAGGTGCCAGCCCGGCGCGACGATATCGACGGTCATCGAGTTCTCCTTCGTAGTGATCGGTCGCGACGACGCTAAGTGACCTGTGTCACCTCGGATGTGCCACAACGGGACATCGCACCACCCCACCCGGCCACGAACGCGACAGCGGGTGCGCGGGGCCTTCCCCACACACCCGCTGTCCGTCGCCGGCACCGCCGTCAGCGCTCGGCGGCCGCGCCCTCCTCGACGTGCATCCGGACCCCTCCGGCGTCGTCCACCCAGCCGTAGGTACGAGCCGTGGCGAGCATGGCGTCGAGCTTGCCGTGCCAGGCTCCGTCTCGGGCGCCCTCCCGCTCGGCGAGCGCCACCAGCCGGTCCCCCGCGATGCGCACGTGGCCGTCACCGTCGGGCACGCACAGACGTCCGAGCTCGTCGCGAGCCTCGGCGGAGCCGTCGGTGACCACCTTCAGGGCGCCGAACTCCTCGGCCTCGGCGAGCACGAGCCCGTCGCGAGTGGCGCGCACGATCACGCGGACGCACCCCGCGCGGCGGCTCGCTCCGCCTCGAAGCGGGCCTGCGCCTCCGCCTGGCCGGCGCTCGTGGCCTTGGCGCCGGCACCGTCGGACGTGATCGTCTGGTCGTAGCCCCGCTGGCGCCGCTCACGCGAGCCGTTGAAGACGGGCATCACCTTCTCGGCGATGAGCTGGAAGCTGCGCAGGCTGTTCTCGAAGTTCGCCCACTCCCCGTGCAGCACGAGGAGCTTGCCGAACCCGCCGGACTTCTCCTGCATGCGCTCGATCTGCGCCACCGCCATCTCCGGGGTGCCGATCACCCCGAAGCCGGTGGAGTTGATGCCGTCGATGAGCACGTCGACATCGTCGACCTGCTGCATGCCCGGGCTGATGTGCGCCAGGTAGTTCATCAAGTAGAGCAGCCCGTGGCGAGCGTTCTTCCTCGCCTGCTCCTCGGTCTCGGCGATGTGCATGGGACAGGTCAGGCGCCAGTTGCGGCGGTCCACCTGCTTGCCGTTCTCGGCGGCGATCTCCTCGACGATGCCCCAGTGCGTCTTCAGCATCTCGGCGCCGGCCGGGTCGGTCGCGGCGAGCGAGAGGAGCCCGGCGCCGTACCTGCCCGCCAGCTTCGGCCCGGTCGGCGACACCGTGGCGGTGACCGCGCTGTGGATCTCGGAGTACGGCGCGATCTGCAGGTAGGCCGCGTCGAGGTCGTACCAGTCGGTCCTCTCGGTGACCGTCTCGCCGGCCAGGAGGCGCTGCACGACGTCGAACGCCTGCTCCATCTTCCGACGGTTCTCCAGCGGGTCGATGCCGATGGACCGGGAGTCGTCGACCAGCTGGCCCGGGCCCGCGCCGAACATGAGCCGGCCGCGGCTGATGTGGTCGAGCAGGACCAGCCGGTCCGCCAGGAGGAACGGGTTGTGGTACGGCAGCGACAGCACCCCGGTGCCGAGTTTGATGCGCGAGGTGCGCTGGGCCGCCGCGGCCAGGAAGATGAGCGGGTCGGCGACGATCTCGACACCCCCCGAGTGGTGCTCGCCCATCCAGAACTCGGAGAAGCCGAGCCGGTCCATGGCTTCGACGAGCTCCAGGTCCTGCTGGATCGCCAGGTTGGTGTCGGTGTCGACCTTGTGCCACGGAGCGAGGAACGCTCCGAACTCCAGGGGGATCTGCTCCATGGTGATGACCTCCGTCGGGGGGTGCGGCGAGTGCTCGCCGGTTGACCCGAGCGACGCTAGGCACATCCGGCGGTGTGACCTGTCTCATTCCGCGACAGGCGAGACGTCCCCACTTTGCTGTGATGGAGACGACCACCCGACCACGCCGAGCGCCCGGAGCCGAACCATGACCCCTGCGACCGCACCGCCCGTGATCCCCCCGCTCCAGCCGACCGATTTCATCGACGACCACGCCCCCTCGTGGCGGCCAGCCGCGCCGGAGCCCGCGCAGATCGACATCGCCGACTTCGCCACGATGTTCCGCCACCAGCCGGCCGGCGTCGCCGTGCTCACCGCCGACCCCGGCGACGGCCCGGTCGCCATGACCGCGACCTCCGTCGCGTCCGTCTCCGTGGACCCTCCGCTCCTCGCCTTCTCCGTCTCGACGAGCTCGTCGGCCGCGCCGGGCCTCCTGCACGCGCGGACGCTCGTCGTGCACCTCCTCGACGAGGACGACATCGGCGTGGCCCAGCTCTGCGCCACCAGCGGCGTCGACCGCTACGCGGACGGGTCGACGTGGTCGCGGTTGCCCACCGGGGAACCGCACTTCCACGACGTACGGCGCTGGCTGCGGGTGCGCCCCGTGCGGGTCGTCGAGGTCCCGGGGGCAACGGTCGTGGTGGCCGAGGCGCTGCTCGCCTCCTCGACCGCGGCCGGCACGGCCCGGCCCCTCGTCTACCACCACCGCACCTGGCACGTGCTCGACGAATCGTCCGTCGCGCACTGACCCTTCCGACCAGCACGCCCGACCGTCTTGACACCCTGTCAGCACTGCCTCATCATCGTGACTGCGGTCACAGCGCTGCGCTGCCGACCCACGGTGACGAGGAGGTCCCGCCGATGCAGCTCGACGTCTCGACGATCCGACGACGGCGCGAGGAGTTCCTCGGCTCCGGCGGATCCGTCACCCGCCTGGAGGGCGTCCGGCCCGAGATCGTGGCATCGTGGCGACGTTCCATGGCCTACGGCCTGGACCCGTCGGGATCACGGCCCGCATTCACGGACGAGACCACGGGCGAGCAGCTGATCGCCGCCATGAGCGACGTGCTCGAGAGGCGGCGACACCACCTCGCGGACATCTCGGCGAGCCTGACCCTGACGGACCACCGCGGCCGAATCCTCGTGCGCTACGTCGAGGACAGCGGGTTCCAGCGGAGACTCGACGCCCACGACGTCCTCCCCGGCTTCTCGTTCGCCGAGGCGAGCATCGGCACGAACAGCGGCGCCCTCGTGCTCGAGACAGGCACCAGCGCGCTGGTCGCCGGACCCGAGCACTTCTTCGAGGAGTCGCTCGAGCTGACCTGCGCCGGCGTCCCGGTGCGACACCCCTCGACCCGGCGGATCGTCGCGACCCTCAACCTCACCTGCCGGTTCGAGCACACGTCCCCCCTGCTGCTCGCCTGGGTCTCCGACCTCGCGCTCCAGGTCGAGGCCAACCTGACGCAGCGGATGAGCCGCACCGAGCAGGCGCTGCTGGGGGCCTACCAGCAGGCCAACCACGACACCCGACTCGGACTCGTGTGCCTCGACGAACGCACCATCGTCAGCAACGCCACGGCGGCGCGCATGCTGGCCCCCCCGGACCACACCGTGCTCTGGGAGTCCGTGTCGGAGGCCGTGTCCAGCCGCGCGGGCTTCGGCTCCGTCCGGCTCACGCTGGCGAACGGCGACCTCGTTGCCGCGACCGCCGAGCCCGTCCACGACGCGGGACGGGTGGTGGGCGCCCTCGTCCGGTTGCGTCCGGACGGCGACACCCGACGTCGCGCCGCGACCCTCGCATCGACCGCTCCCCCCGTCGAGCTGCCCGGGGTGACCGGTCGCAGTGACGCCTGGGCGACGATGCGACGCTCGCTGGCCGCGGCCGGCGACGAGCCCACCGTGCTCACGGGTGAGCCGGGCGTGGGCAAGCACGCGGTCGCTCGCGCCTGGCTGGCGGCGCGCACGGGCGGGGACGACGATCCGGTCGTGGTGGCGACGGTCGACGTCGCCGCCGCTCCCGCCGATGTGCTGGTCAGCATCGACCGCGCTATCGCCGCCGGGGCACGCGGGGTCGTGGTCCAGCACCTCGACCAGGTCCCCGGGCGCGATGCCCCGGCGCTCGCCCGGGGACTGCGACGCGTCGCGGACGCGGGGATCGCGGTCGTCGGGACCTGCACGGACCACGAGCTGGACCCCGCTCCGGCGGGCACCGCCCTCGACTGGGCCCGTCGGACCGTGCGGGTGCCGTCACTGGCCGAGCGCCCCGAGGACGTCGCGCCGCTGCTGGAGGACCTCACGTGGCGCCAGGTCGGCGGCCTCCGTCGGCAACGGTGGACGGCAGCCGCGACCCAGGTGGTGGCGCGGAGCGCGTGGCCCGGGAACATCCGTGGTCTCGAGTCCCTCGTGCGACAGGTCGTGTCGGGCCCGGAGCAGACGCGGGTGACGCCGGAGCACCTTCCGTCGCGACTGCGCGCGCGGGCGGCTCGTCGGCAGCTCACCGGCCTGGAGCGCATCGAGGCCCAGGCGGTGCTGGAGGCCCTCGCGTCCGCCGGTGGCAACAAGCGCGCCGCCGCCGACCTGCTCGGCATCGCCCGATCGACGCTCTACCGGAAGGTCCGCGCGCTCGGCGTGGACCTCGACGGCCAGACCTTCTGACGCAGACGAGACGAACAGCCGGGGGCGGGTCTGCGACCCGCCCCCGGTTGCGTCGATCAGAAGGTCGACCACCCGGCGTCGACCGGCAGCGCCACTCCGGTGAGGAACGCCGCGTCGGACGAGGCCAGGAACGATGCCGCCGCGGCGATGACGTCGGGCTCCATCCAGCCTGCCTGCAGCAGCGACCGGTCGGTGCTGAAGAAGCGCGGCCACCACTCGGCGGACTGCTCCACCGTGCCGCCCTCCTGCGTCATGCGGCTCGCGATGGTGCCGGGCATGATCGCGTTGGCACGGATCCCGTGGTCGCCGAGCTCCCAGGCCAGCGTGCGCATGAGTCCGAGCACGCCGTGCTTCGCGGCCGTGTAGGCGACGGCGGCCGGCTGGGCCTTCTGTCCCATCGCCGAGGAGGTCAGGATGACCGAACCGCCGTTGCCGGCACGGATCATCGACGGGATGAAGGCCTTCGTCACCTTCCACGCGCCCCCGAGCATCACGTCGATGCCCTCGTCCCAGTCGTCCTCCTCCAGCTCCCACGAGTTCTTCGCGATCGCCCAGATGCCGTGGTTGACGATGAGGGTGTCGAGCCGGCCGAGCTCGGCCTCGGCCCGCGCGGCGAGCGCCGCCAGACCCTGCAGGTCCCGCGCGTCCACCTGCGCGGTCAGACAACGACGCCCCTGCGCCTCGACGAGTCGCGCGGTCTCCGCGAGGTCCTCCGGGGTCGATGCCGGGTGGAGGGGCGAGCGCAGCGGTGCGCAGATGTCGAACGCCACCACATCGGCCCCCTCGGCGGCGAATCGCACGGCATGGGCCCGTCCCTGCCCGCGAGCGGCGCCGGAGATGACGACGACCTGGCCCGCGAAGCGTCCGGGCACCGCGGCGGTCAGCGCGGCGCTCATCGGATCGTCGTGCCGGCGTCGATGGGCAGAGCCACGCCGGTGACGTAGCGCGCCTCGTCCGAGACGAGGAACATCAACGCGTTGCTGACGTCCTCCACGTCCACCCACGGGACCGGAAGGGCGTTGGTGGCGCGGGATGCCTGCTCGAAGTCGTCCCGCGTCGGAGCCTCGAGCTGCGGGCTGAAGATGCGGTAGGTGCCCTCGTTCTGGATCATCGGCGTGTCGACCTGGGTGGGGTGCAGCGAGTTGACCCGGACCCGGGACGGCGCGAGCTCGTTCGCCAGGCTGCGCATCAGGCCCACGACCCCGTGCTTGGCCGCGCTGTAGTGCGAGATGTGCGCGTAGCCCTTGAGGCCCGCCGCCGAGCTGGTCAGCACCACGGCACCGCCGCGGTCCCCGGCGAGCACGTGGGGCACCCCGGCGTGGACCGTGTTCCACACGCCCGTCAGGTTGATGTCGATCATCTGGTTCCACGTCGACGGCGCCATCTCGTGGGAGAGGAACGGGTTGGACGCGATGCCCGCGTTGGCCGCGATGATGTCCAGCCGTCCGAGCTGCTCGACCGCCGAGGCGACACCGCTCACGAGATCGTCGACGTCGCGGACGTCCGCGGCGATCGCCACGGCGCGCCGGCCCTGTCCCTCGACGAGGGCCACCGTCTCCTCCAGCTCCTCCCGCGTGCCGGTCGGATAGGCGATCTCGGTGACCTCGCGCGGGACGTCGACGACAATGACGTCGGCGCCCTCCGCAGCGAGCCTCACCGCGTGCGACCGTCCCTGTCCCCGCGCTGCGCCCGTGACGAGCGCGACCTTGCCTTCTACCTTGCCCATGAGTGGCCTCCGTGGCGTCGAGTGCTAGGCCCCGGCGCAGACGGTGGCCGGGGCGACAGCGACGCTAGGTGAGCCCCGTCACAGACGATGTGCCACTTCGCGACACGTCGGCCTCAGCGCAGAGGGGAGCCGGACACGCCTGCAGCCCGGGCGACCGCCAGCAGGCCCTCCGTCAGGAAGCGTCGCACCTGCTCCTTGTCGAGCTCGCCGTCGTCGAGCCACGCCGCGGTGGCGGCGGACACCGAGGACTGGTAGGCCCGCACCATGGCGTGATGGGCGGGGTCGTCCGGGTCGAGGCCGACGATCCGGGCCAGGCGGGACTCCCAGGCCTGCATGCTCGCGACGAGCACGCCGCTGACCTGCGGGTCGGTGCTCGACGAGGCGTGGAGCATCGTGATGAACATCTGCCGGTTGTGGTCGACGAGATCCAGCCACCGGCCCAGGACCGTCGCGACGTGCTCCTCGACCGATCCGTCCGGACCGGGTCCGGCGACGGGCGTGGCCTGGCCGTCGCCGAGCAGGACCCCGTCGTCGGGCTGCCCGGCGCCGTCCGCCCCGGTGCCGTCCGCAGGGCCGCGCCCGAACCTCTCGATCACCTCGAGGAACAGGTCCCGCTTCGTCGGGAAGTGGTGGTAGATGTTCGTCCGCGTGGTCCCCGACGCCACGGCGATGTCCTTCGTCGAGACCGACTCGAACGGCCGCTCCGCGAACAGCCGCTGGGCTGCGAGCAGGATCTGCTCGCGGCGCGCCTCCGCCTCGAGCCGAGACCGAGCCGGCGGAGAGGGGACCGTCACCACGACGCGTGATCCTATCCCTGCACGGCTGCGGCTCGCCGTGCCCGGGCCGGCGGTCGGCGTGGTGACGGCCCCGCCGGTCACATCGCCAGCCCGCCGTCGACCGGCAGCACCACGCCGGTCACGTAAGCGCTCTGCTCCGCCGCCAGGTAGCCGACCGCCGTCGCCATCTCCTCCGGCTCCGCGAACCGGCCCGCCGGTACGGAGGCCGTCATCTCGGCCAGTCGCTCGGGGCCGACCGCCTGCACCATCGCGGTCGCGGCGTTCGGCGAGATCGCGTTGACGGTGATGCCGAACCGGGCGGTCTCCTTCGCCACGGTCTTCGTGAACGCGACGATCCCGCCCTTCGCAGCGGCGTAGTTCGACTGGCCGATCGTGCCGTGCAGGCCGGTGTAGGACGTCACATTGACGATCCGGCCGTACCCGGCGGCCCGCATGAGGGGAACGACGGCCCGGGTCACCGCGAAGGTCCCCCCGAGGTGGACGTCGAGCACGGCACGCCACTGGTCGTCCGTCATCTTCCAGACCACGGTGTCGCGAGTGATGCCGGCGTTGTTGACGGCGATGTCGATGCCACCCGCCCACGCGTGGACGTCGGCGATGGTGGCGGCGACCGCCGCGGTGTCCGTGACGTCGACGGCATGGGTGCTGATCCGGTCGTCGGCGGCCCATCCTGCGGCGAGGGCCTCCGGGTCCCGGTCGAGGATGGCGACCTTGGCCCCGGCGGCGTGGAACATGCCGGCGATCGCGTGGCCGATGCCCTGGGCGCCGCCGGTCACGACGGCCGTGCGGCCGGTGAAGTCGAAGCTGATGCTCATCCGCGCCTCACAGCCGCTCGATGATCGTGGCGTTGGCCATGCCGCCGCCCTCGCACATCGTCTGGAGACCGTAGCGACCGCCGCTGGCCTCCAGGTTGGTGAGCATGGTGGTCAGGAGGCGGGTGCCGGAGGCGCCGAGCGCGTGGCCGAGCGCGATGGCGCCGCCGGCCGGGTTGAGGCGCTCGGGGTCGGCTCCCGTCTCGGCCAGCCAGCTCAGCGGGACCGGCGCGAAGGCCTCGTTGACCTCGAACGTGTCGATGTCGCTGATCGAGAGGCCCGACCGGCGCAGCGCCTTCTCCGTCGCCGGGATGACGCCGGTGAGCATCAGGAGGGGGTCGCTACCGGTGACGGCGAAGGTGTGGAACCGGGCCCGCGGTCGCAGTCCCAGCTCCTGGGCCTTCTCCTCGCTCATGATGAGGACCGCGGTGGCGCCGTCGGTGAGGGGCGAGGAGTTGCCGGCCGTGATGCTCCAGTCGATCTCGGGGAAGCGGGCGGAGAGCTCGGCGGACTGGAACGACGTGCGGAGGCCGCCGAGGCCCTCGGCCGTGGTGCTGGCACGGAGGGTCTCGTCGACCGTGTGCTGCGACCCGTCGGCGAGGGTCACGGCCACCTTCTCCCGGTCGAAGTGCCCCCGCCCGGTCGCGTCCGCCGCCAACTGGTGGGACCGGGCCGAGAACTCGTCGAGCTGCGACCGCGACAGCTTCCAGCGAGCGGCGATCAGCTCGGCGGAGACGCCCTGGCCGATGAGGCCCTCGGGGTAGCGGGCGGCGAGAGGCGCGCCGTTGGGGTCCTGCCCCTGCGAGCTGGCTCCCATCGGGATGCGGCTCATCGACTCGACGCCGCACGCGACGACGATGTCGTACGCCCCGGCGATGACACCCTGAGCGGCGAAGTGAGCGGCCTGCTGGCTCGACCCGCACTGGCGGTCGACGCTGGTGCCCGGCACGCTCTCGGGCAGTCCGGCCGCGAGGGCCGCGGTCCGCGCGATGTTGAGAGCCTGCTCGCCCGTCTGCGAGACGCAGCCCGCGATGACGTCGTCGATCAGGACGGGGTCGACGTCGTTGCGGTCGAGCAGCGCCCGCAGCGTCTGCTGGAGGAGGTCGACGGGGTGGAGGCCGGAGAGCGCCCCACCGGGCTTGCCCTTCCCGGATGCGGTGCGCACGGCATCGACGATGACGGCACTGGTCATGATGGTCCTCTTTCCTGCGGTTGTCCGACGGGAGTCCGGTCGGGAGGTAACGGGGTCAGGCGCGCCAGAGGTGGGGCCCGGGGCGGGTCAGCACGAGCTGGGGCACGACGGTGCGGCGCGTGAGCCGGGTCAGCCCGACCAGCGCCTCCGCGACGTCCTCGGGCGGCAGCATCTGGTCCTGCGGGACGGTCTCGGCGAGCCCCTCGGTCATGGCGGTCGCCACGTAGCCGGGACAGAGCGCCGTGGCCGACACACCGCCCGTCGACTCCTCGGTGGAGAACGTCTCGCACCAGGAGATGAGCGCCGCCTTGGTCGCGCCGTACGCGGAGTTCAGCGGCTCGCCCACGATGCCGGTCGTCGAGGCGACCGCGATGACGCGGCCGCCGTGAGGCCGATCGCGGCCCGCGACGCGGAGCAGGGGCAGGAGCTCCTGGGTCAGCACGTACGCGGACCGCAGGTTGATCGCCAGCATCTTGTCGAGGCGACGGACCGGATAGTCCGCGAAGGCGCCGATGGCACCCATGCCCGCGTTGAGCACGAGGAGGTCCAGCCCCCCGTGGATGTCGCGGTGGACGTCCGCGAGCCGGCGCACGTCCTCCTCGAGCGACATGTCGGCACCGGCGACCGCGACGCGGACGCCGTGCTCGGCGGTGAGAGCGGCGGCGAGCTCGTCGAGCGGGGCGGTGCTCCGGGCACTGATGGTGAGGTCGAAGCCCTCGGCGGCGAGCCGGCGCGCCACCAGCTCCCCGATCCCGCGGGAGGCGCCCGTGACCAGCGCGGTGCGCGCGCTCATCGCGGCGCCATCCGGATCGCACCGTCGAGACGCACTACCTCGCCGTTCAACATGGCGTTCTCGACGATGTGCGCGACCAGGGCGGCGTACTCCGCCGGGTCTCCCAGCCGCGCGGGGTGCGGGACCTGCGCGGCGAGCGACGCACGCGCCTCGTCGCTCAGGCCCTCCAGGATCGGCGTCGCGAACATGCCTGGAGCGATCGTCATGACACGGATCGCCGAGGCGGCGAGGTCGCGGGCGACCGGGAGCGTCATCCCCACGATCCCGCCCTTCGACGCGGAGTACGACGCCTGGCCGATCTGACCGTCGTACGCCGCGACCGATGCCGTGTTGACGATGACGCCGCGCTCCCCGTCGGTCACCGGGGTGTGCTCGACCATCGCGGCCGCCGCCAGGCGGATCACGTTGAACGAGCCGACGAGGTTGATCTCCACGACGCGGCGGAACCGCTCCAGCTCGAGCGGGACGCCGCGCGAGACGGTGCGGGCGGGATCGCCGACACCGGCGCAGTTGACCACGACGCGGAGCGGGCCGCGGGCGACGGCCACGTCCACCGCCCGGCCCACCGACTCGGCGTCACGCACGTCACCGGCGACGAAGGTCATCCGCTCCTCGGACGCGGCGGCGACCTGCTCACCCGGAGAGCCCGGCAGGTCGAGCAGCACGGCGTGCGCGCCCTTCGCGACGAGCGCTCGCGCCGTCGCCAGCCCCAGCCCCGATGCACCCCCGGTCACCAGCGCCACGCCACCTGTCGCGTCCACGACATCGCCTCCGTCCTCGGTCGCCGACACCCCGTGGCGTCGGTCGAGTTCGGACGGTAGGCAGTGGCCGGGCCGTTCGGCTGTCGCGATTCACGACATCGGGCCGGCGCGCGCCGCCAGCAGGCTGTCGGAGGGCACCGGAGCCGGTGTCCGAGGAGCAGGGAGGAAGAGACGATGCGCGCAGTGCAGTACCGGACCATCGGCGCCGGTCCCGAGCTGGTGGAGGTGTCGGATCCGGAGCCCGGCCCGGGACAGGTGCTGCTCGCCGTGCGGGCGGCGGGACTCTGCCACTCCGACCTGGGGGTGATGAGCCGCTCGGCCGACGCGTTCCCCTACGGTCCGCTCCCTCTCACGCTCGGGCACGAGAGCGCCGGTGAGGTCGTGGCCCTCGGCGCCGGGGTTCGTGGCGTGGAGCTCGGCGAACGCGTCGTCGTCTACGGGCCCTGGGGGTGCGGGCGCTGCGCCGCATGCGCCCGGGGGCGTGAGAACGGTTGCGCGGGACGCGAGCGCGCCGGGGTGCGGATGCCCGGACTCGGGGGGCCCGGGGCACTGGCCGACCTGCAGCTCGTGGACCACGCGCGTCACCTCGTCCCCCTCGGCGACCTCGACCCGGTCGCCGCCGCCGGCCTGGCGGACGCTGCGCTCACGCCGTACAGCGCGATCCGCTCCGCCGCCCCCGTGCTCACCCCGGGCTCCACCGCGCTGGTGATCGGCATCGGCGGACTGGGTCATGTCGCCGTGCAGCTGCTGAAGGCCCTTTCCCCCGTGCGCGTCGTGGCGGTCGACCGCGACGAGCGCCGCCTGGCGCTCGCGACCGAGTGCGGTGCGGACGTCGCGGTCCTCGCGGACGACGCGGACGCCGAGCTCGCCACGCTGCTCCCCGGGGGCGCCGCGCTCGTGCTCGACCTGGTGGGCAGCGCCGCGACGACGACGCTGGCAGCACGCACCGCGGCGTCCGGTGGCGAGGTCCGGGTCGTCGGCGCGGGCCCGGGTGCGGTCCCGATCGGCTACCGCACGACGGCGTTCGACGTGGGTGCCCGGTTCTCGTTCTGGGGCGGGCTCGACGAGCTGCACGAGGTGGTCGCGCTCGCCCGCGCGGGGCGCGTCCGCGTGCACACCGAGACGGTCGGGTTGGAGGACGTCGTCGGCGCCTACGGCCGCCTCGCCGCCGGCGAGGTGCTCGGGCGGGTCGTCGCGGTGCCGTGAGCACGGAACGGGGCGCCGCCGCTCGTGCCGAGCGGCGGCGCCCCCGGCCGTACTCAGCCCGCCGCGGCGTCGACGTCGATCCCCAGGAACGCCCGCACGACGCGAGGATCCTCCCGGATCTGCGCGGCCGGTCCCGACGCCACCACGACCCCGTTCTCCAGGACGTGGGCGGTGTCGGCGACGCTGAACGCCGCGTGGGCGTTCTGCTCGACCATGAGCACCGACAGTCCGTCCGCTGCGATGCTGCGGACAGCCTCGACCACGACGTCGACCATGACGGGCGCCAGCCCCATCGAGGGCTCGTCGAGCAGCAGGACCGTGGGGTCCGCCATCAGCGCCCTCCCGAACGCGACCATCTGCTGCTGGCCACCGCTGAGCAGGCCGGCCGTCGAGCGGCGCCGCTCCTGGAGCACCGGGAACAGCGTGTAAACCCGATCGAGCAGGTCGTGGCGCCGGGCGGCAGGGACGGCGTGACCACCCACCAGGAGGTTGTCCTCGACGCTCAGGGGCGAGAAGATGCGCCGCCCCTCGGGAACCTGCACGACGCCGGCGCGGGCGATGCGGTGACTGGCACGGCGCGTGATGGACTGGCCGCGCAGGTGGATGCTGCCGCTGGTCACCGGCGCGAGCCCGCTGACCGCATTCATCAGCGAGCTCTTGCCTGCGCCGTTGACGCCGACGACGACACCGACCGTGCCCTCCTCGAGCGTCAGGTCGACGTCGCGCACGGCGACGACCTTGCCGTAGGCCACGGTGAGCGAGCGGATCTCAAGCAGCGACATGCTCGCCTCCCAGGAACGCCTCGCGGACCGCGGGGAGAGCCGCCGTCGTCTGCGGCTCGCCCGACGCGAGCAGGGTGCCGAAGTTGAGGACGGAGAGGTGGTCGGCCAGCCCGAGGACGAACTGGAGGTCGTGCTCGATGAGCAGCATGGTGAGACCGTCCCCCTTGAGCCGGTGGAGAACCTCCGCGATGTCGCGCCGTTCCCCGGCACTCATGCCGGCCACCGGCTCGTCGAGGAGGAGCACCCGCGGATCGCCGGCCAACGCACGAGCGATCTCGACGCGGCGCTGCACGCCGTAAGGCAGTGCCGACGGTTCGAGCCCGGCCGTGTCGAGGATCTCCATCCGCGCGAGGGCGGCGTCGGCGCGGTCACGCCGTTGCGACGCCTTCCTGGCGTCGGGGAGGTCGAGCGCATCCAGGCCGGCGAGCACGTTCTCGCGCACCGTGAGGTCGTCGAGCAACCGGATGCCCTGGAAGGTCCGCGCGAGACCACGCCGGTAGAGCCGGTGCCGGGGCACCCGGGTGACGTCCGTCCCGTCGAACAGCACGCGTCCTGCCGTGGGGTCGACGAGGCGGGACATCAGGTTCACGGCCGTCGTCTTGCCGGAGCCGTTGGGCCCGACCAGCGCGTGCAGGGCGCCCTGCCGGAGGGAGAGGCTGACACCGTCGACCGCCTTGACACCGCCGAAGTGCACCTTCACCTCCTCGAGGGCCAGGATCGCGGTCATCGGGAGACCTCCAGGGAATCGGACGGGATGTTCGCCGCGCCGTCGGACGTGAACGCCGACCGGTCCTCCGGACGGCGCATCCGCCGCGCACGACGCGCGGCCAGCTGCACGACACCGGCGAGGCCGGCGGGCAGGAAGATGAGCACGACGATCGTGAGGCCGCCCTCGGCCAGGGCTCGCCACTCCCCTGCGAACGCCAGCCACACCGGCATCCAGGCGAAGATGCAGGCGCCAAGGAACGGGCCCGCCCAGTGCCAGGTCCCCCCGACCACGAGAGCGGTCAGCGCGGACACGATCACGCCGAACCCGAGGTTCTCGGGGGTGAAGACGGTCAGCAGGTCCGCCTGGCAGATGCCGGCGAGCGCGCCGAGCAGCGCACTGTGCACGAAGGCGATGCGGTGGTGGCGACGTACGTCGATGCCGAGTGCCCCTGCGAGCACCTCGTCCTCGCGCAGCAGTCGCTGGCGGCGGCCGGCTCCGCTGCGCTGGGTCAGGGCGCTGAGCACCAGGGCCGCGACCACCACGATGGCGACGCCACCCGTGCCCAGCATCGGCGGGATGCCGAACAGGCCGATCGCGCCGCCTGTGACCCCGTCCCAGGAGAGGGCGGCGATCTGCACGAGCAGCACGAACGCGATCGTGGCCATCGCGAGGTACAGCGCACGCAGGCGGGCGAGCAGGAGGGCCAGCAGGGCGGCCAGGACCAGCGTGAGCGCGACCACGGTGAGCGCAGCCATCGCGAACGACCAGCCGCGGGTCACCTGGAGGTAGCCCGCGCCATACGCACCGACGCCGTAGAAGCCGATGCCCGCGAACGAGAGCACACCGGAGCGCAGCGCGACCTGCACGCTGGCGGCCAGCAGAGTGGTGACGAGGGCGGCCTGGATGTACCCCTCGTTCGTACCGAACCAGATCTCGAGGTTCATGCGCGCTGCCACCCCCCGCGTGCGGTGAAGCCCTGAGGACGCACCAGGAGCACGACGATGATGAGACCGAACGCGACGGCGTCGCGGAGGTCGGCGCCGGCCCAGTAGCCCACCAGCGTCTCGACCACGGCGAGGACGTAGGCGAACGCGACGGTGCCCCCAAGGCTGCCGACCCCGGCCAGGATGATGATGGCGAAGGCCTTGAGCAGGTAGGCGTCTCCCATGTGGGCATCGGCGGCGCCGAGGTAGACGGCGAGCAGGACGCCCGCCGTGCCCGCCAGGGCTCCGCTCAGTCCCATCGCCGCCAGCTGCAGCGACCGTGCGGAGACCCCGCTCAGGCCGGCCGCCGTGCGGTCGAAGGCGATCGCGCGGAGAGCGCGGCCGTACTTCGAGCGCTGCACGAACAGGGTGAGCGCGGCCGCCAGGACCAGGGCCGAGACCAGGACGACGACCTGGACGTTGGTGATACGCACCGGTCCCACCTCCCAGGTGACCCGCTCCATCAGGGACCCCGGGAGGGCGTAGGGCTGGTGGTGGCTGACCACCGCGGCGACGGTCACGAGCATCGCGGCGGCCGCGACGCTGGCGATCAGGGTGCGCATCTCCGTGTCGAGCTCGTTGCGGGAACGCTTCCGGATCTGCTCGAACACGAGCGCCTCGATCAGCATCGAGATCAGGGCGCAGACGGCAGCGGCCGCGAGCACCACCACCGGCAACGGGAGTCCGTCGAGGTCTCGGGTCAGGAGGTACGCGACCACGGTCCCGGCGGTGAAGATGGCGCCGTGGGCGAGGTTGAGGATGTTCACGATGCCCCACGAGAGCGTGAGGCCGAGGGCGAACAACGTGTAGATGGAGCCGAGGGCTCCTGCGTTGACGAGCTGCTGCAGCATCGGTCCGTCAGCCGTCGTTGCCGGTGTAGCCGTCGAGCAGGGGGCCCTGCTGGCCCGGCGCGACGGTCTCCGTGGTGCCGTCCCACCGCACCAGCACACCCGGGGTGTCGGCGATGCGGTCCTCACCGAACCGGATCGGATCTCCCGTTGCGCCGACGAAGCCGTCGGCGGCGACGACGGCCAGGGCGTCCTTGAGGGAGTTGCGGGTCACCTCGCCCTCGCCGATGGACTCGAGCGCTGCGGCCAGGAACGCCACCTGGTCGTGGCCGCCGGCCGTCGAGAACGAGGGCTGGTCGCCGGTGGCGGCCTCGTACTCCTCGAGGAAGGCGACTCCGCTGGCCCACGGCAGGTCGGCGGCAGGGATGAACGCCGACGGGTAGTAGGTGTCCACGGCCGCGTCGCCCGCGGGGGTGAGAGCCCCCGATCCGAGTGCGCTGGTGCCGTACAGAGGGCCGTCGTAACCGGCGGAACGCAGCGCCTGGATCGAGGTCGTCACCGCGGGGCCGAACGTCAGGTTGGCGACGGCGTCGGGCGATCCCTCCACGATCCGGGATGCCGGCTGCGAGTAGTCGGTGTCCGCCGTGCGGACCTCGATCGTGTCGGTCACCTCGATGCCCAGCTCCTCGGCGATGGCCGGGATGCGCTCCGTCGCGTTGGTCACGGCGGTCGGGTTGTCGCCGGCGTACAGGATGGCCGTCGACTCGACCCCCTGCTCCTGCAGGTTGCGGAGCATCGCGCCGTAGTAGTCCCCCTCCGAGGTGCTCGTGCGGTAGACGAAGTCGCCGACGTCGGTGACCCCGTCCACGCTGGACTGCCCGACGATGAACGGGACCTCCTCGCGCTGCGCGACCGGTGCCATCGCGAGGGCGTTCTGGCTGAGGAGCGCGTACATCACGACGGACGAGTCCGAGCGTGCCGCGCTGTTCATCGCTCCGACCGCAGCCGCCTGGTCCGAGGCCGAGTCCACGACGTCGATCTCGAGGGTGCGACCACCGATGCCACCCGCGTCGTTGATCTCGTCGACCGCGTACTCGGCGCCCGCCGCCCAGTCCTCGCCGTAGAAGGCACCGGGGCCGGTGAGGTCGGCGATGTAGGTGATCCGGACGACGTCGCCGGCCGCCTCGTCGGAGTTGCTGCCACCGGCGCAGCCCGCCAGCAGGCTGCCGGCGAGGACGAGCGCCGCCAGCGGTGCGGCCGTGCCCAGGGGTCGGTTCATCGAGTGCTCCTTGCTCGGACGCCGCGAAGCGCGGCGGTTTGTGACGCACCCCACGTCAGGTGCGTGCGGACAGAGTCGAGGAACGCGACCGACGGCCGGTGTCCGATAACAGGTCAGTTGTCGCCGGGAGTCCGAGCGATCACACGACGGTGTAGCCGCCGTCGACCAGGTAGTGCGCTCCGGTCACGAACGACGCTGCCGGCGAGACGAGAAAGCCCACGACGGACGCGATCTCGTCCGCGGCGGCGAGTCGGCCCAGGACGTGCCGCTCGGCCATCCGCGCCCGCGTCCGTTCGTCGGAGTGGCTCAACAAGGGGGTGTCGACGAAGCCGGGGCCGACGGCGTTGACGCGGATCCCGGCGTCCGCGTAGTCGATCGCTGCCACCTTGGTGAGACCGACGACGGCGTGCTTCGACGCGACGTACGCCGCACTCGCTCCGATACCGACCTCGCCCATCACGGACGTCAGGTTCACGACCGCGCCACCGCCGCCCTGGGCCATCGCCGGCAGCTGTGCCCGCAGGCAGTGGAAGACACCTGTGAGGTTGACGTCGAGCACCCGATCCCACTGGACGCGGGTCATGTCGCCGATCGGCGCCTTGTCCGGCACCCCCACGCCCGCGCTGTTGACGGCGACGTCGAGCCGTCCGTGCTCCCGCAGGACCTCAGCGACGACAGCGTTCACCGTGGCCTCGTCCGTGACGTCGAGCGCAGCGGCGTGGCCCGCCACGGCGGTGGCCACCCGGTCAGCGGCTGCCGCGTCACGGTCGGCGACGACGACCGTCGCGCCAGCTGCGGCGAGAAGTCGCACGACGCTCGCGCCGATCCCGGACGCACCGCCGGTCACCATCGCGACTCGCCCGGCCAACCCGTCCGGCACACCTCCGGGTGTCCCGCCGGTCGCTTTGCGGTCGGTTGTCGCGTCCATGTGGGTCCTCTCCTCCGCACCCGCGCGAGCGCGCGGACCGATGCGATCGGATCAGCCTGCGGCCGGGCGAGGTTGTAGCGCTTCGACACAGTCGTCCCACGCCACGCCCGTCCCGCCTTGCAACACCGCGCACTCCGGGCCGCTCCCTACCGTCGCCGCACGATGTGGCGGATCCGTGATTCCGCCCGGAGGGAGGCATGAGATGGAGCACCAGCCACCGCGGCCCGGAGGTCGCGTCACCCTCGAGGTCGTCGACGGCATCGCGGAGATCGTGCTGGACCGACCGTCGGCCCACAACGCGCTCACCGTGACGATGATCGGCGAGCTCGCCGCGGCCGTGGACGCGGTGCGCCGTGACGACGACGTGCGCGCCGTCGTCCTCCGCGGTGCGGGCGGGCGGGCGTTCTCGGCGGGTGGCGACCTCGGGGAGCTGATCCCCCGGCTGACGGCGGGCGAGCTCGAGGTGCTCATCCCCGACCCCACCCGCCGCTTCTTCTCCGACCTGTACGTGCCCGTGATCGCCGCCGTCGAGGGGATCTGCGTCGCCGGCGGCCTCGAGATCCTCCTCGGCACCGACATCCGGATCGCGTCGACCACCGCCACCTTCGGCCTACCGGAGGTGCGCTGGGGCCTCGTCCCGGGGGGCGGCTCCCATGTGCGCCTGTTCCAGCAGGTCGGCTGGGCCCCCGCCATGCAGATGCTCCTGACCGGTGAGTCCATCGACGCGTCCCACGCGCACCGCATCGGCCTAGTCGGCGAGCTCGTCGAACCGGAGAAGGTCGTGGAGCGGGCCTGGGAGGTCGCGCGGCAGGTGGCGCGCAACGCCCCCGTCGCCGTGCGAACGGCCAAGGAGATCGCCGTCCGGGCGTGGAGCAACGAAGCACGGTTCGCCCTCGAGACCGACCTCAACCGCCGCGTGCTCGCCACCGACGACGCCCGCGAGGGCCCGGCCGCGTTCACCGAACGCCGAGCCCCGCACTACCGCAACCGCTGACGACCCGAACGACAGGAACCCACCGTGCCCGAGCAGCTCCCGCCCACCGTCCACGCACCCAGCCTCGACCTCGTCGAGTCCATCGTCCAGGCCGTCGAGGGCGTGGCCGCTGCCTTTCCCCGCTCGCTGTTCCTGCAACGCGCTCGCGAGCAGGCCGACGCGGCGGAGCTCTGGCAGGCCCTCGTGGACGCCGGTCTCCTCTCCATCGGCGTGCCCGAGGAGCACGGCGGCGCGGGAGGCGGCCTCACCGGCAGCACGGCAGTCATGGAAGCCCTCGCCCGCGTCGGGCTCCCGCCGCTCCTCTACTCGCTGACGTCCTTCTCCCGCGAGGCCATCCTCCGCTACGGGACCCCCGAGCAGGTGGCCCAGCACGTGGTGCCGACGATGACCGGTGAGCGCAAGATCTGCTTCGGCGTCACGGAACCCGAGGCCGGCACCAACTCGTTCGCGATCCGCACCTCGGCCCGCCCCGACGGCGATGGCTACCGGATCAACGGCCAGAAGGTGTTCATCTCGGGAGCCGATCAGGCCGACCACATCCTGCTGCTCACCCGCACGGCGCCCGCCGGAGAGACACTGTCCCGACGCAGCGGCTTCGGTCTGTTCATGGTCGATCTCGCGACGCCCGGGATCACGCTGAACCGGCTCGACATCGAGTGGTACGCACCGGAGAACCAGTACGAGGTGTTCTTCGACGATGTCGTGGTGCCACGCGACGCTCTCATCGGTGAGGACGGGCTCGGCTTCGACTACCTCCTGGCCTGCTTGAACCAGGAGCGCATCACGATCGCCGCGTGGGCGCTCGGGCTGGGGAATTACGCGCTCGAGAAGGCTGTCGAGCACGCGACGGTGCGTGCCCCCTTCGGACGGCCCATCGGCGCCAACCAGGCCGTCCAGCACCCGCTCGCGCTCGCGAAGGCGGAGATGGAGGCGGCTCGCACGGTCATGTACGGCGCGGCAGCGGGCTACGACTCCGGGCACGACGCCGGCGACCAGGCCAACGTGGCGAAGCTGCTCGGCAGCCGAGCGGCGCTCGCCGCCGTCGAGGCATCGATCCAGACGCACGGCGGATCGGCGTTCGTCTACGAGTCCGACGTCGTCACGCTGTGGCCGATGATCCGCATCCTGCAGATCGCTCCGATCAACAACGAGTCGGTGTTGAGCTACATCGCCGAACGCGTGCTCGGGCTGCCCCGCAGCTGACGTCCCACTGGGTGCTCCCGCCGTCACGGCGGGAGCACCCAGGTCCTTCAGAAGGACGTGGCTTCCAGGTCGAGACCGAGAGCGCGCATCTTGCGGTACAGGGTCGACCGGGCGATCCCCAGCGCGCAGGCCGCCTGGTGCTTGTTCCCCCGCGCTTCCTCCAGCGCGCGGAGGATCGCTCCCACCTCAGCGCGTTCCAGACCCGCGAGCGAGCGCCGGGCCGTGCCGGCAAGCACCTCCGCCGGGAGATCGCGCACCGTGACGTACCGGCTGCCTGCCCGGGACAGCACCACGTGGACGACGTCGCGCAGCTCCCGCACGTTCTCGGGCCAGTCCAGCCGGGACAGTGCCTGCAGGGCGTCGGTCATCCACTGGATCCCGTCCAGGTGCCGATGGCGCGCGACGTACGACGCGGTGAACTGTCGCACCAGGTCCGGGATGTCCTCGGGCCGCTCACGCAGGCTCGGCACCCTCACCGTCACCGGGAGCACGCCTCCCGCCCCCAGGCCACCGACGGCTCCGTCCACCCACCCGGCCGTCGCCACCGTGCGCACCGTTGCCGCAGAGCGGGTCAGCATCGCCGCGGCCTTCTCCTCGTGCTCGGTCGGTAGCCGGTCGATGTTGAGCACGAGGACCACTCGTCCCGCTTCACCCGACGTCGCCACCGCGAGCTCGTTCATCCACGCGAGCGCATCGCCCGTGACCGCGTCCGCCGCATCGAGGACGACAGCCCCCGGACCGGCATGGGACCGCGCGACAGCAGCCACGCCGACGCCTCGTTCACCGACCACCAGGGTCGAGGCCGGTCGCGCAGCCGCCAACCGGTGCCGCAACGCCCGCCACGCGGCGCCATCGCCGACCAACCCGGTGAGCTCGTCGGCCATGCCCCGGTCGCCGAGGCCCGTACGACCGGCATCGATCCGGCGCAACCGCATCACCACACCCACCGGCCGTTGCTCGACCAGCACCGGCTCGCATTGCACGCGCAGCGTGCCGACCGCCCCGACCTCGAGACGCGCGTCGGCGGGAGCTTCACCCGCCAGCACAGCCCGGGCGCGCTCCCACAGAACCGTCTGCTCCTCCACCCCCACGATGCGCGCCGCACTGGCGTTCGTGATGATCGTCCGCTCGTCGACCGCGACCACCGCGCGACGGCTGCCGCGGTCTGCGGCGAGGAACCGCTCCATCAGGAGCTGCTCCGCCGCACCGGAGCGGTCGCGGATCTCGCGCTCGACGAGACCCGCAAGCTCCCGCACCCACAGCAGTGCGAGCGGAGAAGCCGCGGAGGAGGCGACCATCAGGTGCAGGCTGCCGAGGACCCGACGGGTCGCGGCCTGGACGATCGTCGTCCCCGCACTCGACACTCCCTCCAGGAGACGCGAGTAATGCGCAGAGCCATCCACCTGCACCGGGAGGCGCGTCACCAAGGTCGACACGCTGCTCGTCCCGAGGACGGCCTCGCTGACGTCGTGTCCCATCCTGACGCCGGCCCGATCCAGAATCGGTCGGACCTCGCGCCCCATGCCCCACTCGCCGACGACGACACCGGCGGCATCGGTCAGCACCAGGACGGCGTCCAGCCGGTCGAGGTCATTGGCGCGGCTGGCGGCGAGGCTCCCCGCGACATCGACCACCGCGGACACCGGGCGGGCCGAGCAAGCCCGCGTCCCTGCCCCACGGGCCGGGTCGACCCCGGCTCGCGCACTCCTCCCCCACGACGCACTCAACTCCGGCGAGGGCGGATCGCCCTCGCCGCGTCGTCCCACGACCGTCGCCAGATGCCGCTGGACCGAGTCTGACCGGATGTCGTGTGCAGTGGGCACGGCGTCGTCCTCCCGCTTGACTTGACAGGGTGTCAGGAATCGATTCTGGCAGAGTCCGGCCGTCGTGGCGACCCCTTCGTCCGCGCTCGCCTGCGTCCCGATCTGCGACAGTCGGTGCGTGATCCACGGCACTAGCCTCCTGGGGTTCGCACCGCCGTCACCACGGCACCGTCCACCCGAGGAGCCTCCGTGAACATCGCCTCCGTCATCCACCGGGCCGCGCGTCGCCGCCCGGACGCCGTCGCGCTGCGTCACGGCGACTCGTCGCTCACGTACGCCGAACTCGTCGACGCCGCGAGCCGTTTCGCGGCGTACCTGCGCGGCCGGGGCGTCCGGCCCGGTGATCGCGTCGGCGTGCTCATGCACAACCAGCCCGAGTGGGTGGTCGCGATGCTCGGGACGTGGCAGGCGGGCGCGTGTCTCGTGCCGTACAACTACCTGTTCCACCCCAGCGCCCTGCGCCACGCGACCCTCGACGCGGACGTGCGCCTCGTCGTCGCGCCGGCGGTCGACGCGGACCGTCTCCACGAGGCACTCGAAGGTCTCGAGGTGCTGGCCGAGATCGTCACCGTGGGTCACGCTCCCGGCACGACGGAGTGGTCCGAGGCGCTTTCGGGGCCCGCCGACCACACCGTCGAGCCGCGCTTCGACGGCGACGACGCGGTGCTGATGTACACGAGCGGGTCCACCGGGAACCCGAAGGGCGTGCGGCAGACCCACCGCAACATCGCGGCGGTCTGCGAGGCAACGAACGACTGGTGGAGCATCTCGGAGGAGGACCACGCCCTGGTCTGCACGCCGCTCTTCCACGTCGGCGGGCTCCAGCTCGTCACCCTTCCGCTCCTCGTGGCCGGCGGAACGGTCACCTTGCGTCGCTGGAAGGTCGCCGAGTGGCTCGACGACGCCGTGACCTTGGAGCCCACGGTCGTCGCTCTGGTGCCCGCCATGATGATCGACATCGTGAACCACCTGGGGTCGACACCGCGCCCGCTTCCGTCGATCCGGGTCTGCGCCATCGGAGGCTCCGCTCTCCCTCGCACCCGCCTCCAGCAGCTCACCGAGCTGACCGACGTCGTGGCCGTCAACATCTACGGACAGACCGAGCAGATGGGCCTCTCCATCTCGGAGCCGATCGACGAAGACCGACGCGAGGGCTCGCTCGGCCGGCCACTCGCACAGATCGTCGCCACCCGGATCGCGGTCGACACGCCGCAGGGATATCGCGACGCCGCCGTGGGCGAGGTCGGCGAGCTGTGGGTGCGCGGCGACGCGGTCACGCCCGGCTACTGGCAGCTTCCCGACACCAACGCCGCCAAGTTCGTCGACGGCTGGTTCCGCACCAGCGACCTCGTCCGCGCGGACGACGACGGCTACCTCTACTACGTCGATCGAGCCGACGACATGATCATCAGCGGTGGGGAGAACGTGTATCCCCAGATGGTCGAGGGACACCTCGCCGCCTGCCCGCTCGTCGCCGAGGTCGCCGTCATCGGCACCCGGCACGAGCGGTTCTCCCAACAGGTCACGGCGATCATCGTGCCGACGTCGCCCGACGTCACCGCGGAAGACATCGCCGCTTACTGCGACAACGAGCCCAACCTGCGCGGCCTGCAGCGGCCTCGTCGCATCGAGATCGTGGACGTCATCCCACGGACCGCGACGAACAAGGTCGATCGCCCGACGCTGAAGCGGTCGTTCGTCTGAAGCGCTGACCCACCATGGAGCCCACGCCGTATCGGGCCGCCTAGATTTGCTCGTACCGGCCCGAGCGAATGAGGGATCCGAATCCCGCCCGGCCAAGAGAAGGTCGGCCGACCTTCACGGGTTGCGGTACCAACGTCCGGGATAGACGTCGTCGAACGGCCACGACACTGCGAACGCGCCCGCAATGGACAGACACACCTCGGGGTCCACCCCGCCACCCGGAACATGTGCGACGAGGGCAAGAGGAGCACCTGCGTTCGAGCGAGCGCCGCGATAGACCCGAAGACTGCGGGCTGCCTTACTGACGGGAAGAGGATCCTTACGGCTCCTATCCCGTGCCATGATCAAATCACTCCGGATAGCTCGGACGCTCGCGGTGTCCGGAACACCTCGCAGGTAGAGGCACGCAGCAAGGTAGGCGTGCTTGAGGAGCGCGAGGAGGTACCGACGCTCGTCGGGCAGTCGATATCTCAGACTCCATTCACCCGCCTCGATGATCCGAATCGCATCGTCGGTGAGTTCACCGTCCATGAAGATTCCGAACCGCCCGTCCGAGGCGACGGTGTATCTCAGCGGCGAGAGGTGACGGTAGCCAGGCACCGGCCCGTCGTGCTCGATCGTCGTGCCGACCAGGGTGTGGTCGAACCAATGCTGCAGGTCGACCTCGACCTTCGATCCAAGGCCGTTGTTGCACCGTTCACAGGTGAAGGTCGCGGCACTGCCGCCAAGGGCCCGCTGCGGGACATGCTCTCGCTCGCTGGCCGTGGGGTCCAGACAGATGGGGCACATCCACGGCTCGCCGGGCCCCATCGCGAATCCGCCACCCGCAATGGTCTCCAGGACCTCGAACGTGGCGAGCTCGCCCGTCGGATCCGGCGCCGCGCAACTCATGGAGTGGCCGTCAGGATGGCGTAGGTCGAGCCGCTCGATCGCCCGCATCCCCGGCGTACCGCCTGCCGCGCGCCGGCCCTCTGCGCGGATCACCTCAGCCCGGACGCGACCCGTCCCTGGTCCACCGGTAGCCGAGACGTTGCTCTGGTCCTCCATGCCAGCAGTCTGCTGGCGACCTCCGACAAGACTGCCAGCATCGAACCGTCACACCTCTTGCATCGTCGGATCTCACCACTCGCCCCACGGCACCTCGCGGCCGTGATCGTCTGCTTCTTCGTGTGTGATGGGGCTGCACAAGTTGACTGCTGGGGACGGGTACACGTACCTGACCCGGCAGGTCGCGGCCCACGACGCGACCGAGCGCGGCACCACGGGCCTGGGTGACTACTACTCCGAGAAGGGCGAGTCCCCGGGCCGGTGGTGGGGCTCGGGATGCGCCGCGTTCGACACCGACAGTGCTGGCGAAGGGGCTGGCAGCAGGGCGTTCGTGGGGTCGGTGGTGGCCGAGCGGCAGATGCTGAACCTGTTCGGCGAGGGTCGTCACCCCGACGCTGATCGGCTCGAGATGGCGGTCATCGATGCCGGCGGCACCACCCGAGCGGCGATGCGCGCCTCCCAGCTGGGCGCGTTGTTCGCGGTCCATGGCGCACCGAGCTTCCACTGCGAGCTCGCCCGACGCTACGGCGAGCACAACGCCAGCCAGGGCCGGGCGTGGAACACGCCGGTCCCCGACGAGGTGCGGGCACGGATCCGGACGGCGCTCGCAGACGAGCTGTTCGTGGTCGAGCACGGTCGCGCGCCCTTGGGCGATCGCGAACGTGCCGGATTCCTCGCACGGGTCTCGCGGCAGAAGACCGACGCCGTCGCCGGTTACGACCTCACATTCACGCCGGTCAAGAGCGTCTCCACGCTGTGGGCACTCGCCGACCCCACAACCGCACTTGAGGTCGAAGCAGCGCACGACGCCGCCGTGGAGCGCACGCTCGCCTATCTGGAACGGGAGGTCTTGTTCACCCGCCGTGGCCGCAACGGCGTCCAGCAGGTCGCGACCCGGGGGATGATCGCCGCCCTGTTCACGCACCGCGACTCACGCGCTGGCGATCCGAACCTCCACACCCACGTCGCCATCTCGAACAAGGTCCAGGACCAGACCGGCCGCTGGCTCGCCATCGACGGACGCGTCCTGCACAAAGCCACAGTCGCGTTGTCGGAGTCGTACAACACCTTCCTCGAAGCCGAACTCGTGTCCCGACTCGGCGTCCGGTTCGCCGACCGCGGCACCCACCGCGGCACCCACCGCAGTCCGACCCGATCCCCCACCGGCGAGCCGTCGGCCGCCATCGACGCCGCCATCGGTCGCGGTCGGCGGCAGGTGCGTGAGGTCGTCGGGGTCGATCCACGGCTCGCGGAGGCGTGGTCGTCACGCTCCGCAGCGATCGAGACCCGACGCCGCGAGCTCGCCTCCGGGTTCCAGAAGGCGCAGGGTCGTCCGCCGACCGCGGTCGAGTCCCTCGCCCTCGCACAACAAGCCACGCTCGAGACCCGGCAGGCCAAGCACGCACCCCGCTCCGAAGCCGAGCAACGCACGACCTGGCGAGCCGAGGCAGAGACCGTCCTCGGAAGCAGCGGCGCGGTCGAGGCGATGCTTGGACACGCGCTCAACCGGCAGTGTGACTGGCCTCCCCACCAACCTGCTGTACTCACGATCAGCACTGATCTTGTACAGCGGATCGCCGCTAACGTGGTCGAGCGCGTCGCAGCCGACCGTTCGACGTGGCAGGTCTGGCACCTCAGGGCCGAGGCGATGCGCCAGATCCGCAGCCACGACCTCACCGCCAGCCCGCGTATGGGTGGGGACGGTACGGGGGTCGCGGACCTAGAAGTCGTGCGCGACCTGATCGTCGACGCCGCCCTCGAGCAGCACTCAGTGGCCATCGGGGGCGTCCCCGACCGGCCACCGACGGTCGACCGAGCACGGCCGGTCGACGCTCGCCCCGACATCGAGACGACCGTCGCCGAGCACACGCCGCTCGCGCTGAAGCGGCCCGACGGGGCGTCGGTGTACTCGGTCCACGGGTCGCAGCTGTTCACCTCCCGCGCCGTGCTCGACGCCGAACGGGTCGTTCTCGACGCCGCATCACGGACCGACGGCACACGGGTCAGTGACGTCCGCGTCGAGATCGCGCTCGCCGAATCGACTGCGAACGGCGTGACGTTGAACGCCTCCCAAGCGTCCCTTGTGCGGGAGTTGGCCACCTCCGGACGGCGGATTCAACTCGCGCTCGCGCCCGCCGGGACCGGGAAGACCACCGCGATCAGCGTCCTCGCCCGCGCTTGGACCACCACCACACCCCCTCCTCGCACACCCACTGGTCTCCCCGACCAGCCCAGCACCACCGAGTCCACCGTGATCGGTCTAGCGCCCTCCGCGGCGGCCGCGCAGCAGCTCGCCGAAGCGATCGGTTCAGCTGGCATCAGTGACACGCTCGCGAAACTGGTCCACCACATCCGTCCCGACGCCGACCAGACCGCCCGAGC
This sequence comes from Nocardioides imazamoxiresistens, assembly GCF_032378595.1. Classification (NCBI taxonomy): domain Bacteria; kingdom Bacillati; phylum Actinomycetota; class Actinomycetes; order Propionibacteriales; family Nocardioidaceae; genus Nocardioides; species Nocardioides imazamoxiresistens. Next base: position 853,960 of record NZ_JAVYII010000001.1, read on the forward strand.
AGCAGCACCCGAGTGGGTCAGGGGCATCGGTCCGGAGACGTTGATCGTGATCGACGAGGCCGGCATGGCCCCCACCGGCGACCTCGCTGTCGTCACCGAGTTCGCGCTTGAGCGGGGCGCGAGCATCCGCCTCGTGGGCGATGACCGTCAGCTCGCCGCCGTCGAAGCCAGCGGGATCCTGCGCGACATCGCCACCACCGAAGCCACTGGTGGGGCGGTCACGCTCACCGAAGTCATGCGATTCCATGATCCCGCCGAAGCAGCAGCGACGCTGGCCGTACGCGACGGCGACCCCACCTCCGTCGGGTTCTACGCCGACCACGACCGCCTCCACGTCGGCGACACCGGCCACACCCTCGACCACACCTTCAACGCCTGGGCTACCGACACCGCCGCCGGACGCGCCTCGGTGATGCTCGCACCCACCCGCGACCTCGTCGCCGAACTCAACACCCGCGCCCGCACCCACCGCCTCCAAGCCCTCCAGACCGGCCAGAGGAACGGCACGACCGGACCGGCCGACCCAGGCGGTCCGATGGTTGAGCTCGACGACGGCACCGAAGCATCGGTCGCCGACACCGTCATCACCCGCCGCAACGACCGCGCCCTGCGCGTCACCGCGAGCGACTGGGTGAAGAACGGCGACCGCTGGACCATCACCCGCGTGCACGCCGACGGGCGTCTCAGCCTGGCCCACGGCCAGCACGGCCGAGCGGTCACGCTGCCCGCGGCGTACGTCCGCGAGCACGTGCAACTCGGGTACGCGACCACCATCCACGGCGCCCAAGGCCTTACCGTCGACACGTCCCACACGGTTCTGACCGGCGCAGAGGACCGCAACCTGCTCTACGTCGCCCTCACCCGCGGCCGCAGTTCGAACCACGTCTACCTCGCCACCGGCACCGACGGAGACCCTCACACCGCCCTCCACCCCGACACCCTGCGACCCCCGACACCCGTCGAGCAGCTCACCGCCATTCTGGGTAGGGACGGATCCGCCCGCTCCGCCAAGTCCGAGCTCGCCGTTGCGAACGACCCAGCTGCTCTCCTGCACGCCGCCGCCGGGCGATACGAGGACGCCGTCCACTACGCCGCCGAACGCGTCCTCGGCGACACCACCCTCGCCGAACTCGACGACCTAGCTGCTCGGCACGGCCTCGACCAGGCTCCCGCCTGGCCCACCCTGCGCTCCCACCTCGCGCTCGCAGCCCTCGACACGCCCCACGACGAAGACGCCGGCGAGACGCTGGGCAGTCCGAGTCGGCCGCGATTCCGACTGTCCTCGGCGTACCTCACCCCCGCCGAGCTCGCCCGTCGCACAGCCATCCGCAGCCATCGCGCCGCCGAACTGCTGCAGCAACTCCTCCGTGCCGCGCCGCTCGGAGACGCTCGCGACCCCGCGGCCGTCCTCGACCACCGCCTCGCAACGCTCCACGACTCCCAGCCTGCAGGCCACGCGCGTGGATCCGATGCTCCGCTCGCATGGCTGCCACGCATCCCCGACGCACTCGCCGACGACAGCGACTGGGGCCCCTACCTCACCGCTGCAGGCGACGCCGTCCGTGAACACGCCACCACCGTCGCCAACGCGACCCGCGCCTGGACCCCGTCCCGCCCCGGTGACCTACCCGCATGGGCCCGACTGCTCCTCACCACGAACAACACAGCCACGGGCACGTCCACCGAGGCTGCGGCTGGACTGGTGGTGGATCTGGCCGTGTGGCGCGCCGCCCGCGGCGTACCCGCCGAGGACACGCAACCCGCAGGTCCCGCGGCGTACGGACGGCTCGGTGAACACCGCAATAACCTGCGACGCCGCGCGGCCGCGATCACCTCGACCTATCAATACACGCGACGCGGCTGGTACCAGTCGCTACCCGCAGCGGTCCGCGACGACGCCTGGGCACCGGTGCTGTGCCAACGCCTCGCGCAGCTCGAACGTGGCGGCCTCGACCCCGCAGCCCTCGTCGCCGAAGCGGTCACCACCCGCTCCCCATCCCCCGGCGACACCAACCCCGGCAACACTGACCCCAGCGGCACTGGCGTGGGCGTAACGGGCACTCCGCGCCCGCTTCCGAGCGAGACGCCGGCGGCCGCGCTGTGGTGGCGCCTCGCACGACATCTCGGACCCGCCGTCGTCACCGACCCCCACGCCGGCGACCTTCTCCACCCCACCTGGACCGGCGACCTCGACAACGCCCTCCCCCGGTCGCACGCTCAGGCAGTACGCCGCTCCCCCGCCTGGCCCGCACTCGTCGCCGCCATCGACGAAGCCACCACACCCACCCGCCACCCCCACCGAACCGACCAGAACGACCAGACGAGTGGCACCTGGACGCCAGCAGTGCTGCTCCAGACCTGCATCGACGCGCTCCCCGACACCATCGGACCCCACGAACTCGGCGAAGCCCTGGTCCATCGCATCGCGGTGCTCACCGACCCACCCCCACGGCACACCGTCGGCGTCAGCCGCTCCACCGGGTCCGCCGATCCCGTCGACACCAGAGGTCCCGTCGGTTCTGCGGACGTGAACGTCACGGCTCCACCAGAGGCAGCAGCCCCCGTGGCATTCCCGCCCAGCCCTCCGGCGGACGCCTCCGTTGCTGTGACCACCAAGCCAGCACGGATCGTCGATCTCAACGAGCAGGCAGCAGCCTTCTATCGCGACCAGCTCGACATCCGCGGCGGATGGGCACGCCCCTACCTCGCCCACCGCTTCGGCGAACTCACCGAGCTGCTCCTCCACCCAGACCTATCGGGTCTCAGCGACGCCGGGCCAACCGTCGGCTACGCACCACGCGGACCACGAGCTCTCCTCACCCACCTCCTCGACCACGGTGCGAGCCTCGCCGAACTCCACGCCGCCGGCCTCGTCAAGCAACGACGCTCCGGGCGCGAAGACGGCACCGACGGCGGCGACGGCGCGGATGTCGAGTGGGTCGACGTGTTCCGCGACCGGCTTGTCCTCCCGGTCCGCGAACCCGACGGAGGCCTCGTCGGGTTCGTCGGACGCCGCAACCCCACGAAGACCGACCACGACTACGCAGGCCCGAAGTACCTCAACACCCGCACCACCACCGTGTTCAAGAAGTCCGAAGCACTGTTCGGGTACGCCGAGAACCAGCGCCCACTCACCGCTGGCGCACTCCCCGTACTCGTCGAAGGGCCCCTCGACGCACTCGCCATCACCCTCGCCCACGCGTCGTCACGTTCACTGGGCGGAACCGCCGAGGCCGCGGCTGTCGGGATCGCGCCCCTCGGCACAGCGCTCACCGACCACCAGATCGCACTCCTCACACGATGGGCACGCCCCCATGAAGCCACATCTGACGCGATCGCCGATCACCTCGCGATCGCCACCGACCACGACCCCGCCGGCTGGACCGCAGCACAACGCGCCTACTGGCGACTCACTGCCCACGGCATCGACCCCACACACCTGTCCCTGCCCGAAGGGCTCGACCCCGCCGACCTCCTCCACGAACAAGGACCAGCCGCGCTCGCCGACGCGATCCGAGCTCGGATCCCGCTCGGCGACGCGCTCATCCGCGCCAGGCTCCACTCACCCGCCGACCGGACACAACCCGCCACCCGCCTACGACTCACCCGCGACACCGCCGCGATCATCGCCGCCCGACCCGTCGAGACCTGGCCCGCGGCCATCGCCGCCGTCAACCACGCGCTGCGACTCTCCCCCGGCATCCTCGAACATGAAGTCCTCCACCACAGCACCCGACGCGACAACAACATCGACGACGTCACTAGCGACGAGTTGAGCCGTATCGATCCGCCGCGATCGAGAGCGGGCAAGCCCACCGAGAGGGGCACGGCGCCTCGTCCCTCCCGTTCGCGTGCGCTCGCACCTTCTCCCGCACCACGCGACATCACCGCTCACCGCCCCTTGGGAGGGGAGCAGGGCAACGCGCCGCCACGCTGAGCTGCACACGACGGGCCGCCAACAGCCAAGCCCTTCGAAATCTGGCCCGCGCGAGAGCAGGTGCTGCGACGATGCCTCGAGATGCTGACACCCAGACGGGTGTCGCCTACTTCCTGGGGGAACGATGAGCGCAGACGCAACGGCTGCCGTCGAGGCGTACGCGGTGTTCGAGCGCGACGGCCTGGCGGCCGCGTGCATCACCGTGATCCCCACGACCGACCTGGCCGCCGTCGCAGCCCTGTGGGGCGCGGACCTGACCTCTCCGGTCCCCGACCCGTACGACCCGCCGCCCTTCGGTGACGCCCATTCCTGGCACGTCTGGTTCGACGTTCGGGCGGACCGCATCGTCGTGGTCGAGGACAACGGCTACCGCGGGAACGAAGCCGAGGTCATCGCTGCAGCGAGTCGACTGGCTGAGGGTGGTCGTGTTGCGAGCGCGTTCTGGAACGTCAACGCGATGGCGTGCTGCACCTGCGCGGAGGCCGGCAGCGTTCTGATCGGACCTGAAGAGGTGCGGTACGGCGACCAGGCGCCCCCCGAAGCCGCAGAACTCGACGACTTCCTGGCTCCGTTCCGGTCGCTCCCCGACGCCGACGAGCTCGATGACTCCTCAGACCTCGACACCGGTCCGTCGTGGATCGGGACCGCGCTGGCAATGGTGGAGCGGTGGACGTCCACACCGCTGATGCTCGATCTTCTCGACGTCAAGGGCCGCACCGCCTACCTCCTCGAGGACCGCCTGGTCTGACACCGCGACGTGAGTGCGATCCGCGAACGCCCCGGGACGACACGGATGGTCGTCAGGAGGTCGCGTCGACATCGATGAGGTCGCGGCGCTGCTCTCGTGCCCCGCGTGCCGCATAGGTGCGGTTGCGTTCGCTGCGCGGCGACTCGACGTGCCGACCGGGTTGGCACCCTGAACCGAGGGTCTGGCTTATCCGGTCCAGGAACAGCGGGAGCGTTGAGCGCTGCCACTCTGCCAGGTTCATCGGCGACGTTGCGTACGACGTCAGGTATCTCTCGAAGGCGACCACGACGAGCTCGTTCGCGAGGTGGGGGTGCTGAGGCCAGCACTCCGGGATACCCGGACGGTTCACGCTCCACAGGTGCTGGGAGTTGATCCACGCAGCGACCTCGTCGACCCAGGACCAGACCGCGTACCGGACGTCCGGCTCGCACGTCGCCGGGTCCCACGGACGCTGCAGACTCGCGACCTCCGCGACACCAGACGCCGACTCCGGCTGCTCTGCCGCCGCGACCTGGAGCCGTACGACGCGGTCAGCCACCGCAGCCGGAAGGTCGGGGAAGGGCTCTGCAATCAGCCGTGGAACCAACAGATCCACCCGGCTCGGCTCAGGCATCCGGCGCGCTCCCGCTCACGCCGTACTGCGCCGATGGCGACTGCTTCGCACGGGCCTCGGCGACCTGGAGTCGCACCGCCCGCTGATCCTCGATCAGCTGCGTCGTCCACCCGCGTCGTCGTGCGTAGCGGCTGTCGATGCAGCGGTCGAGGTGCGCCAGGATCGGCGGGTGCGCCTCGGAGAGCACGAGCGCCTGCCGCTCGGGGATCCGGCGCAGCTCGGAGGCCTGCAGGATCGGCGTCTCGTGCGGCGACCAGTTCCGACTCTTCTCCGACTTCCACCAGCCACCCGAACGCGACTCGCCCTCACGCATCACCGTGCGCTGCCCGATCAGGTCGGACAGCTCGCGGTAGAAGCCCACGTCCTTCCCGCCCCCGAACACGATCAGGTTGTTCGACAGGCCGAGGATCGTCCGCGCCTCGTCGTCGCCGAAGCACCGCACCAGCTGCCGCCACGTCTGCGCAGCGATGATGAACGAGATCCCCAACGCACGCTCGTTCGCCATCCGCGTCGCCAGCGTCGGGATCGGCGCCGTCGACGGTAGCTCGTCGAGCGTCGCGAGGAACGGTGGGCACAACCGGCCGTACGGCGACGTCTCGCCCAACCCCTTCGCCGTGTCGAGTACGTCCTCGGTCACGGCCGTCATCAGCGGCGAAGCGGACGCGTACGGGTCCTCCCGGCCCAGCAGGTAGATGGTGCCGTTCGCACGGATCAGCGCCTCGATGTCCGTCGCGGGGCGCTCCGGCGTTGGCGTGCAACGCTCGCGGATCGAGGTCTGGAAGAACAGACTCATCGCCTGCTGCACCGTGGTGATCGTGTTCCCGGCCGTCCGCTCGTCACCGAAAAGCGCACCCCGAAGCAGACCATCCCAATGACGCGCCGCGTAAGGGTGGGTCCGCAGGATCTCCTCCGCCCGAGGATCCGTACGCGGGTCGGCTACCCAACCCATGACGTCGTCGAGATCGAGACCCGCGAGAGCGGCGGCGTGGAAGTACCCCTGCAGGACCTTCGCGCACTCGCCCGCATAGAACCGCGCCGACTGCTCGGACGCACCCTTCGATACGCCCGATGCGAACGCCTTCGCACGGCGCTCAGCGATTAGAGGGTCGGCGCACCCGGCCAGCGGATCCCACACGAGCGGTGGAAGCCCCGGCACTACGCCGAACGGATCCAGTACGACGACAGGACGCTCGCCGCCGCCCTCCGCTGCGGTCGGGCGAGTCCGCGACCGCAGCGTCAGAAACAGATCTTCCGGCTTGGTGAGCGTCACTAGCGCCGCTCCCGGTGCGCCGAGCAATGTTGGCGCCAGGACGTCCAGCGTCTTCCCCGAGCCCTGGGGACCAACAACGCACGCCGTCCGGTCGAAAGGGATCCACAGCGCGTTGCGGTCCCGACAAGGGCTGCTCCCGGACAAGAACGCTCGCGGAAGCGTCCCTACCCTCCACCCGATCCGAACCGACGACTTCGTGTGCACGTCGGGTCGAATCGTCGCCGCGCGAGCACGAAGTTGACGAACTCCGAGGGCACCCAATGCATCCTGACGCCCCGCGACACCACTCGCCTCCAACGAACGCTGGCGCGCCACCCAGGCGCCGAAGAGCCCAGCGAACACTGCACCTGCGGCGACGATCAGCGCGGTCACCGCCCAGAGCGCCGCATCCGGCGGCAACGCCCGCCGCTGCTCTGGCGCGAGCCCATCACCAAACCGTCCCCGAAGCAGGCCACCCAGCCCACTGAACGGCTCCTCTAGAGGCACTGACTCGTCGAACGCGAAGCCGCATACGGCCAGCACGGCTGCTTGGACCAGCATCGGAGCCGCAAGTAGGCCGAAGACCCCGAGCAGGACCCCGAGCAGAACAGCCTCAGGCTTGGGTGCTTGGCTCCTCAGCCAACGCCTAGATGACCCGCCATGTCCGAACCTCATACGTTAAGAAGGCGCACATCGGCCATCCCGAAGTGACAGCCATCCGCCGGGAGCTCCGCGAGACGTGAGCTCAGCTGCCGTCGAGAGAGGTCGCCGGAAGTGCCTAGTTGTTCTGTCCACGCAGGTTGGGTACGAGGTCGGCTGGTGATCGGCCGCCGAGTGCGGTGTGACCGCGGTGGTGATTG
>NZ_JAVYII010000002.1:0-608909 GCF_032378595.1 Nocardioides imazamoxiresistens
GACGCCGCCGGACATTCTTTTGCTGTAGGGGCTGGGGATGCGGAACTTTGTTCCGCACCCGGCCCCTACAGTCATTTCTGCGTGCTCGAGGCGAACGCTCCGCGGGCAGTCGTGGGAGACATATCGCCCACAGCTGCAGCCGCGGGGTCACACGAGGCGCATGATGGCGCCCAGGCTCGACTTCGGCTGGAACGACGTGGCCTTCTGCGGCAGACGTCGTCCTGCGTCGAGGACGCTGACCAGCGCGTCGTATCCCACCGCCGGCAGCAGCGCGACGACGCGCTCCTCGCCGCCTCGCGCGGTCGGGCTCAGGCGGCCCAGCGCGCCGTCGGCGGCGTGGTGGTACTCGACCACCGGTGGGATCTCCAGTGCCGGCAGGACGATCTTGTGCAGCACCTCCACGGCCAGGACGTCAGGTGCGCCGATCTCGGCAGCCCACGCCTGGTGGCCGTCGGTCAGGACCATCGTCGCCGGCGCGAGCGCGTGCACGGCGTCGTCGGGGTCGAGGGACTTCATCGGGCCCAGGCCGACCGCATCGACCGCGTCGACGAGCGCCGCCAGCGGCACCCCGCGCAGGACGCGGTGGATGGCCGCGAGGAAGAGCGGCGTGGTCGAGTGGTCCACGAGCATGGCGAGCCCGCGTTCCCAGTCGGTGCCGGGGGAGTCGCGGTGCAGCTGCTGGTAGGCCGCGAGCCGGTGGTGGCCGTCGGCGACCACGGTGTGGTGCCGGGCGTACGACGCTGCGATCGCGCTCGTGCGCTCCTCGTCCGTGACGGACCAGAACCTGTGTCGCTGGCCCGCCCGGTCGACGTAGTCCGCGTCGGGCGGTCCCGCGACCACCTCGCGGACCAGCCCCTGGTCGTCGTTCGCGCCCCGGTGCAGGAGGAGGATCGGGGCGGGGTTGACCCGCATCGCCCGCATCCGCGAGGCGAGCTCGCGCACCTGCGCGGGATCGACGTCCTCGTGCGGGACGATCGCAGCGGACGCCGGGTCGCCGGCGGCCGGTCCGACGCCGGCGAGCGCGACGAGCGCACGCACGGTCAATCCCTGGGTGCTGTACTCGTGGACGTACAGGGCGGGTCGCGAGTCCTGGGTCAGGTTGCCCAGCCGGCGCCAGCGGCGCACCCGTTCGGGGACGGCGCGGTGCGGTCGGGCCAGCAGCCGCGCGGAGGCCGGGTCGCCCACGCGGGCGGGGGCCAGACGGGTCGCTGCGAAGGGGGAGAGCACGAGGGGTCCCGCGACGGCGGAGGCCTCTCCCACGTCGTCCGCTCCCACCGGTGCATCGTAGGGTGCGCTCGCAAGACGACCGGCGAAGGGGAGCACGTTGCTGAGGTCCACCACCGAGAGCCTGGCGGCCCTCCACGACGTCGTCATGCTGGACCTCGACGGCGTCGTCTACGTCGGGGGAGAGGGCGTCCCCGGCGCCTCCGAGCACCTCGCCGCCTGCCGCGAGGTCGGCACCCGGCTCGCGTTCGTCACCAACAACGCGTCCCGGACGCCGGAGACCGTCGCGGAGCACCTGCGGCGGGTCGGCGTGGACGCCACGGTCGAGGACGTGGTGACGTCCGCGCAGGCGGCGGCCGCGCTCGTACGCTCGCGCCACGGCGCCTCCGCGCGGGTCGCGGCCCTCGGAGGGGAGGGGCTGCACGCAGCCCTGGCCGCCGAGGACCTCGAGGTCGTGGGGGTCGGCGCGCCCGCCGACGTGGTCGTGACGGGCTACGGACCCGATGTGCTGTGGCGTGACGTGATGGCGGCCGCCGTGGCCGTGCGCGGCGGTACGCCCTGGGTCGCGTCCAACACCGACCGGACCATCCCGACCCCGCAGGGACCGGCGCCCGGACACGGAGTGCTGGTCGAGATGCTGACGCGGTTCGCCGAGGTGGGGCCAGCGGTCGCCGGGAAGCCGTCCCCTCCGCTGCTGCGCACCACGATCGGACGCACCGGCGCCTCGAGGCCGCTGATGGTCGGTGACCGGATCGACACCGACATCGAGGGCGGGGCGGCGGTCGACGTGGCCACGCTGCTGGTGATGACCGGGGTGAGCGACGCCGCGGCACTCGCGGAGTGTCCGCGGGAGTCGAGGCCCACGTACCTGTCCGCCGACCTCGCCGGACTGCTCGAGCCGCAGCCCGAGCCGCGCGTGGACGACGACGTCGCCCACGTGGGCGGATGGCGCTCCTGGGTGGAGGACGACGAGGCGCAGGTGGACGGCGAGGGGACGGCCTCGGACTGGTGGCGCGCCCTGGCGACGGCGTTGTGGCACCACGCGGACGGGACCGGGCGGGTCGCCGGCACCGCGCTCGTCCACAGCCGGGTGGCGCTGCCCGCCACGCGGGCCGCGGGCCGGTAGCCTCGGGCGCATGTTCGAATCCTCGCCCGCGCCGACCGTCGACCTCGACGACCGCGTGGGGCCGACGCGGGTGACACCGACCGGCGACGCCGACGTCGACGCCGCCCTCACCGCGCTCGAGGAGCTGGACGGCACTGCCGTGGACACCCACGTCGCCGTGTTCGACCGCGTGCACCAGGGGCTGCGCTCCGTCCTCGACACCTCGGCCGCGGGCTGACGCCCGATGGCATCTCGCCCCGCGCGTCCGCGGCGCCTGCGCCTGGACGCGGAGCTGGTCCGTCGCAGCCTCGCGCGCTCGCGTGAGCACGCATCCGAGCTGGTGCTCGCGGGTCGCGTGCTCGTCGCCGGCGCGGTGGCCGGCAAGCCGTCGACCGGCGTGACGACCGACGTGGCCATCGTGGTGCGCGACGACCCCGACCGTCCCGACTTCGTCTCCCGCGGCGGGCACAAGCTCGTGGGCGCGCTCGACGCCTTCGCGGCGGAGGGTCTCGCCGTCGCGGGCCGCCGGGCGCTCGACGCGGGCGCCTCCACCGGCGGCTTCACCGACGTCCTGCTGCGCCGCGACGTCGCGGCGGTGGTCGCGGTCGACGTCGGGTACGGCCAGCTCGCCTGGTCGCTGCGCCAGGACCCGCGCGTCCTCGTGCGCGACCGGACGAACATCCGGGACCTCGACCTCGAGACCACCGAGGGGCCGGTCGACCTGGTGGTCGGCGACCTCTCGTTCATCTCGCTGACGCTCGTTCTCGACGCCCTGCTGTCCGTGACCGCTCCGGACGGCGACCTCGCGCTCATGGTGAAGCCGCAGTTCGAGGTCGGCAAGGAGCGGGTCGGCAAGGGCGGCGTCGTGCGCGACCCCGCGCTGCGCGCCGAGGCCGTGAGCGACGTGGCCGCGGCCGCGGCCGCCCGCGGCTGGGGCGCCCGCGCGGTGGTGACGAGCCCGCTGCCCGGACCGTCCGGGAACGTGGAGTTCTTCCTGTGGCTGCGCCGAGGGCCGAGCGAGGTCGACGACGACGCGATCCTCGCCGAGGTGCGGCGGGGCTCGGGCGAGGAGGCGGACGGATGAGCACGACGCGACGGGCCCTGGTGCTCACCCACACCGGTCGCGCCGACGCCCGGTCGGTGGCCGAGGAGATGTGCCGTGCGCTCGGTGCGGGCGGGATCGAGGTGCTGGTCCCCGCGGACGAGGCGCCCGACCTGGACCTCACGTCTCCCGCGGGCGGCCCCGCGGTGCGCGTCGTGGAGGACCCGGAGCTGCCGGACCTCGACGTCGAGCTGGCGGTCGTCATCGGCGGCGACGGCACGATCCTGCGGGCCGCCGAGCGCACCCGTCGGGCCGGCACCCCGCTGCTCGGCGTCAACCTGGGCCACGTCGGCTTCCTCGCCGAGGCGGAGCACGACGCGGTCGCGGCGACGATCGAGGCCGTCCTCGAGCGGCGGTACACCATCGAGGAGCGCCTCGCCCTCGACGTGACGGTGTTCCACGACAACCAGCTGCTCGCGCACACGTTCGCGCTCAACGAGGCGTCGGTGGAGAAGGCCGCCCGGGAGCGGATGATCGAGGTCGTCCTCGAGGTCGACGGGCGCCCGATCTCGCGCTGGGGCTGCGACGGGGTGGTGCTGGCGACGCCGACGGGCTCCACGGCGTACAACTTCAGCGCCGGCGGGCCGGTGGTGTGGCCCGAGGTCGAGGCGCTGCTGATGGTGCCGATCTCGGCCCACGCGCTCTTCGCGCGGCCCATGGTCGTGGCGCCGACGTCGGTGATCGCCGTCGAGCTGCTGACGCCGGGCACCGGCGCCGGCGTGCTGTGGTGCGACGGGCGACGCACCGTCGAGCTGCCGACGGGGGCGCGGATCGAGGTGACGCGCTCGGCCCAGCCGGTGCGGCTGGTGCGCCTGCACGCCTCGCCCTTCGCGAACCGGCTGGTGGCGAAGTTCGGGCTGTCGGTGGAGGGCTGGCGCGGGGCCGCCGAGCGGCGCCGTCAGGACGCGGGATCAGGGGAGGTGCGCGACCGTGCTCGATGAGATCCGGATCAGCTCGCTGGGGGTCATCGACTCCTCCACGCTCCCGCTGGGGCCCGGCCTGACCGTCGTGACCGGTGAGACCGGCGCCGGCAAGACGATGATCGTGACCGCGCTCGGGCTGCTGCTCGGCGGCCGCTCCGACAGCGGGGCCGTGCGCACCGGCGCGAAGGCCGCGCGGGTCGAGGGCGTCGTGCGCACGACCTCGCTCGCCGGGTTCGGCCCGGCCGTCGAGGAGGCCGGCGGCGTGGTCGAGGACGACGCGGTCGTGCTGGCCCGCAACATCTCCGCGGAGGGCCGCAGCCGCGCGTACGCCGGTGGTGCGGGCGTACCGGTCGCCGTGCTCGGCGAGCTCGCCGGGCCCCTCGTCGCCGTCCACGGCCAGTCCGACCAGCACCGCCTCCTGCGACCCGCGGCGCAGCGCGAGGCCCTCGACCGCTTCGGCGGCGAGGAGGTCGGGGCGCTGCTGCGGACGTACCGCGAGACCCACGACGCGCTCGTCGCCGTCGAGCGCGAGCTCGCCACGACCCTGGCGAGCGTGCAGGAACGTGCCCAGGAGGCCGACCTGCTGCGCTTCGGGCTCGAGCAGATCGAGGCCGTGGCCCCGGCGGCCGGCGAGGACGTCGAGCTGGCGGCCGAGGAGTCGCGGCTCGGGTACGCCGACGAGCTACGCACCGCTGCGGAGCAGGCGCGTGAGGCGCTCTCGAGCGAGACCGGTGCGCCCGACGCGCTGGCGACCGTCGCCGCGGCGCGCGCAGCCCTCGAGGGTGTGGTCGAGCACGACGCAGAGGTGGCCGCGCTCGCGCAGCGGGTGGCCGAGGTCGGCTACCTGCTCGCCGACGTCGCGGCCGACGTCGCCTCCTACGCCTCGCGGGTCGAGGTCGACCCCGCCCGCCTCGCCGCGGTCTCCGAGCGGCGGGCGGCGCTGACGGCGCTGCAGCGCAAGTACGGCGAGTCCGTCGCCGACGTGCTCGCCTGGTCGCAGCGCTCGGCGCAGCGGCTCACCGAGCTCGAGGGCGCCGACGACAGCATCGAGGGCCTGCGGGCCGACCGGGCGCGGCTGCGCGACGAGCTGGCCGCGGCCGGCGCCGCGCTCAGCGCCGCCCGGACCACGGCCGCCGCCGAGCTCGGCACGCGGGTCGAGGCCGAGCTCGCGCAGCTCGCGATGCCGCACGCGCGCTTCCGCATCGACGTCGCGCAGTCCGAGGGCGGCGAGGACGACGACGTCGAGCCCCTGCAGGTCGGCGAGCGGCGCCTGCGCTTCGCCCGGCACGGCCTCGACGACGTCGAGCTGCTCCTCGCGGCCAACACGGGCAGCGAGCCGCGCCCGCTCGGCAAGGGCGCCTCCGGCGGCGAGCTCTCCCGCGTCATGCTCGCGCTCGAGGTCTCCCTCGCCGCGACCAGCCCCGTGCCCACGTTCGTCTTCGACGAGGTCGACGCCGGGGTCGGCGGCAAGGCGGGCATCGAGATCGGGCGCCGGCTGGCGGCGCTCGCCGCGCACAAGCAGGTCCTGGTGGTCACGCACCTGCCGCAGGTGGCGGCGTACGCGGACACCCACGTCGTGGTGCGCAAGGAGAGCGACGGCTCGGTGACCAGCTCGGGCCTCACGGTGCTGGACGACACCGCCCGCGAGCACGAGCTCTCGCGGATGCTCGCCGGCCTGGAGGCCTCCGACACGGCGGTGGCGCACGCCCGCGAGCTGCTCGCGTCCGCCGGGCAGGCGCGCTCGGGGAGGTCCTGACCACACGACGCGCCCGGCCGCGCCTGCGCGATCCGGGCCCCGGGGAGTGCCAGCATGGTCGGGCCATGAGACTGCGAACCCGAACCGACGGCACCCCCGTCCTGCCCGGCACCAGCGGCCCCGTCCGCGTCGGTCGCCGGGTCACCACGCTCGTCCCGCGCCTGCGCGCCGGGGACGTCGCCCTCCTCGACCTGGTCGACATGGACCAGGCGACGGCCCAGTCCCTCGTCGACGCCGGTGTCGCGGCCGTGCTCAACGTGCAGCCGATGGTGTCGGGACGCTTCCCCAACCGCGGCCCGCAGGTGCTCGTGGACGCCGGCCTGCCCGTCGTCGACAGCCTGGGCGAGGGCGTGCTGAAGCTCGTGCGCGACGGCGCCGCCGTGCGGGTGCACGAGGGCGCGGTGCACGTCGAGGGCGCCGAGGAGCCCGTCGCGACCGGGCGGGAGGTCGACGCCGAGCTCGTCGCGCGCCTCCTCGCCGAGGCCCGCGAGGGCCTGACCAGCCAGCTCGACACGTTCACCCACAACGCCAGCGAGTTCCTGCGCCGCGAGCAGGACCTGCTGCTGCACGGTCGCGGCATCCCGGACGTCGACGCCCCGATCGCCGAGCGCCCGGTCGTGGTGGTCGTGCGCAACGAGAGCTCCGACGACGTGCTGCGCTCGCTGAAGCGCTTCCTCACCGAGCAGCGGCCCGTGCTGGTCGGGGTCGACCGCGCCGCGGACGACCTGCTGGCCGCGGGACGTCCCGCCGACGTGGTCGTCCTCAGCAGCGGGATCGACGCCGCCCTGCCGTCGACCAAGGCGCTCAAGGCCGCCACCGACGTCATCGCCGTGGTGCCGGAGGGCATCAGCCGCGAGGCGGCCGCGCAGCTGGACCGGCTGGGCGTACGCCCCCGCAAGGTGCAGACGCGCGCGACCGCCGAGGACGTCGCGCTCCTCATCGCCGACCGCGAGCGCGCCTCGGTGATCGTCGGGGTGGGGGTCAGCGCGACCCTGCCCGACTTCCTCGACCGGCAGCGTGCCGGGCTCGCCAGCACGTACCTGACCCGCCTGCGGGTCGGCGGTCGGCTGGTCGACGCCTCCACCGTGCCGACGCTCTACTCCGGCAGCATCCGACCGGTCCACCTGCTCGTGCTCGCGCTCGTCGGGCTGCTGGTCGTCGTCGCCGCCATCTCCGTGACCCCGGTCGGCCAGATGTGGGGCGAGGACGTCGCCGCCTCGTTCGGCTCGGTCGTCGACTACCTGCAAGGACTGTTCCGTTGATCTCGTTCCGCCACCACCTGCTCTCCGTCGTCGCCGTCTTCGTCGCCCTCGCGGTCGGCGTGATCCTGGGCGGTGGGCCCCTGTCCGAGCTGGGCCGCACGGACGACGCGACCGAGCCCGCCCGCCAGACCGACGACGGCTCCGCGACCCACGCCGAGTACGGCGACGCCTTCGCCGAGACGGTCGGCCCGCAGCTGTACGGCGACCGCCTCGAGGGCCAGCAGGTCTCGCTCCTGACGCTCGCTGGCGCCGACCCGGCGACCGTCGACGGCGTCGTGGCCCAGGTCGAGGCGGCCGGCGGCTCGGTGGCGGCCCGCTACGAGGGCCGCGAGAAGCTGACGGTGCCGGGGGAGCAGGGCTACGTCGACTCGCTGGGCACCCAGCTCGTCGAGGACAACGACCTCGGCGACGCGATCCCCAGCGACCTCGGCTCCCACGAGCGGGTCGGGCGCCTGATCGGGCGGGCGATCGCCAGCACGGAGGAGAACGGCGAGGAGTCCGACGTGACCTCGCAGGCCATCCTCGACACGCTGTCGTCCGGCGAGCTGCTGACCGCGCCGGAGGAGCAGGCCGGGCGTACGCCGCTGGTCCTCGTCGTGCTCGGCGAGGAGCGCACCGACGCCGCCGCGACCGCCCTCCTGGCCGGTCTCGCCCAGGGCATCGGCTCGGCCGCCGTCGGCGAGGTCGTGGTCGGCACGACCACGTCCGGCGAGGACGGCGACCTGTCCCTGCTGCGGGGCGAGGACGTGTCCGGTTTCACGACGGTCGACGGCGCCGACACCACGGTCGGGCAGGTGACGGCCGCGATCGCGCTCGGCGCCGCGGTCGAGGGCGTCCTCGGCTCCTTCGGCACCTCGGGCGCCGACGGCGCCGCCCCCGTCGGCTGAGGGCGCGTCGGCGTCCGGATCCGGCTCGACTCCGGTAGGGTGGAAGCCCGTGAAGAACTCGACGCCCACCAAGCACGTATTCGTCACCGGGGGCGTCGCCTCCTCGCTCGGGAAGGGCCTCTCGGCCTCCAGCCTCGGCAGCCTCCTGAAGGCCCGCGGCCTCACGGTCACCATGCAGAAGCTGGACCCGTACCTCAACGTGGACCCCGGCACGATGAACCCGTTCCAGCACGGCGAGGTCTTCGTCACCGAGGACGGCGCGGAGACCGACCTCGACATCGGTCACTACGAGCGGTTCCTCGACACCGACCTCAACCAGATCGCGAACGTCACGACCGGTCAGGTCTACTCGACGGTGATCCAGCGGGAGCGCCGCGGCGACTACCTCGGTGACACGGTGCAGGTGATCCCGCACATCACCAACGAGATCAAGGACCGGATGCTCGCCATGGGCGGGCCCGACGTCGACGTCGTGATCCACGAGATCGGCGGCACCGTCGGCGACATCGAGTCGCAGCCCTTCCTCGAGTCCGCCCGCCAGGTGCGCCACGAGGTCGGACGCGGCAACTGCTTCTTCATCCACGTCTCCCTCGTGCCCTACATCGGCCCCTCGGGCGAGCTGAAGACGAAGCCGACCCAGCACTCGGTCGCCGCGCTGCGCTCGATCGGCATCCAGCCCGACGCGATCATCTGCCGCGCCGACCGCGAGCTGCCGGCGTCGATCAAGCGCAAGATCGCGCTGATGTGCGACGTCGACGACGAGGCCGTGGTGACGGCGGCGGACGCCCCGTCCATCTACGACATCCCGAAGGTGCTGCACCGCGAGGGCCTCGACGCCTACGTCGTGCGCCGTCTCGACCTCCCGTTCCGCGACGTCGACTGGGAGCGCTGGGACGACCTGCTGCGCCGGGTGCACCACCCCGCCGAGGAGGTCACGGTGGCGCTGGTGGGCAAGTACGTCGACCTGCCGGACGCGTACCTGTCGGTCGCCGAGGCGCTGCGCGCCGGTGGCTTCGCCCACGAGACCAAGGTGCACCTGCGCTGGGTGCCCTCCGACGAGTGCGCGACCCCGGCCGGTGCCGCGCGAGCCCTGGAGGACGTCGACGCGATCTGCGTGCCCGGCGGCTTCGGGATCCGCGGGCTCGAGGGCAAGCTCGGGGCGCTGACCCACGCGCGTACCCAGGGCATCCCGACGCTCGGGCTGTGCCTCGGCCTGCAGAGCATGGTGATCGAGTACGCCCGGCAGGTCGCGGGCCTCGCGGGCGCCGACTCGACCGAGTTCGACCCCCAGACCCCCGAGCCGGTGATCGCCACGATGGCGGAGCAGGCGGCGTTCGTCGAGGGCGCCGGCGACCTCGGCGGCACCATGCGGCTCGGCTCCTACCCCGCGGAGCTGCAGGAGGGCTCGATCGTGCGCGAGGTCTACGGCGCCGCGCGGATCCAGGAGCGCCACCGCCACCGCTACGAGGTCAACAACGCGTACCGCGAGCGCCTCGAGGAGGCCGGTCTGGTCTTCTCCGGCCGCTCGCCCGACGACGAGCTGGTCGAGTTCGTCGAGCTGCCGCGCGACGTGCACCCCTACTACGTCTCGACCCAGGCCCACCCGGAGCTGAAGTCGCGTCCCACCCGCCCGCACCCGCTGTTCGCGGGTCTGGTGGCGGCGGCGCTGGTGCGCCAGCGCGAGCTGCTGATCCCCATCGACGGCGAGGGCTGAGACGTGGGCGCAGGCACCGACGACGCAGGGTCCGAGGACGCTCCCGTCCGCGACGAGCCCGCCTCCTGGCCGGTCGTCTCGAGCGAGGACCTGCACCGCGACGGGTGGGTCGTCGCGCTGCGGGCCGACCGCGTGCAGCGTCCCGGCGCGCCCGAGGAGGCGCCGTTCCGACGCGTCGTGCTCGAGCACCCCGGGGCTGCGGTGATCCTGGCGCTCGACGCCGAGGACCGGGTCTTCTGCCTGCGCCAGTACCGCCACGCCACGCAGATGCGCTTCGTCGAGCTGCCCGCCGGCCTGCTGGACGTCGACGGCGAGAGCGCCCTCGAGGTGGCGCAGCGCGAGCTCGTCGAGGAGGGTGCCCTGCGCGCCGAGCGCTGGACGCACCTCGTCACGACCTACCCCTCGCCGGGGATCAGCGCCGAGAAGGCGGCGATCTTCCTCGCCGAGGGCCTCAGCGCGGCCGACCGCGGCGAGTTCGTGCTGCGGCACGAGGAGGCCGACATGGAGGAGCTGTGGGTGCCGTTCGAGGACCTCGTCGACGGTGTCCTGGCCGGCCGGATCACCGACGCCCCCGTCGTGATCGCGGTCCTCACGCTGCACGCGCGCCGCACCCGCGGCGTGTCGGGCGGCGTCGGGCCGAGAAGCGGGGAGACGTCCTGAGCCTCGCCACGTCGCCGCTGGGCCGGGCGGTCGGGACCTACCTCGACCACCTGGCGGTGGAGCGCGGCGCGGCGGCCAACACCCTGAGCTCGTACCGTCGCGACCTGCGCCGCTACGCCGCGTACCTGGCGACCGCGGACGTGGAGACCCTCGACGACGTGACGACCGAGCTGGTCACGGCCTTCCTCGTGGCGCTGCGCTCCGGGGACGACGAGCACCCGCCGCTCGGCGCCAGCTCGGCGGCCCGCACGCTCGTGGCCGTGCGCGGGTTCCACCGCTTCGCGCTGCGCGACGGCCTGACCACCCGCGACCCGGCCGCCTCCGTGAAGCCGCCGACGCCGGCCAAGCGGCTCCCGAAGGCACTGCCGCTCGCTGACGTGGAGGCGATCCTCGAGGCGGCCGGCGCGCCCGGCACCACGCTGGCGCTGCGCGACCGGGCGCTGCTCGAGGTCCTCTACGGCACCGGCGCACGGATCTCCGAGGCCGTCGGTCTCGACGTCGACGACGTGGACCGCACCGAGGGCACCGTGTGGCTGCGCGGCAAGGGTGGCAAGGAGCGGGTCGTGCCCGTCGGGTCGTTCGCGCTGGCCGCGCTGGACGCGTACCTGGTGCGCGGTCGCCCCGAGCTCGTCGCGGTCGGTGGCGGCACCCCGGCGCTGTTCCTCAACGCCCGCGGCGGCCGGCTCTCGCGCCAGAGCGCCTGGACGGTGCTGGTCCGGGCGGCCGAGCGCGCGGGCGTGCGGGCCGACGTCTCGCCGCACACGCTGCGCCACTCGTTCGCCACGCACCTGCTCGACGGCGGCGCCGACGTGCGCGTCGTGCAGGAGCTGCTGGGCCACGCCTCGGTGACCACCACCCAGATCTACACGCTCGTGACCGTCGACAACCTGCGCGAGGCGTTCGCCCTCGCGCACCCCCGGGCCCGATGACCGCGCTGCTGGACGTCGCGGGCGTCGGCGCCGACCCCGACGCGCTCTACGACGCCTTCACCGGGTGGGCGCGGGCGCGGGGCACGGAGCTCTACCCCCACCAGGACGAGGCGGTCATCGAGCTGCTCGGCGGTGCGAACGTGGTGCTCGCGACCCCGACGGGGTCCGGGAAGTCGCTGGTGGCCGCGGCCGCCCACACCGCGGCCCTGGCCGACGACCGGGTCAGCTTCTACACCGCGCCGATCAAGGCGCTGGTCAGCGAGAAGTTCTTCGACCTCTGCACCCTCTTCGGGGCGGAGAACGTCGGCATGCTGACCGGCGACGCGGCGGTCAACGCCGACGCGCCCATCATCTGCTGCACCGCGGAGGTGCTGGCCAACCTGGCGCTGCGCGAGGGCGCGCAGGCCGACGTGGGGCTCGTGGTGATGGACGAGTTCCACTACTACGGCGAGGCCGACCGCGGCTGGGCGTGGCAGGTGCCGCTGCTGACGCTGCCCGACGCGCAGTTCCTCCTCATGTCGGCGACGCTCGGTGACACCTCCGCGCTGCGCGAGGACCTCATGCGCCGCACCGGCCGTCCGACGGCCCTCGTCGACGACGCCCCGCGTCCCGTGCCGCTGGACTTCCGCTGGTCGATGACGCCGGTCGGGGACACGCTCGAGGAGCTGGTCAGCACCCGGCAGGCGCCGGTCTACGTCGTGCACTTCACGCAGGCGGCCGCGGTCGAGCACGCGACGGGCCTGGTCGGCAGCGGCGGACTGGCGGCGCTGACCGGGCGCAAGGACGAGACGTGGAAGGAGCAGAAGGCGCGGATCGCGGAGCGCCTCGCGGGCTTCCGCTTCGGCGCCGGCTTCGGCTCCACCCTCTCCAAGCTGCTGCGCCAGGGCGTCGGCGTGCACCACGCCGGGATGCTGCCGCGCTACCGCCGCCTCGTCGAGCAGCTCGCCCAGGAGGGCTTGCTGGCCGTGATCAGCGGAACCGACACGCTCGGGGTCGGGATCAACGTGCCGATCCGCACCGTGCTGTTCACCGGTCTCGCCAAGTTCGACGGTTCGCGCCAGCGGATCCTGCGCACCCGCGAGTTCCTCCAGATCGCCGGCCGCGCCGGCCGCGCCGGGTTCGACACCATGGGCTACGTGGTCGTGCAGGCGCCCGAGCACGTGATCGAGAACGAGAAGGCGAAGGCGAAGGCCGAGGAGCGTCGCGCCGCGGGCAAGAAGAACTCCAAGGCCCAGCTGCGCAAGCCGCCCGAGGGCACGGTGGTGTGGAGCGAGCAGACGTTCGACAAGCTGGTCGCCGGCGCCCCGGACCCCCTGGCGTCGCGGATGCGCGTCACCAACGCCATGGTGCTGGCGGTGCTGGCACGCGAGGAGGACGCCTTCGTCGTCCTGCGCCGCCTGCTCACCGACAACCACGAGGACCGGCGCTCCCAGCTGCGCCTGGTGCGTCGGGCCCTGCGCCTGACCCGCAGCCTGGTGGCCTCCGGCGTGGTCCGTCGCCTCGACGTCCCGGACGCCTACGGGCGTCGCTACGTCCTCACCGAGGCGCTGCCGGCCGACTTCGCGCTCAACCAGCCGCTCGCACACTTCGCCCTGGAGGCGCTCGACGTGCTCGACGCGGAGTGGGAGACCCGCACGCTCGACGTGCTCTCGGTCGTCGAGGCGGTGCTCGACTCCCCGCGCCAGGTGCTGATGGCGCAGCAGTACGCCCGTCGCGGCGAGGCCGTCGCGGAGATGAAGGCGGACGGCGTCGAGTACGACGAGCGGATGGCGCTGCTCGAGGAGATCACCTGGCCGCAGCCGCTGCGCGAGGAGCTCGAGGGCCTCTACGAGGTCTACCGCACCAGCCATCCCTGGTTGCCCGACGACGCCCTAGCCCCGAAGTCGGTCGTGCGGGAGATGTACGAGCAGGCCATGAGCTTCACCGACGTGGTCTCGCGCTACGGCCTCGCCCGCTCCGAGGGCGTGCTGCTGCGCTACCTCTCCGACGCGTACCGCACGCTGCGCCACACCGTGCCCGACGTCCACCGCACCGACGAGCTGGACGAGATCGTCGACTGGCTGGGGGAGACGGTGCGGCAGACCGACTCGAGCCTGGTGGACGAGTGGGAGGCGCTCGGCGCCGACGACCCCGAGGCCGTGCGTCGCGCTGCCGCCGAGCGGGCCGGCGGCACCGCGCCGGTGCCGGGCGGCAACCGTCCGCTCTCGGCGCAGCCCGCGCTGCGGGTGATGGTGCGCAACGCCCTGTTCGCGCAGGTCCAGCGCTTCGCCCGCGACGACCTCGACGGACTGGTCCGCGCCGAGCGCGCGGCGGCCGACCGCGCGACCACGCAGCGGCGCGTGCTGGTGGGTCGTTCGGTGTGGGACGCGGCGCTGGAGGACTACTTCGCGGAGCACGACGAGGTACGCCTCGGCGCCGACGCCCGCGGTCCCTCGCTGCTGGACGTCGTCGAGATGCGGGGGCCCGCCCCGGGCTGGCCGGAGGCGCCCGGCGACGAGGACCCGCCCGAGGTGCGGCTGCTGCGCGTGCGCCAGACCCTCGACGACCCGGCCGGCGACCACGACTGGGTGATCGAGGCCGACGTCGACCTCGACGCGACCGACGACGTGGGCGAGCTGGTGGTGCTCACGACGGCCGTCCGACGGCTGTAGAGTCACGGGCGCTCGTACACATGTCGACATCCGTCCCCGAGGAGCCGAGGCCCGCGTGACCGACCACCTGTTCGCGACCGACGCGTCCGACCGCCTCGGACCGACGGGACGCCCCCTGCCGGACTTCCCGGAGCCGCCGCCGGTGACCCACCACGGCAACGCCCGCGTGGTCGCGATGTGCAACCAGAAGGGCGGCGTCGGCAAGACGACGACGGCGATCAACCTGGGCGCGGCGCTGGCCGAGCTGGGCCGCACCGTGCTGCTCGTCGACTTCGACCCGCAGGGCTCGCTGTCCGTCGGCCTGGGGCTCAACCCCCACGAGATGGACCTGACGGTCTACAACCTGCTGATGGAGCCGGACGTCACCCTCGACGAGGTGCTCGTCGAGACCGGCGTGCCCGGCATGGACCTGCTGCCGTCCAACATCGACCTGTCCGCCGCCGAGGTGCAGCTCGTCCACGAGGTGGCGCGCGAGCAGACCCTGGCCCGCGTGCTGGCCCCGGCCGTCGAGCGCTACGACGTCGTCATCATCGACTGCCAGCCCTCGCTCGGCCTGCTCACGGTCAACGCGCTGACGGCCGCCGACGGCGTGATCGTGCCGCTCGAGTGCGAGTACTTCGCGCTGCGCGGCGTCGCGCTGCTCAAGACCACCATCGACAAGGTCGCCCAGCGGCTCAACCCGCGCCTGAGGATCGACGGCGTGCTCGGCACCATGTACGACGGCCGCACGCTGCACGGTCGCGAGGTGATGGAGCGGCTGGTCCAGGCGTGGGGCGACACCGTGTTCCACACCGTGATCCGCCGCACCGTGAAGTTCTCCGACTCGACGGTGGCCGGCGAGCCGATCACCAGCTACGCCTCCCGCTCGACGGGCGCCGACTCCTACCGCCAGCTGGCCAAGGAGGTGCTCGCCCGGTGGCCCGGCGCGTGAGGCTGCCGTCGGCCGACGACCTGTTCCGGCCGACGACGGAGCCCGCGAGCGCCGCGACCCCACCGAGCGCGCCCCAGGACCCCGGGCCCGCAGCACCGGCGCCCGCCGAGACGCCGCGGCGTCCCAGCGGTCGCGTCAAGCACGACGAGAAGATGACGGTCTACGTCACCTCGGCCGAGCTGCTCGACATCGAGCAGGCGCGCCTGCGGATGCGCGCGGAGCACGGCGTGGCCGTCGACCGCGGCCGGCTGGTGCGCGAGGCCGTGGCGCTCGCGCTCGCCGACCTCGAGACGCGCGGCGCCGACAGCGCCATCCTGCGCCGGCTGAACGGCGAGGGATGACCGGCACGGCCCCCGAGAGCCTCGAGCCCGCGGAGGCCGGCGGCGCCGGGTTCGCGGTGCGCCTCGACAACTTCGAGGGTCCCTTCGACCTGCTGCTGAACCTCATCTCCAAGCACAAGATGGACGTCACCGAGGTGGCGCTGTCGCGGGTGACGGACGAGTTCATCGCCCACGTCAAGGCGGGCGGCCCGGTGTGGGACCTCGAGCAGACGACGTCGTTCCTCCTGGTGGCCGCGACGCTGCTCGACCTCAAGGCGGCCCGGCTGCTGCCCTCGGCGGAGGTCGAGGACGAGGAGGACCTCGCGCTGCTCGAGGCGCGGGACCTGCTGTTCGCGCGGCTGCTGCAGTACAAGGCGTACCGGCAGGTGGCCGCGGTGCTGGAGCAGCGCTTCGGCGCGGAGGCGCGCCGCCACCCGCGAGCGGTGGGCCTCGACGAGCGCTACGCCTCCCTGCTGCCCGAGGTGCTCATCGGCATCGGGCTCGAGGAGTTCGCGCGGCTGGCCGCGCGGGCCCTGACCCCGAAGGCGCCGCTCGAGCTCACGCTGAGCCACATCCACGCCCCCGCGGTCAGCGTGCGCGAGCAGGGCGTCCTCGTCGTCGCCCGACTGCGTCGCCAGGGCGCGCTCACGTTCCGCGCGCTCGTGCACGACGCCGCCGACACCCCGACCACGGTGGCGCGGTTCCTCGCGCTCCTCGAGCTGTTCCGCGAGGGCGTCGTCGCCTTCGACCAGGTCGTCGCGCTGGGCGAGCTGACGGTGCGCTGGACCGGCGACGCGGACACCGAGGTCGAGATCACCGACGAGTTCGACGGCGCACCGCCCACCCCGGTGGTCGCCGGGCAGGAGGGACCCGCATGAGCCAGACGCCCCCGGACGCAGCACGGGAGGCAGCGCCGGACGCCGGGCCGCCCGCCACGCCCGCCACGCCCGCCGAGGAGCTGCGACCCGCGCTCGAGGCGGTGCTGATGGTCGCCGACCAGCCCCTGCCCACGGTCGTGCTCGCGGCTGCCGTCGGTCACGGCGTCGGCGCCGTCGAAACGGCGCTGGTCGAGCTGGAGGCCGAGTACGCGGCGCAGGGACGCGGCTTCGAGCTGCGCACCGTCGCCGGGGGCTGGCGCTACTACACCCGCGACGAGTACGCGCCCGTGGTCGAGCGGTTCGTCCTCGAGGGCCAGTCGGCGCGGCTCACCCAGGCCGCCCTGGAGACGCTGGCCATCGTGGCGTACCAGCAGCCCGTCTCCCGGGCGCGGGTCAGCGCCGTGCGCGGCGTCAACGTGGACGGCGTGATGCGGACCCTGCTGTCGCGGGGCCTCGTCGAGGAGGCCGGCCAGGACGAGACCACCGGGGCGCACCTGTACCGGACCACGTCCTACTTCCTGGAGCGGCTCGGCGTCGTCTCCCTGGACGAGCTCCCCGAGCTCGCCCCCTACCTGCCCGCCATGGACGACCTCGAGGAGCCCGCCGGATGAGCGAGGACGCACCCCGTCAGATCGAGACCGACGACGAGGGCCTGATCCGCCTGCAGAAGCTCCTGGCCCAGTCGGGCGTGGCGTCGCGACGCCGCTGCGAGGAGCTGATGCTCGACGGCCTCGTGGAGGTCGACGGCGAGGTGGTGACGCGGCTGGGCACCAAGGTGGACCCGCGCACGGCCGTCATCCGGGTCGACGGCAAGCGGCTGCCGCCGGTCTCGGCGCACGTCTACCTGGTGCTGAACAAGCCCCGCGGCGTGGTCTCGACGATGAGCGACCCCGAGGGGCGCCGCACGCTGTCCGACGTCGTGGCCGACCGGCCCGAGCGGCTGTTCCACGTCGGTCGGCTCGACACGGACACCTCGGGGCTGCTCCTGCTGACCAACGACGGCGACTTCGCCCACCGGATGGCCCACCCCTCCTACGAGGTCGACAAGACCTACGTGGCCGAGGTCGAGGGGGAGGTGCGCCGCGCCACCCTCCAGCAGCTGCGCGACGGCGTCGTGCTCGAGGACGGTCCTGTCGAGGTCTCGAGCGCCCGGCTCGTGGAGCAGGGCCGCGGAGGCGCGAAGGGCCGCACCATCGTCGAGCTGGTCATCCACGAGGGCCGCAACCGCATCGTGCGACGACTGCTCGACGAGGTCGGGCACCCGGTCCGCCGGCTGACCCGCACCCGGATCGGCCCGGTCGAGCTGCGGGGGCTGGCCTCCGGCCAGCTGCGCGACCTCACGCGCGAGGAGCTCGGCGCCCTCCTGGACCGCGCCGAGCTCTGAGCCCACACTGGCCGGGTGCGCCCCGTCCCCGGTCTGACGCTCCACGCGTACGACGCGGTCCTCGACGCCCCGGGCACCCACCGGGGGATGCCGTCGCCGACCGTGACGCTCGTGCTGCCGCTGGGGGCGCCGCTCGACGTCGCCTGGGAGGGCGAGCCCGCCAGCCGGGTGCACCAGTGGTCCACGGTCTCCGGGATGCACACGCGGCCGGCGCTGATCCGCCACGACGGGTGGCAGAGCGGGGTCCAGCTGGCGCTCTCGCCGAGCGCGTGCCGTGCCGTGCTCGGGGTGCCGGCGGCCGCGGTCGCCGGCGCGCTGGTCACCCTGCCGGACCTGCTCGCCCGCGCGCCGTGGCTCGCGGACCTGCCGGAGCGGCTCGCCGCGTCGCGCACGCCGGCCGAGCGGGTCGCTGTCGTGCGGACGGGCCTGGCGCGTGCTGTCGCTCAGGACCACGCGGCCACGCCGGCCGCGCTCGGCGAGGCGCTGCGCCTGCTCGGGGCCGGCGCCCGCGTGGCTGCCGCGGCCGAGGCGGTCGGGTACAGCCGTCGTCGGCTCTCGACCCTCGTGCGCGCCGAGACGGGCGTCGACCCGCAGACGTACGCCCGGCTCGCGCGTCTCGACCGCGCCCGGTCGGCGGTCGTCGACCGCGTGCGGTCCGGGGCGACGGCGCCCCGGTTCGCCGAGGTGGCCGCCGTCACCGGCTACGCCGACCAGGCGCACCTCGCCCGCGACTGGCGGGCCCTGGTCGGACGGCCGCCGTCGGAGTGGCTGCGCGAGGAGTTCCCCATGCTCCAAGCCGGACCCGTCCCCGCGGGCTGAGGATGTCGTCATGTCGAACACCAACGCTCCCCGACTCTGGCTCACCCTGCAGCTGCGTGACGTGCCCGCCACCACCGCCTGGCTCGAGGCGATCGGGTTCACCGAGCACGTCACGCACCGCGACGACACGGGAGTCGTCGTGCACGCCGAGTACCTCTGGCCCGCCGGCGGCGGGGTGATGCTGGGCGCGGCCGAGCGGGCGGGCGGGCAGACCGACTGGGTGCAGCAGCCGGGCGGAGCCGCCGCGTACCTGGTCGTCGCCGACACCGACGCCACCTTCGCCGCCGCGGTCGCGGCCGGCGGGACCGTCCACTACGAGCCCGTCGACCGCGACTTCGGCGGGCGGGAGGCGGCCGTGCGCGACCCCGACGGCAACCTGTGGTCCTTCGGCACCTACGCGCCGGGCGCGTGAGGGCGGCGCGACGGGGCCAGTAGCCTTGCCCGGTGCCCGAGCCGTCCACGCCCGCCAGCGCCCGCCCGCAGGGCCGGATCGCCGGCCCCGTCCTCGTCGTCGGCGCCGGCCTGATCGGCACCTCGGTCGCCCTGGCGCTGGGCGCCGCGGGCCACGAGGTGTGGCTCGCGGACGCCAGCCCCGAGAACGTCAGGACGGCCTCCGGCCTGGGCGCCGGTACGCCCGTGCCGCCCGGCCGCGAGGGCGACGTGGCGCTGGCGGTGGTCGCCGTGCCGCCCGACGCGCTCGGCGCCGTGGTGTCCTCGACCCTGCTCGCGCACCCCGCGGCCGTCGTCACCGACGTCGGCAGCGTGAAGGTGCAGCCGCTGCGGGCCGTGCTCGCCGGGCCGGCCGCCGACGAGGCCGCCCGGTACGTGGGCTCGCACCCGATGGCCGGCAGCGAGCGGTCGGGACCGCTGGCGGCCTCGGCCAGCCTGTTCCAGGGCCGGCCGTGGGCCGTGACCCCGCACGCCGACGCCGACGTCGACGCGGTCGAGACCGTCGAGGACGTGGTCCGCGTCTGCGGCGCCACCCCGGTGTGGTTGACGCCCGAGGAGCACGACCGGGCGGTGGCGCGCACCTCGCACGTCCCGCACCTGCTCGCCTCGCTGGTCGCCGGCCGGCTCGCGGAGGCGCCGGAGCAGCACCTGTCGCTGTCGGGACAGGGCGTCCGCGACGTCACCCGGGTCGCGAGCGGCGACCCCGCGCTCTACGGCCAGATCGTCGCGGGCAACGCCGACGCCGTCCTGGCGCTGCTGGGGGAGGTGCGCGGGGAGCTCGACCGGGTGATCGCGGCCATCGGCGGCGGCGACCGCGGCGGGCTCGAGGCGGTCCTGGCCCGTGGAGTCGACGGCACGCGCGCGATCCCGGCCAAGCACGGCGGCCCGGCCCGGGCGATGAGCTCGGTGTGGGTCTCCGTGCCGGACACCCCCGGCGAGCTGGCCCGGTTGTTCGCCGACGCCG
Organism: Nocardioides imazamoxiresistens; assembly: GCF_032378595.1. Taxonomy (NCBI): domain Bacteria; kingdom Bacillati; phylum Actinomycetota; class Actinomycetes; order Propionibacteriales; family Nocardioidaceae; genus Nocardioides; species Nocardioides imazamoxiresistens. The sequence continues at coordinate 19,960 of NZ_JAVYII010000002.1, forward strand.
TGGCGAGCGGGGTCAACATCGAGGACATCCGCATCGACCACGACCCGGGTCGGCCCACCGGTCTCGTCGAGCTGGTCGTCGACGCGCGTCGCAGCGAGCACCTGCTCGTCTCGCTCGAGGAGCGTTCCTGGGTGACGCACAGGTAGGCTGCGCGCCCGTGAGCACCGCCGGACACCCCACGCCCGACCCCGCCGACCGCCCCGCCGACCGCCGCGCTGACCGTCCCGCCGACCAGGACGCGGCCGGCCTCGTGATCGCCCTCGACGGCACCTCCGGGTCCGGCAAGTCCAGCACCTCGCGTGGCGTCGCGGCGCGGCTCGGCCTCGCCTACCTCGACACGGGTGCCCAGTTCCGCGCGGTCACCTGGTGGCTGCTGCAGCAGGGCGTCGACGTGCACGACACGACGCGCGTCGCCGCGCTCGCCGACACCCCGCGGCTGGTCTCCGGGACCGACCCGGGCGCGCCGACGATCACCGTCGACGGCGAGGACGTCTCGGGCCCGATCCGCTCCGAGGCGGTCAACGCGGCCGTCAGCCCGGTCAGCGCGGTCCCCGAGGTGCGCGCGCGGCTGCTGGCGCTGCAGCGCGCCGCGATCTCGGAGGCCCTCGCCACGGGGCGCGGCATCGTCGTCGAGGGCCGCGACATCGGCTCGGTCGTGTGGCCGGCCGCTCCCGTCAAGGTCTACCTGCACGCCGACGCGTCGGCGCGTGCCGCCCGTCGCGCCACGGAGGAGGGCGGCAGCGACCCGAGCGCCACCGAGCAGTCCCTGCTCGCCCGCGACGCGATCGACTCGACCCGTGCCACCGCGCCGCTGGTGCGCGCCGACGGCGCGGTCGAGATCGACACCACGCCGTTCACGCTCGACGAGGTCGTCGGCCAGGTGGTCGGGCTCGCCGAGGCGGTCGAGGCGCGCACGTGACGCAGGCCCCGGCCCGGCCGCGTCGCTGGCTGCTGCACGGGGGCCGACCCACCTCGCGGTTCCTGATCCGCCGCGGCTTCGGTGTCCGGGTGCACCACGGCGAGCGTGTGCCGCCCCGGGGCGGCGTGATCCTCGCCGCGAACCACATCGGCTTCGCGGACGGTCCGCTGCTGGCCATCTTCAGCCCGCGCCCCGTGCACGCCCTGACCAAGCAGGAGATGTTCGCCGGCCCGCTGGGGGCGTTCCTGCGCACCTGCGGCCAGGTGCCGCTCGACCGGTTCCACGTCGACCGCGGCGCCGTGCGCACCTGCGTCGACGTCATCGAGCGCGGCGGCGCCGTGGGGGTGTTCCCCGAGGGACGGCGCGGACCGGGCGACCTGTCCCGCTTCCACCGGGGCGCGGCGTACCTGGCCCTGGTCTCCGGCGCACCCGTCGTGCCGGTCGCGATCCTCGGCACGCGCGAGCCCGGCGGCAGCAGCCGCGACCTGCCGCGACGTGGCACCACGGTCCATCTCCACTACGGTGAGCCCCTACGGCTGCAGCAGCAGGCGTGGCCGCGCCGCCGGGAACAGGTGGAGGAGGTCTCGTTGTTGCTGCGGCGGCGGATGCTGGACAACCTCGCGGCCGCCACGGCGACGACCGGGCTGGAGCTGCCCGGCCCGTTGCCGCCGGACGACCTCGACGACGACCCGTACACGGGTCTCGTCCCCCTCGAACCAGGAGCACCATGAGCGAGCACGACGACCTGCAGGCCCCGAGCGACCCGGTCGGCGACCCGACCGAGGTCCCGGTCGGTGGCCCGGTCGAGGACGAACGCGGTCCGCTCCCGGTGCTGGCGATCGTCGGTCGCCCCAACGTCGGCAAGTCGACGCTGGTCAACCGGATCATCGGTCGGCGCGAGGCCGTCGTCGAGGACCGCCCCGGCGTGACCCGCGACCGCGTCTCCTACGACGCCGACTGGAACGGCCGCTCGTTCACGGTCGTGGACACCGGCGGGTGGGACCCCGACGCGCGGGGCCTGGCCGAGCGGATCCGCGAGCAGGCGGAGATCGCGGTGTCGCTGGCCGACGCGGTGCTCTTCGTCGTCGACGCGACGGTCGGCATCACCGACGCCGACGAGGCGGTGGTGCGCGTGCTGCGCCGGGCCGACAAGCCCGTTGTGCTGGCCGCGAACAAGGTCGACGACCAGCGGGCCGAGAACGAGACGTACGGCCTGTGGAACCTGGGTCTCGGCGAGCCGCACCCGGTCTCCGCGATCCACGGCCGCGGCTCCGGCGACCTGCTCGACGCGGTGCTCGCCGTGCTGCCCGAGCCGCCGGCGTACCAGCCGCCCGCCGTCGGCGGTCCGCGCCGGATCGCGATCGTCGGCAAGCCCAACGTGGGCAAGTCCTCGCTGCTGAACAAGCTGGCGGGCGAGAACCGCGTCGTCGTGGACGACGCGTCGGGCACGACGGTCGACCCGGTCGACGAGCTGATCGACTTCGGTGGGCGCACCTGGCGCTTCATCGACACCGCCGGCATCCGCAAGCGGGTCAAGGAGGCCTCGGGGCACGAGTACTACGCCTCGCTGCGCACCTCGACCGCGATCGACCGCGCCGAGGTCGCCGTGCTGGTGATCGACGGTGGGCAGTCGATCTCCGAGCAGGACATGCGGATCATCCAGACGGTGCGCGAGGCCGGGCGGGCGCTCGTGATCGCGTTCAACAAGTGGGACACGGTCGACGAGGAGCGTCGCTACTACCTGGAGCGGGAAATCGAGCGCGAGCTCGTGCAGGTGCAGTGGGCGCCGCGGATCAACGTCACCGCCCGCACGGGCTGGCACGTCGACCGGCTGGTGCCGGCGCTCGACCGGGCGATCGAGGGCTGGGAGACCCGGGTGGGCACCGGTGCGCTCAACGCGTTCCTGGGCCGCCTGGTCGCCGAGCACCCGCACCCGGTGCGGGGCGGCAAGCAGCCGAAGGTGCTCTTCGGCACGCAGCCGTCGACGGCGCCGCCGACCTTCATCCTGTTCACCTCCGGCAAGCTCGAAGCGTCCTACGAGCGCTACATCGAGCGGCGCCTGCGCGAGGAGTACGGCTTCGTCGGCACCCCGATCGTGCTGCAGCAGCGGGTGCGGGAGAAGCGCAAGCGCTGAGGTTCGGCGCCGGCGCTACCTGACGAGGGCGCCGGCGTCCACCGGCAGGGCCGTCCCCGTCACGAAGCGGGCGGTCTCGCCGGCGAGGAACAGCACCGCGTTGCTGACGTCGTCGACCTCGACGAACGGCACGTCGAGGGCGTGCATCGCGTGGAACATCGGTTCGACGTCCTCGCGGCTCGGGGCCTCGGCCTCGGGGAGGAACAGTCGGTAGATCGCGTCGTTGAGCAGCATCCGCGTGTTGACGTTGGTGGGGAGGACCGCGTTGACGCGGATGCCCTCGGGACCCAGTTCGTTGGCGAGGCTGCGCATGATGCCGAGGACGCCGTGCTTGGCCGCCGCGTAGTGCGCGTTGTTGGGCAGGCCCTTGAGCCCGGCGATGGAGCTGATCAGGACGAGGCTGCCGCCGCGCCCTCCGGCCCGCACGTGGGGGAGCGCCGCCCGCACCGTGTTCCAGACCCCGGTGAGGTTGGTGTCGAGCATGTCGCGCCAGATGTCGTCGGTGAGGTCGGCGACGGGGTAGCTGCCGGCGATCCCGGCGTTGGCGACGACCACGTCGAGCCGGCCGAGGCGGGCGACGCCGTCGTCGACCGCCGCGGCGAGGACGCCCGGATCGCGGACGTCCGCCTCGGCGGTCACGACCTGGCGCCCCTCGGCCTCGACGAGGCGCCGGGTCTGCTCGAGGTCCTGGGGCGTGGCCATGTCGTAGGGAGCGCCGCCGACCGGGGCGCAGAGGTCGGTGGCGATGACGTCCGCGCCCTCGCGCGCGAAGCGGACGGCGTGGTTGCGGCCCTGGCCGCGAGCTGCTCCGGTGACGAGGACGACCTGTCCGTCGAAGGGTCCCACAGCGACCTCCTGAGTCCGAGATTGATGCAGAACATACGCATGGAAAGGCGGGCGGGCAACCGTCGCCATCGCTTGTGTTGTTCGAACAAATGTTCGATCATCGTCCTGTGTCCGTCCCCGCCCTCGCCACCGCCGACGACCCGCTCGCGGTCGTCGCCCAGCTGCGTCGCAAGGTCGCCGCGCTGGAGGGCGGACCGGCGCGCGAGACGGTGCCGACGCACCCGTCGCTGAGCGGTCTGCTGCAGCTGCGTGCGGGCGCGGCGTACGGCGTCGACACCGCCCGGCTCGCCCTCACCCTGCTCGCCGGCGCGTCCGGCGCGGGGGAGTGGACGGCCGCGGTGGGGTGGCCCGACCTCGGGGTCGAGGCGGCGGTCGAGCTCGGCGCCGACCCCGCCCGCACGGTGCTGGTGCCCGACCCGGGCGAGCTGTGGCTGGAGGCCACCGCCGCGCTCGTCGACGTGGTCCGCCTCGTCGTGCTCCGTCCGCCCGCGCGGGTCGACGCCCGGGCGGCGAGCGTCCTCGAGGCCCGGCTGCGCAAGCGCTCCGCGGTGCTGGTGGTGTGGGGCGAGTGGCCACGCTGCGAGGCCCGGCTGGGCGTCGAGGAGAGCCGCTGGGGCGGCCCCGAGCGCGGGGACGGACGGCTGCGCTCGCGCTCGGCCCGTGTGGTCGTGCGCCGGGGTGCCGCCCCGCCGCGCAGCGCCGAGGTCCGTCTCGAGGTCGCGGGGTGAGCCGCGTGCTGGCCGTGTGGTGTCCCGACTGGTCGGTCGTCGCCGCCCTCGCCGACGAGGGCCTCTCCGCGGCGCTGCCCGCGGCGGTCCTCAACGGCAACCACGTCGAGGTCTGCAACGCTCCCGCCCGGGCCGAAGGGGTGCGTCGGGGGATGCGGCGCCGCGACGCCCAGGGGCGCTGCCCCGAGCTCGTGCTGCTCGACGCCGACACCGACCGCGACGCCCGCGCGTTCGAGACGGTGCTCGGGGTGGTGGAGCAGCTGCGTCCCGGCGTCGCACCGCTGCGCCCCGGCCTGCTCGCCGTGCGCGGCCCGGGCCGCTTCGGCGCGGAGGACCACGCCGCGGCGACTTTCGCCGAGGCCCTCGTCTCGGCCGGGGTCTGGGACGTGCGGATCGGCATCGCCGACGACCTCTTCACCGCCGAGCAGGCCGCGCGGCGCACCGACGTGCAGGGCCACGAGGTGGTCGAGCCGGGCGGCTCGGCGGCCTACCTGCGCTCGCTGCCCGTCGAGGCGCTGCTGGCCGACCCGGAGGCCGGCGAGCTGGTCTCCCTGCTGCACCGGCTGGGTCTGCGCATCCTCGGCGACCTCGCCGCGCTGCCGGTGGCCGACGTCGCGCGCCGCTTCGGGGCGTACGGCGAGCAGGTCCACCGCCGCGTCCGCGGCGAGCGCTCCGGCCCGCTGGCGTCGCGCACGCCGCCGCCCGAGCTGGCCTGCGACGTCGGCTTCGAGCCGCCGCTGGACTCGGTGGAGGCGATCTGCTTCAGCGTGCGCACGACCGCCGAGCGCTTCGTGGCCGGGCTGGCCGAGCGGCAGCTGGTCGCGACCTCCGTGCGCGTCGAGGCGTCCTGCGCGGGGCCGCACGGCGAGGACGTGGTGGTCTCCTCGCGCGAGTGGCTGCACCCGCGGCACTTCACGGCCCGCGACCTCGTCGACCGGGTGCACTGGCAGCTGCAGGGGCAGGCCCAGGGCTCGGTGCGCAGCCGCCGCGCGGTCGCGGCGGTCACCGAGCCGGTCACGCGGGTGCGGTTCCTGCCCGAGACCACCGAGCCCGAGTCCGCGCACGCCGAGGGGCTGTGGGGCGGCGGTGCCTCCGAGCAGGTGGAGCGGGGGATGGCGCGGGTGCAGGCGCTGCTCGGCTACGACGCGGTGCGGGTCCCGCTGGCCCAGGGCGGGCGTACGCCGGCCGCGCGCCAGCGCACCGTGGCCTGGGGGGAGCGCGTCCGCGTGGTCCGCTCGCCCGAGCAGCCGTGGCCGGGGCAGATCCCCGCGCCCGCGCCGGTGCGGGTCTTCGCGTCCCCGCTGCCGAGCGAGGTGCAGGACGCGACCGGGGTGCCGGTCGAGGTCGACGAGCGGGGCTGGGTCAGCGGGGAGCCGACGATCGTGCGGACCCCCGACGCCGGCTGGCTGCCGATCGAAGCGTGGGCCGGGCCGTGGCCGATGGACGAGAGCTGGTGGGAGGCCGACGGCTCGCCGACGCGGCGGGCCGCGCGCTTCCAGGTCGTCGGGGTGGACGGGCGCGCCTGGCTGATGGCCTGCGTGGACGGCGCCTGGTGGGTCGAGGCGGGCTACGACTGATGGGCTGGAACAACCCCGCGGTGCCGTGGAGCGAGCTGGAGCGCCGGCTCTCCGGGCGTCCCGGCGCGGACGACGCGCCGATCTCGCGGCGTCGGCGACGACCCTCGCGGATCGACGTGGCGGCGCCGAGCGGGCCGACGGTGCCCTACGCCGAGCTGCACTGCCACAGCCACTACAGCTTCCTCGACGGCGCGAGCTCGCCGGAGGACCTGGTCGCCGAGGCCGCCCGGCTGGGGCTGCACGGGATCGCGCTGACCGACCACGACGGGTTCTACGGGGCGCCGATGCTCGCCGAGGCCGCGGCGGCCGTGGCGCCCGCGCCGGGGCGTACGCCGTTGCGCACCGTCTACGGCGCCGAGCTGTCCCTGGGCCTGGGCGGCCCGCAGAACGGGGTCCCGGACCCGGAGGGGCAGCACCTGCTGGTCCTGGCGCGCGGGGTCGAGGGCTACCACCGGCTCGCGGCCGCGATGACCGACGCCCACCTGCGCGGTGACGAGAAGGGCCGCCCGGTCTACGACCTCGACGAGCTCGCGGAGCGCGGCCGGGGGCACTGGGTGGTGCTGACGGGGTGCCGCAAGGGCACCGTGCGCAGCGCCCTGGCTGCCCACGGTCCCGCGGCGGCGGCCGCCGAGACCGCCCGGCTCGTCGGGCTCTTCGGTGCCGAGCACGTCGTCGTCGAGCTGACCCGGCACGGGCGAGCGACGGACCTCGAGACCAACGACCTGCTGGCCGGGCTCGCCGCCGAGCAGGGGCTGCCCGTGCTCGCGACGAACAACGTCCACCACGCGACGCCGCCCGGGCACCGCCTGGCCGCGACGATGGCGGCGGTGCGCGCGCGCCGCAGCCTGGCGGACATGGACGGGTGGCTGACGCCGGGCCCCGCGGCCTACCTGCGCAGCGGCGCCGAGATGGCCCGGATGTTCGAGCGGTACGCGGGGGCGGTCGCGCGCTCCGTGACGCTCGCGGACGAGCTCGCCTTCGACCTCTCCGCGGCCTCCCCGCGGCTGCCGAGCCGCAACATCCCCGAGGGCCACACCGCGGCGAGCTGGCTGCGGGTGCTCACCGAGCGCGGTTTCGCCGAGCGCTACGCCGGCACGCCCGCCGAGGCCGAGGCACGCGAGCGGGTCGAGGCGGAGCTGGAGGTGATCGTCCGCAAGGACTTCGCGGGCTACTTCGTCATCGTCCACGACATCGTCGCCTTCGCCCGCAGCCGCGACATCCTCTGCCAGGGCCGGGGCAGCGCCGCGAGCTCGGCGGTCTGCTACGCGCTCGGCATCACCGCGGTCGACGCGGTCTACTACCAGCTGCCGTTCGAGCGGTTCATCTCCGAGCACCGCGACGAGGAGCCCGACATCGACGTCGACTTCGACTCCGACCGGCGCGAGGAGGTGATCCAGTGGGTCTACGAGACCTACGGGCGCCACAACGCCGCGCAGGTGGCGAACGTGATCACCTACCGGCCGCGGATGGCGGTGCGCGACGCGGCCAAGGCGCTCGGGCACTCGACCGGCCAGCAGGACGCCTGGAGCAAGCAGGTCGACGGCTGGGGCCGGGAGGTGGACCGCGACCTCGGCATCCCCGAGCCGGTGGTCGACCTCGCGGAGGAGCTGCTCGGGGCGCCGCGGCACCTGGGCATCCACTCCGGCGGGATGGTGCTCACCGAGCGCCCGATCGGCGAGGTCGTGCCGATCGAGCGCGCCCGGATGGAGAAGCGCACCGTCATCCAGTGGGACAAGGACGCCGCGGAGTCGATGGGCCTGGTCAAGTTCGACCTGCTCGGTCTGGGGATGCTCGGCGCGCTCGACCACATGATGCGGCTGGTCGAGCAGCACCTCGGGGTGCGCTGGCGGCTGGAGACCGTCCCGCGCGAGGAGCCGGAGGTCTACGACATGCTGTGCCGCGCCGACTCGATCGGCGTGTTCCAGGTCGAGAGCCGCGCGCAGATCGGCACCCTGCCGCGCCTGCAGCCACGCTGCTTCTACGACCTGGCGATCGAGATCGCGCTGATCCGCCCGGGGCCGATCCAGGGCGGCGCGGTGCACCCGTACGTCCGCCGCGCCATGGGCAAGGACCCGGTGAGCTACCCGCACCGCGACCTCGAGCCGGTGCTCGAGCGCACCCTCGGCGTGCCGCTGTTCCAGGAGCAGCTGATGGCGATGGCCGTCGCCGTCGGCGACTGCACCCGCGACGACGCCGACCTGCTGCGGCGGGCGATGGGCTCCAAGCGCGGGGTCGAGCGGATCGAGTCGGTCAAGGAGAAGCTGTACGCCGGGATGGCGCGCCGTGGCCTGACCGGCCCGGCCGCGGACGCGATCTACACCCAGATCCTGTCCTTCGCGAACTTCGGCTTCGCGGAGTCGCACGCGCTCAGCTTCGCGCTGCTCGTCTACCACTCCTCGTGGTTCAAGCTGCGCTACCCGGCCGCGTTCCTGGCCGGGTTGCTGCGCAACCAGCCGATGGGCTTCTACTCGCCGCAGTCGCTGGTCGGCGACGCCCGGCGCCACGGCGTGCTGGTGCTGCGCCCCGACGTCGCGCTGTCCTCGGCGAGGGCCGACCTGGAGCCGGTCGCGGCGGGTGAGCGACCGGCGTACGACGGTCCCACCGCGCCGCACCGTCGCGACGGGGACCTGGCGGTGCGCCTCGGGCTGGACTCGGTGCGGGGGATCGGCCGCGAGGTCGCCGAGCGGGTGGTCGCGGTGCGCGAGCAGGGGGCGTACCGCGACGTCACCGACCTCTCGCGACGCGCCGACCTGACCTCGGCGCAGCTGGAGGCGCTGGCGACCGCCGGGGCCCTGGGCTGCTTCGGGCTGGAGCGGCGCGAGGCGCTGTGGGCGGCCGGGTACGCCGAGAGCGGCGACCACCTGCCCGGCACGACGCCGACCCCCGCCGCCCCGGCGCTGCCGGGGATGAGCACCGTCGAGGAGACCCTCGCCGACCTGTGGGCCACCCGGGTCTCCCCGGAGCACCACCCGGTCGAGCACCTGCGCGGGCTGCTGCGGGCCGCCGGCGTGCACGCGATCGGCGACCTCGACGCCGTCGAGGCCAACCGTCGCGTGCACGTCGCCGGGCTGATCACGCACCGTCAGCGGCCGGGCACGGCGCAGGGCATCACGTTCCTCAACCTCGAGGACGAGTCCGGGATGCTCAACGTCGTGTGCTCGGTGGGGGTGTTCACCCGGCACCGCCAGGTGGCCCGCAACCGGGTCGCCGTCGTGGTGCGCGGGATCCTCGAGCGCACCGAGGGCGTCACCAACCTGGTCGCCGACCGGCTCGAGGCGATCGACGTCGTGGTGCCCGGGGCCGGGGAGATCCTGCAGGCGAGGGCGGCGTCGCGGGACTTCCGCTGACCGCGCGCCGCCCCCGACCGCCCAGGGACCTGCGTCAGACCCGCACGACCATCTTGCCGATGTTGCCGCCGCGCATCATCGACAGGAACGCGTCCACCGCGTTGTCCACGCCGTCGACGACGGTCTCGTCGTGGACGATCCGTCCCTCGGCGAACCAGGCGCCCATCCGCTCGGCGAACTCGCCGGCCAGGTGGCCGTAGGTGCTGACGATGAAGCCCTTCAGCGTCAGGCCGTTGGTGACGACGCGGAACATGTTGCGGGGGCCCGACGGGGCCGAGTCGGCGTTGTAGTCGCCGATCGCGCCGCACATCGCGGCCCGGCCGCCCTGGTTGAACGACCAGAGGGCCGCCTCGAGGTGGTCGCCGCCGACGTTGTCGAAGTAGACGTCGATGCCGTCGGGTGCGGCGGCGGCGAGCTGCTCGCGCACGGAGCCGGCCTTGTAGTCGAAGGCGGCGTCGTAGCCGTAGCGCTCCTGCAGCAGCGCGACCTTCTCGGCCGACCCGGCCGAGCCGATGACGCGGCCGGCGCCGAGCAGGCGCGCGACCTGGCCCACCGCGGTGCCGACGGCCCCCGCGGCGCCGGAGACGAAGACGGTGTCGCCCTCCTGGACGCCCGCGACGGCGGTGAGTCCGACGTACGCCGTCAGCCCCGGCATGCCGAGCACGCCCAGGTGCAGCGAGGACGGCGCGCCGCCCGGCACCTCGGGCACGGCGCGGAACTCCCGGGCGGGCGCCTGCGCGACGTCGCGCCAGCCCAGCTGGTGCAGCACGAGCGTGCCGACCGCCAGTGCGTCGTCGCGGGACTCGACCACGCGACCGACGGCCCCGCCGGTCATCGTGGCGTCGAGCTCGAAGGGGGGCACGTAGCTCTTGGCGTCGTTCATCCGACCCCGCATGTAGGGGTCGACGGAGACGAACTCGTTGCGCACGCGCACCTCGCCGGGGGCGAGGTCGTCCAGGGTGACCTGGACGGTGCGGAAGTCCTCGGGCACCGGCCAGCCCTCCGGGCGGCGGACCAGCTGGACCTGCGTGCTGACGGTGGTGGGAGACATGGGTGGACGTCCTCTCGTCGGGGGAAGGGGGAGGGGAGCGCGTCGCGTCAGGACACGGCGAGCACGACCAGCACGCCGCCGACCAGCGGCGGCACGAGCTGGACGAGCGCCGGTCGTGCCTTGGCGGGCGAGGACAGCACGAGCACCAGCCCGGCGGCCACCATCGAGGCGGCGCCGGTGAGCACGAGGGTCACGCCGACGGCCCGCTCGTCGAGCGCGACGAGCACGGTGCCGACGATGATCGCGATCGCGAGGAACAGGTTGTAGAAGCCCTGGTTGAACGCCATCTCCGCCGTCTGCTCGGCCTGCTCGGGGCTCGTGCCGAACACGGCGCGGGCGCGCGTGCGCCACCACAACGACTCCAGCGCGAAGATGTAGACGTGGATGGCGGCGGCGACGCCGGTGAGCACCAGTCCTGCGACGAGCATCGCTTCCCTCCTCCGCCGGCCCGGGTCTCGGACCGGCGGGAGCCACCGTAGCGCCGGGGCGCACGACCGGGCCCGGACTAGCGTGGCGGCGTGACGGACGCGAGCACGGTCGAGGAGGACACCGAGGGCCAGGACCCCTACGAGCCGGACCCCCGCCGCTGGCGCGTGCTGGGCGTCTCCCTGGTGGTCGGCTTCATGGTGCTGCTCGACGTCACGATCGTGAACGTCGCGGTGCCCTCGATGACCGAGTCGCTGGGCACGGGGCCGGGCACCATCCAGTGGGTGGTCTCGGGGTACGCCCTGACCTTCGGCCTCACGCTCGTCACCGGCGGGCGCCTCGGCGACGCGTTCGGCCGGCGACGCCTCATGGTGGTCGGGCTGCTGGGCTTCATCGCCTCCAGCGCGGCCGCGGGGCTCGCACCGGACGCCCTGTGGCTCATCGTCGCCCGGCTCGTCCAGGGCGCGTCGGCGGGCCTGCTGACCCCGCAGAACTCCGGGCTCATCCAGACCCTGTTCCGGGGACGCGAGCGCGGGGTCGCGTTCGGCACCTTCGGCCTCGTGGTCTCCGTGTCGTCCGCGATCGGGCCGGTGCTCGGCGGCGTCATCATCGCGCTGGCGGGCATCGAGGACGGGTGGCGCTGGATCTTCCTCGTCAACGTGCCGATCGGCCTGGCGCTGCTGCTGCCGATCGTGCGGATGGTGCCGGGCCGCACCGACGACGGCGCGGGCCGCACGCGCCTCGACCTCCTCGGCGCCGTGCTGCTCGGCGCGACGGTGCTGGCCGTGCTGGTCCCCGTCATCTCGTTCGAGGGCGGCGCCCGCCTGCCGCTGGTGCTGCTCCTGCTCGTGCCGGCCCTCGGCTGGGCGTTCGTGCGCTGGGAGCACCGGGTGGTACGCCGCGGGGGAGCGCCCCTGCTCGACGTCGGGCTGCTGCGCCGCACGCCCGGTTACGCCAGCGGCGTCACGGTCGGCGCCCTGTACTTCACCGGCTTCACCGGCGTCTTCCTCGTGCTCAGCGTCTTCCTGCAAGAGGGACGCGGGCTCTCGGCGCTCGAGGCCGGACTCCTGCTGTGCCCGTTCGCGATCGGCTCGGCGGTCGCCTCCCCGCTCGCCGGCCGGGTCGTGGACCGGGTCGGCCGGGTCCTGACGGTGGTCGCGCTGGGCGTGATGATGGTCGGCCTGCTGGCGCTGGGTCTGGCGGCGCCGCTGCAGGGCGTGCCGCTGTGGCTGGTGCTGTCGGTGCCGCTGCTCGTGGCGGGCGCCGGCGGTGGCGCGGTCGTGTCGCCGAACATGACGCTGTCGCTGGCCGACGTGCCGACCCGGATGGGCGGCGCGGCCGGGGGCGCCCTGCAGACGGGTCAGCGGATCGGCGCGGCGATCGGGGCGGCGCTGGTGATGACCGCCTACCAGGTGGCGGCGGAGCAGGCCGGCGATCCCGGCGTCGCGCTGCGGTGGGGCATCGGCTGCTCGCTGGTGCTGCTCAGCGCAGCGCTCGCCGCGGCCGTGTGGTCGTGGCGCCACGAGCCGGGCGGGGCGACGAGGTCCGCCTGACGGGTGCCGCCCGGACCGGTGGCGCTGCTCAGACCGGTGCCGCTCAGACCGGAGGCGCCACGCGGGGCCGGTCCCACTTGTCGGTCCAGGTCGGCGCCGCGGCCAGCGCGTCGAGGAGCCGGTCGAGGTCGTCGTCGAAGGTGACGATGTCGCCCTGGGTGGGGCGCACGAAGCCACGCTCGACCATCTGGTCGCGCAGGGTGCGCAGGGGCTGCCAGAACCCCTCGACGTCGAGGAACCCGCTGCGCTTGTCGTGGATCGAGAGCTGGGCCCACGTCCACTGCTCCGCGACCTCCTCGAGCGTGCCGGCGCCGCCGGGCAGCGTCAGGAACGCGTCCGCGCGCTCGGCCATGATCGCCTTCCGCTCGTGCATCGACTCCACGACGAGCACCTCGGTGCAGCCGGTGTGGGTGAGCTCGCGCTCGTGCAGGGCGCGGGGGATCACCCCGACGACCTCGCCGCCGGCCTCGAGCGCGGCGTCGGCCACCGTGCCCATCAGGCCGACGCTGCCGCCGCCGTAGACGAGCGTGGTGCCGCGCTCGGCCAGTGTGCGTCCGACCAGGCGGGCGGCGTCGGCGTAGGCCGGCGAGTCGCCGAACGAGGAGCCGCAGAAGACGGCGACGGCACGGAGCGGGGAGTGGTGGGTCACGGCGCTCAACCTATCGACCGGTGCGGACGGTCCGTCGCTCAGGCGTGCACCGCGGCGACCACGGTGCGTACCCAGTCCGCGAGGTCGCGGGCCTGCGTGGCCGACACGGTGTGGCCCAGGCCCGGGTAGCTGCGGACGGTCGCGGTCGTGTGCAGCGGCAGCCACCCGTCGGTGCGCTCGACCGCGTGGGCGGCGATCACGGTGTCGGCGGTGCCGCGGCCGGAGAACACCGGGGGACGGGTACGCCGCAGCGTGGCGTCCCCGGCCGCCTCGCCCTGCAGGACGAACCCGCCGAGCAGCCCGGCGCCGGCGTAGCGCTCCGGCCGGGTGCGCAGCAGCTGGCTGGCGACCAGCCCGCCCTGGGAGAACCCCACGGGCACGACGGCGACGTCGGGCGCGACGTGCTCGGTGACCCAGGCGTGGGCCGCGGCGACGCCCGGCGCCACGGCGTCGGGGTCCGGGCTGCCCGGGGTGGAGATCGGGAACCAGGCGTGCTGCCCGGGGGCCAGGGTCAGCGGTGCGCGCAGCACGACGACGCGGAGACCGTCGGGCAGGCGCGTCCCGACACCGGCGAGGCTCGTCTCGTCGGCGCCGAACCCGTGCAGGAGGAGCACGACCGGCGCGTCGGCGGGGGCGGTGCGGACGACGGCGTGGTGGACGGCGTGGTGGACGGCGTGGTGGACGGCGTGGACGTCGGGGGCGGGCGGCATGCGGTTCGGTGGCCGGTCAGTCGACGTGCTTGGCCCACGCGAAGCAGAACACGCCGAACGCTGCGATGCCGACGCCGAGCGCTCCCAGCAGGACGGGCCCGCCGGGTGCCTCGAGGACCTGCCGCAGCGCCTGGTCCAGCCCGCCGGCCTCGTCGGGGTCGTGCGTCGCCGCGGCGTAGCCGAAGAGGATGCCGACCGCGCCGATCACGATGCCCTTGGCGACGTAGCCGACGCGGCCGAGCCAGGTGTACGCCGTGCCCGCGTTGCCCGTGCCGGAGTGCGCGATGTCCTCGAGGAACTTGTCGGTCGCGCCCTTGTAGATCAGGTAGCCGCCGACGCCGAGCACGACGAGCCCGACGACGCCGACGATCACCTGGCCGCCCGGCATCGAGAGCAGACGTGCGGTGAGGGTGTTGGCCTGCTCCTCCTGGCCGCCGCTCTGGGAGCCCATCGCGATGCGCGCGGCGCTGGTGCCCATGACGATGTAGAGCACGGTCTTCGCGGCCGCGGACCCCCGGTTGCGCAGCTGGTCGGACTTCTCCTCGGAGCGGTGGTCGAAGATCGCCTCGGCCGCCTGCCACAGGGCGAGCAGGAACAGCCCGACGGTGATCGCCCAGACCAGGACGCCCCCGAACGGCTGCTGCGCGAGCTGCTGGATGGCCCCGGTCGTCGACGCCTCGCCCTCGCGGTCGCCGAGCGCGAGCTGCACCGCCAGCCAGCCGAGCAGCAGGTGGATGACGCCGTACGCGACGAGGCCGACGCGGGCGAGGTTGTCGCGATCGGTGTCCGGGGTCTGCATCGCGCCAGCGTACGGCCGCGTCGGCGGACCCGACCGGCCGGTCATGTCGGGTCATCAGATCCAGGGGCGACGGACGAATCGGACGCTGGTGTGGCCGAGGGGGTGTCGGGTGCGGCGGGTCTCGTAGCGGGGGTCGTGGACCTTGCGGTGGTGGTGGCCGCACAGCAGTCCGGCATCTCTGACGGTGGTGGAGCCTCCGGCGGACCACAGGGTCCAGTGGTGGACCTGGCACTGGTGGGCTGGTCGGTCGCAGCCGTCGGTGACACAGGTCTTGTCGCGGATCGCGATGGCGAGGCGTTGGGCCTTGCTGTGAGATCTCTGCGACCTCCCCAGGTCGAGCACTTCGCTGCCGCCGCCCAGGACCGCTGGCACGAGGTTCGCCGAGCACGCCAGGCGCCGGGCCTCGGCGGCGCTGATCCGCCCGCCGGTGTCCAACGTCGCGACGCCCAGGTCGCGCAGCAACGCATCGAGGTCCAGGGTGACCACGACTGTCGCGTTCGTGCCGCCCACGTCGGGCAGGTCGCGGGCGTCCAGGGCCTCGATGAGCTCGACGAACGCCTCCCCTCGGCGCAGCGGCGACGGGGTCCCGGTCGTGAACCGGTCCGCCTCGTCGGGGTTGGCGTTCTTGTGACCGGGTGCGGCGTAGGCGTCGAGGGCCTTGCCGAGCATCTCGGCGTGCAGGGTGGGCAGTACACCGCGGATCGACGTCCTGCCGTCGCCGAGGTCGCGCAGCGTCAGCGACGCGGCCGCCATGGCGGACCGTTCTTCGGCTGCGAGCAGCCGTGCCTCGTGGGCCTCGCCGACCTCGGGTGCGACGACGTCAAGGATCCGCTTCCCGAGCTTGCGTAGAGCGAGCGCGTCGAACCGGCCCGCGTTTGCGACCAGCACCTCTTCGGCGCGACCCACGGTCTCGGCGTCGATCTCGTCCGGCAGGGCATCCAGCGCTCGCACGATCACGTCCGCCTGGTCGAGTGACACGGCACCTGTTGCGGCGGCCGCGGCCAGACGTACGTACCTCTCCGCGGACTGCCCGACCCGCACCACCCGGTGCGCCTCACCCCGCGTCGTCCCGGTCGCGTTCGCGAACCACACCGCGGTCGACGGTGACCCGTCCACGTGGCCGACCTGCAGCTCATCGGCACGTGCGGCGAGCCTCGCCACCAGTCCCGTCGCGCGGTTGATCAGCTGCTGCGCAGCCACCAAGGCCGACCGCGCATCCACTTCGCCGAGCGTCAGCAGACCCAGCTCGAGCGCGTCCCCGACGTGCTCGTCGGCGCGGCCGATCGCCGCCAGCACCGGATGCCCCGATCCCGGCGAGAAGGTCCCCGTTCCCCCTACCATGGACCCACTCAAGCACCCACCACCGACAGTTCGGTCCAGGGCGATCGGGGGCTGTGGAAGGCCGCTCCCGGTGGCTCCGAAGCGCCGGCGCGCTGCGCTCGCGAGGCCCCGCAGCACCCGATTCGAACCCAGCGCTCGGGCTGCGGTAGTGTTCCCCGCGCTCCGCCCGGTGATCCCGGACGGGCTTCGGGCTGTGGCGCAGCTTGGTAGCGCACTTGACTGGGGGTCAAGGGGTCGCAGGTTCAAATCCTGTCAGCCCGACCGAAGCGAGAGCCCCTCTCCGACATCGTCGGGGAGGGGCTCTCGTCATCTCTGCCGACGGACGCTCACGTGTCCTCGGGCGCCGGGTCGGGGTCGCTCGCCGGCGCCGAGTCCGGGTCGAGCTGTCGCGTGTCGGGCTCCCGCCCGTCGGGGGTCGGCGGCTCGGCGTCCTGGTCGTGGTCGTCGTGGTCGGGCTGCTGGCTCGGGTCGGTGGTCATGGGGGGCCGGTACCCCGCCAGCAGGTTTGACCCTCGGACCCCGGGGCACGCCGGTGCCCATGACCGGACACCCCGCGCTCGCCTCCACCCCCTCGCCCGACGAGAGCACGTTCGCGGGGTGGGTGATGCTCCAGGTCGCGATCGGACTGGACGACCGCGAGTCCCTGCGCGACCGGGTCGACGACCTCGTGGTGACCGGCGAGTTCGCCCACGTGTTCCCCGGCGAGCCCGCGCTGGACCTCGACGCCGCGCTCGCCGTGGTCGACGAGGTCATCGCGGCGCACGACCGGCTGGTGACCGAGCCGGCCACGGACACCATCGCGCTGGTGCGCGTCCTGTCCGCGCTGCCGCGCCACGGCATCGCGCTGTCCTTCGGCGCCGCCTTCGACGCGCGGGAGGCGGCGCGGGACGGGTACGCCGCCGCGCTCGCCCTCGCCGACGACCGTGGCGCGCCCAGCCTCGGCTACGTCTACGCCCACACGCAGGACCTGGCCCGCCTCGTCGTCGACGGGGTGCTGGTGCTCGGGTTCAGCGACATGTCCGGCGGCGGTGGCGATCCCAGCGCGGCGGTGGGCCAGGTCGTCACCGAGGCGCTGCGCAGCGCCGGGCTCCAGGTCGACTGGAACGGCGACCCGCGCAGCCGCCTCGCCGTCGGGCCGCTGGTCTGGGCGCGTCCGTTCGACCTCGACGCCGCGGTCCCTCCGAGCTCCGCCGCCGACGCTCCGGACCCCGAGCGTCCGACCAGCGAGGGCGCGACCAGCGAGGAGGGCGAGGAGCTCCTCATCGACCTCCCCGCCCCGGCGGTCGTGGACCTCGCGCTGCACCTGGGTGGCCGCGCCCTGCCCGACGACTGGGAGCACCACGAGGTCGACGGCGTCGAGGTCGCGTCGTCGGGCGGCGGGCACCTGCTCTACCTGGTCGGTGTCGACCGGCACGAGGACCCGTCGGGCGAGGTGCGGGCGCAGGGGGAGGCGCTGGTCGAGGAGGTCCTCGCCGCCCTGACCACGCGCCTCGGCGCGCCGGAGCGCCGCGAGCGCCGCGACGCCGAGTCGTCCTCCGCCAGCTGGGTCGACGTGGTGATGGGATCGCTCCGGGCCGCCGACGCGCAGGTCTGGGCGATCGACGACAACCGCGTCGTCGTGCTGATGCGCCGCCGCAACGCCCACGAGCTGCACGCCGCTCTCGCCGTCTGCCCGCGCAGCTCGGTCGAGCGGCCCGTGATCGACGTCCTGAGCGTCGGCTACGTCTACGACGAGGTCGTCGAGGGCGAGACGTTCGAGGAGGTCCGTCGACGGGCACGCGTGGTGGGGGAGCGCACGGGCGTACCGTCCGTGGTCCTCGACGGCGTCGAGCGCCACGGCTGGCGCGGGGGCGACGGCCGGGCCACGGCCTGGTACTTCACCGCCGACGGCCGCGCGCTGCTCACCTGGTTCGACCCCTGCTCCGAGCTCGCCGACGTGCCTGCCCGGGGGCGGGACGGCGTCGAGCCGGAGGCGTACTACGGCGCCATGTTCGACGGCGTCCCCGACGACCTGCGGGCCGCCGTCACCGACCGCCCCGGCGACCTGCTGCCCAACACGCAGGGCTCCGGGACGCCGGTGCACCTGGTCACCGGTGTGTTCTGGTTCGACGGTCTGCACTGGCGCATGGCCGACGGCTGGCTGCGCGAGAACGCCCGCCGCGACGACCCGGACCCGGGCGCCGTGGAGTGCCTCGAGGTGTACGCCCTGGGCAAGCCCTTCGGGTTCGACGCGGACCCGACGGCCTAGGATCGAACCTCGGCGTCGTGCGCGGCGCACCGGACCTGGGAGGGAGCGCTCGGTGAGGTTCACCGAACGGGAGATGACCATCGCGGTGGAGGCCCTGGCCTCCGCGACGTTCGACGCGCTGCCGCGCCTGCTGCGCTCCCGGGCCGGAGCCTCCTCGTGGGACGAGCTCGGCAAGGGCGCCCGCTACCCGCACCTGGTGGCGGCCGGCGAGCTCGTGCTGCCGGGCCTCACGGAGCTGCCCGAGCGGCCCACGGTGGGCGCGACGCCGCAGTTCAGCGCCGACGAGTACGCCCAGGCGGCCGCGGTCGCCCTGGAGCGTCGGCTGGAGGCGGCGCGCCCGGGCTCGTGGGCCTCGATGTCGGCGCGCAAGCAGCAGAAGGCCGTCGCCGCCGCGGGCGAGGCGCTGCGTCACGCCGTCGAGGCCATGCCCGTGCGGCAGGACCCCGACGCGATCATCGTGCCCGACCACCTCTGAGGTTCCCGGCGTCCCCGGCGTCCCCGGCGTCCCCGGCGGCACCGGCGGTACCGCGCAGCCGCACCGGCTCCTCCTCGGGAGCCGAGAGCGTCAGCACGGCGTCCTCGACGAGGTCCGCCTGCTCGAGCTCGGCCTCGAGCGCCCGCAGCCGTCGTGCCAGCACGGGCTCGTCGTCGTCGCCGGTCAGGTCCACCGCCGCGACGAGGAAGATCCGTCGCGGCCCGACGAACTCCACGTGGAGGTACGTCAGCCGGTCGACCGCCGGGTGCGCCGAGAGCCGGCGCACGAGCTCGTCGTGCACCCGCGGCGGCACGCCCTCGCCGAGCAGGTAGTCCATGTTGCGCCGGATCAGGAACAACGCGACGACCCCGAGCAGCAGGCCGACCGCGATCGAGCCCAGGGCGTCGTAGACGGGGTCGCCGGTCAGCTGGTGGGCCAGCACCCCCGCGCCCGCCAGCGCGAGCCCGACCAGCGCGGAGGAGTCCTCCAGCACCACGGCGCGCAGGGTCGGGTCGGAGGTCCGGTAGACGAACGCCAGCGGCCGCAGGTGCCAGCGCCGCGACTCGCGGCGCACCTGCCGCGTGGCCTGGAGGAACGAGAAGCCCTCGAGCAGGAACGCGACGCCCAGCACGACGTAGTTGAGGGTGTACGCCGGCGCCTCGGGCACCGCGGTGTCGTGGAGCTCGTCCCAGAGCTGGGTGCCGCCGTGCCACAGCGCCACCACCGAGCCGGCGACGAAGAGCCCGAAGGCCGCGACGAGCGACCACAGGTAGGACGCACGCCCGTAGCCGCGGGGGTGCGCGTCGTCGCGGGGACGGCTGCCCCGCCGCTCGGCCGCCAGCAGGGCGACCTCGTTGCCGGTGTCGGCCCACGAGTGCGCCGCCTCCGCGACCATCGACGCCGAACCGGTGAGCGCGGCGGCCACCGACTTCGCGACGGCGACGAGCGCGTTGGCCGCGAGCGCGACGAGGACGGTGACGAGCGAGCCGGACACGCCCCCAGCGTGGCACGGGTAGCCTGCGCCGGTGCCGCAGCTCCCGTCCCCGCTCGCGCGTCGTCTGCTCGACGGCCCCGTCCGACGCGTCGTCGCGGACGCCCTGCACTCCACGCGGCGGCTGGTGGAGTGGTACGGCGCCATCGCCCCCGGCACCCGCGCCGCCGCGCGCTTCGGCGCCTTCGGGCCCGGCAGCTGCATCGCCTTC
This sequence comes from Nocardioides imazamoxiresistens, assembly GCF_032378595.1. Lineage (NCBI taxonomy): Bacteria > Bacillati > Actinomycetota > Actinomycetes > Propionibacteriales > Nocardioidaceae > Nocardioides > Nocardioides imazamoxiresistens. Next base: position 39,965 of record NZ_JAVYII010000002.1, read on the forward strand.
CCCGTCGCCACGCTCTTCGGCGCCGCTGCGATCCACCTCGGGCGCGACACGCTCGTCGGCCGGTCCTGCACCCTCACCGTCGGCTACGGGATCGGGTCACCGCTGCCCGAGCGGGGCCTCGTGATCGGCGACCGGTGCGTGATCGGCGCGCGCTCCACCATCACGGCCCACGACTCGGTGACGCTCGGCGACGACGTCTGGTTCGGCCAGGGCGTCTTCGTCTCCGACGCCAGCCACGGCTACCAGGACCCCGACGTGCCGGTCGGCCTCCAGGTCGGCACGCACCAGCCCGTCGTGGTCGGGGACGGCTCGTGGGTCGGGCACCACGCGATCCTGCTGCCCGGCACCCGGCTGGGCCGCAACGTCGTGGTGGCCGCGGGCGCCGTGGTCCGCGGCGAGGTGCCCGACCACAGCGTCGTCGCCGGCGTGCCCGCCCGGGTCGTGCGCCGGCTCGAGCCCCGGGTCGGCTGGGTCGGGCGCGAGCCCGACGACGTCCGCGAGGTACGCCGCCACGCCGACGTGGTCGCGTACCTCACGACCGGCCACGGCGCCGACGGCGCGTCATCGACCGGCTGAGACCAGCCAGCCCACCCACCACCCCAGCGCGGCGGCGGCGACGCCGAGCACGGCCATGCCGGGGCCGTGGACCAGGGCCGCGGGCCAGCGCCGCCCCTCGACCAGCCGCGCGAGCTCGAGCATCGCGGTGCTGAAGGTCGTGTACCCGCCCAGCAGGCCGGTGCCGAGCACCTGCGCGACGTCGGCCGGGGGAGCGAGGCCGACGAGCAGGCCGAGCAGGAGGGAGCCGGTCAGGTTGATCGCGAAGGTGCCGACGCCGTCGCCGAACCGCGAGCGCAGCCCGGTGTCGACCACGAAGCGCAGCGCGGCGCCCGCTCCGCCGGCGAGCGCGATCCCCGCGAGGAGCGCGGCGCTCACGCGGACCTCCCGGCGAGGGCCCGGCCGCCCAGCAGGCCGGCCAGGGCCGCGAGCCAGCCGGCGACCAGGCAGCCGAGTGCGTACGCGAGGCCCGCGCCCGGCCGCTCGCCGAGCAGCACCGCGACGTCGACGGCGAACGTGCTGTAGGTCGTGAACCCGCCGAGCACGCCGACGCCGAGGAGCAGGCGGGTCCGGCGGCGGGGGCCGGTGTCGTCGCCGCGCGCCACCAGCAGGCCGACGAGCAGGCCCAGCAGCAGGGAGCCGACCACGTTCACGGCCGCGACCGTCGTGGGCAGGCCGCCCGCGTCGGGGACGGCGAGCACGGCGCCCACCCGCGCGGCGGTCCCGGCGGCGCCGCCGAGGGCGACCAGCGCGACCTCGGCCGGGAGGATGCCTCTTGTGCCGACGGCCACGGCGGAGCACGCTACTCCCACGGCCGGTGCCGGTGTGTTCGGAGGGCCTGCCTATCCTCTGCGCAGACCGAACCACGGGGGTGGAGGGCAGGACTCGTGGGAACCACGGAAGAGCGACCCAAGCGTCGCTACGTCTCACCGACGCGGGAGGCGGCGCTGGCGGCCACCCACCGCCGCATCATCGAGGCGGCCGCAGAGCTCTTCGCCCGCGACGGCTACCGCTCCACGACCCTGGCCGCGATCGCGGAGAAGGCCGGCGTATCCGTGCCTCGCGTGAACCTGTCGGGCTCGAAGCCCGCGCTGCTCGTCGAGGCGTACGAGGAGCGTGCCGGCGGCTCCGGCGCACGCGTCCCGGTCACCGAGCAGTCGGTCCTGCAGCAGATCATGGCGCTGGACACCGAGGAGGCGCTGGACGCCTACGTCGAGTGGCTCGCCGAGGCGCACGCCGGCTCGATCGGGCTGTGGCAGGCGCTGAGCGAGGCGGCCACCTCCGACGAGGACGCGGCGACCGAGCTGACCGCCGCGCTGCGGCGCAACGACGAGGCCGCCCGCGCGGGCGTCGCCTGGGCCGACAGCCGGGGTCTGCTGCAGGGCGACGTCTCCCACGAGGAGCGGGCGCAGGTGTGGGCGCTGCTCGGGTCCGCCGAGACGTACGGCCGGCTCGCGAAGGAGTACGGCTGGTCCCACGAGCGGTACGCAGCCTGGGTGCGGCGCTCGCTCGTCGTGCTGGTCTTCGACCTGGCGTGAGGTAGCCGGTCAGCCGGTCGGGCCGCTCAGGCCGGCCAGGTGGCGGGGAAGTCGTCGACCGCGCGGTCGTGCGCCTTGGCCAGCTTCTTGCGCGCCTTGGCCGAGAGGCGGTCGCCGAAGACGGTGCCGCGGGTGTGGTCGGTCTCGTGCTGCAGGCAGCGCGCGAGCAGGCCGTCGCCCGCGAAGGTGACGGGCTCGCCGTCCAGGCCCTGCCCGACGACCTGCGCGTGGTCGGGCCGCGCGCACTCGACGAACGCGCCGGGGTAGCTCAGGCAGCCCTCGTCGTCGGCGTCGAGGCGGCGCTCGGGGCCCTCGGGTGTGGTCACATCGGGGTTGCAGACCACGCCCGCGGTGCGCTCGCCGCTCTCGTCGGGGCAGTCGAAGACGAAGACCGCGAGGTCGACGCCGATCTGGCAGGCCGCGAGCCCGACACCGTCAGCTGCGTACATCGTCGCCACCATGTCGGCGACCAGGGCGACGAGGTCGTCGTCGAACGCCGTCACGGGCTGCTGCGGGGCGTGCATGACCGGCGTCCCCCAGCGTGTGATCGGACGCACCGTCCCGCCCGCGGGCAGCGCGCCGTGGGGGGTGTGGTCGGGTGCGGTCGGCGGGGTGGTCTCGGCCATGGGCCCGATCCTAGGAACTGCCCGGCGCGCCGGGTGACGCCGCCCTCGGCGAGAAAGTGTGGCGCACTGTGTAACTCCGAGTTACATTGAGCCCATGTCCGTCACCAAGCGTCTCGCCCCGGGTGGCCGCAACGGCGTCGCCCGCAAGGAGTCCCGCGACCCGATCGGCTACGCCGTCGCCGCGCTCAACGTCGTCGCGCAGAGCGACCTGATCGACCGGCTCGGCCTGCGCAAGCGCGCCGAGCAGGTCGTGTTCACCTCGACGCGCACCGGGTTCGCGGCCCTGACGCGTGCCGGTCGCACCTTCACGCCCCGCGGCGCGAAGGGTGCCCCCGGCGTGCGGGTGCCGAGCACGGACCCGCGGGGCGTCTTCGACCTGACCCCGACCGAGGACGAGCAGATGCTCGTCGACGTCGTCTCGGAGCTCGCCGTCGAGGTCCTGCGTCCGGCGGCCGCCGACGCCGACACCGCCTGCGAGGCTCCCGCGGACGTGCTCCGGGCGACCACCGAGGTCGGTCTGCCGATCCTCGGGGTGCCCGAGTCGCTGGGCGGGATCAGCGAGGCGCGTTCCGCGATGAGCGGGACGCTGGTCGCCGAGACGCTCGCGAAGGGCGACATGGGGCTGGCCGTCGCCGCGCTGGCGCCCGGCGCGGTCGCCACCGCGCTGTCGCTGTGGGGCACCGAGGCCCAGCAGCAGACCTACCTGCCGGCGTTCACCGGCGACGAGGTCGCCGGCGCGGCGCTCGCCCTGTCGGAGCCCACCGTGCTCTTCGACGTCCTCGCGCCCGCGACCACGGCCGTGCGCGACGGGGACGAGCTCGTCCTGGACGGCGTGAAGTCGGCCGTCCCGCGCGGGGGCGACGCGGAGCTCTTCGTGGTGGGCGCACAGCTCGACGGCGCCCCGGTCCTGGTGCTGGTCGAGGCGGGGACCGAGGGTCTGCGCATCGAGGGCGACCCCTCGATGGGCGTGCGCGCCGCGACCCTGTCGAAGCTGCACCTCGACGGCGTGCGGGTGCCCGCCGACGCCGTGCTGGGAGCGAGCGACGGCAGCACCTACACCGAGTGCGTACGCCTCTCGCGCCTGGCCTGGTGCGCCCTCGCGGTCGGCACCGCCCAGGCGGTGCTCGACTACGTGACGCCCTACGTCAAGGAGCGCCGCGCGTTCGGCGAGCCGATCGCGCACCGGCAGTCGGTCGCGTTCATGGTCGCCGACATCGCGATCGAGCTGCAGGCGATGCGGTTGGTGACCTACAAGGCGGCCTCGCGGGCCGCGCAGGGCAAGGACTTCTCCCGGGAGGTGGCGCTCGCGCGCCAGCTCTGCTCGACGCGGGGGATGAGGATCGGCCTCGACGGCGTGCAGCTGCTCGGCGGTCACGGCTTCGTCAAGGAGCACCCGGTGGAGCGGTGGTACCGCGACCTGCGTGCGCTCGGCGTCCTGGAGGGAGGGGTCCTGGTCTGAGCGACGTCCGCAGCCACGACGCCCGCCACCCCCAGGAGGAGACACCATGATCAACCTCGAGACCCCGAAGAAGCACCGCGCGCTCATCGAGCAGGCGCACCAGGTCGCCATGAACATGCTGCGGCCCATCTCCCGCAAGTACGACCGCGCCGAGCACGCGTACCCCAAGGAGCTCGACATGCTCGCCGCGATGATCGACGGGCTCTCCGAGTCGGGTGCCGCCGAGGGCGCCGGCGCCGCCGGCGTGCGCCGCGACGAGTCGAAGGACTCCGGCGGGGTGCGCAACGGCTCCAACCTCGCCTCGGTGATGTCGGTGGCCGAGATGTGCTGGGGCGACACCGGGCTGCTGCTGTCCATGCCCCGCCAGGGCCTCGGCAACTCGGCGATCGCCTCCGTCGCGAACGACGAGCAGCTCGAGCGGTTCAAGGGCACGTGGGCCGGCATGGCCATCACCGAGCCCGGTGTCGGGTCCGACTCGGCGAACATCACGACGACGGCGGTCCAGGACGGCGACGAGTACGTCATCAACGGCGAGAAGATCTACGTCACCTCGGGCGACCGTGCCGACTCGATCGTCGTGTGGGCCACGCTCGACAAGTCGCTGGGCCGCGCGGCCATCAAGTCGTTCGTGGTGCCGAAGGGCACGCCGGGGATGCGGGTCGAGCGGCTCGAGCACAAGCTCGGCATCCGGGCCTCCGACACGGCCGTCATCATCTTCGAGGACTGCCGGGTGCCGGCCGCCAACCTGCTCGGCTCGCCCGACATCGACGTCAAGCAGGGCTTCGCCGGCGCGATGGCCACGTTCGACAACACCCGGCCGCTCGTCGCGGCGATGGCCGTCGGTTGCGCCCGCGCCTCGCTCGACCTGACCCGCGACCTGCTCGCGCAGGCGGGAGTCGAGGTCGACCACGACCGCCCGGCCCAGCTGCAGTCCGCCGCCGCCGCACGCTTCCTGCAGCTCGAGGCCGACTGGGAGGCGGCCCAGCTGCTGACCATGCAGGCGGCGTGGATGGCGGACAACCGCCGACCGAACTCGCTGGAGGCGTCGATGGCCAAGGCGAAGGCCGGGCGGGTGGGCTCCGACGTCACCCTCGGCTGCGTCGAGCTCTGCGGGACGCTCGGCTACAGCGAGGGCGAGCTGCTCGAGAAGTGGGCCCGCGACTCGAAGATCCTGGACATCTTCGAGGGCACGCAGCAGATCCAGCAGCTCATCGTGGCCCGCCGCGTGCTGGGGCTGAGCAGCGCCGAGCTGAAGTAGCCCGGCGCCGCCCGTGCGCCCGCCGCCCGCACGCCCGCCGGCGCTCAGGCGACGTTGCGGAAGGGGTCGTGCTCGGCGAGGATCCGGTCGACCCGGGCCTGGTCGAGGCGGGAGACGACGGACGAGCTCTCCTGCGCGTCGCGCACGCACTTGGCGAGCGTGAACGACGAGGTCACGAGGAACAGCGTGCCGAGCGCGAGGAAGGCGCGGATCCACGGGTCGACCGGGACGTAGATGATGGCGCAGACCATCGTGAGCAGCGCGACGCCGAAGGCGATGCCCGCCTGGAGGAAGAACGCGTTGGTGTTCTTCGAGGAGGGGCCGTTGGGGAGCGAGGAGTTCGTCATGGGCCACACGTTCCCCGCCGACCCGGGGGCCTCGCACCCGCACGCGTACTCAACCCGGTCTGAGTGGTCGGGCACCGTGGCGCGGCTGCGGGATGCCGGCTGCGTGTTCGCCGAGGACGAGGCCGCCGAGCTGCTGCGTGCCGCGGACGGCCGCGAGACCGGTTGGTTGCAGGCGGGCCTGGCGCGGCGTGTGCGGGGCGAGCCGTTGGAGCAGGTGGTGGGGGAGGCCGTCTTCGCCGGACTGCGCCTGCGCGTGGTCCCCGGCGTCTTCGTGCCGCGACGCCGCACCGAGCTGCTCGCCCGGGTCGCGGCCGACGCCGTGGCGCCCGGGGGGCGGCTGGTGGACCTGTGCTGCGGGGTCGGCGCCGTCGCGGCGGCGGTGCTCGCCCGCCGCGACGACGTCGAGGTCGTCGCGGCCGACCTCGACCCGGTGGCGACCGGGTGCGCGCGCCACAACCTGGCCGCGGCCGGCGCGCGGGCGGCCGTGGTGACCGGGGACCTGTACGCCCCGCTGCCGCCGGCGTGGCGCGGCACCGTCGCGGTGCTGGCGGCCAACGCCCCCTACGTCCCCAGCACGGACCTCGCCACCATGCCGCGCGAGGCCCGCGACCACGAGCCGCGTCTCGCGCTCGACGGCGGGCCCGACGGCGGGGAGGTGCAGCGGCGGGTGCTGGCCGGGATCCACGCGTGGCTGCGACCGGGCGGGACGGTGGCGGTGGAGACGTCCCGGGCCGGTGCGCCCGCCCTGGCAGCGGCCATGACCGCCGCAGGGCTCGAGGCGGAGATCCACCTCGACGACGATGTCGACGGCACCGTCGTCGCGGGCCGTGCTGCTCGCGGGCCGGGCCGGGTGGGGCCATGACCTAAGGTCCTGGTGGCGCACGTCACATCGGGGTGGGGTGCGACCGTCCTCGGGAGGGACCCATGGCAGAGACCGACAGGGAGATCGAGAGGGAGGCCGCCGGCGAACCGTCGCTGGCCGCCCAGCTGAGCGCCGAGTTCGCCGGCACGATGATCCTGATCCTCTTCGGCTGCGGCGTGGTCGCGTCGGTGGTCGCCGGCGGTCGCGGCGACGTCGACTCGATCAGCTGGGCGTGGGGTCTGGGCGTCGTGCTCGGCGTCTACACCGCCGCGCGGATCAGCGGGGCGCACCTCAACCCGGCCGTGACGCTCGCGATGGCCTGCTTCCGCGGGTTCCCGTGGCGCAGGGTCGCGCCGTTCGCCCTCGCCCAGCTCGCCGGGGCGTTCGTCGCCGCGCTGCTGGTGCGCCTGCTCTACCACGACGTGCTCGTGGCGTTCGACCCGTCGTTGGGCAAGGACTCCGGCGGCGTCTTCTACACCTCGCCCGGGCTCACCGCGGACGGGTCGCCCGTCTCGGTCGCGACCGGGTTCGGGGACCAGGTCCTCGGCACCGCGATCCTGGTGTTCCTCGTGCTGGCCCTGACCACCGCGACCAACCACCCGCCGATGGCCAACCTGGGCCCGTGGCTGATCGGTCTCGTCGTGGTCGGCATCGGCATGGCCTGGGGCGCCAACGCGGGGTACGCCATCAACCCCGCCCGCGACCTCGGCCCGCGCCTGGCCGCCTGGATCACGGGCTACGGCAACGACGTGTGGGAGTCTGCGTCGAGCGACGTCCTGTACTTCTGGGTGCCCCTGGTGGCGCCCCTGGTGGGAGCCGTGGTGGGCGGTCTGGCCTTCCGCCTGCTGATCGAGCGTCACCTCCCGCCCGAGCCCGTGCCCGAGCCGGCCCCCGAGCCGACCGCCGACCCGCCCGCCGACCCGCCCGCAGCCACGCCCGCAGCCACGCCCGCACAGCACCGGAAGGACCGCACCCATGACTGAGACCCGCGCCGGAGCCGAGTTCGTCGGGGCCATCGACCAGGGCACGACGAGCACGCGCTTCATGATCTTCGACCACGACGGCAACGAGGTGGCGCGCCACCAGCTGGAGCACGAGCAGGTCCTGCCGCAGGCCGGGTGGGTCGAGCACAACCCGGTCGAGATCTGGGAGCGCACGAGCGCTGTCGTGCAGACGGCCCTGGGCAAGGCCCGGCTGGGCGTCGACGACCTGGTCGCGCTGGGGATCACGAACCAGCGCGAGACGACGGTCGTGTGGAACCGCCGTACGGGGCGGCCCTACTACAACGCGATCGTGTGGCAGGACACCCGCACGGACCGGATCGCCACCGCCCTGGAGCGCGACGGCCACGGGGACCTGATCCGCCACCGCGCGGGCCTCCCGCCGGCGCCCTACTTCGCGGGCGGCAAGATCAAGTGGATCCTGGAGAACGTCGACGGGGTGCGCGAGGCGGCCGAGGCCGGCGACGCGATCTTCGGCACCACGGACACGTGGGTGCTGTGGAACATGACCGGCGGGCGCGACGGCGGCGTCCACGTCACCGACGTGACCAACGCCAGCCGCACGATGCTGATGGACCTCGAGACCCTCGACTGGGACGACGAGCTGCTCGCCGTCTTCGACATCCCGCGCCAGATGCTGCCCGAGATCCGCTCGTCGTCGGTGTCCGACCCCTACGGGCTCACCCGGGCCTCCGGACCGTTCGCCGGGGAGCTGCCGATCACGGGCATCCTCGGCGACCAGCAGGCGGCGACCGTGGGTCAGGTCTGCTTCGCGCCCGGCGAGGCCAAGAACACCTACGGCACGGGCAACTTCATGCTCATCAACACGGGCACCGAGATCGTCCGCTCGGAGTCCGGGCTGATCACCACGCCCGCCTACCGCTTCGGCGACGAGCCCTGCGTGTACGCGCTCGAGGGCTCGATCGCGGTGACCGGGTCGGCGGTCCAGTGGCTGCGCGACCAGCTCGGCATCATCTCGGGCGCGGCGCAGTCGGAGTCGCTCGCGCGCCAGGTCGAGGACAACGGCGGGGTCTACTTCGTGCCCGCCTTCTCGGGCCTCTTCGCGCCCTACTGGCGCAGCGACGCGCGGGGCGCGATCGTCGGCCTCTCGCGCTACAACACGAACGCCCACCTGGCCCGCGCCACGCTGGAGGCGATCTGCTACCAGAGCCGCGACGTCGTCGAGGCGATGGAGAAGGACTCCGGGGTCCGCCTCGAGGTGCTGCGCGTCGACGGCGGCGTGACCGCCAACGAGCTGTGCATGCAGATCCAGGCCGACGTACTGGGCGTCCCGGTGAGCCGGCCGGTGGTGGCCGAGACGACCGCGCTGGGCGCCGCCTACGCCGCGGGCCTGGCCGTGGGTTTCTGGCGCGACACCGACGAGCTGCGGGAGAACTGGAACGAGTCGCAGCGCTGGGAGCCGGGCTGGGACGACGACAAGCGCGCCGAGGGCTACGCCGGCTGGAAGAAGGCGGTCGACCGGACGCTCGACTGGGTCGACGTCGACTGACGCGGCCCCCGATCGGTCTCGTCCGGTCCCGTCCGGTCCCGGCGGGCCCTGCCGTTTGCGTGGGGCCCGCCGGGAGCGGATCATGGGCCGACGTGCGATTCCTCCACGACCGTCAGCCCCAGCACGACCTGACCTACGACGACGTCTTCATGGTGCCGCAGCACTCGACGGTGTCGAGCCGCTTCGACGTCGACCTGTCGACCGACGACGGCACGGGCGCGACCCTGCCCCTGGTCGTCGCCAACATGACGGCGGTCGCGGGGCGCCGGATGGCCGAGACCGTCGCGCGGCGCGGCGGCATCACGGTGCTGCCCCAGGACATCCCGGTCGAGGTGGTGCGCGAGGTCGTGGCGCACGTGAAGTCGCGCCACCTCGTCTTCGACACCGCGATCGAGCTGGCCCCGGACGCCACGGTCGGCGACGCGCTCGCCCTCATCCCCAAGCGCGCCCACCGCGCGGCCGTCGTCGTCGAGGACGGCCGGCCGGTCGGGGTCGTCGCCGAGGACGACTGCGGCGGCGTGGACCTGTTCACCCAGGTGCGCGAGGTCATGTCGCGCACGCTGGTCACGGTCCCCGCCGACACCGACCCCCGCACGGCGTTCGACCTGCTGGACCGCGCGCGCGTACGCCTCGCCCCGGCCGTCGACGCCGACGGCCGGCTGCTGGGCGTGCTGACCCGCAAGGGTGCGCTGCGCGCGACGCTGTACGCCCCGGCGGTCGACGCCGACGGGCGGCTGCGGGTCGCGGCGGCGATCGGCGTCAACGGCGACGTCGCCGGCAAGGCCGCCGCGCTGCTCGACGCCGGCGTCGACACCCTCGTGGTCGACACCGCGCACGGCGACCAGGACCGCATGCTCGACGCCCTCAAGGCCGTGCGCGCCCTGGACCCGCAGGTGCCGGTCGCCGCGGGCAACATCGTGTCGGCCGAGGGCACGCGCGAGCTGGTCGCCGCGGGCGCCGACATCGTCAAGGTCGGCGTCGGCCCCGGCGCCATGTGCACGACGCGGATGATGACCGGCGTCGGGCGCCCGCAGTTCTCCGCGGTGCTCGAGTGCGCCGCCGCGGCGCGCGCCGAGGGCGCGCGCGTGTGGGCCGACGGCGGGGTGCGCCACCCCCGTGACGTCGCGCTCGCGCTGGCCGCGGGCGCCTCCTCGGTGATGGTCGGCTCGTGGTTCGCGGGCACCCACGAGTCGCCGGGCGACCTGCAGCGCGACGCCGACGGGCGGGCGTACAAGGTCTCCTTCGGGATGGCCTCGGCGCGCGCGGTCGCGCACCGCACGTCCACGGAGTCCTCCTACGACCGGGCGCGCAAGGGTCTCTACGAGGAGGGCATCTCGAGCTCGCGGATGTTCGTGGACCCGCAGCGGCCCGGGGTCGAGGACCTGATCGACCAGGTGAGCGCGGGCGTGCGCTCGTCGTGCACGTACGCCGGCGCCCGCTCGCTCGTCGAGCTGCACGAGAACGCGGTGGTCGGCGTCCAGTCCGCCGCCGGCTTCCACGAGGGACGTCCGCTGCCCGCGGGCTGGTGACGCGGCCCGGTCCTCGACGCCGAGGCGGGGGCCGGAGACACCGGGAGCAGCAGGCACGGGGCGGTGGCGCGGGAGCGTCACCGCCCCGTCGTGGTCAACGGCCGTGCGGCGGATCCGGTGCTCGGCGGCCGCACCCGCTCGGGTGACGTCTGGACCGGTCGGTGACCTGTCTCACCGAAACGCTTGCGGAGGAGACGTGGCTCACGTACGTTTCTCGCAGTCAAACGTTTGAACGCCCTCCGCTCGCCGCCGCCGGCGGCTCCGGGAGCCAGGGGGAGCGTCAGGGATGGGACCGACGCAACGTCGCGTCCAGGCAAGGGAGACACAACATGATTCGACGTCCACTTCTCGGCGGACTGGCGTGTGTGATGGCACTGGGGCTCGCCGCGTGCGGCGAGGTCGACGGGGCCGAGCAGTCCTCGGGCGGGAGCTCCGAGGACCTGACGATCGGGGTCTCGAACCTCGGTCTGAGCTTCCCGTTCCCGTCGGCCATCGGCGAGGGCATCAAGGCCCGCGCCGACGAGCTCGGCGTGACGATCGTGGAGCTGGACGCGCAGAGCGACACCGAGAAGCAGTCGAACGACGTGCAGGACCTGATCGGGCAGGCTCCCGACGGCGTCCTGCTGCTCCCGGTCGACTCCGGCGTCGCGGTCGGCCTGGTCGACCAGCTGGCCTCCGCGGACATCCCGACCGTCGCGGTCGCCTCGCAGGTCGGCGATCCGAGCGAGCGCGACCTCGAGGACGTCTACGAGGAGCTCGTCGCGCTCGTGACGCAGGACGAGCTGGCCGCCGGCCGGGCCGCGGGCGAGCTGGCCCTGCAGGCGCTCCCGGAGGGCGGAAAGCTGGCCGTCGTCGAGGGCGCGGCCGGCTTCGCCGAGGTCGAGCTGCGCTTCGCCGAGTTCCTCGACCCCGCCGAGGAGGCGGGCGTCGAGTTCGAGGTCGTCGCGCGCCAGCCCGGCGACTGGACCGTCGAGGGTGCGCAGGGAGCCTGCCAGAACCTGCTGGCCAGCGACCCGGACATCGACGTGCTCTACGCCGAGAGCGACGACATGGCCGTCGGCTGCGCCGAGGCCGTCGACGCCGCCGGCTCCGACGCCGTCGTGATCGGGATCGGCGGCTCGCAGCTCGGTATCGACGGTGTGGAGGCCGGCGACGTCTACGGCACGGTCTGCTTCAAGCCCCGCGACCTGGGCGAGCTGGCGATGCAGGTCATCTACGACCACCTGACGGGCGAGGAGACCCGCGAGTCGGAGTTCGTCTCCTACGACACGCCGGCCGTCACCGCCGACAACGTGGACGAGTGCGACCCGCAGTGGTGACGGGCTGAGGCCCGACCGCACCACCGCTGGAGCACACCCGCACCACCCGCACCACCGCGCCCCGTGCGCGGGCCGAGAGCCCGCGCACGGGAGCGCCACCGTCCACCCGACGAGCTCATCGAGAAGGGCGCGACCCATGAAGGACGGCACGACCGCTGAGGTCCTGCTCGAGCTGCGCGGCGTCACGAAGCAGTTCCCCAACGGCACCAAGGCCCTGCGCGGGGTCGACCTGGCCGTGCGCCGCGGCGCGGTGCACGGCCTCGTCGGCGCGAACGGCGCCGGCAAGTCGACGCTGATCAAGTGCGTCAGCGGCGTGCAGCCGGTCAGCGACGGCACGATCAGCTGGGACGGCGAGGTCCGCACGTGGAAGGACCCCGGCGACGCGCAGGGCGCGGGCCTGGCGACCATCCACCAGCACGTCCCGCTGGTGCCGACCCTCTCGGCGCTGGAGAACGTCTTCCTGTGGCGTCGTGGGCCGTGGCGCCGCACCGCCGAGATGCGCGCGGAGTTCGAGCGTCTGGTCGAGCGGCTGGGCTACGAGATCGACCCCGACGTGCAGGTCGCGAGCCTGCCGATCGGGACGCGGCAGATGATCGCGATCCTCCAGTCGCTCGCCCTGGGCGCGCAGCTGGTCATCATGGACGAGCCGACCGCCTCGCTCTCCGAGGCGGAGCGCCGCATCGTGCTCGACGCCGTGCAGCGGCTGGCGGCCGACGGCACGACGTTCGTGTTCATCTCCCACTTCCTCGACGAGATCCTCGAGATCACCGACCACGTCACCGTCCTGCGCGACGGCCGGGCCATCCTGGACGAGCCGACGGCGACGCTGACCGAGGAACGGCTGGTGCAGGCCATCGCCGGCCGCGAGCTGCTGGCGGTCGAGCGTGCCGGTGGTCCCGCCCCGGCGGGCGCCGAGGTGGTGCTGGACGTCCAGGAGCTGAACGCGCCGGTCGGGGTCCGCGACGTCTCCTTCCAGGTGCGCGCCGGCGAGATCGTCGGTCTGGCCGGTCTGCTCGGCTCGGGCCGCTCGGAGATCCTCGACGGCATCTTCGGGGCGGACACGAAGGCCACCGGCACCGTCCGCGTGGCCGGGCGGCGCCTGCGCCGCAACCCCCGCGCGGCGGTCGCGGCCGGCTGCGCGTACGTCCCGGAGGACCGGGTCAGCCAAGGTCTGCACCCCGACCAGCCCCTGTGGAAGAACATCAGCCTGCCCGACCTGGGGCGGCGCTCCCTGCGGCGCCTGCTGCCCCGCGAGGACGCCGAGCGCGAACTCGCGCGCCGGGCCATCGCCGACCTGGGCATCGTCGCCTCGGGTCCCGACGCCCTGCCGAGCGAGCTGTCGGGGGGCAACGCCCAGAAGGTCGTCTTCGCCAAGTGGCTCTACGCCGACAAGGTGGTCTGGCTGCTCGACGAGCCCACGGCCGGTGTCGACGTCGGCGCCAAGGCCGAGATCCTGCAGCTCGTGCGGCGCCTCGCCGCCGAGGGGCGCGCCGTCGTGATCGCCTGCAGCGACTTCGAGGAGCTGCTGTCGGTGGCGACGCGCGTGCTCGTCGTGCGCGGCGGACGGGTCGTCGACGACCTCGACGCCCGCGAGACCACCGAGGAACAACTCATCATGCTCGCCCACGGGTTGGGCGCCGGAAGCCGAGAGGTCGTCCATGTCTGAGAAGGTCCTGTCCCCCCGCGGGTCGAGCGGGCCCCGGGTGCCCAGCTGGCTGCACCCCAGCAACGCCGGCGTGGTGTACGCCTTCGCCGCCCTCGTGGTGGTGCTGAGCCTCGCCACCGCGAGCGCCGGGCGACCGGCGTACGTCTCGCCCACCAACGTGTCGAACATCCTCGACCAGACCGCCCTGCTCGGGATCCTGGTCGTGACCTCGACGATCGTGCTGATCTCGGGGAACTTCGACCTCTCGGTCGGGTCGGTGGCCGCGCTCGGGGCGGCCACCTGCCTGGCCCTCATGCCGTCGATCGGGTTCTACGGCGCGTTCCTCGCGGCCCTCGCGGCCGGCGCGGCCATCGGGCTGTTCAACGGCCTGGTGGTGCAGTACGTCGGCATCAACGCCTTCATCGTCACCCTCGGCACGTTGACCGCCGTGCGCGGTCTCGTGCTGATCATCACCGACGGGCGCACCGTCACGGCGGCCGAGGGCGCCGACCGCGACGCGCTGCGGGCGCTCGACGGGTCGCGCTGGGTGACGCCGAACCTCTACCTGCTGGCGGGTCTCGTGCTGCTCGCCGTCGGCGCCTGGCGCCTGTGGTCCCGGCGCAGCCAGGGCGACGTGTGGCGCCGCCCCGTGCTGCTGCTCCCGCTCGTCGCGGGCGTCGCGCTGCTGGCGGCCTCCCCGGTCGCCGTCTTCACCATCCGGCTCAGCCAGCGCGCCCTCTACATGCTCGTGCTCGTCGCCGTCGCCGCCTGGATCCTGCGCTACACCACGGTGGGGCGCCGGCTCTACGCCACCGGCGGCAACGCGGAGGCCGCGCGCCTGTCGGGTGTGGCCGTCGACCGCTACCGCGTGATGGCCTTCGTGCTCAACGGCACCGCGGCGGCGTTCGTCGGCGTGCTCTACGCCAGCCGGCTCGGCTCGATCAACCCGACCGGGCTCAGCGGCTTCGAGCTGACCGCGCTGGCCGCGGCGATCCTCGGCGGCACCTCGCTGTTCGGCGGCCTCGGCAGCGTGGCGAAGTCGCTCGTGGGCGCCCTGATCCTCGTGACGCTGGCCAACGGCTTCAACATCCTCAACCTGGGCGCGAACTACCAGGGCCTGATCGAGGGCGTGGTGCTGATCGTGGCGGCGGGCATGTACACCGTCGCGCTGCGCCGCAAGCAGCGCGCGACCCTGCGCTCGACCGAGCCGCCGGTGCCCTCGCCCCACCCCGGCGACGAACCGGCCGCCCACGCGGAGCCGGTGGCCGCCGGCGCGGGGACGGGACGACCGTGAGCGTGCGCGCCGCCGTCCTGCACAGCGTCCTGCGACCCGGGCAGGAGACGGCGTACGAGACCGAGCACCGCGTCGTGCCCGACGAGCTCCTGACCACGCTGCGCGGACACGGGGTGCGCGACTGGGTGATCTGGCGCGACGGGACCGACCTGCTGCACCTGGTCGACGTCGACGACTACGCGGCGCTGGCCGCCGCGATCGCCGACGACCCGGCCAACCTGCGCTGGCAGGAGCGGATGGCCGCGCACGTCGAGGGCTTCACCGAGCTCGACGCGCTGCCGGCGCCACGCCGGCCGCACCTGGTCTGGTCGCTGCGCGGCCAGGTCGCCGACGGTGCGACGGTGGCGTCGTGATCCACGGACGCCGCGTGCTCGACGCGCACCAGCACTTCTGGCAGCTCGGCCCCGGTGCGTACCGGTGGCTGACCCCCGAGGCCGGCGACCTGCACGCCGACTTCGGCGTCGCCGACGTCGAGCCGCACGCCGCGGCCGCCGGCGTCGACGACGTCGTCCTGGTCCAGGCGGACCCGACGCGCGCCGACACCGACGCCATGCTGGCCGTGGCCGACGCCTGGTCGCGCGTGGTCGGGGTCGTCGGGTGGGCTCCGCTCGACGACCCCGGCGGCCTGGCCGCGGCGCTGGAGGCGTACGCCGCCGACCCGCGTGTGGTCGGGCTGCGCCACCAGATCCACGACGAGCCCGACCCCGACTGGGTGGTGCGCCCCGAGGTGCTCGCCGGCCTCGCCGAGGTGGCCGCCGCCGGCCTGACCTACGACGTCGTCGCGGTCCTGCCGCGTCACCTCGAGCACGTGCCGACCCTGGCCGCCCGGCACCCGGGCCTGCGCATCGTCGTCGACCACCTGGCCAAGCCACCGGTCGCCGACAAGGGCTGGGACCCGTGGGCGGAGCTGCTGCGCCAGGCCGCGGCCCACCCCAACGTCACCGCCAAGCTGTCCGGTCTCGACACGGCCGCCGCGCCGGGCTACGGCGTCGGCGACCTGGCGCCCTACGTCGAGCACGCGCTCGAGGTCTTCGGGCCCGAGCGGCTGATGTTCGGCTCCGACTGGCCGGTCAGCGTGCTCGCGGGCGGGTACGCGCGGTGGTGGGAGGTGGTCGGCGAGCTCGTGGCGCCGCTGACCGAGGACGAGCAGGTGGCCGTGCTGGGCGGCAGCGCCCGCGGCTTCTACGGCATCGAGGAGAAGGCATGAACGAGTCCACCCAGGCCCCGGCCGAGCAGGCCCCGACCGGCCAGACCGGCCCGACCGGCGTGGAGCTGTGGGCCCCGGTGGCCCGCACGGTCGACCTGCGGGTCCCGCCGGAGCACCGCGTGCCGGTCGCGATCGTCGGCGCCGGCGCCATCGTGGACGTCGCCCACCTGCCGGCCTACCGCGCCGCGGGCATCGAGGTCGTCGGCATCTTCGACATCGACGGCGAGCGCGCCCGCGAGGTCGCGTCCCGGCACGGGCTGTCGCGGGTCTACGAGAGCCTCGAGGAGGTGCTCGCCGACGAGCGGGTGCAGGTCATCGACGTGGCCGTGGTGGCCTCGGCGCAGCCGGAGATCGTGCGCCGGGCCGTCGCCGCGGGCAAGCACCTGCTGTGCCAGAAGCCGTTCGCGCCCGACCTCACGACGGCCGAGGAGCTGCGCGACCTCGCCGACGAGGCGGGCGTGTGCGTCGCGGTCAACCAGCAGCTGCGCTTCGACGAGGGCGTGGCGGTCGCGCGGGCGGCGGTCGAGGCGGGCTGGATCGGGGAGCCCACGGCGATGACCGTGCACGTCGACATCGCGACCGACTTCGGGGCGTGGCCGTGGCTGCTGGTCTCCGAGCGGCTCGAGATCGCCTACCACTCGATCCACTACCTCGACGCGATCCGCTCGATCCTGGGCGACCCGGAGACGGTGTACTGCGCCGCGGGCCGCCGCCCGGGCCAGGCGCCGGCCGCCGAGACCCGCACGATGACGACCCTGCGTTTCGCCTCCGGCGCCAGCGCCGGGCTGCACGTCAACCACGAGAACCTCGGCGGCGACGTCCGTGCCGAGTTCCGCGTCGACGGCTCCGAGGGCTCCGTGCGGGGCACGTTCGGCCTGCTCCTCGACTACCCGCACGGACGGCCCGACACCGTCGAGCTGTTCAGCCGCGTGGTCCCCACCGACGGCTGGGTGCCCTACCCGGTCACCCGCCGGTGGATCCCCGACGCCTTCGCCGGTCCCATGCAGGGGCTGCTGCGCTGGATCGCCACGGGACAGCCGGCGCCGACGGCCGCCGCGGACAACGTGGGCACGCTCCGCCTGGTGGAGGCGGCCTACGCCTCGATCTCCAGCGGCCAGGCCGAGAAGGTCGACCGGTGAGCGCAGCGACGCAGGTCGTCGACCTGGGTGGGCGCCGGGCCCTGGTCACCGGAGGTGCCGGCGGGCTCGGACGCGCGTGCGCCGAGGCGTTCCTCGCCGGCGGCGCGCAGGTCGTGCTCGCCGACGCGCCCACCTCGGCGGTGGCCGAGGTGGCCGAGGATCTGTCCGGCGCGCACCCCGGCCGCGTGCACGCGGTGGCCATCGACCTGGCCACGGCCGAGGGTGCGGGCTCCCTGCCGGCCCTGGCCTGCGAGGTCGCCGGCACCGACGGTCTCGACGTCCTGGTCAACGCCGTCGGGATCATGCGGACCACGCCGTTCGACGAGCTCGAACCGGAGGCGTGGCAGCGCACGCTCGACGTGAACCTGACCGGCGTCTTCGCGACGACCCAGGCGGCGGCACGGTTGATGGGCGACGGCGCCAGCATCGTCAACGTCGCCTCGGTGGCCGGTCGCTCCGGGCGTCCCAACGCCGCCGACTACGCCGCGACGAAGTCGGCGCTGCTGTCGCTGACCAAGTCGGCGGCCCTGGCGCTGGCGCCCCGGGTGCGGGTCAACGCGGTGTGCCCCGGTGTCTTCCTGACGGCGATGTGGTCGCAGATCATGCGCGACCGCGACGCGTCCTTCGGCCCCGGCGCCGGCGAGGCGTACCTGCGCGAGCAGGGGGAGCGCACCGCGCTCGGCCGCGTCGGCGAGCCCGCCGAGCTCGCGCACGTCGTCGCCTTCCTCGCCAGCCCGCTGGCCTCGTTCGTGACCGGTCAGGCGATCAACGTCGACGGTGGATTGGAGATGGACTGATGGGTGGACGGCCCGGCCCGTTCGACCTCCTGTGGGAGCTCTACGGCGACGACGAGATGGCGGCCGTGTTCTCGGCCGAGGCGACGGTCGCCGCCTGGGTGCGCGTGGAGTCCGCGCTCGCCGAGGCGCAGGCCGAGCTCGGCATCGTGGACGCCGAGCGCGCGTCCGCGATCCGCGACGCGTGCGCCGACCCCGGCCTGGTGGACCTGACCGCGTTGTGGGAGGGCGCCCGCAACGTGGGCTACCCGATCCTCAACCTGGTGCGCCAGGTCGACGCGGCGCTGCCGGAGCCGCTGCGCGGCAGCGTCCACTTCGGGGCCACGACGCAGGACATCATGGACTCCGGGCTCGCGCTGCAGCTCGACGCCGCGATGGCACTGCTCGAGCGCCGGCTCCGCTCGCTCGGCGACGCGCTCGAGGTGCTCGTGACCGCGCACGAGGAGACCGTCATGCCGGGGCGCACGCACGGGCAGCAGGCCGTGCCGACGACGCTGGGGGCCAAGCTGGCGGTCTACCTCGACGAGGTCGCCCGGCACCGGGTGCGCCTGGTTGCCGCGCGCGACGACGTGCGCCGCGTCTCGCTCTTCGGCGCCGGCGGCACGTCGGCGGCCCTCGGGCCGGACGCCGCGCGCGTACGCACCCTGGTCGCCGACCGGCTCGGCCTCGTCGACACGAGCGTGCCCTGGCACGTGGCCCGCGACTCGATCGTGCACGTCGCCGGCGTCGTCGTCGGCGCCGCGACCACCACCGCGCGGCTGGCCCGCGAGGTGACCGACCTGTCGCGCACCGAGATCGGCGAGATCGGCGAGACCGTCGGGCACCACCGCGGCGCCTCCTCGACGATGCCCCAGAAGGCCAACCCGATCACGAGCGAGTCGATCATCGGCTTCGCCGTCTCGGCGCGCACCGCGCTGCCGGGGCTCTCCCGGGCCGCGGAGGCCGGGCACGAGCGCTCGGCGGGGGAGTGGCAGGTCGAGTGGGTCCTGCTGCCCGCCCTGTTCGCGAACGCCAGCTCGGCGCTGCTGCTGGCCGTCGACCTCGTCTCCTCGCTCGCCGTCTATCCCGAGCGGATGCGCGAGAACCTGGCGGCCGACGGCGGGCTGATCATGAGCGAGCACGCCATGATCCGGCTCGCCGCGACGCTGGGCCGCGAGGAGGCCCACGACGTCGTCTACGACCTCGCGCTGCGCACGCGTCGTGACGGCACGACGCTCGCCGAGGTGCTGCGCGCCTGGCAGGACGCCCACGCGGGCCCCGGCACCTCCGCGATCGACGTCAGCGCCGACGCCGGATCCGTGGGCGACGCCGTCGCGGTCAGCCGCGCCTCGGTCGTGCGCTGGCACGACACCCTGATGACCGACCCCCGTCCCTGGAAGGACCTCGCATGAAGCTCGACGACCTCCTCGCCATGTGGCGCATCCGCGCCCTGGAGGAGAAGATCCGCGACCTCCGCCTGGAGGGCTCGATCGTGGGCTCGGTGCACCTGTCGAACGGGCAGGAGAGCGTCGCGGTGGCGGCGTGCAGCCAGCTGCGGCCGGTCGACGCCGTGTACGCGACGTACCGCGGCCACGGCTGGGCCGTCGCCCGCGGCGTACCGCCCCGCGAGATCTTCGCCGAGCTGCTCGGCCGGGTCACCGGCGTCAACGGCGGCCGCGGCGGCTCCGCGCACTTCTCCGCGCCGCAGCACGGCTTCCACGGCGAGAACTCGATCGTCGGCGCCGGCGCGCCGATCGCGGTCGGTGCGGCGCTCGCGGGCCGCTTCGACGGGTCCGGCCGGATCGCCCTGACGGTCTTCGGCGACGGCGCGATGAACCAGGGCGCCGTGGCGGAGGCCATGAACTTCGCCGCCGCGTTCTCGCTCGGCGTGGTGTTCGTCTGCGAGAACAACCGCTACTCCGAGCTGACCCCGATCGACGACATGGTCGCGCAGCCCGACCTCTCCCGCCGCGCCACCGCGCTCGGCATCCCCGCCGTCCGGGTGGACGGCAACGACCTGGCGCAGGTGCGTACCGCCACGCGACTCGCGGTGGAGTCCGCGGCCGCCGGCCGGGGACCGTCCTTCGTCGAGGCCCACACGCAGCGCATCGTGGGCCACTACATCGGCGACGCGGAGCAGTACCGCCCCGCCGGTGAGCTGGAGCGCGACCTCGAGCTCGAGCCGATCGCCCGGCTGACCCGCGAGCTGCTCGCCGAGGGCGTGCCGACGGAGGCCGTCGCCCGCTGCGAGGAGCGCGCCCGCGCCGAGATGGACGCCGCCGCGGACGCGGCGCTCGCCGACCCGCTGACCGACCCCGCGACCGCGAAGGACCACCTCTATGCCTGAGATCGTGAAGCTCAACGTCGGCGGGGCCGTCAACGCCGCCCTCGCGCGGGCGCTCGAGGAGATGCCGGAGACCCTGCTCTACGGCGAGGACGTCGCGAAGCCCGGCGGGGTGTTCGGGGTCTCGCGCGGTCTCCACAAGCGCTTCGGCGACCGGGTCTTCGACACCCCGATCAGCGAGACCGCCATGCTCGGCGCCGCCGTCGGCGCCGCGTCCTTCGGCCGTCGCCCGATCGTCGAGATCATGTGGATCGACTTCTCACTGGTCGCCTTCGACCAGATCGTCAACCAGGCGGCGAACGTGCGCTACGTGTCCGCTGGCCGCACGGGTGCGCCGCTGACGATCCGCACCCAGCAGGGCAGCGCGCCGGGCTCGTGCGCCCAGCACTCGCAGAACCTCGAGGCGCTGCTGCTGCACGTGCCGGGCATCCGCGTGGCGATGCCGCGCACGCCGCAGGACTCCTACGACCTGCTGCTCTCGGCCGTCGCCTGCGACGACCCGACGGTCGTGATCGAGAACCGCACGCTGTACGCCGGGCCCAAGGACGCCGTCGAGGTCGGCGGCCCGGTACGCCCGATCGGCGGGCACCGGCAGCTGCGTTCCGGCGCGGACGCCACGGTGGTCGTGTGGGGCGCCGTCACGACGAAGGTGCTCGACGCCGTCGACCGGCTGGAGGCCGAGGGCACCAGCGTCGACGTCCTGGAGATGGTCTGGCTGAACCCGTTCGACTGGGACGCCGTGCTGGACAGCGTCGGGCGCACCGGTCGGCTGCTGGTCGTGCACGAGGCGGCCCGCACCGGCGGCTTCGGGGCCGAGGTGGTCGCACGGATCGCCGAGTCCGGCGTCGCGCTGCGCTCCGCGCCGCGGCGCGTCGCGCTCGACGACTCGCGCATCCCCTCGGCGCCGCAGCTCGCCGCCGCGCTGCTGCCGCAGACCGCGGACGTCGAGTCGGCGCTGCGCAGCCTGGTCGCGGGCGGCGCCGAGTGATCGGGGTCTGGCACTTCAGCTTCACCGTGGCCGACATCGACCGGTCCATCGCCTTCTACGCCGACCTCCTCGGGATGGAGCTGGTGCACCGCCAGGAGCAGGACAACGCGTACACCCGCAGCCTCGTCGGGTTCCCCGACGCCCGGCTGCGGGTGGCGCAGCTGGCCGTGCCCGGTCAGCCGCGCGGTGTCTCGACCCACGACCTGGAGCTGGTGGAGTACGTCGCTCCGCGGGCCGAGCCGACGAGCACCGAGCGCAACCGGCCCGGCGCCGCGCACCTCGCGTTCGCCGTCGCGGACGCACCGGCGACCTACGAGCGGCTGCGGGCGGCCGGGGTCGAGTTCGTCTCGCCGCCGCAGGAGATCACCGCGGGCGTCAACCGGGGCGGTTACACCTGCTACTTCCTCGACCCCGACCGGATCACCCTCGAGCTCGTGCAGGTGCCGCCTCGCCCGGACGGGCCCTGATGGGCGAGGGTGGCACCATGAGCCGACCGCAGCGCGTCACCCTCGCCGACGTGGCGCGGGCCGCGGGCGTCGACGTCTCGCTGGTCTCCCGCGTGCTGCGCGGGCACGACGTCAAGGTGCTCGACGAGACCAAGCAGCGCATCCACGACCAGGCCCGCGAGCTCGGCTACCGCCCCAACGCCATCGCGCGCAGCCTGCGCTCGGCCAAGGCGGGGGCGTTCGGGCTGGTGATCCCCAACTTCTCGAACCCGGTGTACGCCCAGATCATCGAGGGCGCGGAGGCCGCCGCCGCCCGCCGGGGCTCGGTCGTGATGACCTCCAGCGGCGAGGGCTGGGAGCGTCGGGCGTGGTACGAGGCGCTCGACTCCGGCCGGGTCGACGGCCTCCTGGTGGCCGGCGGCAGCGCCGTGGAGCTGGAAAGCCTGCGGGTGCCCTACCTGCTGGTGAACCGGAGCGTGCCCGGTGTGCACCGCCACCTCGTGCTCGACGACGAGGGTGCGGCCGCCGTCGCGGTGCGTCACCTGCTGGACCTGGGGCACCGCCACATCGCCTTCGTGGGCGGGCCCTCCGACGCCGACACCGCCTCCCGCCGCGCGGCGGGCTTCCGGGCGGAGGTCGACAGCGTCGACGGGGTCAGCGGCGTGGAGCTGCGTGGCGACTACACGGCCGCGGGCGGTCGTGCCGCCGTGGCCCAGGTCGTGGACACGGCGGTGACGGGCGTCGTCGCCGCCAACCTGCCGTCGGGCATCGGGGCGCTCGAGGGCCTGCGCGACGCGGGGGTCGACGTGCCGCGCGACGCCTCGGTCGTGGCGGTCCACGACGCCGAGATCGCGGAGTACGTCGTGCCGCGGCTCACCACGGTGCGGATGCCGCTGCGGCGCCTCGGCGCGCGGGGCATCGAGCTGCTCACGACGCTCTCGCCGACCGACGAGGTGGCCGAGGTCGTCGACGCGCCCACCGAGCTGGTCGTGCGCGACTCGACCGGACCGGTGCGGTGACGCGCAGCGACTTCCTCGTCGAGATCGAGGTCGTGCCCGACGGTCTGCCCGAGGGGCACGACCTCGACCGGCTCCGGGCCGCCGAGTCCGCGCGAGCGGCGGAGCTGGGGGCCGCGGGGGTCCTGCGGCGGCTGTGGCGCCCGGCCGGGCCGGGCTGGCGCAACGTGGGGATCTGGACGGGCGCCGACGCCGCGGAGGTCGACCGGGCCGTGCGCAGCCTGCCGATGGCTGCCCACCTGCGCTGGACGGTGCAGGAGCTGCTGCCCCACCCGAACGACCCGGGGCCGGTTCAGCCCTCCTGACGGCCCTTCGGCTGCGGCGGGGCCCCGGCCACGCCGGTGCTGCCCGGAGCGGCCTGCACCGACGACGCGGGAGCGGTGGAGGGACCGTTGGCGATGTAGTCGCCCAGGCCCTCGCCGGGAGCGGTCGCCTTCACCTCGATGACGAAGTCGTCGCCGTGCTCGGTCACGCCCGTGACGACGGCCTGCTCGACGGCCTGCACGGCGTACGTGCCGCGCACCACGATCGGGTCGGTGCGCAGGTCCTTCACGAGCGCGAAGCACAGCCCGATCATGACCACCACGAAGGGCACGGACGCCGCGATGGTGATGTTCTGCAGACCCGTCAGGGCGTCGGAGCCGCCGACCAGGAGCATCACGG
Source organism: Nocardioides imazamoxiresistens (assembly GCF_032378595.1). Classification (NCBI taxonomy): domain Bacteria; kingdom Bacillati; phylum Actinomycetota; class Actinomycetes; order Propionibacteriales; family Nocardioidaceae; genus Nocardioides; species Nocardioides imazamoxiresistens. Next base: position 63,484 of record NZ_JAVYII010000002.1, read on the forward strand.
CCGCGACCGCGCCGGTCGCCGTGCCCCAGAAGATCACCGTGCCGCGACGCGGCTCGCTGGCCCCGCGCTCCGAGAGCGTCCCCATCACGATCGAGGCCGCGTCGGCGCCGGAGACGAAGAAGATCGCCACCAGGACCATCACGAGCACGCTGGTGAGGGTGGCCATCGGGTACGCGTCGAGGACGGAGAACAGCTGGTCCTCCAGGCCGGCCGCCCCGGCGATGTCGCGCCCCATCTCCTGCAGGTGGATGGCGGTGCCGCCGAAGATGGCGAACCAGACCAGGCTGACACCGGTGGGCACGAGGAGCACACCGGCGACGAACTGGCGGATCGTGCGGCCGCGGGAGATCCGGGCGATGAACAGCCCCACGAAGGGCGTCCAGGACAGCCACCAGGCCCAGTAGAAGATCGTCCAGCTCGACAGCCAGCCGGCGGCGTCGGTGCCGTCGGAGGCGGTGCCGGTGTCCGAGGGCACGCGGCCGGCCATCTCGGCGAGGTCGCCGCCGTAGGCGCCGAGCGTGCTGGGCAGCATGTCGAGGATGAAGACGGTGGGCCCGACCACGAACACGAACGAGGCGAGCGTCAGCGCCAGGACCATGTTGATGTTGGACAGCCACTGGATCCCGCGGGCGACGCCGGACACGGCGGAGACGATGAAGGCCGCGGTCAGGCCGGCGATGATGGCGATCAGGACGGCGTTGCCGACCTCGCCGATGCCCGCCACGATCTGCAGGCCGCTGCGGATCTGCAGGGCACCGAGGCCCAGGGAGGCCGCGGACCCGAAGAGCGTCGCGAAGATGGCGAGGATGTCGATGGCCTTGCCGATGGGGCCGTGCGCGCGGCGGCCGAGGATCGCCTCGAACGCGGAGCTGACCAGCTGCAGGCGGCCCTTGCGGTAGACGCCGTACGCCACGGCGAGGCCCAGCACGGCGTAGATCGCCCAGGGGTGCAGGCCCCAGTGGAACATCGTGGTCGCCAGCGCGGTCTTCTGGTCGCCGGCCTCGCCGGTGCCGGGCGGGGCCACGTCGAAGTGCGCGACGGGCTCGCTGACGCCGTAGAACATCAGGCCGATGCCCATGCCCGCGCTGAACATCATCGCGATCCACGAGATGGTGCGGAACTCGGGCTCCTCGTCGTCGCGCCCCAGGGGGATCTTGCCGTAGCGGCTCAGAGCGAGCCACACGACGAACACGACGAACGCCGACGACGCGATGGTGAACATCCAGCCGAGGTGGTCGATGATCCAGGTCAGCGCGTTGCCGGAGGCGCTCGAGAGCGACTCGGTGGACACGACGCCCCACACGATGAACGCCACGGCGAACGCGGCGGTGACGCCGAAGACGACGGGGTCGATGGCGCTGGTGGAGGGTCGGGTCTCGACCGGCGGTGGCACGTCGAGCGCGGGGTGGCTGCCCGTGTCGGTGTCAGGTGGGGCGGGGGACCGGAGTCCCTCGTCGACAGGCGGCTTCGGCTCGAGTGCGGTCACGTCGTCCTCTCGGGTGCAAGCAGGCACCGGACACGGGCTGGACCGGCGCGGACCTACCGACAGTGCCGCAGAATGTTGCTTCGTGCAACTTTCATCGTCGGCTGCTGCGCGAGGTGCGCCCGCGGGCGATGCCCACCATCTCCTGCGTCCAGTCGTCGTCGCGGTCGCGCTTCCAGGCCAGGGCGACCGTGGTCGGCGCGAGGTCGACGACCGGCCGGTGCGCCGCGTCCTTGCGGTGCAGCAGGCGGGCGACCGACAGCGGGAGGATCGCGACCCCGGCGCCGCTGGCCGCGACCTCGACGGCCTCGCGCGGGGTCATGGCCGGCCAGTCGAGGCGCTCGACGGTGCTCGTGGCCGCCCACCCGGGCACGAGGTCGGGGTCGGTGACGAGCTGCTCGTCGGCGAGGTCGGCCAGCGTCACCTCGTCGACCGCGGTCACCACGTGCTCGTCGGCGACGACCACCACGGGCTGCTCGTCGTAGAGGCGCACGACGTGCAGGTCGTCCCCGGTGACCGGGAGGCGCACCAGGCACATGTCGACGGCGTCCTCGGCCAGCACCCGCGCCTGGTCGGTCTCCTCCACGGGGACGAGCTCGAGGGGGCGGCGGTGGCGTTCGCGCCAGCGCGCCGCCCACTTGTCGGGCGTGGCGCCCGTGACGAAGCCGAGGCGGAACGGGGTGTTGTCGGGCTGCACGGTGGCAGCACATCATGGGGAGGGCGTGCCCGGGGCATCGATGAGTGAAGCATGAGCCTTCATTTCCGCCGGATTCATCTATATGCTTCACTCATGGTCGTCCACGCCGTCATCGCCGACCTGGTCGGGTCGCGTCGCGTCGCCTCGCGGACCGCGGTCCAGCGGGCCCTCGCCCCCGCCTTCGCGCGGGTGGAGGCGCTCGTACCCTCCGTCGACGGGCTCGCGGCGACCGTCGGCGACGAGTTCCAGGGGCTGTACTCCTCCCTGGCCGACGCCCTCGCGGCCACCCAGCTGCTGCGGCTCGTCCTCCTGCCCGTGGTCGACACCCGCTACGGGATCGGGGCGGGGGAGCGCACGGTCGTCGACGACACCGTCACGCCGCCGATCCAGGACGGCACCGCATGGTGGTCGGCGCGCGCGGCCGTGGACGCCCTCGGCTCGGGGGCGGGGCGTCGCCGACGGACCTGGTACGACGGCCGGCACGCCGCGCCCGGCGCCCCCGACGCCGCCCTCGTCAACGCCCTGCTGCTGACTCGCGACGCGCTGACCGACCGGCTCGGGGACCGTGGTCCCGCCGTGCTCCTGCGGCTGCTCGAGGGCGCCACGCAGCAGGAGATCGCCCTCGCCGAGGGCGTCTCGCCGTCGGCGGTCTCCCAGCAGGTACGCCGCGGCGTGGGCGCCGCACGGGACGCCCACCTGCTGGTGCGCCGGGCCGGCTCGGACGCCACGGACGACGGGGTCGCGACGCGGTGAACCCCGATGCGGGGTTTCCGTGAGGTCTTTGCTAACGTTCCACCCGCACTCGTCCGGGTGGCGGAATTGGCAGACGCGCTAGCTTGAGGTGCTAGTGCCCTTATTGGGCATGGGGGTTCAAGTCCCCCCTCGGACACCGGAACGGCCCCGGTTCTCCTCGGAGAACCGGGGCCGTCGTGGTTCTCGGCCCAGGTCACGGCCCGGGTCGCGCGTCCCAGTGTTGCGCGTCACTCCTCGGACTCGACGAGGTGGACGCTCACCCCCGCCCCGGCGAAGTTGGCGAGGTCGGCGGTGCCCTGCTCGCCCTCCGGAGAGGCGAGCGAGGCCAGGCCGGTGTCGCGGTCGGGCCACTCGAGGGTCGCCACGACGAACGCCTCCGGGCGGCCGCCCGCGGGGTCGACGCACCGACCCCACGTGAACGACCGCAGGCCGGGCATCGCGCGGGCCAGCGGCGCGTGCACCTCGCGGTAGTGCCGGAGGAAGGCCTCGGGGTCCTCCGGGTGGGCGTAGACGACGAGGGCTCGGAACACGGTGGTCTCCTCCTGGGGTGGTGGGTGGGTCGGCGGGTCGCGCGGTCAGGCGCTGAGCTCGAAGCCCTTGTAGCCGGCGGCGGCGACCTCGTCGCAGACGTCCTGGTAGACCCCCACGCCGCCGACGTAGACCATGAAGACGCGCGGCTTCCCGGGCACGTTCGCGCCGAGGTACCACGAGTTCGCCTCCATGTGCAGGGTCCCGGCCGCGGACTCGCGGACGTGGTCGGTCCACTCCGCCTCGCTCGCGGGGTCGGCCTCGATCAGCGCCGTGCCGGTGGACTCGAGGTGCTCCAGGGCGGCGGCGATCCACTCGACGTGCTGCTCGATCGCGACGGCCATGTTGCTCAGCACCGAGGGGCTGCCCGGGCCGGTGATGGTGAAGAGGTTGGGGAACCCCGCCATCGCCAGCCCCAGGTACGACGTCGGACCGTCGCGGCACTTGTCCGCGAGGCGCTGCCCGTCGCGGCCGCGGATGTCCATGCCCAGGAGGGCGCCGGTCATCGCGTCGAAACCGGTGGCCAGCACGAGCGCGTCGAGCTCGTGCTCCTCGTCGCTGGTGCGCACGCCGGCCGGCGTGACGCTCTCCAGCGGCGTGCGGCGCAGGTCGACGAGGCGTACGTGGTCCTCGTTGAAGGTCTCGTAGTAGCCGGTGTCCATGCACGGGCGCTTGGTGCCGAACGGGAAGTCCCGCGGGCACAGGACCTCCGCCACCTCGGGGTCGTCGACCACCTCGCGGATCCGGTCGCGCACGAACTCGGCGGCGACGTGGTTGGCGTCGGCGTCGACCAGGAGGTCGTTGTACGAGGTGAGCACGGCCGTCACGGAGCCCTTGGACCACTGCTCGTGCAGGTAGCGCTCGCGCTCCTCGGCGCTGACCTCCAGCGCGGACCTCTCCGGCGGCGGCAGGGGCACACCGAACCCGGAGCGACGGGCCTCCTGGCGGATCTGCGGGTAGTTCTCCCGCACGTGCGCCACCAGGTCCGGGTCGATGGGGCCGTTGCGGGTGGGGACGGAGAAGTTCGGCGTGCGTTGGAAGACCGTCACCGACGCAGCGTCGCGGGCGACCTCGGGGACCAGCTGGATGCCGGACGAGCCCGTGCCGATCACCCCGACGCGCTTGCCGCTGAAGTCCACGTGCTCCTCGGGCCAGGCGCCGGTGTGGTACCACTCGCCCCGGAACGTCTCCAGGCCCGGCACCTCGGGCTGCTTCGGCGTGGACAGGCACCCGACGGCCGTGACGAGGAAGCGCGCCTCGAGCTCGCCCCCCGTCTCGCCCTCGGTCGAGACGCGCCACCGGCCCGCCGCCTCGTCGAACCGGGCGCCCGTGACGGTCGTGCGGAAGCGGATGTCACGACGCAGGTCGTGGCGCTCGGCGACGTGGCGCAGGTACGCGTGGATCTCGGGCTGCGAGGGGTACTTCTCCGTCCACTCCCACTCCTGCTCGAGCTCCGGGTCGAACGAGTACGAGTAGTGCATGCTCTCGACGTCGCATCGGGCGCCCGGGTACCGGTTCCAGTACCAGGTGCCGCCGACGTCCTCGCCCGTCTCGAGGACGACCGCGCTCAGGCCGAGGCCCCGCAGGCGGTGCAGCATGTAGAGGCCCGAGAAGCCGGCGCCGACGACGACCACGTCGTAGGTCGTCCGGGCGGTCCGGGCTGTCGGGTCGGTCGGGTCGGTCGGGTCGGTCGGTGTCGCCGTGCTGGTCTCGCTCATGGTGGTCCTCCGAGAATGTGGGTCCGTGGGCGTCGGTCGAGGGCGCGGGCGGGCTACCGCGTGGGCTCCTGGGTGGGCTGCTGGGCGGCGTCGGTGGCCGACTGGCGGGCGATCGCGTCCGCGACGTACGCCAGCGCGTCGTCGGCTCCGGGCAGCAGGTTCACCATCGTGAAGAAGCCGTGCATCTGCCCGTCGAAGCGGCGTGCGTCGACCGGCACACCGGCGGCCTCGAGCGCCGCGGCGTACGCCTCGCCCTCGTCGCGCAGCACGTCGTGCTCGGCGGTCAGCACGATCGCGGGCGGCAGGCCGCTCAGGTCCTCGGCGCGCAGCGGGCTGGCGTCGGGGTCGACGCGGGCGTCCACGTCGGGCAGGTAGTGGTCCCAGAACGCCACCATGGAGGCGCGCTCGAGCATCAGCTGGTTGGCGGGGTCGCGGTACGACGGGCGCTCGAGGTCGCAGTCGGTGACGGGGTAGACGAGCACCTGACGGGCGATCTCCGGCCCGCTGCCGTGGGTCGCACGGCGGGCCAGCACCGCCGCGAGGTTGCCGCCGGCGCTGTCCCCGGCGACCGTCAGCGGGACCCGGCCGCCCAACAGGTCGTCGCTGCGCTCGGAGAGCCACAGCAGCGCCGCCCAGGCGTCCTCGACGGCCGTCGGGAAGCGGTGCTCCGGGGCGAGGCGGTAGTCGACGAGGGCGACGGCCTGCCCCGTGCGCTCGGCCAGCCGGCGCCCCAGGGTCTCGAACTCCTCGACCTTGCCGATCACCCAGCCGCCGCCGTGGAAGTAGACCAGCAGTCCGGTCGGGCTCGGCGTCGGGACCAGGAGGAGCACGTCGATCTCGCCGTCGAGCACGGGCACCGACAGGGTCTCCGCGCGGTGCACGTCCGGCCCGGGTCCGAACAGGTCCTTGAGCCCCGCCGTGATCTGGCGCGCCTCCGCCGGGGTCTGCTCGTGCAGGGGTCGGCCGCCCTGCTCGGCCATCTGGGCCAGGAAGCTGCTCGTCGCGTCGTCGAGGGTCATCGGTCGTCCTTCCGAGGTGGTCCGCCGACGCGGGCCACCGTGACCCCCGTCACAAGGAGGCTGGACTAGACCTCGAAAAGATGTCAAGCATTGTTTTCATATGCATGGATAGGGGTGGCGAGAGGCGCGCGGCGGGCCGCGCGTCAGAGGCCCAGGTCGACGGCGGGGCGGTCGGCGATCTCGACCGCCGTGTCGTGGGAGGTGTCCACGCAGCCGCTGCGCACGACGAGCTGCCGCCCGCCCGCCCCGCTGCTGAGGTCGGCGCCCAGCGGGTCCTTGTCCGCCTCCAGGCCGGTGGGCCCCGGCTCGACCGTCCACCCCTCGGCCTCGAACGCGCCGGTCAGCACCTCGACCGTGCGGGCGCCGCCCGCCCGCAGGCTGCTGAGGTCGACCGAGGCGCGGTACTCCGCGCCGGTGTAGCGGGGACCGTCGCCGCAGAGCTGGTGGGCGCCGGTCCCGCCGCCGCGGGCGCTGCCGCCGAGCTCCTCGAGGGCGGCGCCCACCACCGCCCGCACGACCTCGTCGACCTCGGCGACGCGCGCGTCGTACTCCTCGACGGCGCTCGCGTCCGACTCGTCGCCGTCACCGCCGCCTCCCGCCGTGCAGCCGACGACCAGGCCGAGCACCACGAGGGCGACGAGGGTCCCGTGCAGGCGACGGCCCGGACGGGGGAGAGGAACGAGGGGTACGAGCGGACGGTGGCTCACGGGAGGATGCCTCTCGGGTCGAGGAGTCGGAGCAGGTCGTCGCCGTGCTCCACCAGCTGCTCGCCGGCCGACGCGGCCGACGAGCCGGCGATGAGCGCCGGCAGCGTGAGGGCGCCCGGCGCGGTACGCCCGTCGACGAGCGTGGGGTCGTTCCCCGTCGTGACGGCGGCGATGTTGGCCAGCGAGTCGGATCCCTCGTCGAAGTAGGACGAGTGGTTGGCGAAGAGGTCCTCGACGCGGTAGGAGCCGGGGTCGACCTCGAAGCGGTGGGCGTCGAAGTAGTCCTGTGCAGGATCGTGCCCCAGGCCGATCCGACCGGGGTTGCCCAGGTGGGTGATCGGGTCGTGCTCGGCGGCCCCCACCCACACGTTCCCGCTCGCGAGCAGGTCGGTGGCCTCGTCGTTCCCCTCGCCCGCGCCCGGGCTGCCGATCAGCACGAGGTCGTCCACGTCCATGCCCGCGGTCGCGGCGTACGACGCCGTCGTGGAACCGTAGCTGTGGCCGATGGCGGTGAGGTGCGCCCGGCCGCCGCCGTCCTCGCCCGCCTGCTCGTCGCTGGCCCGCAGGCCCGCCACGAAGTCCGCGAACCGGTCGCCTCCCGCGTTGGCGAACAGCTCGTTGGTGGTCATCAGGAGGTCCCCGGAGTCCTGCACCACGTCGAGGAGGTCGTCGGGGTTCCAGGGCTCGCCGCTCGGGGCGTTGTAGTCCAGCCACGCGATCGTGGCGACGGAGCGGTCGCCGTTCTGGGCGTCGGCCTCCGTGAGCAGACGGTCCATGCTGCTCACGTTGCCCGCCAGCGACGACTGCTCCGAGGTGACGCCCGGCACCAGCGCCGCTACGTCGTCGGCGAGGTCCGGGTCGCCCAGGCTGAGCGCGACGCCTCCATTGCCCCCGTGCTCGCCGGGCTTGTAGACGAGCAGGTTCGACAGGTGGTCGCCGGTGGTGACGTCGATGTCGTCGCGGTAATCGTCGAGGACGTCGCGCGTGCTGCGGGCGTTGGCGAGCTGGTCGGCCTCGTTGCGGGAGAGCTGGTCGTCGGCCTCCCGCTGGCCCAGGTAGTCGACGTCGCTGTACAGCGACGTCCGGTTCGCGACGTCGCGGTCGGCCACCGGGACGCCGTCGGCGTTGCCGACCAGCTGGGGGGAGTGGATCGTCAGCGCCTGACGCTCGGCCGGGTCCAGCCCGGCCCAGAAGCCGGCGATCGCCGTCGGGTCGCCCGAGTCGACCAGCGCTTGGAGGTCGTCGGCCAGTCCCGCGGCGTCCGTCCGGTCCGGGGCACGGGCGGCGTCGTCGCCCTCCGCGACGGTGTCGACCCGCTGCAGCGCGGCCACGACCTCCTCGTGGGCGCTGCGTGCGTCCGCCTCCCACTGCGCCACGCGGGCGCGGAGGTCGGCGGTCGCGCTCTGCAGCTGGCCCTGCTGCTGGTCGAGCAGGGTCGTGTCGGCGTCCGGCACCGCGTTGGCGGTGCGCCGGTCGGACTGGTGCGCCGCGACCTGGGCGTTGACGGCGTCGATCTCGTCGACGAGGGCGACGAAGCGCTGCTCGAGCGAGACGAGGGCGGCGGCGTAGGTGTCCATGGCCAGCGACCCCTGCTCCAGTGCGGCGACCCCCGCGTCGAGGTCCGCGACGACCACGGTCATCGCGTGGTCGGCCGCCTCCGAGGCCTCGCCCTCCCAGTCGGCGGGTCGGCCGCCGTCCTGGAGGCGCGTGTGGGCGTCGCTCACGTTCTCCGCCACGGCCCGCAGGTTGGTCGCGAGGGTCGTGGCGCGCTGGGAGGTCGAGGTGAGCTCGGCCGGGTACGCCACCGGGCCCAGGGTCATCAGGGCCCCGCCGGGGTGGGCGGCGGCACGTACAGCGTCGAGCCGCGGTACTCCCACGGCAGCAGCGTGCGCAGCTGCTCGAAGGTGACGTCGTCGACGGCCCCGTAGGCCCGCACGGCGTCGTCGAGCGCCTCGCTGTGCGCCTGGGCGCTCTGCGCCGTGCGCTTGACCTCGTCGACCCACGTCTCGCGGAAGGCCTCGGAGGCGGCCGCGACTGCCGGGTCCAGGTCGGCCAGGGAGGCACCGTGGAGGCGGTGCCACGCCCCGTCGAGGCCGTCGGCCACCTGGTCCCACTCGTCACGGGCGTCCTGGAGGGTGACCCAGGTGGCCTGCAGGTCCTCAGCCATCGCGCCGCGCCTCGGCCCGCAGGAGGTCCAGGTCGTCCGCGGCGACGACGACCGGAGGGCTCGCGACCACCAGGCTCGTCGCGGCCGCGCCGCTGCGCACCTCGAGGTCCAGCCAGCCGTTGCCGGCGCGCAGCACGACGACGTCCCCCGAGGGCCGGCCCCACACCCGCCACCCGCGCCGGTGCAGCTCGGCGCCCAGCCGGTGCTGCAGGGCGCGCGCCTCGGATCCGGCGAGGCCCCGCAGCGCCTTGCGGACGGTGAAGGCCCACAGGTCGCCGGCCGGACGCCAGGACCGCGTGGGGTCGGGGAGGTCGGGCGGCAGCAGCGGCCGCAGGGAGGCGTACGCCCGCTCGGTCGCGGCCGCCAGGCGCCGCAGGTCGTCCAGCCCGACGGCCGGCGCGGGGTCCGCAGCGGCGGCGGGGCGGGGCAGCAGGACGATGTCGACGTCGGGATGGCGGCGGTGGAACGCCGCGAAGAACGGCTCCTGCGCCAGCAGCTCGGCGGCCCGGCCCGGTCCGGAACGCTCGGTCATGGTGCTCTCCTCTCGTGGACAGCCCTCCCGGCGCCAGGTGTGCCCCCGCCGTCGGGACGGGAAACGTCCCACGGCCCGGGCCGGGCGCCGGGCCTCAGACGGCCGCGACCAGCGCGATGCCGCCCAGCGCGACGAGCCAGCTCGCCATGCTGCCGACGAGGAAGTACTCCGTGACGTCGCTGGGGCCGCCGTGCGGCGCCTGCCCGCGCCCGGGCGTGCGCAGCTCCGGGAAGCGGAGCAGCGCCTTGGCCGCGATGACCAGGGAGGCCGCCGTGAGGCTCCCCGCCACGCCCAGGCCGACCACGACGATGCGCTCCATCGGCCCGAGCACGCGACCGCCGCGCAGCTGCTTCTCGTTGTCGTGCGCGGGCACCCCCACCAGGTCGAGCAGGAGCCGCACCACGACGTTGGCGGTGGAGACCTGCACCAGGAGGACGCCCGCGACGACGAGGAGCCGCTCGGGGCTGGCCTCGGCCAGCACAGTGCCCTCCAGCAGCCGGTCGGCGCGACCCTCCGCGACCATGCCGGGTCCGCACACGACGGCCCCGACGAAGCCCAGCGCCAGCGCGGCGTACGCCGTCACGAACACCCCGCGCTCGCCCACCAGGCCGGGGGCGGGCGGGGGCGTGCTGCGCCGGGCCCGGCCCAGCGCGGTGCCGGAGGCCGGCACCCACAGGGCCACCGAGACACCGACGGCCAGCCAGCCCCACCAGCCCCGCCCCGCGGGGTCGCTGGCCAGGGCCAGCACGACCGTGGTCCACGCGCCGACGCCGGCCAGCACGAAGCGTCGCGCGCGGCTCGTCTCGTCGTGGTGGGCCCGGAACAGGTCGAGCGTGCCGAGCAGCAGCAGCCACAGCGCGACCCCGGTCACCGGCGCGTCCCCGTCGTGTCCCTCATGGCGCCCACTGTGCCGTGCCCCACCGACGGTCCGCGGTCGCGACACCGCCCGTCACGACGTGTTTGCGAGGATGGCGCCATGAGCGACGAGACGAGCAGTCCGGGAGCCGACGCGTCGTACGCCCCGCAGTACGACCCCGCCGCCGAGGTCGTCGAGCTGTGCCGCGACCTGATCCGCATCGACACCTCCAACTACGGCGACGACTCGGGGCCGGGGGAGCGCAAGGCGGCCGAGCACGTCGCCACGCTGCTGGACGAGGTCGGCATCGAGTCGCGCCTGGTCGAGGGCGAGCGCGGGCGCACGTCCGTCATCGCGCGCTGGGGCGGCACCGAGGGTGACCCGCTGCTGCTGCACGGCCACCTCGACGTCGTCCCCGCCGCGGCGGAGGACTGGCAGGTGCACCCGTTCTCCGGCGAGATCCAGGACGGGTACGTCTGGGGCCGCGGCGCCGTCGACATGAAGGACTTCGACGCCATGCTCCTCTCGGTCGTGCGCGCCCGCACCCGGGCCGGCGCGATGCCGCGGCGCCCGGTCGTGCTGTGCTTCACCGCCGACGAGGAGGCAGGCGGCCACAAGGGCGCCCAGGTCCTCGTCGAGCAGCACGCCGACGAGCTGGCCGACTGCACCGAGGCTGTCGGCGAGGTCGGCGGCTTCAGCGCCACGGTCCGTGGCCAGCGCGTGTACCTGATCGAGGCCGCCGAGAAGGGCATGGCCTGGATGAAGCTGACCGCCCGCGGCCGGGCCGGGCACGGGTCGATGGTCAACACGGAGAACGCGGTGACCGACCTCGCCGCGGCGGTCGCGCGGATCGGTGCGTACCAGTGGCCCGTCCGGCTCACCCCCACGATGGAGGTGCTGCTCGCCACCATCGGGCAGCTGGCCGGCAACCCCGCCACGCCCGAGAACGCCCCGGCGCTGGTCGACGAGTTCGGCAGCGCCGCCCGGATGCTCGGCAACGTCATCCGCAACTCGACCAACCCGACGATGCTGTCCGCGGGCTACAAGGTCAATGTGGTGCCGACCGAGGCGACCGCCCACGTCGACGGGCGCTTCCTGCCCGGCTTCGAGGACGAGTTCTTCGCCACGCTCGCCGAGCTGACCGGGGAGCACGTCGAGATCGACTTCGTCTCCCACCAGCAGCCGTGGGAGACGCCCTACGAGGGCCACCTCGTCGACGCGATGAGCCGCAGCCTCCTGGCGGAGGACCCGGGCGCCGTGGTCGCGCCGTACCTGATGAGCGGCGGCACCGACGCGAAGCACTTCCGGCGGCTGGGGATGCGCTCCTTCGGCTTCGCCCCGCTGCGGCTGCCCGCCGACCTGGACTTCACGGCGCTGTTCCACGGGGTGGACGAGCGCGTCCCGGTCGACGCGCTGGAGTTCGGCGCCCGCGTCTTCGACCGCTTCCTCGAGGAGGCCTGAGCCTCCGGGGCCTCAGCTGGCCCAGAGGGTGGGGCGCTGCCGAATGATCTTGCGGCGCACCACCACCCGGCGCACGCCGTCGGCCGCGATCCGCACCCGGTCCAGCTCCCAGCCCCCGTGCTCGGCCATCTCCACGAGGAGCTGGCGCACGGCGTTGCGCGAGAGGTGCCGCGACAGCACGACGTCGCGGAACTCCCACTCGACACCGCGCGAGAGCGGGCGACGGTCACGACTCATGGATCCACCTCCGGACGGCGGGGCGAGGGACGGGTCGATGGGACGATGGGACGATGGGACGATGATGCGACGGCCGGCGGGTGAGCCGGACGGGTCAGTCGAGGGCTGAGACGTCGTCCAGCGCCTCGTCGATCTCGGGCGGCAGGGTGCGTTCCTCCACGCCGAGCAGGCCCCGCAGCTGCTGCGCGGTCCGCGCACCGACGACCGGGGCCGTGACCCCGGGGCGGTCCCGCACCCACGCCAGGGCCACCTCGGCCGGCGTCCAGCCGAGACCGTCGGCGGCCTTGACGACCGCCTCGACGATCCCGCGGGAGCGGTCGTCGAGGTAGGGCTCGACGAAGGACGACAGGTGCGACGTCGCCGCCCGGGAGTCCGACGGGGTGCCCGTGCGGTACTTCCCGGTCAGGACCCCCCGGCCCAGCGGCGACCACGGGAGCACGCCCAGCCCGAGGGCGTCCGCGGCCGGCAGGACCTCAGCCTCCACGGCGCGGTTGAGCAGGGAGTACTCGACCTGGGTGGACACGGGCACCGCCCGGCCCGGGACGGCCGCCTGCCAGGTCGCCGCGCGCGCCGTCTGCCAGCCCGTGTAGTTCGACACCCCCGCGTAGAGCACGCGGCCGCTCGACACCGCGGTGTCTAGCGCGGCGAGGGTCTCCTCCAGGGGCGTGTCGTCCGACCACACGTGCACCTGCCACAGGTCGACCCGGTCGGTCCCGAGGCGTCGCAGCGTGGCGTCCAGCGTGGTGAGCAGCGAGCGGCGCGAGGTGTCCCGCGTCCCACGCCCGGCGACGTCGCGGCGGGCCCCGAGCCCGGCCTTGGTGGCGATCACGAGGTCGTCACGGGCCACCACGTCGCCGAGCAGGGTGCCCAGCAGGGTCTCCGAGGCCCCGTCGCCGTAGGCCGCCGCGGTGTCGACGAGCGTCCCGCCGGCGGCCGTGAACGCCGCCAGCTGGTCGCGGGCCTCGTGCTCGTCGGTGTCGCGGCCCCACGTCATCGTGCCCAGGCCCAGACGCGAGACCCGCAGGCCGCTGGCGCCGACACTTCGCTGCTGCATGCGGGTCAACCTATCCGGCACCGCTAGGCTCGCGCCCCGTGTGGGACTACTTCGAGGCCGTCGTCCTCGGTGTCATCCAGGGACTCACGGAGTTCCTCCCGATCTCGAGCTCCGCGCACCTGCGGATCTTCCCGGAGCTGTTCGGGTGGGGTGACCCGGGCGCCGCCTTCACGGCGGTGTGCCAGATCGGCACCGAGGTCGCCGTGCTCCTGTACTTCCGCAAGGACATCTGGCGCATCGCGACCACCTGGCTGCGCTCGCTGGTGCGGCCGGAGCTGCGTGGTGCCCTGGACGCGCGGATGGGCTGGTTCATCATCATCGGCTCGCTGCCGATCGTGGTGCTCGGCCTGCTCCTCGAGGACGCGATCGACACCACGCTGCGCAGCCTGTGGATCATCGCGACCACGCTGGTGGTCCTCGGCATCGTCCTGGGCGTCGCGGACCGCTACGGCCGCAACGAGAAGGACCTCAAGGACCTCTCGGTGCGCGACGCGGTCCTGATGGGCCTCGCGCAGGCCGCCGCGCTGGTCCCGGGCGTGTCGCGCTCGGGGGCCACGATCTCGATGGGACGGGCCCTGGGCTACGAGCGCGCCGTCACCGCGCGGTACGCCTTCCTGCTCGCGATCCCCGCGGTGGTCGGCTCGGGCGTCTACAAGCTCAAGGACGTCGGAGCGGAGCAGAACCTGTACGGCTGGGGCCCGACGATCGCGGCCACCGTGGTCGCCTTCGTCGTGGGCTACGCGGCCATCGCCTGGCTGCTGCGCTACGTCTCGACGCGCTCGTTCCTGCCCTTCGTGACCTACCGCGTCCTGCTCGGTCTGGGCGTCATGGGCCTGCTGTCGGCGGGCGTCCTCACCGCGGGCGGCTGAGGGCCCGCCGGCTCACAGCCAGCCGGAGCGCTTGAAGCGCCACCACAGGAACCCCGAGATCGCGGCCATCAGCACGATCGAGAGCGGGTAGCCGGCCGGCCAGTCGAGCTCGGGCATGTAGCGGAAGTTCATGCCGTACACGGCGGCGACCAGCGTCGGGCCGGCGACCAGCGCGACGGCGGCCGAGATCTTGCGCATGTCCTCGTTCTGCTGCACCGAGATCCGCGCCAGGTGCGCGTCGAAGGCGGCGCCGAGCAGCGTCTCCAGGCTCTCCACGTGGTCCGCGACGATGGCCACGTGGTCGGCCACGTCGCGGAAGTACGGCGCGGCGGCCGCGCCCACCTGGTCCACCTCGCCCGACGCCATCCGCCGCATGGGCTCGCGCAGCGGCATGATCGCGCGCCGGGCCTCCGCCAGCTCGCGCTTGAGCTGGTAGATCCGAGGCGAGTCGTCGGTGCGCTGCGGGGAGAAGACCGACGCCTCCACCTCCTCGACGTCGATCTCGAGGGAGTCGCCGACGTCGCCGTACGCGTCGACCACGTGGTCGCAGATCGCGTACAGCACCGCGGCCGGGCCGTGGCTGAGCACCGAGGCCCGCGCCTCCAGGTCCATCCGCACGCGGTGGATGTCGACGCCCTCGCCGTGGCGCACGTGCACCACGAAGTCGCGGCCGACGAAGACCGCGATCTCGCCGGTCTCCACGGCGTCCTGGTCGTCGACGTACCAGAGCGTCTTCAGCACGACGAAGAGCTGGTCGTCGTAGTGCTCGACCTTGGGGCGCTGGTGGGCCAGCACCGCGTCCTCCACCGCCAGCGGGTGCAGGCCGAAGTGCTGCGCGACCGCCTGCATCTCCTCGGGGTCGGGCTCGAGGACGCCCACCCACACGAAGTCGCCCGGCTCGCGGGCGGCGAGGACGCCCTCGAGGTCGCCGGCGGCGCAGCCGGGGTCGGTGCGGCGCCCGTCGCGGTAGAGCGCGTTGTCGACGATCACCCGCGCAACCTAGCGCGGTCGGTCGGCGAGGACCGGGAACCTAGGCTGGCCGCCATGGCCACCGTGATCCTCCAGCGCCACGGGCGTACCACCGCCAACGCCTCCGGCGTGCTCGCCGGCCGGCTGCCCGGCGTCCTGCTCGACGCGACGGGGGAGGAGCAGGCGGCGGCGGCCGCCGGCCGCCTCGCCGAGGTGCCCCTCGCGGCGCTCGTCACCAGCCCGCAGGAGCGGTGCCGCCAGACGATCGGGTACGCGGCCGCGCCCGGGCGCCCCGAGGCGCTCGTCGAGCCCGGTCTCGACGAGTGCGACTACGGGCAGTGGCAGGGCCGCCCGCTCCAGGAGCTGGCGAAGGAGGACCTCTGGTCGGTCGTGCAGCGCCAGCCCTCGGCGGCCGCTTTCCCCGGCGGGGAGTCGCTGCGCCAGATGCAGCACCGCGCGGTCGAGGCCGTGCGCCGCCACGACGCGGAGGTCGAGCAGGTGCACGGCGCGGGCGCGGTGTGGCTGGCCGTGACCCACGGCGACATCGTGAAGTCGGTGCTGGCCGACGCCCTCGGCCTCCACCTCGACCAGTTCCAGCGGCTGCACGCGGACCCGGCGTCGCTGACGGTCGTCCGTTACGGCACCGGCGGCGTCCAGGTCCTGCAGACCAACACCCACGCCGGGTCGCTGGCCTGGCTGGCGGGGCCCGCGAGGGCGCCGCAGGTCGGTGGTGGTGCCGGACCTGCGCCGGCGCCGGGAGCGGTCTCCTAGGCTGTCGCCATGCCTCCTGTCGTCCACCGGTTCGACCCGCCCGAGCGCTTCGTCGTGGGCACCGTCGGCGAGCCCGGCTCGCGCACCTTCTTCCTGCAGGCCCGCTCGGGCGCCCGGCTCGTCTCGGTCGCCCTGGAGAAGCAGCAGGTGCTGGCGCTCGCGGAGCGGGTCGACGAGCTCCTCGACGAGGTCATGGAGTCCGACGCGCACTCGGAGATCGTCCCCGCGCTCGCGCCGGTCGACCTGCGCGACGACGAGCCGCTCGAGCAGCCGATCGAGGAGGAGTTCCGCGCCGGCACGATGACGCTGTCGTGGGACCCCGAGGACGACCGCATCGTGATCGAGGTCTTCCCGTTCACCGAGGCCGCTGTCATCTCCCCGGGCCAGCCCGAGGAGGAGATCGACGAGCCGGAGCCCGAGGAGGTCCTGCTCGTGCGGATGGGCGCGGGCGCCGCGCGCGCCTTCGTCCAGCGCGCCGCGAACGTGGTCGAGGCCGGCCGCCCGACCTGCCCGTTCTGCACGCTGCCGATCGACCCGGCCGGTCACCTGTGCGTGCGCGCGAACGGGTTCCGGCGGCGCGCGGAGTGAGCGGTCCCCGCGGTCGGGACGCCGCGGCGCTCGAGGCCCTCGCGGACGGCGACATCGAGCTGCGCGGGCGCGTGATGCCGGCCTCCAACGCCACGTTCGTCGGGGAGGTCGGCGACCTCGAGGTCGTCTACAAGCCGGTGCGCGGCGAGCGGCCGCTGTGGGACTTCCCCGACCACACCCTCGCGAACCGCGAGGTCGCGGCGTACGCCCTCTCGGCCGCGACCGGGTGGGACGTCGTCCCGCCCACCATCCTGCGTGGCGGCCCGCACGGCACGGGGATGGTGCAGCGGTGGCAGACCACGGATCCCGACCAGGCGGCCGTCGACCTGGTGCCCGACGGCGAGGTGCCCGAGGGGATGCTGCACGTCCTCGACGGGCTGGACGCCGACGACCGGGCCATCTCGCTGGTGCACGAGGACACGCCGGCGCTGCGCCGCATCGCGGTGCTCGACGTCGTGCTCAACAACGCCGACCGCAAGGGCGGCCACGTGCTCGAGATGCCCGACGGGCACCGCTACGGCGTCGACCACGGCCTCTCGTTCCACGTCGAGCCCAAGCTGCGCACGGTGCTGTGGGGCTGGGCCGGCGAGCCGCTGCTGCCCGACGAGCACGAGGTGCTGGAGGCGCTCGCGCGCGACCTCGACGGCGGCCTGGGGGAGACGCTCGAGGACCTGCTCGCGATGGACGAGGTGGAGGCGACGCGCCGCCGCTGCCGCGCGCTGCTCGCCGCCGGCCGGCTGCCGCTGCCGCGCGGCGACGGGCCCGTCATCCCCTGGCCGCCCTTCTGACCGACCCGGGCGCGGGGTTCGTTAGGCTCGCCCCATGCGCGCCTGGGCCCTCCCCGACCTTCCCGAGCTGGCCGAGACGGGTCCGGCGGTCTCCCTCCACGACACCTCGACCGGCCGGCTGCGCCTGACGGAGCCCGAGGGGACGGCGCGTCTCTACGTCTGCGGGATCACGCCCTACGACGCGACCCACATGGGCCACGCGGCGACCTACGTCGCCTTCGACCTGCTGGTGCGCGCGTGGCGCAACGCGGGGCACGAGGTCACCTACGTGCAGAACGTGACCGACGTCGACGACCCGCTGCTCGAGCGCGCGACCAAGGTCGGCACCGACTGGGTGACGATCGCCGAGCGCGAGACGCAGCTGTTCCGCGAGGACATGGAGGCGCTGCGGGTCGTCCCGCCCGCCCACTACGTCGGGGCCGTCGAGTCCATCCCGTGGGTGGTCGAGATGATCGAGCGCCTCGCCGAGGCTGGTGCGATCTACCACGTCGAGGACGACCTGTACTTCTCCGTCGCCGCCGACCCGGCCTTCGGCCAGGTCTCGGGCGCCGACCGCGCCACGATGACGGCGTTGTTCGGCGAGCGGGGCGGCGACCCCGAGCGGCCCGGCAAGCGGGACCCGCTGGACTGCCTGGTCTGGCGCGCGGAGCGCCCGGGCGAGCCGGCGTGGGACAGCCCCTTCGGCCGTGGCCGACCCGGCTGGCACATCGAGTGCACGGCCATCGCGCTGCGCCACCTCGGCTCGACCTTCGACGTCCAGGGCGGCGGCAGCGACCTGGTCTTCCCGCACCACGAGATGTGTGCCTCGGAGGCGCAGGTCGCGGTGCCGGAGCGGCCGTTCGCGCGGGCGTACGCGCACGCCGGCATGGTGGCCTACGACGGCGAGAAGATGTCGAAGTCGCGGGGCAACCTGGTGTTCGTCTCCGCGCTGCGGCGCAGCGACGTCGACCCCATGGCGATCCGCCTGGTGCTGCTCGCGCAGCACTACCGCTCCGACTGGGAGTGGGTGGACGGCCTGCTGTGGCAGGCGGGCGAGCGCCTCGAGCGCTGGCGCCGCGCGGTCGCGCTCGGTGCGGGCGCCCCGGCGGGCCCGGTCGTCGAGGGCGTGCTCGCCGCGCTGGCCGACGACCTGGACGCGCCGAGCGCGCTCGCGTGCGTGGACGCGTGGGTCGACGCGACGCTCGGCACCGCGGACCTGGCCGACACCAGCGACCCGCAGGCCGGTGCGGCCGTGCGCGCGCTCGTGGACGCCGCGCTGGGCGTACGCCTCTGAGCCGACGCCTCAGGCGTCGTCGCCGCGGCGCTTGAGGTAGCGCTCGAACTCCCGCGCGATGGCCTCGCCGGAGGCCTCGGGGAGGTCGGCGGTGTCGCGGCTCTCCTCGAGCGAGCGCACGTACTCCGCGATCTCCTCGTCCTCGCCGGCGAGCTCGTCGACGCCGCGTTCCCAGGCGCGGGCGTCCTCGGGGAGGTCCTCCAGGGGGATGGAGGTGCCGAGGAGGTCCTCGAGCTGGCCGAGCAGGGCCAGCGTCGCCTTCGGGCACGGCGGGGCCGCGACGTAGTGCGGCACGGCCGCCCAGTACGAGACCGACGGGATGTCGAGGCGCACGCAGGCGTCCTGGATGACGCCGACGATGCCGGTCGGACCCTCGTAGGTCGACTCGTCCAGCTTGAGCCGGTCGACGAGCTCGGGCTCGCTGGCGCTGCCGGTCACCGGGATCGGTCGCGTGTGCGGGCTGTCGGCCAGCAGGGCGCCCAGGGTGATCACCATCGTCGCGCCGAGGTCGTCGCACGCCGCGAGCACCTCGGCGCTGAACTGGCGCCAGCGCATGTTCGGCTCCAGGCCGCGCACGAGGATGACGTCGCGCTCCATCCCCGGGGGAGAGGCGACGGCGATGCGGGTGGTCGGCCAGGTCAGGCGGCGCATCCCGTTCTCGTCGGTGCCGACGCTGGGACGGTTGACCTGGAAGTCGTAGAACTCCTCCGGGTCGATCGCGCCGACGACCCGCGCGCCCCACACGTTCATGAGGTGGTCCACCACGCCGCTCGCGGCGTCCGCGGCGTCGTTCCACCCCTCGAAGGCGGCGATCACCACGGGGTCGACCAGGCCCTCCACGTCGTCGATCTCGATCACCCGTCCAGGGTAGACGCCGGTCGCCGGCGCTCGCGTCGTGCCCGGGATTTCGCGGCCCTCCCGAGCCGGTGTCACGATGCGACACGCGTGTCCACGCCTTGGATCTGTGACGGAAGGTAGGTACGTGGCCGACTCCCAGCACCGCCCGGACTGCACCGACGAGCTCACCCGCGCGCTCCGCGAGCGCGTGCTGGTGATCGACGGTGCGATGGGCACGGCCATCCAGCGCGACCGGCCCGACGAGGCCGGCTACCGCGGCGAGCGGTTCGCGGACTGGCCGAGCGACCTCGTCGGCAACAACGACCTGCTGACGCTGACGCAGCCCGCGATCATCGAGGGCATCCACCGGGAGTACCTGGCGGCCGGCGCCGACATCATCGAGACCAACACGTTCTCCGCCAACGCGATCTCGTTGGGCGACTACGACATGGTCGAGCTCGCCTACGAGCTCAACGTGACCTCGGCCCGCCTGGCGCGCGCGGCCTGCGACGCGGTGGCGACGCCCGAGCGACCCCGCTACGTCGCGGGCGCCCTCGGCCCCACCACCCGCACCGCGTCCATCAGCCCGGACGTCAACGATCCCGGGGCGCGCAACGTGACCTGGGACCAGCTGGTCGAGGCGTACACGACGGCCGCCCGCGGCCTGGTCGACGGCGGCGCCGACCTCCTCATCATCGAGACCATCTTCGACACGCTCAACGCGAAGGCCGCGATCTTCGCGGTCCAGACGCTGTTCCACGAGCTCGGTCGGCGCTGGCCCGTGATCATCTCGGGCACGATCACCGACGCCTCCGGGCGCACGCTCTCGGGCCAGACCACCGAGGCGTTCTGGAACTCGGTGCGCCACGCCGACCCGCTGCTGGTCGGTCTCAACTGCGCGCTCGGCGCCAAGGAGATGCGTCCGTTCCTCGCCGACCTGGCGCGCGTCGCGGACACGTTCGTCTCGGCCTACCCCAACGCCGGCCTGCCCAACGCCTTCGGCGAGTACGACGAGGCGGCCGAGGAGACCGCGGCGATCGTCGCGGAGTTCGCGGACGCCGGGCTCGTCAACCTCGTCGGCGGCTGCTGCGGCACGACACCCGCCCACATCGGCGCGATCGCCCGTGCCGTCGACGGCGCCACGCCGCGCGAGGTCCCGACCCGGCCGTCCGCCCTGCGCCTGTCGGGTCTCGAGCCCCTCACCGTCGACGCCGACAGCCTCTTCGTCAACATCGGCGAGCGCACGAACATCACGGGCTCGGCGCGGTTCAAGAAGCTCATCAAGGACGGCGACTACGACACCGCGCTCTCGGTCGCCGCGCAGCAGGTCGAGAACGGCGCGCAGGTCATCGACGTCAACATGGACGAGGGCATGCTCGACGGCGTCGCGGCGATGGACCGCTTCCTCAAGCTGATCGCCTCCGAGCCCGACATCTCGCGCGTGCCGCTGATGGTCGACTCCTCCAAGTGGGAGGTGATCGAGGCCGGGCTGAAGTGCGTCCAGGGCAAGGCCATCGTCAACTCGATCTCGATGAAGGAGGGCGAGGAGCCCTTCCGTGAGCAGGCGCGCCTGGTGCGGCGCTACGGCGCCGCGGCCGTCGTCATGGCCTTCGACGAGCAGGGCCAGGCGGACACGCTGGAGCGGCGCAAGGAGATCTGCGCCCGGGCGTACCGGATCCTCGTCGACGAGATCGGCTTCGACCCCGACGACATCATCTTCGACCCGAACGTCTTCGCGGTCGCGACGGGCATCGAGGAGCACGCCGCCTACGGCACCGACTTCATCGAGGCCTGCCGGTGGATCCGCGAGAACCTGCCGGGCGCCCACGTCTCCGGCGGCATCTCGAACGTCTCGTTCTCGTTCCGGGGCAACAACCCGGTGCGTGAGGCCATCCACGCCGTCTTCCTCTTCCACGCCGTCCGCGCGGGCCTCGACATGGGCATCGTCAACGCCGGCGCGCTCGTCGTCTACGACGAGGTCGACCCCGAGCTGCGCGAGCGGATCGAGGACGTGATCCTCAATCGCCGCGAGGACGCCACCGAGCGTCTGCTGGAGATCGCCGAGCAGTTCCGCGGCAGCGGCGAGAAGGAGGAGGCCGCGGTCGACGAGTGGCGCTCCCTGCCGGTCGGCGAGCGGATCACCCACGCTCTGGTCAAGGGCAACGACGGCTTCGTCGAGGCCGACACCGAGGAGCTGCGCCAGGAGATCGCGGCCCGCGGCGGGCGCCCCATCGAGGTCATCGAGGGCCCGCTGATGGACGGCATGAACGTCGTCGGCGACCTCTTCGGCGCCGGCAAGATGTTCCTGCCCCAGGTCGTGAAGTCGGCCCGCGTGATGAAGAAGGCCGTGGCGTACCTGATCCCCTTCATCGAGGAGGAGAAGGCGAACGACCCCGCACTCGCCGCCAGCAAGGACACCAACGGCACGATCGTCATGGCCACGGTGAAGGGCGACGTGCACGACATCGGCAAGAACATCGTCGGCGTCGTCCTGGCCTGCAACAACTACGAGGTGATCGACCTCGGCGTGATGGTGCCGGCGCAGAAGATCATCGACGCCGCGCGGGAGCACTCCGCCGACATCATCGGCCTCTCGGGCCTGATCACGCCGAGCCTCGACGAGATGGTCGGGTTCGCGGGCGAGATGCAGCGCCAGGGCCTCGACATCCCGCTGCTGATCGGCGGCGCGACCACGTCGCGCGCCCACACGGCCGTCAAGGTCGACCCGCGCTACGAGGGCCCGGTCGTGTGGGTCAAGGACGCCTCGCGCTCCGTGCCGGTCGCCGCCGCCCTGCTGCACCCGCAGCGCCGCGGCGACCTGCTGGCCGACGTCAAGGTCGACTACGACGCGCTGCGAGCGCGCCACGCGGGCAAGCAGGACCGCAAGCTCGTCAGCCTCGAGCAGGCCCGCGAGCGGCGCACGCCGATCGACTGGTCGGACTTCGAGCCCGTGGCGCCCGCCCGGCCGGGCACGCACGTGTTCGAGGACTACCCGATCGCCGAGCTGGTCGACTACATCGACTGGCAGCCGTTCTTCAACGCCTGGGAGATGAAGGGACGCTTCCCGGACATCCTCAACAACGCGGCGACGAGGGACGCGGCCCGCCCGCTCTACGAGGACGCGCGGGCGATGCTCGACCGCATCGTCGAGGAGAAGTGGCTGACGGCGCGCGGCGTGATCGGCTTCTTCCCCGCGGCCGGGGTCGGCGACGACACGGTGCTGTACGCCGACGAGGAGCGCACCGAGGTCCGCGCCGTGCTGCACCACCTGCGCCAGCAGGGCGAGCACCGCGAGGGCGTCCCCAACCGGTCGCTGGCCGACTTCGTGGCGCCCGCCGAGACCGGCCTGCGCGACCACGTGGGCGGGTTCGCCGTTACCGCGGGCATCGGCCTGGAGGAGCGCGTGGCCGCCTACAAGGCCGACCACGACGACTACAACGCGATCCTGATCGAGGCGCTGGCCGACCGGCTCGCGGAGGCGTTCGCGGAGCGGCTGCACCAGCGTGTACGCACGGAGCTGTGGGGCCACGAGCCGGCCGAGCGGCTCGACAACGAGGACCTGGTCGCCGAGCGCTACCGCGGCATCCGGCCGGCGCCGGGCTACCCGGCCTGTCCCGAGCACACCGAGAAGCTGACGCTGTGGGAGCTGCTCGACGTCGAGGCGACGACCGGGATCACGCTGACGGAGTCGATGGCCATGTGGCCGGGCGCCGCGGTGTCGGGCTGGTACTTCGCGCACCCGCAGTCGCAGTACTTCGTCGTCGGCCGCCTCGGGCGCGACCAGGTCGAGGACTACGCCGAGCGCAAGGGCTGGAGCGTCGCCGAGGCGGAGCGCTGGCTCTCGGCCAACCTCGGCTACGACCCGGAGGACTGAGGTGGACGCCCGCGAGCTGCCCGCCGCCGCCCTCTGGGACATGGACGGCACGCTGGTCGACACCGAGCCGTACTGGATCGCCACCGAGTTCGAGCTGGCCGACACCTACGGCGGCAGCTGGAGCACCGAGCACGCCCTGGCGCTGGTGGGCAACGACCTGCTCGTCTCGGGCCGCTACATCCGCGAGCACATGGGCATCGACCTGGCGCCCGAGCGGATCGTGGAGCTGCTGCTCGACGGGGTCGTGGAGCGGGTGCGGCGTGAGGTGCCCTGGCGCCCGGGCGCCCGGGAGCTGCTGGTGGACCTGGCGGACTCGGGCGTGCCGTGCGCGCTGGTGACGATGTCCTACCGACGGTTCGTGACGCCGATCCTCGAGTCGCTGCCCGCGGGGACGTTCGCGGCCGTCGTGACGGGCGACGAGGTCGAGCACGGCAAGCCGCACCCGCAGCCCTACCTGCGAGCGGCCGAGGCGCTGGGCGTCGCCCCCGAGGCGTGCGTCGCCCTCGAGGACTCCACGACGGGCGTGGCCTCGGCGACCGCGGCCGGGTGCCGCGTGCTGGCCGTGCCGCACCACGTCGAGGTGCCGGACGGTCCCGGCCACGTCCGCCACGACACGCTCGCCGGGCTCGACGCGCGCTCGCTGTGGCGCCTCGTCGCCTCCACCTGAGGCCCGGTCGGGGCCGACGCCGTCGGTGGCGACCGGTCGATCGTTGCCGGATCGGGACCTGTCCGCGCCCGAACCGACGTGACGTGACGCACACTCCGCGCTAGTTTGCCCGGACGCCTTGTCGCGCTCGGGTCGACGGGGATGAGTTCATGAGGTGGACAGTGCGTTCGACGAGACTTCGTTCGTTCGGTGCCGCGACCGCGGCCTTCGTGGTAGGCGGCACGCTGCTCTCGGGTTGCGTGGCCAGTGAGCGGGACGAGAGCGGCGACGGGAGCACCTTCGTGTTCGCCGGCTCCGCGGCCCCCAAGACGCTGGACCCGTTCTACGCCTCCGACGGCGAGACGTTCCGGATCAGCCGACAGATCTTCGAGGGCCTGGTCGGCACCGACCCCGGCACCGTCGACCCGGCGCCGCTGCTGGCGGAGTCGTGGGACCAGTCGCCCGACGGCCTCTCGTACACCTTCCAGCTGAAGGAGGGCGTGAGCTTCCACGACGACACGCCGTTCGACGCGGAGGCGGTGTGCGCCAACTTCGACCGGTGGTACCAGACGCCGGAGCTGCAGCAGACCGACGACAAGGCGTACTACTACGGCAAGCTCTTCCGGGGCTTCGAGTCCGGCCCGACGGCCGGCAACGGCATCTACGACAGCTGCACGGCCGACGACGAGCTGACGGCCACCGTCAACCTCAACTCGCCGTTCGCCGGCTTCATCGCCGCGCTGACCCTGCCCGCGTTCTCCATGCAGAGCCCCACGGCGCTGGAGGAGTACCAGGACGACGAGGCCGACAACGTCCTGACCACCGAGTACGGGACGGCCCACCCGACCGGCACCGGCCCGTTCGTCTTCGACGCGTGGAACCAGGGCTCCGGCGAGGTGCGGCTCACGCGCAACGACGACTACTGGGGCGAGGTCGCCAGCATCGAGCGGGTGGTCGTCGTCGAGATCGACACTCCCCGCGGTCGCGCCGACGCGCTGCGCAACGGGGACATCGACGGCTTCGACCTGGTCGGCCCCGCGGACGTCGCGCCGCTGGGCGACGACGGCTTCACGGTGGAGGACCGCCCGGCGTTCAACATCCTCTACCTCGCCTTCAACCAGGCGCAGGCGCCGTTCGACGACCCGCGGGTGCGCCAGGCGATCGCCCACGCCATCGACAAGGACGCCGTCATCTCCGCCTCGATGCCCGACGGCACCGAGCCCGCGACCCAGTTCGTCCCGGAGCTCGTGGACGGGTACGCGGACGACGTCGCGACCTACGACTACGACCCGGACGAGGCGCGCCGACTGCTGGAGGAGGCGGGTGTCGCCGGCTCGACGATCACCTTCAACTACCCGACCAACATCAGCCGGCCCTACATGCCGCAGCCCGAGGACACGTTCAACGTGATCCGCAGCCAGCTGGAGGAGGTCGGGCTCAGCATCGAGCCGGCCGCGCAGGAGTGGACGGACTACCTCGAGCAGGTGCAGAGCACGCCCGACCACGGCATCCACCTGCTCGGCTGGACGGGCGACTACAACGACCCCGACAACTTCCTCGGCGTCTTCTTCGGCCAGGCCGGACTCGAGTGGGGCTTCGACGAGCCCGGCCTGTTCGAGTCGATCGCCGCGCCCCGTGAGCTCACGACGCCCGAGGAGCAGCGCCCGCTCTACGAGCAGGTCAACCGCGACGTCATGGAGTTCCTGCCCGGCGTCCCGCTCGCCAGCCCGGTCCCGTCCCTGGCCTTCGCGCCGGAGGTCGAGGGCTACGTCGCCAGCCCCGTCCAGGACGAGGTCTGGAACACGATCACGATCGAGGACTGACCGGCTCGCGCCGGTCGACGAGGTGAGCTGACACCAGACCATGCTCCGTTTCGTCGCACGCCGACTGCTCCTGCTCGTCCCGGTGCTGTTCGGCCTGTCGGTCCTGCTGTTCGCGTGGGTGCGCGCGCTCCCCGGGGATCCCGCCCGGGCCCTGCTCGGGGAGCGCGCGTCCCCGGCCGGCATCGACCGCGTCAACGAGATCTACGGGTTCGACCGGCCGCTGCTGGAGCAGTACGGCCTGTACGTCTCCGCCCTGCTGCGCGGTGACTTCGGCACGTCGATCCAGACGGGCCGGTCGGTGACCGGCTCCTTCGTCGACTACTTCCCGGCCACCCTCGAGCTCGCCGGCGCCGCGCTGCTGTTCGCGGTCGTGCTCGGGGTGCCGCTCGGCTACCTCGCTGCGCGTCACCAGGGGCGCCTGCTCGACACGGTCGTCGTGTCGGGGTCCCTGCTGGGGGTCGTCACGCCCGTGTTCTTCCTGGCCATCCTGCTCAAGCTGGTCTTCGCGGACTGGCTCGGCTGGCTCCCGGCGTCGTTGCGGCAGGACCCGCGGATCGACGCGACCCACGTGACGAACTTCTACGTCCTCGACGGCCTCCTGACCGGCGAGCTCGACGCGGCGTGGGACGCCGTGCTCCACCTGGTCCTGCCGGCGATCGCGCTGGGCACCATCCCGCTGGCGATCATCGTGCGCATCACGCGCGCCGCGGTGGCCGACGTGCTGAACGAGGACTACGTCCGCACGGCCCGGGCCAAGGGCCTGTCCAGCCGGACGGTCTCCGTGCGCCACGTGCTGCGCAACGCGCTGCTGCCGGTCGTCACCACGATCGGTCTCCAGGCCGGTCTGCTGCTGTCCGGCGCCGTGCTGACCGAGACCGTCTTCGCCTTCAACGGCGTCGGCTCCTACCTGTTCACGGCCATCACGCGCCGCGACTATCCCGTCCTCCAGGGGTTCATCCTGTTCATCGCGCTGATCTACTGCCTGGTCAACCTGCTGGTCGACGTCGCGTACGGCGTCATCGACCCCCGGATGCGTGCCTCATGAGCATCGCGGAGTCCCTGGAGAAGGCCGACGGCCTCGACGACGGTGGGGTCAACCTCTGGCGCGGGGCGTGGCGGCGGCTGCGGCGCTCGCCCACCGCGTGGCTCGGCGCCGTCATCGTGGGCGCGTTCCTGCTGGTCGCGCTCGCCGCCCCCCTGCTGACCTCCTACGAGCCGGCCTCGACGCAGTGGGCGGGCCAGGTGGGCACCAGCAACGTCCCGGGGCCCTCGGAGGACCACGTCCTGGGCCTCGACCGGTTCGGCTCGGACCTGTGGACCCAGCTGGTCTACGGCGCGCGCACGTCCCTGCTCTACGGCGTGATCTCCACGCTCATCGGGCTCGTGGCGGGCGCGACGCTCGGTGCGGTGGCGGGCGGGTTCGCGACCGTGGGCGGCCGCATCGGCGGCGTCGTGGACAGCGCGCTGATGCGCCTGGTCGACATCATGCTCTCGGTGCCGAGCCTCCTGCTGGCGGTCAGCGTGGCGGCGGTCCTCGGCCAGAGCGGCACGGCGATCGTGATCGCCATCGGCGTCGCGCAGGTGCCGGTCTTCGCCCGGCTGCTGCGCAGCTCGATGCTGAGCCAGGGCCAGGCCGACTACGTCCTCGCCGCCAACGCGCTGGGCCTGCGCCGCTCGCGCATCGTGATGAGCCACCTGCTGCCCAACTCGGTGGGGCCGACGATCGTGCAGGCGACGCTCAACCTCGCCACGGCGATCATCGAGGTCGCGGCGCTGTCCTACCTCGGCCTCGGTGCCCCGGACCCGGCGATCGCGGAGTGGGGCCGGATGCTCGTGGCCGCCCAGGACCGGTTCGACGAGGCGCCGCGCCTGGCCGTCCTGCCGGGCGTCGCCATCGCCGTGACCGCCCTCGGGTTCACGCTGCTGGGCGAGTCCCTGCGCGAGTCCCTCGACCCCCGCTCCCGGAGGTGAGCCCCGACATGAGTGCCCCCGCCACGCCGGAGACCGGGCGTACGCCCCTGCTCTCGGTGCGCGACCTGCGGGTCCGCTTCACCCGCGACGGCCGCACCACCACGGCGGTCGACGAGGTCGCCTTCGACGTCGCGCCCGGTCAGAACGTCGCCCTGGTGGGGGAGTCGGGCAGCGGGAAGTCCGTGACCTCGCTGGCCGTCATGGGTCTGCTGCCCGCGCGCGGGGTCGAGGTCTCCGGCTCGGTGACCTACGACGGCCGCGACCTGCTGGGGATGCGCCCGCGCGAGCTCGAACGCCTGCGCGGCCCCGAGATCGCCATGGTCTTCCAGGACCCGATGACCTCGCTCAACCCGGTGGTCACGGTCGGCAC
This sequence comes from Nocardioides imazamoxiresistens, assembly GCF_032378595.1. Taxonomy (NCBI): domain Bacteria; kingdom Bacillati; phylum Actinomycetota; class Actinomycetes; order Propionibacteriales; family Nocardioidaceae; genus Nocardioides; species Nocardioides imazamoxiresistens. The sequence goes on from NZ_JAVYII010000002.1 coordinate 91,475, forward strand.
GCAGCTCGACGAGGTCCTGAAGCGCCACTTCGACCTCTCGCGCCGCGAGCGCCGCGAGCGCTGCGCCGACCTGCTCGCCCGGGTGGGTATCCCGGACCCCGTGCGACGGCTCAAGGAGTACCCCCACCAGCTCTCCGGGGGGATGCGCCAACGGGTGCTCATCGCGATCGCCCTCGCCTGCGAGCCGCGCCTGCTGATCGCCGACGAGCCGACCACGGCGCTCGACGTGACCATCCAGGCGCAGGTCCTCGACGTGCTCGCCGAGCTCGTCGCCGGCAGCTCGACGGCCCTGCTGCTCATCACCCACGACCTCGGGGTCGTGGCGGGCGTGTGCGACGAGGTGAACGTGATGTACGCGGGGCGCATCGTCGAGCAGGCCCCGCGGCGCCCGCTGTTCGCCGCTCCCGCGCACCCCTACACCGACGGGTTGCTGGGCAGCATCCCGCGCCTGGACACCCCGCGCGGCGCGCCGCTCGTCCCGATCCCCGGGTCCCCGACGCAGACGCTGCCGTGGGCCGACGCCTGCGCCTTCGCGCCCCGGTGCCCGCGGGTCGAGGACGACTGCCGCGCCGGCGCGCCGCGGCTGGAGGCGCGCGGGGAGGGCCGCGACGTCCGCTGCTTCCACCCGCTCGTGCCCACCGCCACCCGGAAGGACCTGCGATGACCGGCCCGGAGAAGGAACAGGCGCCCAACCCCGTGCTCGAGGTCCGCGACCTCGCGGTGCACTACCCGCTGCGGGGACGCCGCGGCACGGTACGCGCGGTGGACGGCGTGGACCTGCAGGTGCACGCCGGCTCCACCCTGGGACTGGTCGGCGAGTCGGGCTGCGGCAAGTCCACGCTGGGCCGGGCCGTGCTGCGCCTGGCGCCCGTGACCCGGGGCGAGGTGCTCCTCGACGGCGAGGACCTCGCGGCCCTGCGCGGGGAGGCGCTGCGTCGCCGGCGCCGCGACCTGCAGATGGTGTTCCAGGACCCGCTGGCCAGCCTCAACCCGCGCCAGTCCGTCGACACGATCCTGACCGAGCCGATGCGGGCCCACCGCCTGCCCGTCGGGCCGGGGAGGGTCGCCGAGCTGCTCGACCAGGTCGGCCTCCCCGCGTCGGCCGCGCGTCGCTACCCGCACGAGTTCTCGGGCGGGCAGCGCCAACGCATCGGGATCGCCCGCGCCCTGGCGCTCGAGCCGCGGGTGGTCATCGCCGACGAGCCGGTCTCCGCGCTGGACGTCTCGATCCAGGCGCAGGTCCTGAACCTGCTGGCCGAGCTGCAGGAGCGGCTCGGGCTCACCTACCTCGTCATCGCCCACGACCTCGCCGTCGTGCGGCACGTCTCGGACGTCGTGGCGGTGATGTACCTCGGCGGCATCGTCGAGCAGGCCGACGCCGACGCCCTCTACGACCAGCCCCTGCACCCCTACACCCGCGGGCTCATGTCGGCCGTGCCCGTGCCCGACCCCCTCGTGGAGGACGCCCGCGAGCGGATCCTGCTGCGCGGCGACCTGCCGTCCCCGGCCTCACCGCCGAGCGGCTGCCGGTTCCACACCCGCTGCCCGTTCGTGCAGGAGGCGCGGTGCCGCGACGAGCGGCCGCTGCTGCGGCCGGTCCCGGCGCCGCGGGCGTCCGGGGCGTCCGGGGCGCGCCCCCCGTCGGGGGACCACCTCGTGGCCTGCCACTACGTCGAGGAGATCGAGGCGGGGTCGATCGTGGCGAGGACCGACCCGGTCGCGGCGGGGGCCTGAGGCGGGACCGGCGGGACCGGCAGGACAGGTGGGAACGGCGGGGGAGTGCCGCCGTACGCCGGGCACAGCGCCTGGTGGGCGCACCAGCCGCACAGCTTGCTCGGCCGCGGCTGCCAGTCCCCGCTGGTGCGGGCCTCGCTGATCGCCTGCCAGATGGCCTCGACCTTGCGCTCCAGCGCCAGCAGGTCCCGCTCGTCGGGCCGGTCGGTGATGATCTCGCCGTTGCCGAGGTACATCAGCTGCAGCGCCGCCGGCAGGACACCCCGTGAGCGCAGCAGCACGAGGGCGTAGAACCGCATCTGGAACAGGGCGCGGGCCTCGAAGCCCACGCCGGGCGAGCGTCCCGTCTTGTAGTCGACGACCCGCACCCGTCCGTCGGGGGCCACGTCGAGCCGGTCGACGATGCCGCGCAGCACGAGCCGAGAGCCGGTCACGGTCTCCACGTAGAGCTCCCGCTCGGCGGGCTCGAGGCGACGCGGGTCCTCGAGCGTGAAGTAGCGGTCGACGACCCGGCCGCACTGCTCGAGCCACGCCTCCTCGGTGGGGCCGTCGGCGGCGTGCGGCGACAGCAGCGCGAGCACGGCCGGCTCGGCCTCGCCGACCTGCGACCACGCCGGTCCCAGCAGGTCGCGCGCCCGCTCCGGGGTGCGCTCGGCGGCCGGCTCGTCGAAGAGCAGCTCGAGGGCCCGGTGCACCACCGTGCCGCGCACCGCGTCGAGCGACGGCTGCTCCGGGAGACGGTCGACGTGGCGGAAGCGGTAGAGCAGCGGACAGGTCAGGAAGTCGCCCGCGCGGCTCGGCGAGAGCGAGCCCACGACGTCCGCGTCGGCGGCGATCGAGGTCAGTGCGTCGGCCGGCGAGTCCACGGCGATCACCCTAGGTCAGGGCACCGACGGTGCTCTCGTGACGTCGGCTAGCCTCGACGGCGTGGGGGACGCAGCGAGACAGGACCGCCCGGCGGCGCCGCGCGGCACCTTCCGGCTGGGGCGCATCGCCGACAGCGACGTCCTGGTCTCCCGCTCCTGGTTCCTGGTCGCCGCGCTCATCGCCGTCGTCATGGCGCCCCGCGTCGACCAGGTGCAGCCGGGCCTGGGCCCGTGGAAGTACGTCGCGGGCCTCGTCTTCGCGGTCCTGCTCTACCTCTCCGTCCTGCTGCACGAGGCCTCGCACGCCATCGCCGCCCGGCACTACGGCTACCGCGTCTCGTCCATCACGCTGCACTTCCTCGGCGGGATGACCGCGATCGAGGAGGAGTCGCGGCGTCCCCGCCACGAGTTCGTGATCTCGGTGGTCGGCCCGCTGACCTCGATCGCGGTGGGCGCCGCCGCGGTCGGGCTGTGGTTCGTCACGCCCGGCGGCCTCATCCAGCTCAGCGTCGAGGCGCTGGCGTTCGCGAACCTGCTGGTCGGCCTGCTCAACCTCGTGCCCGGGCTGCCCCTGGACGGCGGCCGGGCCCTGCAGGCCGGTGTCTGGAAGCTGACCGGGTCGCGCGAGCGCGGCACCGTCGTGGCCGGGTGGGCCGGCCGCGTGGTCGCCTTCGCGGTGCTCGGCTGGCCGATCCTGGTCGCGGAGCTCCTGGGCACCGAGCCGCGGCTGCTCGACTTCGCGCTGGCCGGCGTCGTCGCGGCCTTCCTCTGGACCGGGGCGAGCGCCGTGCTGGCCCACGCCCGGCTGCGCAGCCGCATGCCGCGCCTGGACGTGCGCGCCCTGGCGCGCCCCCTGCTGCTGGTGCCGGTCGACGTCTCGGTCGCGGAGGCGGTACGCCGCGCCCAGGCCGCCGCGGCGGGCGGCATCGTCACCGTCGACCAGGACGGGCGCCCGGTCGGCATCCTCAGCGAGGCCGCGCTGCGCCGGATGCCGGAGGACCGGCGGCCGTGGGCCGCCGTCGGCACGCTGACCCGGACGATCGCGCCCGAGCTCGTGCTGCCGGCCGACCTGGCCGGCGAGAGCCTGCTCACGACGCTGCAGCAGAACCCGGCGACGGAGTACCTGCTGGTCGAGCCGGACGGGAGCCCCTACGGCGTGCTCTCGGTCCACGACGTGGACCGGGCGCTGCGCGCGGGCTGAGGCGCCCCCTCGCGCCCGCCCCCCGCTGCCCTCGCCGAATGCGCCCGGGGCCCGGCGGATCGCTACCCTTCCGCGCATGCCCGACGCGCCCTCCGCCGAGCCCGTGACCGCCGCCGAGACTCCCGCCGAGACTCCCACCGAGACCTCACCGTCCCCGGGCGACGTCCACCCCGACGCGTGGTCGGGCGTCCACCGCGGACCGCTGCGCGAGGGCGAGTGGGTGCGGCTCACGGACCAGAAGGGCCGCCGCCACAACTTCTGCCTCGTCGCGGGCAAGCGCTTCTTCAGCAACCGCGGCCACCTGGAGCACGACGAGATGATCGGCCGTGAGGAGGGCTTCACCGTCACCTCGTCGGCCGGCGGGGAGTACCTCGTGTTCCGGCCGCTGCTCTCGGAGTTCGTGGTCTCGATGCCGCGCGGCGCGGCGGTGGTCTACCCCAAGGACGCCGCCCAGATCGTGGCGCTGGCCGACATCTACCCGGGCGCCCGGGTGGTCGAGGCGGGCGTCGGCTCCGGCGCCCTGACCTGCTCCCTCCTGCGCGCCGTCGGCCCCTACGGCCGGGTCACCTCCTACGAGCGCCGCGAGGAGTTCGCCGACGTCGCACGCCGCAACGTGGACCAGTTCTTCGGCGCGCCCGCGGGCTCGAGCCACCCGTGCTGGGACCTGCGCCTCGGCGACCTCGCCGAGGAGCTGCCGCGCACCGGGGAGCCGGCGGACCGGGTGATCCTGGACATGCTGGCGCCGTGGGAGTGCGTGGACGCGGTGGGCGACGCCCTCACCCCCGGCGGCATCGTGTGCGTCTACGTCGCCACGACCACGCAGCTGAGCCGCGTCGTCGAGACGCTGCGCGCCCACGGCGGCTTCACCGAGCCGCAGGCCTGGGAGTCGCTCGTGCGCGACTGGCACGTCGAGGGCCTGGCCGTGCGGCCCGGCCACAAGATGATCGGTCACACCGCGTTCCTGGTCACGGCGCGCCGCATGGCGCCGGGGGAGCGGCCGCCCGTGAAGAAGCGGCGCCCCGCGCCCGGGGCGTACGGCCCGGACTACTCCGGCCCGCGGCCCGCCGGCATGGCGACCGAGTCGCTCGAACCGGTCGAGCTGGCCGGGACCGGCGACGAGACGCCCGACGAGGACTGACCCGGCGCCGGCGGGCGCGCCGCTCCGCGACACGATCGTGACCAAGAAGCGCGGACAATGACTTCCGCGCGTCGGATGCGCGAGTAGGGTCGACATCACCCTCAGGAGGTGGTGACGACCATGTCGACATCCGACTACCGCGACCTCGAGCTGCGCCTGGCGGACACGCAGCGCTCGCTCGCCGCCGTGACCAGCCAGAACGAGCGACTCGCGGGCACGCTGCGCGACGCGCGCGACCAGATCACCCGCATGAAGGAGGAGATCGACAAGCTCGCGCAACCGCCGGCGGGCTTCGGCGTCTTCCTCTGCCGCAACGACGACGACACGGTCGACATCGTCACCGGCGGGCGGAAGCTGCGGGTGTCGGTCAGCCCGGAGGTGGACCTCGACGGCCTGCGCCGCGGCCAGGAGGTGCTGCTCAACGAGGCCCTCAACATCGTCGCCGCCTTCGAGTTCGAGCAGGTGGGCGAGGTCGTCATGTTCAAGGAGCTGCTCGCCGACGGCGAGCGGGTCCTGGTCATCGCGAACGCCGACGAGGAGCGCGTCGTGCGCCTCGCGGAGCCGCTGATCGGCCAGACCCTGCGGGCCGGCGACTCGCTGCTGCTCGACTCCCGCGCCGGCTACGTCTACGAGAAGGTCCCGAAGTCCGAGGTCGAGGAGCTGGTCCTCGAGGAGGTCCCGGACATCGCCTACGAGTCGATCGGCGGCCTGGCCGGGCAGATCGAGCAGATCCAGGACGCCGTCGAGCTGCCCTACCTGCATCCCGACCTCTTCCTCGAGCACGAGCTGAAGCCGCCGAAGGGGATCCTGCTCTACGGCCCTCCCGGCTGCGGCAAGACGCTCATCGCCAAGGCGGTCGCGAACTCGCTGGCCAAGAAGGTGGCGGCCCGGCACGCGGACGACGCCACGCTGGCGGACGCGCGGGCGTACTTCCTCAACATCAAGGGCCCGGAGCTGCTCAACAAGTACGTCGGCGAGACCGAGCGCCACATCCGGCTCGTTTTCCAGCGGGCCCGTGAGAAGGCCTCGCAGGGCACCCCGGTGATCGTGTTCTTCGACGAGATGGACTCGCTGTTCCGCACCCGTGGCTCGGGCGTCTCCTCCGACGTCGAGAACACGATCGTGCCGCAGCTGCTGAGCGAGATCGACGGTGTCGAGACGCTGGAGAACGTGCTCGTCATCGGCGCCTCGAACCGCGAGGACATGATCGACCCCGCGATCCTGCGGCCCGGGCGGCTCGACGTGAAGATCAAGATCGAGCGGCCCGACGCGGAGTCGGCGCGCGACATCTTCAGCAAGTACCTGACCGACCGCCTGCCCCTGCACCTCGACGACGTCGCCGAGTTCGGCGGCGACCGCGAGGCGTGCGTCGAGGGCATGATCCGGGCCACCGTCGAGCGGATGTACACCGAGAGCGAGGAGAACCGCTTCCTCGAGGTGACCTACGCCAACGGTGACAAGGAGGTCATGTACTTCAAGGACTTCAACTCCGGCGCCATGATCCAGAACATCGTCGACCGGGCGAAGAAGATGGCGATCAAGGACTTCCTCGACCTGGGCCAGAAGGGCATGCGGGTCCAGCACCTGCTGCAGGCCTGCGTCGACGAGTTCAAGGAGAACGAGGACCTGCCGAACACCACCAACCCCGACGACTGGGCGCGGATCTCCGGCAAGAAGGGCGAGCGGATCGTGTTCATCCGCACGCTCATCACCGGCAAGCAGGGCACGGAGCCGGGTCGCTCCATCGACACGGTCGCCAACACGGGGCAGTACCTGTAGGGGTCGAGACCCCCCGCAGGTCGGCGTGGGCCGAGGAGGCGCGACGTAGGGTCCAGGGCATGAGCGTGCGGCGCGTGATGGGCTCCGAGGTCGAGTACGGCATCAGCGTGGTCGGCCAGCCGACCGCCAACCCGATGGTCGCGTCCTCCCAGGTGGTGAACGCGTACGCCTCCTCGGCCCTGCGGGCCCGCCGCGCCCGCTGGGACTTCGAGGAGGAGTCGCCGCTGCGCGACGCCCGCGGGTTCGACCTCTCGCGTGGCGACGCGGACCCCTCCCAGCTGACCGACGAGGACCTCGGCCTGGCCAACAGCATCCTCACCAACGGCGCGCGGCTCTACGTCGACCACGCCCACCCCGAGTTCTCCACGCCCGAGGTGACGACGCCGCTGGACCTGGTGCGCTGGGACAAGGCCGGCGAGCGCGTCATGGAGGCCGCGGCGCGGATGGCCGCGGCGATGCCGCAGGGCCAGCCGATCGTGCTCTACAAGAACAACACCGACAACAAGGGCGCCTCCTACGGCGCGCACGAGAACTACCTGATGCGGCGCTCGACGCCGTTCGGCGACATCGTGCGCCACCTGACCCCGTTCTTCGTCTCGCGCCAGGTGGTGTGCGGGGCCGGCCGGGTCGGCATCGGGCAGGACGGGCGTCGCCACGGGTTCCAGATCAGCCAGCGTGCCGACTACTTCGAGGTCGAGGTCGGCCTGGAGACGACCCTGAAGCGCCCGATCATCAACACGCGCGACGAGCCGCACGCCGACCCCGAGAAGCACCGCCGGCTGCACGTCATCATCGGCGACGCCAACCTCGCCGAGGTCTCCACCTACCTCAAGGCGGGCACCACCGCGCTGGTGCTGGCCATGATCGAGGACGACTTCATCGACGCCGACCTCTCCGTCGACCAGCCGGTGGGGGCGCTGCACGCCGTGTCCCACGACCCGACGCTGCGGCACCTCGTGACGCTGCGCGACGGTCGGTCGATGACGGCCGTGCAGCTGCAGCGCACCTACCTCGAGCTGGCGCACGCCTACGTCGACGACCGTCTCGGCGGCGACGTCGACGAGCAGACCAAGGACGTCCTGGTGCGGTGGGGATCGGTGCTCGACCGGCTGGAGACCGACCCGATGTCGCTGGCGGGAGAGCTCGACTGGGTGGCGAAGTACCAGCTCCTGCGCAGCTACCAGGAGCGCGACGGCCTCGACTGGGACGACGCGAAGCTGCACCTCGTCGACCTGCAGTACTCCGACATCCGGCCCGAGAAGGGTCTCTACCACCGGTTGGTCGGCGCCGGGCGCATGCAGCGACTGCTCACCGAGGAGCAGGTCCAGCACGCCGTCACGGAGCCGCCGGAGGACACGCGGGCGTACTTCCGCGGCCGCTGCCTGGCGCTGTACGCCCGCAACGTGGCCGCCGCGTCCTGGGACTCGGTCATCCTCGACCTCCCGGGCCGCGAGTCGCTGCAGCGCATCCCCACCATCGACCCGCTGCGCGGCACCCGCGCCCACGTCGGGCGCCTGCTGGACGAGTGCGCGACGGCCGAGGAGCTGTTCGCGGCGCTCACGGGCTGACGCGGGCCGGAGCGCTAGGGTCGACACCACACGAACGAGGAGGTCAGGCATGGCACAGGAGCAGAAGCGCCCCCAGCCGTCGTCCGAGGAGACCGAGGAGGTCGTCGAGGAGACGACCGGCGACGTCGCCGAGCGCAAGGACGCGATCGACGAGGACGTCGACTCGATCCTGGACGAGATCGACGAGGTCCTCGAGCAGAACGCGGAGGACTTCGTGAAGTCCTTCATCCAGAAGGGCGGGCAGTGACACGTGGGTGACCAGCACCTCGATCCCACGGGCGCGCGCCTCCCCGGCGCGTACCTGACCCCCGGGTCGTCCTCGTTCGCGGAGTTCGTCGCGGCCCAGGCCCCCGACCTGCTCCCGGGCCGGCGACCGGTCCCGGCGGCCGCGGCAGGTGGCGACATCGCCCCGCACGGCACGACCATCGTCTCGCTGACCTTCCCGGGCGGCGTCCTGATGGCCGGCGACCGGCGCGCCACCATGGGCAACATCATCTCCAGCCGCGACATCGAGAAGGTCTTCCCGGCCGACGAGCACAGCTGCGTCGGCATCGCGGGCACCGCGGGTCTCGCCGTCGAGATGGTCCGGCTGTTCCAGCTCGAGCTGGAGCACTACGAGAAGATCGAGGGCACCACGCTCTCGATGCAGGGCAAGGCCAACCGCCTCGCCGCCCTGATCCGCGGCAACCTCGGCCTGGCCATGCAGGGCCTCGCGGTGGTGCCGCTGTTCGCCGGCTACGACCTCGACGCCGGCCTCGGCCGGATCTTCAGCTACGACGTCGTCGGCGGGCGCAGCGAGGAGACCGGGTTCCACGCGGTGGGATCCGGCTCGCTGTTCGCGCGCGGCTCGCTGAAGAAGCTGTACCGCCCCGACCTCGACGCCCGCCGCGCCGCGCTGGTCGCGCTGCAGGCGCTCTACGACGCGGCCGACGACGACTCCGCGACGGGCGGGCCCGACGTGAGCCGGCGCATCTTCCCGATCGTGCACGTGATCACGGCCGACGGCGGCGAGCGGCTGCCCGAGGGCGAGGTGACCACGCTGGCCGAGGAGGTCGTCGCGGGGCGCGTGCTGCGTCCCGACGGCCCGCCCGCGCGGGTGGAGGACCCGACCGGGCGCGAGGCCACGACCGGCGGCACGACCGAGGGAGACCTGCGATGAGCATGCCGTTCTACGTCTCGCCCGAGCAGCAGATGAAGGACCGGGCCGACTTCGCGCGCAAGGGCATCGCGCGGGGCCGCTCGGTCGTCGCGGTGCAGTACGCCCAGGGCATCCTGTTCGCCTCGGAGAACCCGTCGCAGGCGCTGCACAAGGTCTCGGAGATCTACGACCGGATCGCGTTCGCGGCCGTGGGCCGCTACAACGAGTTCGAGTCGTTGCGCATCGCCGGCGTGCGCCTGGCCGACATGCGCGGCTTCTCCTACGACCGCCGCGACGTCACCGGCCGCAGCCTGGCCAACGCGTACGCCCAGACGCTCGGCGCGATCTTCTCCTCGGGCGGGGAGAAGCCCTACGAGGTCGAGATCTTCGTCGGGGAGATCGGCACGGAGCCCGGCGCGGACCAGATCTTCCGTCTCACCTACGACGGCCAGGTCTTCGACGAGCACCGCTACGCCGTCATGGGCGGCGCGGCCGACGTGGTGGGCACCTACCTCGAGGAGCACTACGTCGAGGGCGCCGACCTCGCCACGGCCCTGCGCACCGCGGTGGCGGCGCTCGGGCACTCCCGCGACGAGCGGGGGCAGGACAGCGACCGGGAGATCGCCGTGGGCCAGCTCGAGGTGGCGGTCCTGGACCGCACCCGCACCCAGCCGCGCAAGTTCCGTCGGCTGCGGGCCGCCCAGCTCGAGGACCTGCTCGCGACGCGCTGAGGACGGGTCGGCTCGGACACGCCCCGCGTCAGGTCCCGAGTCGTAGTGTTCGGTCATGGACCGGCGGATCTTCGGGATCGAGAACGAGTACGGCGTCACGTGCACGTTCCGGGGGCAGCGGCGGCTGAGCCCCGACGAGGTCGCGCGCTACCTGTTCCGCAGGGTGGTGTCGTGGGGCCGCAGCAGCAACGTGTTCCTGCGCAACGGTGCGCGGCTGTACCTGGACGTCGGCTCCCACCCGGAGTACGCGACGCCCGAGTGCGACGACATCGGCGAGCTGGTCGCGCACGACAAGGCCGGTGAGCGGATCCTCGAGGGGCTGCTGATCGACGCCGAGCAGCGGCTGCACGACGAGGGCATCGCGGGCGACATCTACCTGTTCAAGAACAACACCGACTCGGCCGGCAACTCCTACGGCTGCCACGAGAACTACCTCGTGGGCCGGGCCGGCGAGTTCAGCCGGCTGGCCGACATCCTCATCCCGTTCCTGGTCACCCGCCAGATCGTGGTGGGGGCCGGCAAGATCACGCACACGCCGCGGGGCGCGGCGTACAGCGTCAGCCAGCGTGCCGAGCACATCTGGGAGGGCGTCAGCAGCGCAACGACGCGCTCGCGCCCGATCATCAACACCCGCGACGAGCCGCACGCCGACGCGGAGAAGTACCGCCGTCTGCACGTCATCGTCGGCGACTCGAACATGAGCGAGACGACGACGCTGCTGAAGGTCGCCAGCTGCGACCTCGTGCTGCGGATGATCGAGGAGGGGGTCGTCATGCGCGACCTCACGATGGAGAACCCGATCCGGGCGATCCGCGAGATCTCCCACGACGTGACGGGTCGGCGCAAGGTGCGCCTGGCCAACGGCCGCGAGGCGAGCGCGCTGGAGATCCAGGGGGAGTACCTGGCGAAGGCCCGCGACTTCGTCGACCGCCGCGAGATCTCGACGCCGGTCATCGAGCGCGCCCTCGACCTCTGGGAGCGCGGGCTCAAGGCCGTCGAGTCCGACGACCTCGGACTGGTCGACACCGAGATCGACTGGGTGATCAAGTGGAAGCTGATCGAGGCGTACCGCGCCAAGCACGGCCTCTCGCTGAACCACCCGCGCGTGGCCCAGCTCGATCTCGCCTACCACGACATCCGACGCGACCGCGGGCTGTTCTACCTGCTGCAGCGCCGGGGCCAGGCGGCCCGCACGACCACCGACCTGGCGACCTTCCGGGCGAAGTCCGTGCCGCCGCCGACGACGCGCGCCCACCTGCGCGGCGAGTTCATCAAGCGCGCCCAGGAGCGGCGCCGCGACTTCACGGTCGACTGGGTCCACCTCAAGCTCAACGACCAGGCCCAGCGCACGGTGCTGTGCAAGGACCCGTTCCGCTCCGAGGACGAGCGCGTGCAGCGGCTGATCGACGGCATGTGAACGGTCGGGCCGACCGTGCGTCGTGACGCGGGGTCGGGTCGGTAAGGTGACCGCGGCGTGCCCGCCGGGCGTCCGCCGTTGACCGCCGATCTGCTCGACGTCCTCGAAGAAGGTGTGCTCGTGCGTGCTGCTCGACCCGTCCGACGTACGTCCGCCGCCCTCGCGGCGGCCCTGCTGCCGCTGGGGGCCCTGGCGGCCTGCGGCAGCGACGACACCGACGCGGCAGGTCAGCTGGACCAGGTCTCCGTCAGCGGCGAGGTCGGCGAGCCGCCGACCGTCGAGATCAACGGCCAGGTCGACCCCGAGGGCTTCGCCTCCGAGGTCGTCGTCGAGGGCGACGGCCCGGAGATCGCGGACGGCGACTTCGCATTCCTGCAGATCTGGGCGGGCAACGGCTACACCGGCCAGGAGGCGTTCAGCACCTACGACTACGTGGCCGACGGCTTCGCCCCGGACCTGATGCGCGTGACGACGGGCGAGCTGGCCACCGAGGAGCTCACGGCGCTGCAGCAGTCGGCGCTGGCCGCCTTCCTGGGCGCGGACAGCAACTTCCCGGAGGCGGTCGTCGACAGCCTCGAGGGCGTCAAGGGCGGCTCCCGGGTCGTCGTCGTCGCGGACGCCGAGAGCAGCTTCGGCTCCACCGGCCAGCCGAACATCGGCATCGGCAACGGCGACGGCGTCGTCTTCGTCATCGACGTGCTGGACGTGCCCCTGAGCGGGCCCTCCGGCACCGACGTCGCCGCGCCCGAGGGCACCCCGACGCTGGTCGAGGACGGCGACGCCGTCACCGGCTTCGACTTCACCGGCGCCACCGAGCCGACGGACGAGCTGCAGGTCATCCCGCTGGTCGAGGGCGACGGCCCGGTGGTCGAGGAGGGTGCGACGCTGATCGCGAACTACCTGGGCCAGACCTTCGGCGGCGATGCGCCCTTCGACGAGTCCTACTCCGGCGGCATCCCGCGCGACTTCGTGGTCGGCGGCGAGAACGCCGGCGTGATCGAGGGCTGGAGCCAGGGCCTGGTCGGCCTGACCGCCGGATCCCGCGTGATCCTCGTCGTGCCGCCCGCGCTCGGCTACGGCGAGGAGGGCAACGAGGGCGCCGGCATCACGGGCACCGACACGCTCTACTTCGTCGTCGACGTGCTCGGCTCGACCGTCGTGCAGGTGCCCGAGCCGGAGCCGACCGAGACGGGGACCGACACCCCGGCCCCCGAGGAGGACCCGGCGGTGACGGACCCGGCCGCGACCGAGCCCACCTCGACCGCCACCGAGTGACCCGACCCCCGGAGGGCGCCGCATGAGCTCGGCCCGCAGCGAGCGGCTGATGAAGCTGCTCATCATGCTGCTCGTGCAGCGCCAGTACGTCGGCAAGGACCGCATCCGCGAGGCGCTCTACCCGGGCACCGGCGACGAGGCCTTCGAGCGGATGTTCGAGCGCGACAAGGACGAGCTGCGCTCGCTCGGCGTGCCGGTGGAGACCGGCACGCACGACGCGTACTTCGACGACGCGCAGGGCTACCGCGTGCGGCCCGATGCGTTCGAGCTGCCCGAGGTGGTGCTCACCTCGGCCGAGGCCGCCGTGCTGCGGGTCGCGACCCAGGTGTGGCAGACGACCCGGCTCGCCGACGCGACGCGCGACGGCCTGCGCAAGCTCACCGCCGGCGGCGCGCCGGTGGCGCTCGGCGACGACGCGGCCTCCGACCTCGGCGTGCGGATCCCGCTGCTCGGGGCCGAGGAGCCGTCGTTCGACGTCTTCGTCGAGGCGGCCCACGTGCGCAGCGAGGTGGTCTTCGACTACCGCGGCACGCAGGACGTCGCGGCCCGGCGCCGCCGGCTCCAGACGTGGGGGGTCGTGCGCCACGGCGGCCGGTGGTACGCCGTCGGCCGCGACCCCGAGGTCCCCCTCGGGCCGGACGAGGACGGACGCCGCGTGTTCCGGCTGTCCCGCGTCGTCGGGCAGGCCCGGACGCAGGGGCGGCGCGACGCGTTCGACGTGCCGGCCGACGTGGACGTGCGCGAGATCGCCCGTCGCATCGCCCCGCCCGCCCGCTCGGGCGCGCCGGCCGTGCTGCTGGTGCGTCAGGGTGCGGGCTTCGCGCTGCGCCGCGACGCCGCCGAGGTGACGCCCGGCGTGCGCGGGCCCGACGGCGGCGAGGCGTGGGACCGGGTACGCCTGCCGTGGTCGGGCGAGGAGGTCGCCCGCACGGTGCTCGAGCACGGCGCCGACGTCGTCGTCGAGGAGCCGCCGGCGCTGCGCGACCAGGTCGTGACGGCCCTGCGCGAGATCGCCGGACCGGGGGAGACCCCCGGACCGGGGGAGGAGAGCCGATGAGCGCGCCGAGCGGTGCTGGGGCCCGCGACCAGGTCGGTCGCATGCTCGCCCTGGTGCCCTACCTCAACGCCCGGGGGTCCGTGCACGTCGACGAGGCCTCGCGCGACCTCGGTGTCCCGGCCCAGCAGATCGTGCAGGACCTGCGCGTCCTGTTCCTGTGCGGCCTGCCCGGCGGCTATCCCGACGACCTCATCGACGTCGACATCGAGGCCCTGACCGACGCGGACGGCGACGGCGTGATCCGGATGTCCAACGCCGACTACCTCTCCCGGCCGCTGCGACTGGCGCCCACCGAGGCGTCCGCGCTCGTCGTGGCCCTGCGGGTCCTCGACGCGGACCCGGGCCTCCCGGAGGCGACCCGGGCGTCGCTGCACAGCGCTCTCGCCAAGCTGGAGGGCGCTCTGGGCCAGGACCGGCCCCGCATCGAGGCGGGTGACACCGACCCGGGCCAACGCGACCTCGACGAGCTGGCCGGACGGGTCGAGGACGCGCTCGCGGCGGGCGAGCAGCTGCGGATCACCTACCACGTCCCGGCCCGCGACGAGCTCGTCGAGCGGACCGTCGACCCGTGGGCGCTGGTGCGCCGCGGCGGCGTCGCGTACCTCGAGGCGTGGTGCCACCTCGTCAGCGACGAGCGCAGCTTCCGCCTGGACCGGGTCCACCACGCCGTCCGCCTGACCACCCCCGTCGAGCACCGGCGGCCGCCGGTCGCCGTCCCGGACGGCCAGGACCCAGCGGGAGAGCAGGACCAGGGCGCGACCCCGGGCGACGTCTTCCCGCGCGCGGACGAGACGCTGCTCGCGACCCTGCGGCTGGCGCCCCCGGCCCGGTGGGTCCCGGACTACTACCGCACCGAGGCCGTGCGGCCGCAGGAGGACGGCACCCTCGAGATCGACCTGAGGGTGGCCGACCCCCGCTGGCTGGAGCGGCTGGTCCTGCGGCTGGCGCCGCACGCGACCGTGCTCGACCCCACGTCGGTGTCGGAGCAGGTCACAGCAAGTGCTCAGCGCACGCTGAGGCTCTACGAAGGTGGTCGCGTAGGATGAAGGACCGAAGGACGTCTGTCGTCGAGTTGTTTGTGAGGCCCTTGTGACCAGTCCCCTTGTCACCATGCCCGGCGGGTGGGAGCTCGTCCTGATCGTGCTCGTCATCGTGCTCCTGTTCGGGGCGCGCAAGCTGCCCGAGCTGGCCCGCGGCACCGGTCAGGCCCTGCGCATCTTCAAGTCGGAGACCAAGGGTCTGACCGACGACGACGACGACCGCGCGAAGGACCAGCAGGACCGGCCCGCCCAGGGCACCGGTGCGCTCGGTGCGCGCGAGGCCGACCTGGGTGACCAGGCCGGTCGTCCGCGCGCGGCCGACCCGGTGCGCGACGAGCAGCGTCGCGACACCCAGGCCTGAGCCTCCCGAGCCCGCGGACGTGAGCGTCAAGGGACTGCTGCGCTTCTACTCCGTTCGCCCCCTCCACCCCGTCAGCGACGACGGGCGGATGGCCCTGACCGACCATCTGCGGGAGCTGCGGGCCCGGGTCCTCCGGGTGCTGACCCTGTGGGTGGTCGCCCTGGTCGTGTCGTTGTTCTTCTTCGACGTCATCTTCCAGCTGGTGTTCCAGCCGTACGAGCAGGCGGCCGCGGAGCTGGGCGGCAGCACCGACACGCAGGCGACGATCGCCGGCGTCGGCGGCCCGCTGGTGCTCTACCTCAAGCTCTGCGGTGTCACCACGCTGGTGCTGACCAGCCCGTACTGGCTCTACCAGATCTGGGCGTTCATCCTGCCGGGCCTGCACCGGCACGAGCGCAAGTGGAGCCGGGTGTTCGCGGCGATCGCCGGACCGCTGTTCCTGCTCGGCGTGGCCGTCGGCTACTGGACCCTGCCGAAGGGTCTGGAGATCCTCATCGGGTTCACCCAGGCCGAGCTCACCAACCTCGTCGAGTTCGGCGACTACTTCTCGTTCCTGGTGCGCACGCTGCTGGTCTTCGGGGTCTCCTTCGAGATCCCGGTCTTCCTCGTGCTGCTCAACCTCGCCGGGGTGATGAAGGGCGCCACCATCGGGCACTACCGTCCGTGGTTCATCATCGGCATCTTCATCTTCGCCGCGATCGCCACGCCGTCGACGGACCCCTTCACCATGCTGTTCCTCGCCATCCCGATGTGCTTCCTGGTGGGCATCTCCGAGGTGATCACGCGCCTCCTCGACCGTCGGCGGGCCCGCAAGGACCCGTTCGCCGAGCCGCTGGGGACCGAGGGCGCCGCCTGATGCCACCCCGTCGGCTCGCGCTGCTCACGCACCCCGGTGCGGGCCGCGGTCGCGGTGCCCGGGTCCGTGAGGTCGTGCTGTCCCGGCTGCGGCGTGCGGGCTTCGACGTGCTGGACCTCGTCGGCGCCGACGTGGACGAGGCCCGGGACCTGGCCCGCACCGCGTGCGCCGCGGACGTCGAGACGCTGGTGGCGCTCGGCGGGGACGGCACGGTGCACCTGGCGTTGCAGCAGGCCGTGCCCGCCGGCGTCACGCTGGCGGTCGTGCCGGCCGGCACCGGCAACGACCTGGCGCGCGAGCTGGGCATCCCGGCGGACCCCGTCGCGGCCGCGGACCGGGTGGTCGCCGGGCGTACCCGGGAGATCGACGTGCTGCAGGTCGGTGACCGCTACGTGGCCACCGTGCTGGCCTGCGGCTTCGACGCGCTCGTCGCGGAGCGGGCCGACGCGATGGCCTGGCCGCGCGGGCGCTCGCGCTACGTCGCGGCCGTCGCGGCCGAGCTGCGCGCCCTCGCGCCGCGCCGTTACACCCTCGAGCTCGACGGCACCGTGAGGGAGGTCGACGGCGTGCTCGCCGCGGTCGGCAACACCGCCTCCTTCGGCGGCGGACTGCGGATCACCGAGGGCGCGGAGCCGGACGACGGCCTGCTCGACGTGGTCGTGATCCGCACGCTGGGCCGCCGCGAGCTGGTCCGCGCCTTCCCGCGGCTCTACCGCGGCACCCACACCGACCACCGGGCGTACGAGCACCACCGCGCCCGCTCGGTCACCGTCGCGGCGCGCGGGATCACGGCGTACGGCGACGGCGAACCGCTCGGTCGGCTCCCCCTGACGATCAGCGCCCTTCCCCGGGCTGTGAAGGTGGTCGTGTGAACGACGAGTCCCCCTCCGCGCGGTACGCGGCCTTCCGCGCCTCCCAGGAGCACCCGCGCCTGCACGCCTTCGAAGAGCTCTACCCGTTCGGCCTCGACGACTTCCAGCGGCGCGCGTGTGCGGAGCTGGAGGACGGTCGCGGCGTGCTGGTCGCGGCGCCGACCGGCTCGGGCAAGACGATCGTCGGCGAGTTCGCGGTCCACCTCGCGCTCGCCGAGGGCCGCAAGTGCTTCTACACCACCCCCATCAAGGCGCTGTCGAACCAGAAGTACAGCGACCTGGCCGACCGCTACGGCGCCGACCGGGTGGGCCTGCTGACCGGGGACAACGCGGTCAACAGCGAGGCGCCGGTCGTCGTGATGACCACCGAGGTGCTGCGCAACATGCTGTACGCGGGCTCGCGCACCCTCGCCGACCTCGGCTACGTGGTGATGGACGAGGTGCACTACCTCGCCGACCGCTCGCGCGGCGCCGTGTGGGAGGAGGTGATCATCCACCTGCCCGAGTCGGTGGTGGTCGCCTCGCTGTCCGCGACGGTGTCGAACGCCGAGGAGTTCGGCGAGTGGCTCGAGACGGTGCGGGGCGCGACCACGACCATCGTCGAGGAGAAGCGGCCGGTGCCGCTGTTCCAGCACGTGCTGGTGGGCAAGCACCTGCACGACCTCTTCCACGCGGGGGACGTCGCGGCGTCGGCCGGGTTCGCCTACGACGGCGCCAAGGTCAACCCGCACCTGCTGCGCATCGCCCGCGACGACTGGGCGTCGTCGCGGATCCGGGACCGACGCCCGCCGAAGGGCACGCGCCGCAGCCGACCGGAGGGCGGGGCCGGCCAAGGTCGCGGTCGCGACACCGGCAACGGCCGCCGTCCGTGGTCGCCCAGCCGCGCGGACGTCGTGCAGCGCCTCGAGCGCGAGCACCTGCTGCCGGCCATCACGTTCATCTTCAGCCGGGCCGGCTGCGACGCCGCGGTGCAGCAGTGCCTCGACGCCGAGATCGAGCTGACCAGCCCGGAGGAGCGCGAAGCCATCCGCGCGTACGTCGAGGACAAGCTCGCCGACCTCCCCGCGGCCGACCGCCGGGCGCTGCGCTACCACGACTTCCTCGAGGGCCTCCTGCGCGGCGTCGCGGCGCACCACGCCGGGATGCTGCCCACCTTCAAGGAGTGCGTCGAGGAGCTGTTCCTGCGGGGGCTGTGCAAGGCGGTCTTCGCGACCGAGACGCTGGCGCTGGGCATCAACATGCCGGCGCGCACGGTCGTGCTGGAGAAGCTGACGAAGTGGAACGGCGAGACGCACGCCGACATCACGCCGGGGGAGTACACCCAGCTGACCGGCCGGGCCGGCCGTCGCGGCCTGGACGTCGAGGGCCACGCCGTCGTGCTGTGGCAGCAGGGCCTGAACCCCACGGACCTCGCCGGACTGGCCTCCACCCGCACGTACCCGCTGCGCTCCTCGTTCCGGCCGTCCTACAACATGGCCGTCAACCTGGTGCACCGGTTCGGGCGCGACCGCGCCCGCCAGCTGCTCGAGAGCTCCTTCGCGCAGTTCCAGGCCGACAAGGCCGTGGTGGGGCTCGCGCGCCAGCTGCGCAAGGCCGACGACGCGCTGGCGGGGTACGCCGACGCGGCCGTGTGCGAGCGCGGCGACTTCATGTCGTACGCCGCGCTGCGCCGCCGCATCGGCGAGGTCGAGAAGGCCGGCGCCCGCTCCCGGCGCGACGACCGTCGCGGCGAGGTGGTGGGGTCGCTGGCCCGCCTGCGACCCGGCGACGTGATCCACGTGCCGGCCGGGAAGTTCAGCGGCTGGGCCGTGGTCATCGATCCCGGGGTGACCCGGGACGAGCCGCGACCCCTCGTCGTCACCGTGGAGAAGCAGTCGCGCCGGCTCGGCCTGATCGACTTCCCGGTGCCGGTGCGCGCCGCGAGCCGGATCCGGGTGCCGCGCACGTTCGACGGCCGGAACCCGCAGCAGCGCCGCGACCTCGCCGCGACGTTGCGCAACCACGTGCGCGACCTGCGCCGCCCGCCCGAGCCCGAGACGCCCCGCGAGGGTCGCTCGCCCCACGACGACGGCACGGCCGCCGAGGTGGCCCGGCTGCGCGCCGAGCTCCGGGCGCACCCGTGCCACGCGTGCCCGGAGCGCGAGGACCACGCCCGGTGGGCCGACCGGTGGGCCAAGCTCGAGAAGGAGGCCTCGACGCTGCGTCGGCGCATCGAGTCGCGCACCAACACCGTCGCGCGCGAGTTCGACCGGGTCAGCGTCGTGCTGACGGCCCTGGACTACCTCGACGGTGACGTGGTCACCGAGCGGGGCCAGGCCCTCATGCGGATCTACTCCGAGCTGGACCTGGTCGCGGCCGAGGCCCTACGCCTGGGCGTGTGGGACGACCTGGCGCCCGACGAGCTCGCGGCCGCGCTGTCGGCGCTCGTCTTCGAGTCGCGCCGCACGGAGGACCCGCGCGGACCGCGCGTGCCCGGCGGCGCGGTCGGCGACGCCATCTCGGTCGTGCGACGCCTGTGGCGCGACCTGTCCGCGCTGGAGCGGCAGCACAAGGTGGAGCACCTGCGCGAGCCCGACGCGGGCTTCGCCTGGGCGGCGCTCGGCTGGGCCCGCGGGGAGGACCTCGACGACCTGCTGCGCGAGACGGGCATGACCGCCGGCGACTTCGTGCGCGTCGCCAAGCAGCTGCTCGACCTCACCGACCAGATCGCCGTGGCGACCGACGACCCGGCGCTGCGGCGTACCGCCCGCGCGGCCGGCGACCTCGTCAACCGCGGGGTGGTCGCCTACAGCGCGGTCGGCAGCCAGGCCTGAGGAGCCGTCGGGGGGGCCGTCGGGGGGCCTAGACGGCGGCGGCGACCGCGTCCGCGACGGCCGTGGGCCCGTTGACGAGCTCCCACTGCTGGCCGACGGTGCGGGGGTCGTCGAGCGCGGCGGCGACCACGGCGGCGACGTCGGCGCGGGTCACCTCCCCGCGCTCCACCTCCGCGGCCAGGGTGACGGCGCCCGTCGGGTCGTCGTCGGTCAGTGCTCCGGGACGGACGATGGTCCAGTCGAGGCCGGAGGCGCGCAGGGCCTTGTCGGCGTCGCGCTTGGCCTCGACGTAGGCCTTCCAGACCTCTCCGGCGTCCTCGCCGACGGGCTGGTCGACGCCGATCGCGGAGATCTGCACGAACCGGCGCACACCGGCCTGCTTGGCGCCGGCGATCGAGCCCAGCGAGCCGCCCAGGTCCACGGTGCGCTTGCGCTCGACGTTGCCGTCGGGACCACCGCCGGCCGCGAACACGACAGCGTCCGCCCCGGAGAGGACCCGGGCGTAGTCGGCCGCCGAGGCCTGCTCGATGTCGAGGATGTCGACCTCGGCACCCAGGGCCTCGAGGTCGGGCCGGTAGGACTCCGTGCGCACCAGTGCGACGGGCGTGTGGCCCGCCTGCACCAGCAGCGGGTGGAGCTGCCGAGCGATCTGTCCGTTGCCTCCGACGACTGCGATGCGTGCCATGCCCGTCACCGTACCGACGCGACCTGAGGCGCCCGCGGGTCCAGGCCCAGCCGGGTCAGGCCCAGCCGGGTCAGGCCGGCCGGGTCAGGCCAGCCGGGTGAGGACGTCGGTGAGCCGGGTGGCGCTGGTGCCGAGGTCCCAGCGCTCGGTGAGCACGGCGACCTCGTCGGGGTCGGCAGGGCCCGCGGGCAGGGTGAGGTCGACGTCGCGCACCGGCAGGTCGCGCACGACGGCGACGACCGTCGGGGCGACGTCGAGGTAGTCCGAGGCGGCCTTGACCTTGGCCCGCACGCCCGGTGCCATGTCCGCGGCCGGGTCCTCGGCGGCGGCGCGGATGCCGGCGACGTCGTCGAAGCGGCCGAGCAGCGTGGCCGCGGTCTTCTCACCGACGCCCTTGACGCCCGGCAGCCCGTCGGAGGTGTCGCCACGCAGGGTCGCGAAGTCGGCGTACTGGTCGGCGCGCACGCCGTACTTCTCGAGCACGACGTCCTCGGTGATCCGCTCGTGACGCCCGACGCCCCGGGCGGTGTAGAGCACCCGCACCTCGGCGGCGTCGTCGACCAGCTGGAAGAGGTCGCGGTCGCCCGTCACGACGTCGACCGGCATACCCGCGTCGGTGGCCAGCGTGCCGATCACGTCGTCGGCCTCGTGCTCGGCGGCGCCGACCACGGCCAGGCCGTAGGCGGCCAGGACCGCGCGGATCACCGGCACCTGCAGCTCGAGCGGGTCGGGGACCTCCTCGAGGTCGGGGGTGCTCGCGCGCTCCTCGACGACGCGGTGCGCCTTGTAGGTCGGCACGAGGTCGACGCGCCACTGCGGGCGCCAGTCGTCGTCCCAGCAGCAGGCCAGGTGGGTGGGCTCGTACTCCTCGACCAGCCGCGACACGAAGTCCATCAGACCGCGCACGGCGTTGACGGGGGTGCCGTCGGGTGCGCGCATCGTGTCGGGCACGCCGAAGAAGGCACGGAAGTACAGCGACGCCGTGTCGAGCAGGAGCAGGCGGGGGCTTCGGTGGGGCACGGGGTGATCCTGCCACGAGGCGATAGCCTGTCCGGCGTGGAAGAGACCGATCGCAAGATCCTCGCTCTGCTCGCCCAGGACGGCCGGATGTCGTTCACCGACCTGGGGCGTGGCACGGGTCTGTCGACGTCGGCCGTCCACCAGCGGGTCAAGCGTCTGGAGCAGCGTGGCCTGATCCGCGGCTACGGCGCGACGATCGACTACGAGCAGCTGGGGCGACCGCTGACGGCGTTCATCTCGATCCGCCCGATCGACCCTGCGGCGCCCGACGACTCCCCGGAGCGGCTGCGCGACATCGAGGAGATCGAGTCGTGCTGGTCGGTCGCGGGGGAGGAGTCCTACATCCTCAAGGTGCGCGCCGAGACGCCCTCGCAGCTCGAGGGCCTGCTGGCCCGGATCCGCAGCTCGGCGAACGTCTCGACGCGCACGACGATCGTGCTCAACACGTTCTACGAGAACCGCCCGGTCACCTGATCCGGACCACTACGCGACACCACCGGCGTGTCGCCGCGCGACACGCCGGGCGCCGAGAAATAACCGAACGACTTCGTCGGCGGGCGCCCGCGCGCTGACCTGCGCAGACGCCCTGTCAGCGCAGGTCAGCGCGACGTTGACACCATTGCGCGGACACCGCGAGTCTGTCCTCAGTTCACCTGCGCAGCACGCGCGTCGTGGGCCGAGAGCACGAGCGGCGTCGCCGACGGGTCGCGCACCACTTCCCGACCGGCGAGAGCACCTCACTCGACCCCGCACCGTGGTGGTGGAAGCGGAGGGGGCGCGCGGTCCGTAGACAACTTCGCCTGCCCGGCACCCGGTCGGGCCGGCGTCGGTCCGAAGGCCGTGCCCGCCCCCTCCGCCCTGCTCCTCGGCTACCGTTCGGTACGTGACCTCGCGACTCCCCCTCCGGCTGCTCGTCGCCGTCGTCGCGGGCCTGGTCCTGACGGCGATGTTCGAGCCCGTCGGGCTCGTCGTCGCCGGCCCCCTGGGCGTGGCGGGGTACGCGCTGGCCCTGCGCGGCGCCCGCGTGCGCACCGCGCTCCTCGTCAGCCTCGTCTTCGGGGCCGTCTTCTCGTTCGTGCAGCTGTGGTGGATGCAGGCGGTCGGCACCGGCGCCTGGATCGCGCTGTCGCTGATCGAGACCGCCTACTTCCTGCTCCTCGGCCCCGTCGTCGCCGTGCTGCACCGGTTGCGGGCCTGGCCCGTGCTGGTGGCGCCGGCCTGGGTGGCCTACGAGGAGCTGCGCGCGGGGTGGCCGTTCGGCGGCTTCCCCTGGGCGCGGCTGTCCTTCGGCGTCGTCGACACCCCCTTCGCGGCCCTGCTGCCGTGGATCGGAATGCCCGGCGTCTCGCTGGTGCTGGCCCTGCTCGCCACGACGTCGCTGTGGGCGGCGCTGCGTCTGCGCGACTGCGTCGGTCCCCTCGACCGGGCCGGCCTGCTCCGTCGGGCGAGGCTCCTGGCCGCCCCGGTCGCGATCCTCGTGGTCGTGGGCGTGGCGGCCGCGCTGACGGCCTACGCCGGCCCCACCGACGGCGAGCGCGTCCGGGTGGCCGCGGTGCAGGGCGACGTGGGGGGTGACGGGGACGACGTCGTGGCCGTGCACCGTCAGGTCACGCGCGACCATGCGACGACCACCGAGGAGCTCGCCGCGGACGTCGCCGCGGGCGACGCGGACGCACCGGCCTTCGCCGTGTGGCCGGAGAACTCGACCGCGGTCGACCCGTTCACCGACGGCGAGGCGTACGGCGAGATCACCCGCGCGGTGGCGGCGCTCGGCGTGCCGGTGCTGGTCGGGGGCATGGTCGACGCCGTCTCCGACGAGCAGGTGCTCAACCAGGGCATCGTGTGGGACCCGGTCTCCGGACCCGGCGACCGCTACGCCAAGCACCACCCGGTGCCGTTCGGGGAGTACATCCCCTTCCGCAACGACACGCTCACCGACATCGTCGAGCAGTTCGACCTGATCCCGCGCGACATGCTCGCCGGGGTGCGCCGCAGCCCCCTGGACATCGAGGGCGTGGCGGTCGCGAACGCCATCTGCTTCGACGTCGCCTACGACGACCTCTTCCACGACCAGGTCGCCGCCGGCGCCCAGCTGGTCACCGTCCAGACCAGCAACGCCATGTTCATCCGCACGCACCAGATCGACCAGCAGTTCGAGATCACCCGCCTGCGCGCCATCGCGACGGGGAAGTACGTCGTCGTCGCGGCGATCAACGGCCGCAGCGGCATCATCGCGCCGGACGGGTCCGTCGTGGCCGACATCGGCACCCGCGAACGGGGCGTGGTCGCGGCCGACGTGGTGCTCAACGACGACGTGCCGCTGGGCCTGCGCGTCGGGCCCTGGCTGGCCCGCGGCGCCTTCGCCGCCACGCTCCTCGCCGTTCTGCTCGCGTTGGTCACCTCGTCACGCCGGATCCCTACGGTCGGCCGCTCCGCCGCCGACCGTCCCGCAGGGACGGTCGAGGCGGACGACCCGACCACCGCGAGAGAGGCAGCACAGCGATGATCCACCCGGACCTGGGACGGGCCGTCGTGGTCGTGCCGACCTACAACGAGGCGCTCAACATCGCCGCCGTCGTCGGACGGGTCCGGGCCGCGCAGCCGGACCTCGACGTGCTCGTGGTCGACGACTCCTCGCCCGACGGCACCGGCCGCATCGCCGACCGGCTGGCCGCCGAGGACCCCGGGGTCACCGTGCTGCACCGCACCGCGAAGGAGGGGCTGGGCGCCGCCTACCTGCACGGCTTCGCCGTGGCCCTCGCCCGCGGCTACGACGTGATCGGGGAGATGGACGCCGACGGCTCGCACCAGCCCGAGCAGGTCGGCCGGCTCCTCGACGCGCTCGTCGAGGCGGACCTCGTGATCGGTGCGCGCTGGATCCGCGGCGGGTCGGTGCAGAACTGGTCCGTGCGTCGCGAGGCGCTCTCGCGGGCGGGCAACGCCTACGTGCGTGTGCTGCTGGGGATGGGCGTCCATGACGCCACGGCCGGGTTCCGGATGTTCCGACGCACCACCCTGGAGAAGATCGACCTCTCCGCGGTGGAGTCCACCGGCTACGTCTTCCAGACCGACCTCACCTGGCGCACGGTCCAGGCCGGGCTGCGCGTGCGGGAGGTGCCCATCGACTTCGTCGACCGCGAGTACGGTGACTCCAAGATGACGACCGACGTGGCCGTCGAGTCCCTGCGCCGGATCACCCGGTGGGGTCTGCGGGAGCGTCGCCGTCAGGTCCGCCGCACCTTCCGCACCCACCGAGAGCGACGACGCACACCGTGACCGACCAGCAGCTGCCCGGAACCGACCCCCACCGACCTGCACCGGGGGCGGTGCGAGCCTCGCGGCTCCGGGCGCTGCGGGTGACGCTGCCCCTGCTGGTCGGCGTCGTCGTCGAGGTCGCCGCGTTCCTCGCGCTGGCCGAGCTGGCCGGGGTCTTCGTCGCCCTGGTGGTCGTGATCGGGGCCAGCGTGCTCGGCATGGTCCTGCTGGCCCGGGAGGGCCGCCGCTCCGTGCGGGCCGCGGTGGAGACCGCCCGCGCCGGCCGGGCCCCGGAGGGCGAGGTGGCCGGCGGCGTGCTGGCGGTCCTCGGCTGCGTCCTGCTGGTCGTGCCCGGCGTGGTCAACAGCGTCGTGGGCCTGCTGCTGCTCGTGGCGCGTCCGGTGCTCGCCCGCCCGGCCTGGTGGCTGCTCACGCGACGGACCCGCCGGCACGGGGTGCCGACGGGTCCGTGGGACGTGCGCCCGGGTGCTGCGGACGGTCGGGACGACGTGGTCCGGGGCGAGGTCGTCGACGAGGGCGACGACCGGCGCTGAGGACCCCTCCCGGTCCGCCTCAGCGCTTGGAGCGGGAGGGCTTGTGCAGGTGCGCCGGGCCGATCTCGCCGCCGCGCAGCAGCTCGAGCCGCTCCGTCAGGATCTCCTCGAGCTCGGTCTCCGAGCGGCGCTCCAGGAGCATGTCCCAGTGCGTGCGGGCCGGCTTCTCGACCTTCTCCTCGGGCTGGATGCCCGCGGTGCTGAGGGCCTCGGCGCCGCAGCGCGGGCACTCCCACACCGCCGGGATGTCGGCCTCGACCGACATCGTGATCTCGAACTCGTGGGCCTGCGGGCAGCGGTAGCCGACCTGCTGACGCGCCGCGAACTCGATCCCGCGCTCGTCCTCGAAGCTCTGGCCTCCGAGTCGTGCTCCTCGCAGCGTGCGCTCTGCCATCGCGACACCTCCACCTCGTCGTCGTGCGTCGGACCGCGTGCGCGGTCGACAAGTCCTCAACGTTACTGGGCGGCGCTCGATTCCTGAAACGCGCGCTGCTCGCCCGGACGCGGCGCACGCACCGGCAGCAGCAGGAGCAGACCGGCGAGGAGCACGACCAGGATGCCGATGATGCCGGCGTACTGGACGTCCTCGGTGGGGCTGCCCGTCACCCCGGAGGCGATCGTCAGCGCGAGCGCCCAGGCCGCGGGCGCCAGGAAGCTCGCGGCGCGCCCGGTCGTCGCGTACAGCCCGAAGACCTGGCCCTCCATGCCCGGTCGGATCAGGCGGCTGAGCAGGGAGCGCGACGCCGACTGGGCGGGGCCGACGAAGATGCACAGGATCAGCCCGAAGACCCAGAAGACGCCCGAGCCGCCGTCGTGCAGCACGAAGAGCACCGACCCGGCGACGCACATGGCCGCCAGCGAGCCGACGATGACCCGCTTCGGGCCGATCTTGTCGTCGAGCAGGCCGAACCCGATGGTGGCGATGCCCGCGACCACGTTCGCGGCGATGCCGAAGATGATCACCCCGCCGCTGGAGAAGCCGAAGGACCCGGCGGCCAGCACGGCGCCGAAGGTGAAGACGCCGGCCAGGCCGTCGCGGAACACGGCCGAGGCGCCGAGGAAGTACACGGTGTTGCGGTCCGTGCGCCACAGGCCGGCGACCGTGGCGAACAGGTGCCGGTACGCCGCCAGCACCCCCTGGCGCGGGCCGCGCGCGGCGGCCTCGGGGCGCGGGCGGTCCCGGATGCTGAGCAGGACCGGCAGGGAGAACAGGAGCGTCCACACCGCGCACACGAGCATCGTGACGCGCACGTCGAGGCCGTTGTCGCCGGTGACGCCGAAGAGCCCGACGTCGGGGGAGATGAAGCCGAAGTACACGATCAGCAGCAGGACGATGCCGCCGAGGTAGCCGAGCCCCCAGCCGAGGCCGGAGATCCGACCGACGGTCGCGGGCGTGGAGATGTCGCCGAGCATCGCGTTGTAGTTGACCGAGGCCAGCTCGAAGAACACGTTGCCGACCGCGAGCAGCAGCAGGCCCAGCCACAGCAGGCCCGGGTCGGGCTCGACGAAGAACATCAGGGCGGAGGCCAGCACGACCACGCCGGTGTGCGCCCCGAGCCAGAACGTCCGACGTCCCGAGCTGTCGGCCCGCTGCCCGGTCACCGGCGCCAGCACGGCGATGGTCAGGCCGGCGGCCGCCAGCGCCCAGCCCAGCTTCGTGTCGACGCCCGAGCCGAACAGCGGCCCGTCGTCGCCGTCGGCCGTCAGGTAGACGGTGAAGACGAAGGTGGTGATGACCGCGTTGAAGGCGGCCGAGCCCCAGTCCCACAGGCCCCAGGCCAGGACGGTGCGCCGCCGCGCCGTGGCGCGGGCCCCCTCGGGGGCGGGATCCAGGGACTCCAGGGGGCCCATCGCGTCCGTCACCGTTCCTCCTCGACCGGGCGCCAGGCGCCGCGGGCCTCGAGCACCGACCGCAGCAGGTCGGTGCGGTCGGTCATCAGCCCGTCGACGCCGAGGTCGAGCAGACGTTCCATCTCCGCCGGGTCGTCGACGGTCCACACGTGCACGTGCTTGCCGACCGCGTGCGCGCGACGTACCAGGCGGGGCGTCACGATCGTGACGCCCCGGTGCACCGGCACCTGCAGGGCCGCCACGCGGCCGCCGGTGACCCGGTCGGCGAGGCGGGCGGGCAGCAGGAGGAAGGCCACGATCTCGGCGCGGTGGGCCGCGGTCGGCACGCGGCCGCCGGTGAGGCGGCGGAACCGCCGCAGCCGGCCGGCCGAGAAGGAGCCGACGAGCACCCGGTCCCACAGCCCGCGCTCCGCGACGAAGCGCGCGAGGGCCGCGGGGGAGCGGTCGCACTTGAGGTCGATGTTGAACCGGGCACGCGGCAGCGCGTCGACCAGCTCGGCGAGCGTCGGGACCTGCCCACGGCGACCGACCAGCAGGCCCTTGACCTCGGCCAGGCTCAGGCCGCCGACCGATCCCTCGACCTCGGTGACCCGCAACGTGCGGGCGTCGTGGAACGCCACCAGGTGGCCGTCGCTGGTGACCTGGACGTCGGTCTCCAGGTGCACGTAGCCCAGCGCGGCGGCGTGCTCGAACGCCTCGAGCGTGTTCTCCGCCCCGACGAGGTCGGGGTGCTCGGCGCCGCCGCGGTGGGCGAAGGCGAGGGGGACCCCGCCGTGGGTCTCGTCGCCGTCCAGGTACGCGAACCCGGTCGACGGCGCTGTCGTGCGGGCGGTCACGGGCGCCACCCTATGGCCGCTCCGGCTCAGATGTCCCGGAAGGTCTCGATGTTGGCGCCGAGCTGGTTGAGCCGCTCGGCCAGGTCCTCGTAGCCGCGGTGGATGACGTACGTCGAGCGCAGCACCGAGGTGCCCTTCGAGGCCAGCATGGCCAGCAGGATCACGACCGCGGGACGCAGTGCGGGCGGGCAGACGAGCTCCGCGCCCGAGAAGTGCGTCGGGCCCTCGACGAGCACGCGGTGCGGGTCGAGCAGCTTCACGTTGCCGCCCAGCTTGGTGAGCTCGGTCAGGTAGATCGCGCGGTTCTCGTAGACCCAGTCGTGGAGCATCGTCTGGCCGTGCGCGACCGCGCCGATGACGGCGAAGAACGGCAGGTTGTCGATGTTGAGGCCCGGGAACGGCATGGGGTGGACCTTGTCGCGCGGTGCCTGCAGCTCCGAGCGGTGGGTGGTGAGGTCCACCAGGCGGGTGTGGCCGTTGAGCGCGACGTACTCCTCCGAGCGGTCGTAGCGCAGCCCCATGCCCTCGAGCGTCGCAAGCTCCACCTCGAGGAACTCGATCGGCACGCGGCGGATCGTGATCTCGGACTCCGTGACGATCGCGGCCGCGAGCAGCGACATGGCCTCGATCGGGTCCTCGCTGGGCGCGTAGTCGACGTCGACGTCGATCTTCTCGCGGCCGGTCACGGTGAGCGTCGTGGTGCCGATGCCCTCGACGTCCACGCCGAGCTTCTGCAGGTAGAAGCACAGGTCCTGGACCATGTAGTTCGACGAGGCGTTGCGGATCACGGTCGTGCCCGGGTGCAGGGCGGCGGCCATCAGCGCGTTCTCGGTCACGGTGTCGCCGCGCTCGGTCAGCACGATCGGCTTGGCCGGACCCACGCCGCGGTCGACGGCGGCGTGGTACGCGCCGTCGGTGGCCTTCACCTCGAGACCGAAGTGGTGCAGCGCCGTCATGTGCGGCTCGACCGTGCGCTCGCCGAGGTTGCAGCCGCCGGCGTAGGGCAGCTCGAACTCCTCCAGGCGGTGCAGCAGCGGGCCGAGGAACATGATGATCGAGCGGGTGCGGCGGGCGGCCGTGGCGTCGATGTCGGTGAGGTCGAGGTGCTCCGGCGGGACGATCTCGAGGTCGTTGTCGTCGTTGAGCCAGCGGGTGCGCACGCCCAGGCTCTCCAGGACCTCGAGCAGGCGGTTGACCTCCTCGATGCGGGCGACCTTGCGCAGCGTCGTGCGGCCGCGGTTCAGGAGGCTGGCGCAGAGCAGGGCGACGCCGGCGTTCTTCGAGGTCTTGACGTCGATGCTGCCCGACAGCGTGGTCGGGCCGGTGACGCGCAGGTGCGTGGGACCGGAGCCGATGGCGACGATCTCGGAGTCGAGGGCCGCGCCGATGCGGGCGACCATCTCGAGGGAGAGGTTCTGGTGGCCGCGCTCGATGCGGTTGATCGCGCTCTGCGAGGTGGCGAGCAGGTCGGCCAGCTGAGACTGGGTGAGGCCGCGGTGGATGCGGGCGTCCCGGATGAGCTTGCCGATGCGGCCCTTGTAGTCGGCCTGACCGGCGAGGTCGGTGGTCGGGGTGACAGTCATGCCGACCAAGGTATCTCAGATATGAGATAGAGCAATTCCACCGCTCGGGGTGTCGCGGTGCGGACCCGGCGACCCCGGACGGCGCGGGGCCGGTCCGGGGTCGCGCGTGGCCTCAGCGACGCATGATGCGCCGCGCCAGCACGTTGCCGAGCAGCTGGCCGAGCTGGACGAGGGCGATGAGGATCAGCACGGTCGCCCACGTCACGATCGGGTCGTACTGCCGGAACCCGTAGCGGAGCGCGAAGCTGCCCAGTCCGCCGCCGCCGACGACGCCGGCGATCGCCGAGGCGTCCACGATCGCGACGAAGGCGAACGTGTAGCCCAGGATCAGCGGGCCGAGGCCCTCGGGGATGAGCACCGTCGCCACCACGCGGATGCGGCTCGCGCCCATCGCCCGGGCCGCCTCGATGACGCCGGGGTCCACGGAGAACAGGTTCTGCTCGACCACGCGGCTGATGAAGAAGCCGGCCGCGAGCGCGAGCGCGAAGGTCGCCGCCCGGATGCCGAACCCCGTGCCCACCACGATCCGCGCGAGCGGCTGGACCGCGCCGATGAAGATGATGAAGGGGATCGGCCGGAAGAAGTTGACCAGGAAGTTCAGCACCACGAACACCGGGCGGTTGGCGAAGATGCCGCCCGCACGGGTCGTGTAGAGCACCAGACCCAGGAAGGTGCCGAGCAGCACGCCGAAGAACAGGGCGATCGCCACCGTGGTGAACGTCTGGAGCGACGCCTCCCAGATGTCGGGGCCGAGCTCGGGGAGCCGGGTGTCGTCCATCAGTCCACCTCCGTCAGGTCGACCTTGGTGCGGAGCGCGGCGACGGCCGCCTCCACCTGGGCGGGGTCGCCCTCGAGGGCGAGGGTCAGGTTGCCGAACGTGCGGCCCTGCACGTCCTCGATGCCGCCGTGCACGAGCTCGAAGCGCACCTCGCGGGCGACCAGCTCGGCGAACAGCTCCGACTGGGGGACCGAGCCCTCGCGCAGCGCGATGGTGACGAAGCGTCCCCGGTGCCGCTCGCGCAGGTGCTCGAGGGTGCGGGGGGCGGGGCCCTGCTCGACGAGGGTCGAGACGAAGCGACGCGTCGCGTCCGCCTGCGGGTCCGAGAAGAGGTCGAAGACCGGGCCCTGCTCGACGATCCGGCCGTTCTCCATGACCGCCACCTTGTGGGCGATCGTGCGGATGACGTCCATCTCGTGGGTGATCAGCATGATCGTGATGCCCAGCTCGGTGTTGACGCGCTGCAGCAGCGCGAGCACCTCCTGCGTGGTCTCCGGGTCGAGCGCGCTGGTCGACTCGTCGGCCAGGAGCAGGGCGGGGTTCGTCGCCAGCGCCCGGGCGATGCCGACGCGCTGCTTCTGCCCGCCGGAGAGCTGGTCGGGGTAGTGCTTGGCCTTGTCGAGCAGGCCGACGAACGACAGCAGCTCGGCGATCCGCCCGTGCCGCTCCGCCTTGGGCACGCCGGCGACCTGCAGCGGGTAGAGGATGTTGTGGTAGACGGTGCTCGAGCTGAACAGGTTGAACTGCTGGAAGATCATCCCGATGTCGAGCCGCACCTTGCGCAGCTCGCGCTCGCCCAGCCCGGTGATCTCGCGGCCGTTGACCACGATGGTGCCCTCGGTGGCGGTCTCCAAGGCGTTGACGAGCCGGACCAGCGTCGACTTGCCGGCGCCCGAGTAGCCGACGATCCCGAAGATCTCGCCCTTCTCCACGTCGAGGTCGACGCCGTCGATGGCGACGACGGGCTTCTCGCCGCGCTTCGTGGGCTCGAACACCTTCCGCACGCCGCGGAACTCCACGAGTGCCATGCGCTGCTCCTTCTCCTGCCGGACGTTCCTCGGGGGCGTCGAGACCACGCGAGGGTGGGGCCGCCCGGAGGCGGTCCCACCCTGCGCGGTCTCGACGGGGGCGTCAGCCCTGGTTGGCCTTGGTGTCCTCGACCGTGTCGGCGAGCGAGGTCTCCAGGTCGGCCGCCGGGATCTTGACGAACTCGGCGGTCCCGCCCGCCGCCTCCTGCACGCCGTCGAGGACCTCCTGGGTGTCCTGGTAGATCTCGACCAGCTTGAGGTAGTCCTCGTTGTCCTTGTCCTCACCGCGAGCGGCGAAGATGTTGACGTAGGGCAGGGCGTTCGGGTCGGACGGGTCGTCCTCGGCGATCGTGTCGTCCGGCGTGAGACCGGCGGCCTCGATGAAGTCGTTGTTGATCACCGCGGCGGCGACGTCGTCGAGCGACGTGGCCGTCAGGTCGGCGGCGGCCTCGGTGACCTCGACGCGCGACGCGGCCTCGTCGACCTCGGTCAGGTCGGAGAAGATCGAGCCGCCGCCCTCGAGCTCGATGAGCCCGGCCGACTGCAGGATGAGGAGCGCGCGGGCGCGGTTGCTCGGGTCGTCCGGCACGACGACGGTGGCGCCGTCCGGGATGTCCTCGACGCTGTCGTACTGGGTCGAGTAGAGGCCCAGCGGGTAGATCGCGGTGGAGCCGATCGGGACGAGGTCCGAGTCGGTGTTGGCGACGTACTCCGCGAGGAACACGATGTGCTGGAACTGGTTGAGGTCGATCTCGCCCTCGTCCAGCGCGGGGTTGGGCAGCGAGTACTCGTCGTAGTTGACGATCTCGATCGACAGGCCCTCCTCCTCGGCGGCGTCGACGAAGACGTCCCAGTAGGGGTCGCTGTCGTCCACGACGCCGATGCGGATGGTGTTCTCCTCGGCGGCGCCGACGGCTCCGCCGTTGTCCCGGATGAACAGGAAGTAGGCGGCCACCAGCGCGGCGACGACGACGACCGCGAGGACGACCGTGATCACGCCCCGGCGGGACTTGGGAGCCTCGAGCAGCTCGTTCGACATCGTGGTCCTTTCGAGTTCGACGCACGGGGCGGGATCTCCACGTGCGGGCGGGGTGGTCGCGGGATGGGTGCGTCCGCCGCCGGGACGAGAACCTAAAACCCTGTAACCGCACCGACGCAATCGTCTTACATGCCGGTTACGTCACAGGGCCGGCCCGGTCGTGTGCTGGGGGCCCGCGCACCGACGTACGATGCGGCGCGTGAGCGAGCGCGAGACCCTGACCTGGCAGACGTACGGCACCGCGGTCCGAGAGCTGGCGCAGCAGGTCGCCGACGCCGACTTCGTGCCCGACGTGGTGCTGGGCATCGCGCGCGGGGGACTGATCCCGGCGGGCTCGATCGCCTACGCCCTGGACTGCAAGAACCTGTTCACGATGAACGTGGAGTTCTACACGGGCGTGGGCACGACGCTCGAGGTGCCGACCATGCTGCCGCCGTACCTGAACGCCTCGGAGCTGGACGACGCGCGCGTGCTCATCGTCGACGACGTCGCCGACTCGGGGAAGACCCTCGAGATGGTCACGGACTTCTGCCGCGACCACGTGGCGCAGGCGCGGACCGCCGTGATCTACGAGAAGCCGCGCACGGCCATCCGCGCCGACTTCGTGTGGAAGCGCACGGACCTGTGGATCAACTTCCCGTGGTCGACGCAGCCGCCGGTCACGGACCGGTCCGGCGTGCGGGACGCCTGAGGCCTGCGGCCCCGGGCGTCCCGCACCCGGCTCAGGCGGCGGCCTGCTCCGGGAAGAGCCCGCGGAGCATGTCGGCGAACGACACGACCCCCACGAGGCCCTCGCGGTCGCGCACGACCGCGAGCTGCGCGCTCGCGGCACGCATCTCGGCGAGCGCGGCCAGCACCGTGGTGTCCGGCGCCAGCTCGTGCACGTCGCGCACCATGCCCTCGACGTCGCCCACGCGGGTGGCGCGGTCGACGGTGAGGGTGTCGCGCACGTGCACCAGGCCCGTCGGCGCCTCGGGGGCGCCGATCAGGATGCGCAGGTGGCTCGTGCGGCGGCTGACCTCCTGCACGTCGGCGACCGTGGCGTCGAGCGGCACGGCGACCGGTCGTTGCGGCCGGACCAGGTCGCGCACCTGGACGGTGCCGAGGTCCAGCGCCCCCTCGATCTGCGCCGAGTAGGCCGCGTCGAGCGCCCCGACGTTGACCGAGTGCTGCACCAGCTGGCGCAGCGACTGGGGGTCCTGGCCGGAGGCCAGCTCGTCGACCGGGGTCACGCCGACGCGGCGCAGGCACCAGTTCGCCGCGTTGTTCAGCAGGTGCAGCGCCGGGCGCGTCACCCACATGAACCCGCGCATCGGCAGGGCCAGCAGGGTGGCGGACCGCTCGGGGTGCGCGATGGCCCACGACTTCGGGGCCATCTCGCCCACCACGAGGTGGAGGAACGTGACGACCACGAGGGCCAGCACGAACCCGACGACGTCCGCCAGCCACAGGGCGATGCCCCACGACTCGAACAGCGGGGTCAGCCAGTGGTGGACCGCCGGCTTGGTGATGGCGCCGAGGGCCAGCACGCACAGCGTGATGCCCAGCTGGGACCCGGCCAGCAGCACGGACAGCTCCGAGGCGCTGCGCAGGGCGGCGCGGCCGGAGCGGCTGCGGGCCGCGGCGTCCTCGAGACGGTGCTTCTTCGCGGCGATGAGCGCGAACTCGATCGCGACGAAGAACGCGCTGGCGGCGATGATGACGACGGTCGCGACGATGACGACCACGGGGTTCTCCATCACGCCTCCTTCGCGGCGGTCGCGGAGTCCTCGGCCTGCTCGGCCTCGTCCTCCTCGTGGGTGGCGGGCGCACGGAGCGCGACGTGCAGGACGCTCGGCACGTAGGACCCGACCTCCAGGACCTCGACGTCCAGGTGCCAGGGCTCCGGCTCGTCGGCCTTGGCCAGGTCGGCCAGGTCCACCGGCAGGGCGACGGTGAGCTGGTCGCCGACCTCCGGGAACGCACCGTGCTCGGCGATCACGAGCCCGGCGAGGGTCTCGAAGTCGCCGGACGGCAGGTCGCGCTCGACGACCCGCTCGACCTCGTCGACGGGCACGTCGCCGCGGAACTCCCAGCCGCCCCGCTCGGTGTCGACGCGGAACTCGGGCTCGGCCGGCTCGTCGTGCTCGTCGCGGATCTCGCCGACGATCTCCTCGACGAGGTCCTCGACGGTGACGATGCCGGTCAGGCCGCCGTACTCGTCGACGACGCAGGCCATCTGCTCCTTGCGCTCAGCGATCGCGCGCAGGGCGTCGGGCATCGGCATCAGCTCGGGCAGCACGATCGCCGGGCGGATGGCCGCGGTGACGGGCTCCTCCCAGCGGTTGGCGCCGTTGGCCTCCAGGTCGAGCAGGTCGACCAGGTGGACGATGCCGAGGATGTCGTCGTCGTCGCCCAGCACGGGGTAGCGGGAGTGGCCCGACTGCATGAGTCGGCGCACCTCGCCCAGCGTCGTGTCGGAGTCGACGGTGTCGACGCGGCTGCGCGGGACCATGGCGTGCTCCACGTCGTGCTGCGGGAAGTCCAGCACCCGGTCGAGGAGCACGGAGAGCTCGTCCGTGAGCTCGCCCGAGGCGCGCGACTCGGCCACGATATGCTCGAGGTCGCGCGCGGTGGCGGAGCTCTCGACGTCGTGGACGGGCTCGATCTTCAGCCACTTCAGCAGGGTGTTCGACGACTGGTCGAAGAACCAGATCAGCCAGCCGGTGATCGCCAGGTAGCCCAGGGTCGAGCGCGACAGCCAGCGGGCGACGGGCTCGGGGCGGGCGATCGCCAGGTTCTTCGGGAACAGCTCGCCGAAGAGCATCTGCACGAAGGTGGCGAACAGCAGGGCCAGCAGCGTGCCGATGGTGACGCCGACGGTGGTCGAGACGCCGACCGTGCCGAGGATGTCGCCGAAGGCGCTGCCGATGAGGGGTTCGGCCACGTAACCGACCAGGAGGCCGGTGACGGTGATGCCGAGCTGGGCGCCCGAGAGCATGAACGAGGTGCGCTCGGTGACGCGGAGGGTGCGCTTCGAGGCAGCGTCACCCGCTTCGGCCCCTGCGCGGAGGCGGGACCGGTCGACCGCCATGTAGGCGAACTCCTGGGCCACGAAGTATCCCGTGGCCGCGGTGATCAGCAGGACCACCAGCACGCCGAGGAGCAGCGACAACAAGGTCGTCAGCACGGCGTCACCACCCAGGAGCCGGTGGTGGGGAGGGGGGCTCCGGCGCACGGCCGGAGCGATGGTCTAAGTGGGTCGCAGGCGGGCCCAGTCACGTCCTGTTCCTTCTTCGAGTTCCCCGGTCGGAGCCGGGCTCCAGCGAGGTCAACGTGCGAGAGGTTCCGTTGGTTCCCGTGATGCCGATCTCGCGACGATCAGCGGACGGTACCTGACCGGAAGTCCTCCTAGCGTGGATCCCATGACCGATCAGACCTCATCTGCCACCGCCACCGACCTGTCCGGCTACGACCTCACCGGGGAGCGCGCCGACCTGCTCGAGAGCCTGCGCCAGCACCGGGCACTGTTCCTGCGCACCGTCGAGGGGCTCACCGACGACCAGGCGAGAATGACGCCGACCGTCAGCAGCCTCAGCCTCGGCGGGCTGGTGAAGCACGTCGCCGCCACGGAGGACGAGTGGGCGCGCTTCGTCACCCAGGGTCCCGACGCGGGCCTCGAGATGGACTGGGGGTCGGTGGACTGGTCCGACCCGCCGGCCGAGGTGCTGGCGTACCAGGCCCAGTTCGTCCTCGGCCCCGACGAGACCCTCGCGGGCGTCCTCGAGGAGTACGCGCGCGTCGCGGCCGCCACGGACGCGCTCGTCGCGTCCGAGGACCTCGACCGCCGCTGGCCGCTGCCCGCGGCCCCGTGGTTCGCGCCCGGGTCCACCCGGTCGGTGCGCCGCACGTTCCTGCACGTGGTCGCCGAGACCGCGCAGCACGCCGGTCACGCCGACATCATCCGCGAGAGCATCGACGGCGCGAGGACGATGGGCTGAGCGCTCAGCGGTCCTCGCGGTGCGGGTGCTCGCTGTCGCCGCGGGTCTCGGCCGAGTCGTGGTCGTGCCCCGCGGTGCGCGAGGCGGCGTCGCCGCCGGACTCCTCGGACTTCTCGTCGCGCGTCTCGTCGTCGCGGGGGGAGCGGGCGTCGTTCATGGTGGCCTCCGGGGGATGGGGGATGTCGGACCTGCCCGTCGAGTCTGCCGCCCGGCCGGTTGCCGCGCTCACAGCGGACCCACAGCCGCCGTGGAGCCTCCGCACGGGTTGACGGGCCACGCTGGGTGGCGTCGGACCGTTCCCCGGAGGTGCACCATGACCGCTCAGCCCACCCTCACGTCCCTGCTGACCCGCCGCACCGCGCGCGCCGGGCGTACCGGGCGTACCGCCACCCGCACGAGGGCGGGGGCGGCCGCCGCGGGGGCCGCGGTCGCGGTGCTGCTCGCGGCTGCCCTCGCGGTCGGTGTCCTCGGGCCGGACCGGGCGGTGCAGGCGGCGGCGTTCCTCGCGCTGCTGGGCCTGGCCTGCGCCGCCGCGGCGGCCGCCGCGGCGCTCACGGTCCTGCGGCGTCGTCTCGGCGAGCTGCGGCACCTGCCCGACCTCGGTCGCCGTTTCGTCACCCACCACGACCGGGCCCACGTCACGGCCGTGCGGGAGGAGGGCGACCACCTCGTCGTCGACGTCGCCAGCGAGCAGGTGCAGACGGTGGTGCTCGACGAGGCCGGCGCTCCCGACCACGTGGGCGAGGAGCACGTCGCCACCTCGCAGTGGCGGATGCCGACCGGCCGGTTGAGCCAGGACGAGCGCGGCCGCGTGCGCAGGCTGCTGGCCGCCGACCCCGAGGTCAACGTGGTGGCCGAGGGCGTCGTGGGCCTCGCCGGTCCCGTCGAGCAGTCCTGGCAGCTGCGTACCGCGAACGGCCTCGTGCTGCGGGCCAAGGGCCGCGGCGCCGGCCGCTGAGCACCGCTGCCGGCCTGCGGTCCTCCCGTCCTGACGGTCAGCCGGTCCGGGACGCGCGGGCGAGCGCGGCGGGGGAGCCGGGCGTCGGGAAGCGGCGCACGACGACCGCGGCCTGCCCGGCGGTCCACGTCGCGTTGACCAGCCAGTAGACGAGCAGCGCCACCGGCACGACGCTCGCGGCGACGAGCATGCCGAGGGCCGTCAGCGCCGGCATCAGCGCCTGCGCCCGCGCCACCGCCTCGGGCACGCCGTCGAGCACCTGGTTCGGCGCGACGAGGAAGCGCTGGGTCACGAACGACAGCACGGCGACGGTGCCGGCGAGTGCGGCGACCACGGCCACGTGGGTGGCGCCGCCGACGTACCCGCGCGCCACCAGCGGCACGCCGAGGAGCGTCGCGGAGGCGACCGAGGCGACCAGGTCGCTCCCCATCGCGCCGACCTGCTGGCCGCCGGCCACGTCGGAGAGCAGGTGGTACAGGCCGATCCAGACCGGCACCTGGACCAGCAGCGGCAGGCAGCCCAGCCGCGAGACGCCGTTCTCGCGCGCCACCTCGGCGCGCGCGGCGCGGTAGGCGGCGACGGCTTCGGGGCTGCGGGCGCCGCGGTGGCGCCGGGCGAGGTCCTGCAGCGCGGGCCGGGCGCGGGCGGAGGCGTGCGCCTGGCGGACGCCGTGCACCGCCAGCGGCAGGACCAGGAGGCGTACGCCGACCACGAGGGTGGTGATCGCGGCGACCCACAGGACGCCCGACGGCAGCGGGTCGAGGAGGGGTTCGAGGGTGTGGTGCGCGGTGGCGAGGGCCGCCGCGAGGGCATGGGTGACGGGGTCGAGGACGGACACGGGTGCTCCTGGGGCTCACGGGGTCGAGGGACGCGACGGCGAGCCTCGACCCTGCCGAGGCAGGGCGGAGGCTCAGGCGAGCCCGGGAGCGCGGGGTCGGCGCGGGTGGCCCGGGACGTCCGTGACCCGGCCACGTCGTCGGGCGGTCCGCCCACGCGACGACCGCGCGGCGGGGTCGCAGCGGCGGAGCGAGCCCGACAGCTGCGGAGCCGGCACGAGCGCGGCGAGGGCGAGCAGCAGGACCGCCGCTGCCAGCGCGGCCGGCTCGGCGCCCGCGGGGCCGACCGCGACCCACGCGGTGAGCAGCGCGGCCAGGACCGTGAGCACGCGCGCGCTCAGGAGCCTGGTCATGCCGCAGAGCGTACGCCCGCGCCTCCCGACCGTGGGACGATCCGGGCCGATGAGTTCCGACCGGCCCGCCGGTCGGAGCGTCCGGGACGCGCGCACGGGCGCGCGCCGCACGCACGCGAGGAGCGCAGATGACTGCAGGGCACGCCGCCGACGGCCACGACCTGATCCGGGTGCACGGCGCCCGCGAGAACAACCTCAAGGACGTCAGCGTCGACCTGCGGAAGCGGCGGCTCACGGTGTTCACCGGCGTGTCCGGCTCGGGCAAGAGCTCCCTGGTCTTCGGCACCATCGCGGCCGAGTCGCAGCGGATGATCAACGAGACCTACAGCGCGTTCGTGCAGGGCTTCATGCCCTCGCTGGCACGGCCCGAGGTCGACGAGCTCGAGGGGCTCACGACGGCGATCGTCGTGGACCAGGAGCGGCTCGGGGCCAACGCCCGCTCAACGGTCGGGACGGTGACGGACGCCAACGCGATGCTGCGCAGCCTCTTCAGCCGGATTGCCGAGCCGTCCATCGGCCCGCCCACGGCGTACTCCTTCAACATCCCCACCCGCAGGGCCAGCGGGGTGATGTCGACGGAGCGCTCCGGCGGCAAGGTCGAGAAGAACGTGGTGCGGGACGTGGTCTACCTCGGTGGCATGTGCGCCGAGTGCGAGGGACGGGGCACCGTGTCCGACCTCGACCTCACCCAGATCGTCGACGAGTCGAAGTCGCTGGTCGACGGCGCGATCCTGGTGCCCGGCTACACCGCCGACGGGTGGATGGTGGCGCCGTACAAGGCCGTGGTCCCCGGCGACGTGCCGGTGCGCGACCTCACCGACGAGCAGCGCCAGGAGCTCCTGCACGCGGAGCCGCGCAAGGTGAAGGTCGAGAACATCAACGTGACCTTCGAGGGCCTCATCCCGAAGATCCGCAAGTCCATGTTCAGCAAGGACCCCGACTCGCTGCAGCCGCACCTGAAGGCGTTCGTGACCCGGGCGGCCGTCTTCGGCCCCTGCCCGGTCTGCGAGGGCACGCGGCTCAACGAGTCGGCCCGCTCCTCGCGGATCCGCGGCAGGAACATCGCCGACCTGTGCGCGATGCAGATCACCGACCTGGCCGACTGGGTGCGCGAGCTGGACGAGCCGTCCGTGGCGCCGCTGCGCAAGGGGCTGCTGCACCTCTTCGACGCGTTCGTCGAGATCGGTCTCGGCTACCTGTCGCTGGACCGGCCGTCGGGGACGCTGTCCGGGGGAGAGGCCCAGCGGACCAAGATGATCCGACACCTCGGCTCCGCGCTGACCGACGTCACCTACGTCTTCGACGAGCCGACCATCGGCCTGCACCCGCACGACATCGCCCGCATGAACAACCTGCTGCTCGAGCTGCGCGACAAGGGCAACACGGTGCTGGTGGTCGAGCACAAGCCGGAGACCATCGCGATCGCCGACCGCGTGGTCGACCTGGGGCCGGGCGCGGGGTCCGGCGGCGGATCGATCTGCTTCGAGGGCACCGTCGAGGAGCTGCGCTCCGCCGACACGCTGACGGGCCGCCACCTGTCCTACCGCGCCGCGCTGAAGGACGAGGTACGCACCGCGTCCGGCGCGCTGGAGATCCGCGGCGCCGCGCGGCACAACCTCCGTGACGTGGACGTCGACGTCCCCCTCGGGGTGCTGTGCGTCGTCACCGGCGTGGCGGGGTCGGGCAAGAGCTCGCTCATCCACGGGTCGTTGGCCGACCGCGACGACGTGGTCGTCGTCGACCAGGGCGCCATCAAGGGCTCGCGACGCAGCAACCCCGCGACGTACACCGGCCTCCTGGAGCCGATCCGCAAGGCGTTCGCGAAGGCCAACGGCGTCAAGCCCGCGCTGTTCAGCGCCAACTCCGAGGGCGCCTGCCCCTCGTGCAACGGCGCCGGGCTGATCTTCACCGAGCTGGGGTTCATGGACACCGTCTCGACGCCGTGCGACGAGTGCGGCGGACGTCGCTACCAGGCGTCGGTGCTCGAGCTGCGCTTCGGGGGGCTCAACATCGCCGAGGTCCTCGACCTGCCGGTGGCCGAGGCCCGGGCGTTCTTCGCGGAGGGGGAGGCGCGTACGCCGGCCGCCGCGACCGTCCTGCAGCGCCTCGAGGACGTCGGTCTCGGGTACCTCAAGCTCGGCCAGCCGCTCAACACGCTCTCCGGCGGCGAGCGCCAGCGGATCAAGCTGGCGATGCACA
The DNA here is from genome assembly GCF_032378595.1 of Nocardioides imazamoxiresistens. NCBI lineage: Bacteria > Bacillati > Actinomycetota > Actinomycetes > Propionibacteriales > Nocardioidaceae > Nocardioides > Nocardioides imazamoxiresistens. Next base: position 132,276 of record NZ_JAVYII010000002.1, read on the forward strand.
TGGGGGACAAGGGCGGCGTCTACATCCTCGACGAGCCGACCACCGGCCTGCACCTGGCCGACGTCGACAACCTCCTGCGCCTGCTCGACCAGCTGGTCGACGCCGGCAAGTCCGTGATCGTGATCGAGCACCACCAGGCCGTGATGGCCCACGCCGACTGGATCATCGACGTCGGCCCGGGCGCCGGCCACGACGGCGGCAGCATCGTGTTCGAGGGCACGCCCGCCGACCTCGTCGCGCAGCGCTCGACGCTGACGGGGGAGCACCTCGCCGAGTACGTCGGGGGGTGAGGGGGCCGGGGCGCTGTGGACGGGTGGCGGGGTGGCCGCGCCTCCGACGATCTAGGATCTAAACCTCATCTGACCTGGGAAAACGGTTGTTCTTCGAACATCTGAGCGAGTAGGATCGGCCCATGACCGCCGCCCTCGACCTCGTCGACCGGGCGCCCCTGCCCGCCGACGTCCTGGGGGAGGTGCGGGCCGCCCGGACGGCCGCCGACGCCGCCGAGGTGCGGATCCTCGAGCTGGCGCTGGAGTGGGCGTACGCGCACCCGGCCGCGCCCGGAGCGGCTCACCCGGGCGCGGCGCACCCGCTGACGGGGACGTCGGCCTACGTGGAGCCCGTCGGTCGTCTCGACGAGGACGACGTGGTGGCTGGCGGGTGGTTCGACCTGCCGCAGGTCGCCTGGGACGCGCCGGCCGCGTTCGCCGCGGCGAGCGGCACCACCACGGCGGCCGGGGCGCGGCTGATCCGCGACGTGCTGCAGCTCGCGCACCGGCTCCCGCGCACCTGGGCCGCCACCCGCGCCGGGCGCGTGCCGGCCTGGCGTGCGCGACGGGTCGCGGACGCGGTGGCGGGGCAGCCGGGCGACGTCGCGGCGTACGTCGACGAGCACGTGCACGAGAGCGCCGGCACCGTCGGCGCCCGCACGTTGGCACGCATGGTGGACGAGGCCATGCTGCGGCTGCACGCGGAGGACCGCGAGCTCGAGCAGCTGGCGGAGCTCGACCGGCGCCACGCCACGCTGCACGTCGAGACGCTCAACCACACCGGGCTGGTCGAGATGAGCCTGCGCGGCGACTACGTCGACCTGGCCGCGCTCGACGCGACCCTCGACGAGGTCGCCGACGCGCTGGCGGACCCGCGGCTCGCGGACCTCGTCGGGCTGGCGGGGTGCGCGACCGCCGAGCGCAAGGGCGTACGCCGGTCGCTGGCCGTCGGTGTGCTCGCCGACCCCGCAGCCGCGGAAGCGCTCCTGGCTGCGGCGCGATCCGGTGAGGCCGACGCGCGGTCGAGCGCCCGCCCCGGCAAGCGCGCCGTCGTGCATCTGTACCTGTCCGAGGCGGGGTTCCTCGGGCTCGATCCCGTCGCCCGGCTCGGTGGGGCAGCGGGCGGGTCGGGGCTCCCGGTGCTCGTCGAGCAGGTACGCGACTGGCTCGCGCGCCGCGACACGCACGTGACGGTGCGGCCCGTGATGGATGCGGCGTCGACGTGCTCTAGCGACCGGTACGAGATCCCCGACCGACTGCGTCAGCAGGTCCTGGCGCTGCACACGACCTGCATCTTCCCGTGGTGCGACACCGCGGCCGAGGCCTGCGACCTCGACCACCTCGACCCCTGGCGCGACGACGGCAGCGGCGGGGCCACCGCGAGCGACAACCTCGCGCCGCTGTGTCGACACCACCACCGGCTGAAGACCCTCGCGGGATGGCGGGTCAGACGGCTCTGCGCCGGCACGTACCTGTGGACCGACCCGCACGGGCGCACCTACCTGCGCCTGCCGGTGGGGACGTTCACGCTGGATCCCGAGTCCTCGGCGGCCGGTAGGTTGCGGCCGCGTGACTGATCTCTTCGGCCAGGGTGGGCACCAGGTGCGTCTCGACTGGGGGCCGACGGGCGCCGTCGTCGCTCGGGCCGACATCGCGGTGGTGGTCGACGTCCTGAGCTTCTCGACCTCGGTGACCGTGGCCGTCGAGCGGGGCATGCGCGTCTACCCGTACCGCTGGCGCGACGAGCGGGCAGGGGAGTACGCCGCGTCGCGCGACGCCGTCCTGGCCGTCGGGCGCCTGGAGGCCGCGAGATCCGGAGCGACCCCGGCTCCGTCGCTGTCGCCGGCCGGGCTCCTGCGCTGCGCACCCGCGCCGCGACTGGTCCTGCCGTCTCCGAACGGGTCGACGATCGCGGCGGCGCTCGCCGGGGCGGGCTCGCGGGTCGTCGTCGGATGCCTGCGCAACGCGCGTGCGGTGGCGCGCTGGCTCGTCCCGGAGCTCGACGCCGGGCACAGCGTGGTGGTCGTCGCCGCCGGGGAGCGTTGGACGGAGGACGACTCGCTGCGGCCGGCGCTCGAGGACCACCTGGGCGCCGGCGCTGTCGTCTCCGCGCTGGCGGCGACCGGCCACGGATCGGGGCTGAGCCCGGAGGCTCGGGCGGCGGCCGAGCTGTTCGACGTCGCCCGCACGACGCTGACGGAGCGTCTGCGTGACTGTGTCGGTGGTCGCGAGCTGTACGCCAAGGGCTTCGGCGCCGACGTGGACGTCGCCGCTGCGTTCGACGTCTGCGACGTCGTCCCGGTGCTCGAGGACGAGGCGTTCGCGGCGACGTCGCGCTGAGCCGCTCTCCTGACCACGTGCAGACGCAGCGCCGATAATGGACATTATGTCAAGTTGCGCCGGTGTCAGTCGAGAGGATCCCGGTCGAGCACCTCGACGTGGACGATGCGGCCGTCGACGAGATCGAGGACCAGCATCCCCGGCCACGGCGGGTCGAGCTCGACGTTCTCGTGGCCCGGCCCGTACGTCCCGTCCGGCTTCGGCGCCGTGTAGAAGCTCTGGCAGAAGTCGTCGCCGCATCCGCACGCGGCGACCACCCGCAGCGTCTCGACCTGGGCCGCGAGCAGCGCCGCGTCCTCGGCCAGCAGGGCCACGTGGAGCTGCCGCGCGAAGTTCGGCCACCGGTCCACCAGTCGCGGCGATGCGGCGTCGCCCGGCTCGGTCACGGCGCCCCGCCCGTGTCGCTGGACGACGATCTCCCGGCTGCTCCCCCGGCGCCCGCCGGCTCGGGCCGAGCCACGTCGGCCCGCGGCAGTGACAGCACCATCGTCAGCCCGCCGCCCGGGGTGTCCTCGGCGCCGAGCGTCGCGCCGACGGCCTCGCTGAGCCCCCGGGCGACGGCGAGACCCAGTCCCAGGCCGCCGTGCGAGGTGTCCCCCAGTCGCTGGAACGGTTCGAACATGCGTTCGCGTTCGGCGGGCGGGACGCCGGGCCCGCGGTCGACGACGAGGACGTCGACGCTGTCGGCGAGCGCGTGGACGAGCACCCGCACCGGGGCGCCGGCCGACACGCGTACCGCGTTGGCGACCAGGTTGGCGACCACCCGTTCCAGCAGGCCGGCGTCGGTGACGACCATCGGCGCGTCCTCGTCGAGCTCGAGGCGCACGGGGCCGTCGATCCCCGTGACGGCCAGCGGCAGCACCTCCTCCAGGGACCGCGGGGCCAGGCGCGGGCGCACGAGACCGGCCTGCACGCGCGAGAGGTCCAGCAGGTCGTCGATCAGCCGCTCGAGCCGGGCGGTGGCCGACTCCAGCGAACGGTCCAGGTCCGCGCGGTCGTCCGGGTCGAGGTCGGCGCCGTGCGCGAGCCCGTCGACCGAGGCGCGGATGGTGGCCAACGGGGTGCGCAGGTCGTGCGAGACGGCCCGCAGCAGCGCGGTCGCCGTCGCCTCGGCCGACTCGAGCGTCGCCGCCCGCTCCTCGCGCGCCCGGAGGCGTCGGTACTCGAGCACCAGCGAGGTCTGCGTGGCGAAGGCCTCGAGCACCCGCCGGTCGGTCGCCCGCAACGGCTCGCCGCACAGCGCGAGCGTGTGGTGCTCGTCGACCGCGACCCGGGTGTCCCCCGCGTCGGGCGTCGCCGCGCAGGGACCGCCCGCCGCGGCCACGACCGACCACCCCGTCGGGTCGCGACGCAGCAGCGAGACGGACACCTGGCCGAACGTCTCGCGCAGCCGCGCCACGATCGCCTCGGCCGTGTCCTGGCCGGTGAGCACGGAGCGCGACAGGGCGCTCATGGTGGCTGCCTCGGTACGCGCGCGGAGCGCGTCCGCCGCGCGGCGCGAGGCCCGGTCGACCACCGTCGCCACACCGACCGCCACGGTCACGTAGACCACCAGCGAGACGACGTTGGCGGGTTCGGCGACGGCGAGGCGGCCGGTCGGAGCGGTGAAGAACAGGTTGAGGGCGAGGAAGCTGAGCAGCGCCGCGGCCAGCGCGGGCAGCAGGCCGCCGACGAGGGCGACGACGACCGTGCCGGCCAGGAAGAGCATCTCGGCCAGCGGCAGCTGGTGGGTCTCGTCGAGGGCCTGCAGGACGAGCGTGCTCGCGACCGGGAGCAGCATCGCGGCCAGCCACCCGGCGACCTGCCGCGCGCGGCTCAGTGGCGAGAGAGCGGGTCGACGCCACGCCGTGCTGCGCGAGACCTCGTCGTGCGTGACGAGGTGGACGTCGATCGCGCCGGCCAGCGAGGCGATCCGGTCCCCCGTCGTGCCCGTGAACAGCTGGCGCAGCCGACCGTGACGCGACACGCCCACGACGATCATCGTGGCGTTGGCGGCGGTGGCGAAGTCGACGACGGCCTCCGAGACCTCCTCCCCCGACACCGAGTGGAACGTGCCGCCGAGCGAGGCCGCCAGCTGCTGCAGACGGGCGATCCGGGCGGGGGCGTCGACGCGCAGCCCGTCCGCGGCGATCACGTGCACCACCAGCAGCTCGGAGCCGGCGGCGCGCTGGGCGAGACGGGCCCCGCGGCGCAGCAGCGTCTCGCTCTCCACGCCACCCGTGACGGCGACGACGATGCGCTCCTTGGTCGGCCACGTGTGCTCGATGCGGTGCGCGCGCCGGTAGTCCCCGAGGGCGTCGTCCACCCGGTCGGCCAGCCACAGCAGCGCCAGCTCGCGCAGCGCCGTCAGGTTGCCCACCCGGAAGTACGACGTCAGCGACGCGTCGATGTTGTCGGCCCGGTAGATGTTGCCGTGCGCCATCCGGCGGCGCAGCGCCTCCGGCGACATGTCCACCAGCTCGATCTGGTCGGCCGTGCGCACCACCTCGTCGGGGACCGTCTCGCGCTGGCGCACGCCCGTGATCCGCTCGACCTCGTCGTTGAGCGACTCCAAGTGCTGGATGTTGACCGTCGTGACGACGTCGATGCCCGCCGCGCGGATCAGCTCGACGTCCTCCGCGCGCTTGCTCCGCGGGCTGCCGGGCACGTTCGTGTGCGCGAGCTCGTCGATGCACACCACGTCGGGCCGGCGGGCGATCACGGCGTCCGTGTCCAGCTCGGTGAAGACCGTGTCCCGGTACTCCACCTCGCGGCGCGGCACGACCTCGAGCCCCTCGAGCTGCTGCTCGGTGTGGGGTCGGCCGTGCGTCTCCACGTAACCGACCACGACGTCCGTGCCGCGTGCGCAGCGTCGGCGGGCCTCGCCGAGCATCGCGTACGTCTTGCCCACCCCGGGCGCGCCACCGAGGTACACCGTCAACCGGCCCCGGCGCTTCGGCTCTGCCATGCCCCCATCCTCTCCCCTGCGCCCGCTCCCCCGGACCGACCTCGACCTATGCGCCGGCAGCCTCCCGCACGGCGATGTTGAGCAGCAGGACGTCGACCCGCGGCTCGCCCAGGACGCCGAGCGACCGTCCCTGGGTGTGCTCGTCCACCAGGGCCCGCACCTCGTCCTGGGCGAGGTCGTTGGCCGCGGCCACGCGCGCCACCTGCAGGTCGGCGTAGGCCGGCGAGATGTGCGGGTCGAGCCCGGAGCCCGACGCCGTGACCGCGTCCGGCGGGACGGCGGCGACGTCGACGCCCTCCCGCTCGGCGACCTCGAGCCGGGCCGCCTCGATCGAGGCCAGCAGCTCGGGGCTCTCCGGCCCGAGGTTCGACCCGTAGGTGGACAGCGGGTCGTAGCCGTCCCCGGCCGCCGACGGCCGCGGCTGGAAGAGCGCGTCGTCCTCGACCAGCTGGCCGAGCAGCACCGAACCGACCGCCTCGTCCGGGTCGTTCGTGCGGGTGCCGTCCTCGCGCACGAGCGATCCGCCCGCGCTCCAGGGCGTGGCGACGGCGGCGACGCCGGTGATCAGCAGGGGGTACGCGAGCCCGAGCAGCAGCGTCGCCGCGAGCAGGACGCGGAGACCGGCGAGGCTGGTCCGGAACAGGTCGTAGAGGTCCTTCATGACGGATGGCTTCCTTCTGGGACGACCGGCTCAGAGACCGGGGACGAGGGAGACGAGCAGGTCGAGCAGCTTGATCCCGACGAACGGGGCGACGAAGCCGCCGAGGCCGTAGAGCAGCAGGTTGCGCCGCAGCAGCGCGTCGGCGGCCGCAGGTCGGTAGCGCACGCCGCGCAGGGCCAACGGGATCAGCGCGACGATCACCAGGGCGTTGAACACGACCGCCGAGACGATGGCGGACCCGGGGCTGGACAGCCGCATGACGTTGAGGCCGTCGAGCTGCGGGAACGCGACCACGAACATCGCGGGAAGGATCGCGAAGTACTTCGCGACGTCGTTGGCCACCGAGAACGTCGTCAGGGCACCGCGGGTGATGAGGAGCTGCTTGCCGATCTCCACGACCTCGATCAGCTTGGTGGGGTCGGAGTCGAGGTCGACCATGTTGCCGGCCTCCTTGGCCGCGGTCGTCCCCGTGTTCATGGCGACGCCGACGTCGGCCTGGGCGAGGGCCGGGGCGTCGTTGGTGCCGTCGCCGCACATCGCGACCATGCGGCCGCCGGCCTGCTCCCGGCGGATCAGCGCCATCTTGTCCTCGGGCGTGGCCTCCGCGAGGAAGTCGTCGACCCCGGCCTCCCGCGCGATCGCCGCGGCGGTGACGGCGTTGTCGCCGGTGATCATCACGGTGCGGATGCCCATGGCGCGCATCTCGCCGAACCGCTCGCGGATGCCCTCCTTGACGACGTCCTTGAGGTGCACCACGCCGAGCAGGCGCACCGGTCCCGCACCGATCTGCTCGGCGACGACCAGGGGCGTGCCGCCCGAGGCGCTGACCGTCTCGACGGCGTCGAGGACCGCCTGCGGCTGCGAGCCCCCGCTCTCCCGGGCCCAGGCGCACACCGCGGACGCCGCGCCCTTGCGTACCCGCCGGTCGCCGTCGTCCAGGCCGCTCATCCGCGTCGTGGCCGAGAACACGACCAGCGTGGCCCCGGCCGGGACCTCGCGCCCGGCGCCCAGCAGCTCGACGATCGAGCGGCCCTCGGGGGTCTCGTCGGCCAGCGACGACAGCAGCGCGGCCTCGACGAGCCGTTCGCGGGGTACGCCCGGCACCGTCAGGACCTCGTGGGCGCGGCGGTTGCCGTGGGTGATCGTCCCGGTCTTGTCGAGCAGCAGGACGTCGACGTCCCCGGCCGCCTCGACGGCGCGCCCCGACATGGCCAGCACGTTGCGTCGCACCAACCGGTCCATGCCGGCGATGCCGATCGCGGAGAGCAGCGCCCCGATGGTGGTCGGGATCAGGCACACGAGCAGCGCGGTGAGCACGAGCACCGACTGCCGGGCACCGCTGTGGTCGGCCACGAAGTAGAGCGACGTGCAGACCGCGACGAAGACGACGGTGAGCGAGCCCAGCAGCACGTTCAGCGCGATCTCGTTCGGCGTGCGCTGGCGCTGGGAGCCCTCGACCAGGGCGATCATCCGATCGACGAAGGACTGGCCCGGGTCGGAGGTGATCCGCACCGCGATGCGGTCGGAGAGCACCGTCGTGCCGCCCGTGACGGCGCAGCGGTCGCCGCCGGACTCGCGGATGACCGGGGCGGACTCCCCCGTCACGGCCGACTCGTCGACCGACGCCACACCCTCCACGACGTCTCCGTCGCCCGGGATGCGCTCGCCGGCCGCGACGACCACGACGTCACCGGCCCGCAGGTCCGTGCTGGCGACCTCGTCCGTCGCCAGGTCGAGCAGGCCGCGGCCGCCCCGCGACCCGCCCCCGCGGACGCGTCGGGCGGTCGTCTCGGTCTGGAGGGCACGCAGGCTGGCCGCCTGGGCCTTGCCACGGCCCTCCGCGACCGACTCGGCCAGCGCCCCGAAGAGGACGGTGAGCCACAGCCAGACGGTGACCGCGACGCCCAGGACGCTCGGGTCGAGCGCCGTGAGGACCGTGGTCGCCGCGGCGCCGAGCTCGACGACGAGCATCACGGGGGTGGCCAGGAGTGCGCGCGGGTCGAGCTTGCGCAGGGCGCCGGGCAGGGCCGCGCCGAGCTGGGCGGGGCCGAGGATGCTGCTCGGGGTCCGGTCGACGGCCGCGTTCACGGCACGGTTCACGGCAGGGTTCACGACAGGGTTCGGGGCAGGGTTCACGACAGGGACTCCACGATCGGGCCGAGGGTGAGGACGGGGACGTACGTCAGTCCGACGACGACCACCGCCACACCGGCGAGGAGGGTGACGAACAACGGGCGGTGCGTGGTGAGCGTCCCGGTGCTCGGCGGCAGCGGCTGCTGGGAGGCGAAGCGGCCGGCCAGCGCCAGCACGACCACCATCGGCACGAAGCGCCCGAGCAGCATGCACAGGCCCAGGAGGGTGTTCCAGAACGGCGTCCCGGACGTCAGGCCGCCGAACCCGGAGCCGTTGTTGTTGGACGCCGAGGTGACGGCGTACAACGCCTCCGACAGGCCGTGCGGGCCGGACTCCTGCAGGCCGGCCAGGCCCGCCGGGGCGGTGATCGCCACGGCGATGCCGGTCAGCAGGACCAGTGGCGTCGCGAGGACGTAGGCGGCGACCAGGACCATCTCGCGCTGGCCGACCTTCTTGCCGAGGTACTCCGGCGTCCGGCCGACCATCAGGCCCGACAGGAAGACCGTCAGGACGGCGAGCACCAACATCCCGTAGAGGCCGGAGCCCACGCCGCCGGGGGCGATCTCGCCCAGCATCATGAGGAACATCGCCACCCCACCGCCCGGTGCGGTGAGCGAGTCGTGCATCGCGTTGACCGCGCCGGTCGACGTCCCGGTGGTGACGGCGGCGAACAACGCCGAGCCGGCCGTGCCGAAGCGGGCCTCCTTGCCCTCGAGCGCTCCCCCGGCCAGTGCGGGCGCCGACCCGGGCCCGGCCATCTCGGCCCACGTCAGCAGTCCGACGCCGATCACGAGCAGCAGCGTCATCACGGACACGACGGCGACGCCCTGGCGGCGGTCCCCCACGACGTGCCCGAAGGCCCACGCCATCGCGAACGGCACGAGGAGCATCAGGAAGATCGCGAGCAGGTTCGTCAGCGGCGTCGGGTTCTCGAAGGGGTGCGCCGAGTTGACGTTGTAGAAGCCGCCGCCGTTCGTGCCGAGCTGCTTGATCGCCTCCTGGCTGGCCACCGGTCCGCCGGTCAGCATCTGCACCCCGCCGCTGAGCGTCGCCACCGCCCGCGGAGCCAGCAGGTTCTGCACGAGGCCGCCCAGCACCAGCAGGACCGCGGAGACGACGGCGAGCGGCAGCAGGACGCGCAGGACGCCGCGGACGAGGTCGGTCCAGAAGTTGCCGACGCGTCCACGGCCCCGGTCACGGGCCAGCCCGCGCGCGAACGCGGCGGCCACGGCCATGCCGACGGCCGCCGACACGAAGTTCTGCACGGTGAGACCGGTCATCTGCACCAGGTGGCCCAGGGCCGCCTCGCCGGAGTACCACTGCCAGTTGGTGTTCGTCACGAAGCTCACCGCGACGTTCCACGCCCCGTCGGCCGGCAGCGACCCGTTGCCCAGCGACAACGGCAGGTGCTGCTGCAGGCGCCCCAGCGCGTACAGGGCCAGGACGCCCACCAGCGAGAAGCCGAGCACGGAGACCGCGTAGGTCCGCCAGTGCTGGTCGGCGTCGGGGTCGACACGCAGCACCCGGTAGACGCCACGCTCCACGCGCGTGTGCTCCGGCGAGGTGTAGACCCGCGCCAGGTGGCGTCCCAGCAGCGGGACGGTGAGGATGAGGACGACGACCAGGACGGCGACCTGGCCGAGTGCGGGCCACGGCTCGCTCACCGCCCACCGCCGGAGGTCGCGTCGTCGTCCCCGCGCGCGGCGAGGAACCCTGTCAGAACGGTGAGCGCGGCGAACACGCCGAGCGTCAGCCCCAGGAGCACGAGATCGGTCACGGGACCGATTCCTAGTCCTGCCCCGCAGGCGCCGACGGCGTCCTTGACGACCTCCATACGCCCCGCCGCCGGACCCTGACGGTTCCTTGACGCCCGTGTGGGACCGCTCACGCCGCCGCGGACACGGCGCGGACTAAGGTCACGGCGTGGGCCTGAACCTCTCCCTGCTGGTGCTCTCGCGCGACGGCCGGCTCGACCTGACGCGACCCTCCGCCACGCCCGGGGAGGACGCCGAGCGGGTGGTGCGGCGGCTGTTCCCGCGCACCGCGTACCGCCGCACCCAGGCGCGGCCCCTGCTCGAGACCGCGTTCCCGCCGCGGGGCACGCCGGTCGTCGGGGTCTTCGCCGACGGCATCCTGGTCGCGACGCGGGACGCCCACCTCTACGACCCGGTGATCCTGCACCGCCGCTACCAGGGGCTCCGGGGGATCGACGTGGTCGAGGGGCTCGACGGGCTCGACGACCTGCGCCTGCTGACCTCCGCGTCGGTGAACGACATGGTCGCCTACGGACGCTGGCGCTCGGGAGAGCTGACGAGGTGCTTCTCGGTCAACGCGGTGGCAGGCGTGTGGCGCGACCAGGGCACGCCGGACGCCTTCGAGGGCGGCCTCCCCGTCACGCCCGACCGGTGGCTCGACCTGGCCAACGCCGCGCTGGCCTCGGTGCTGCGCCTCCAGGGCGACGCGGCCCCCGGGCTGCCCGGCGCCGTCGCCTGGGAGGACGTCGAGATGCAGGTGTTCACCCGCTGAGGGTGGCGGGTCAGGCCGGTCAGGCCGGTCAGGCCGTCGCGCCCAGGAAGCCGGCCACGACCGGGGCGACGGCTGCGGCGTCGAGCGCGTGGCCGGACGCGTCGACCACGCGCCGGGTGGCGCGCGGCAGCGCAGCCGCGACGGCTCGGGCGGCGGCGTCGAAGAAGTCGACCCCCAGCGCCGGCAGGTGCGGGTCCGGGGTCGACCGCGTCAGGAGCAGCACCTCCTGCCAGATCCCGGCGAGGCGACCGGTCGGAGGGGCTCCGCTCTCCCCCAGCACGGCCGCGTCGTGCGCGAGCGTCGGCGCGAGTGCGACCAGGGCCGGCCAGAACGGTGCACCCGACGCCACCTCGATCTCCTCGTCGCTCGCCCCGCCGAGGCGCGTGAACGCCGCACGGCGTCCGGCTCCCTCACGCAGTAGGGCACGTCGTAGACCACGAGGCGGTCCGTCACCACCCCCGCCGCGGCCGCCTCGAGCGCCGCCAAGTCCTCGACCTCGCGCCGCACCGCGTACGGGGCGGTGTCGTCGCTCGCACCCCGCCCGCGGCGGGCGTAGTTGAACACCGTGAAACGGTGCCCCAGCGCGTCCGCGAGCGGTGCGTTCTCCGCGGCGTCGTCGAGGCCGCCGCCGACCAGCACCACCGCCGGTCCGGAGCCCGTGCGCCGGTAGGCGATGCGTGTGCCGTCGGCCGAGGTCACCGTCGTCGTCTCGTCGTCCATGGCGGTGTCGACCTGCGACCCGACGAAACTGATCGCAGCCCCGCGTGCCCCCGGCCCGACAGGCGGCGTAGGTTCACGAGCGTCCGCGACGGCCGCGGCGCGTGCACCCGAGGAGCCGGGCCCGATGACCCTCGTCGAACAGCTGGTGGTCCTCGCCGCCGGTTTCGGCGCGGGCGTCCTGACCTCCACCGTCGGCGTCGCCTCGCTGCTCAGCTTCCCCATCCTCGTCGGGATCGGCCTGCCCCCGGTGGTCGCGAACGCGACCAACACCGTCGGCCTCACGCCCGCCGGTCTCAGCGGCTCCTGGGGGTACCGCTCCGAGCTGCGCGAGCAGCCGCGGGTGGCGTGGGTGGTGATCGTGACCTGCGCCCTCGGCTCGATCGGCGGCGCCGTCCTCCTGCTCGCGCTCGACCCGAGCGTGTTCGAGAGCGTCGTGCCCTGGCTGATCCTGTTCACGTGCCTGCTCGTGGGCGTCCAGCCGCAGCTGTCGAGGTGGTTGCGGCGGCGTGGGGCCGAGGCGGAGCCGCGCACCGACGCCGGACCGGCTACGACGCTGATGTCGGTGGTGGTCGGCGTCTACGGCGGCTACTTCGGGGCCGGCTCCGGAGTGATGATGGTGGCGGTACTCGGCTTCGGCCTCGACCTGGACCTGCGGGTGGTCAACGCGCTCAAGACCCTCGCGGTGGCCGCCGCCAACGTCGTGGCCAGCCTGATCTTCCTCGTGGTCGCCGACCTGGCGTGGACGGTGGTCGGCCTCCTCGCCCTCGGGTCGATCGTGGGCGGCTACGTCGGGTCGCGGATCGGTCGTCGCCTCCCGCCGACCCTGCTGCGCTGCCTCATCGTCGCCGCCGGCATCGCCGCCGCGGTGGTGCTGTCGTGAGCGCGCCCGAGCGGCTCGACGTGCGCCGGGACCTGGACCACTACCGCGCCCGGCGCGGGGAGTTCCGCGACCTGGTCGTCCCCGCCCAGCGCTACCTGATGGTCGACGGTGCCGGGGACCCGAACACCGCTCCCGCATACGCCGAGGCCCTCGCGGCGCTCTACCCCGTCGCGTACGCCGTGAAGTTCGTCAGCCGCGCGGCCGGCCACGACCACGTGGTGCCGCCGCTGGAGGCCCTGTGGTGGGCGCCGGACCTGGCGATGTTCACCACCGCGCGCGACAAGTCCGCGTGGTGCTGGACCGCGATGATCCTGGTCCCCGACCACGTGCCCGACGCCCTCGTCGAGACCGCCGTCGCCGCCGTCGCGGCGAAGCCCCGCCCGACGGCTCTCGACCGGTTGCGCCTCGATCGGCTCGACGAGGGCCGGTGCGTGCAGACCCTGCACGTCGGGCCCTACGACGACGAGGGTCCCGTGCTCGCCCGGCTGCACGACGAGGTGCTGCCCGCCGCGGGGCTGCAGCCCACGGGCCGGCACCACGAGATCTACCTCGGCGACCCGCGACGCACCGCACCCGAGCGGCTGCGCACCGTCCTGCGGCAGCCGGTCGCGTACCTTCGACCCTCGTGAGCGTCCCGACCACGTGGGCCACGCGCCCCGAGCGGCCCGGCGACCCCGCCGACGCCGCCGCGGTGCGCGCAGTGGTCACGGCGGCCTTCCCGAGCACCGCGGAGGCCGACCTGGTCGACGCCCTGCGCCTCGACGCCGACGCGTGGGTCGAGGGGCTCTCGCTCCTCGCGTGCTCGCCGCAGGGCGAGGTGGCGGGGTACGCCCTGCTGACGCGCTGCCGGGTCGGCGGCGAGCCGGCCCTGGCCCTCGCGCCCTGCGCGGTGCTCCCCGCCCACCAGGGCGCCGGCGCCGGCTCCGCTGCGACCCGCGCCGCGCTCACCGCTGCACAACGGCGCCTCGCGGACGCCCCGCGGCACGAGGACGCCGAGAACCTCGTCGTCGTGCTCGGGCACCCGCGCTACTACCCGCGGTTCGGGTTCACCCCCGCGTCGGGCCACGGCGTGCGCGCGCCGTTCGAGGTGCCCGACGACGCGTTCCTCGCGCTGGCGCTCGACCCCGGTCGTCCGACGCCGCGGGGCACGGTCGCCTACCCGTCGGCGTTCCGCGTCTGATCCTCGTCGGGTCGCCCTTGGCGCAGCCACGCGGCGACGCCACCCAGCCCGGGCGCCCAGCGGCCGAGGTCGGTGACGTCGGCGTGCTCGACCACCACCCCGAGCAGGTCGGCGACCGCCTCGTCCGGGCGTCCGGCGTCGAGCAGCGTCAGCGCGCGGAAGACCCGGACCGCCTCCGAGCCCGGGAACAGCCGGGCCGCCTCCACGAGCACCTCCAGCGACGCGTCGTGCTCCCCCAGCCACCGCAGGGTGCTCGCGTACTGGCACAGGCAGCGTCGCAGCGCGTCGCCCTCGAGGCCGCCGTCCAGCGCCTGCTCGTAGAGCCCGCGGGCCGTCTCCTCGTTCCCGGCGGTGTCGTGCGCGCCCGCGAGCTCGAGCAGGGCGACGGGGTGGTCGCCGAAGCGAGCGGCCAGCTCGGTGAAGTACGCGATCGTCGGCGCCATGTCCGCCCGATCGCGCTGCGCGTAGCCGCGCGCGACGGCCGCTAGCAGCGCCTCCTCGTCCTGCGGGTGCGCGCCCACGTCAGGCCGCCGCCCAGGTGGCGACCACGTAGCCCTCGCCGGTGAAGGCATCCCGGTCCCAGCTCGACCACCGACCGGTGCTGACCAGGCCCGCCTCGGAGAACGCGGTGTCGACGAGCCCGAGGTCCAGCACGGGGCAGTCGCCCGGCAGGTGGTCCGCGTCCAGGCCGAAGCCGGCCAGCACCCGGCCGCCGGGGGCCAGCTGGCGCACCAGGTGCCGGCCGACGGCCGGGAGGTCGCCGCGGTCGACGAGCGGCAGGACGTTGCCGGCCAGCAGCACCAGGTCGACCGGCTCCGTCACCGGCTCCGGCGCGGCCAGGTCGGCCACGTGCCACTCCAGGTGCGGCGCGTCGTCGCGCGCCACCGCGACCATCGACGCGTCCACGTCGCTGCCGACGACCTCGTAGCCCAGCTCCGCCAGGCGCACGGCGATCCGGCCGGTCCCGCAGCCCCCGTCGAGCACCCGCGCCGGCGGTGGCAGCAGCTGCGCGACCAGCGCGGCCTCGCCGTGCACGTCGACCCCGCGCGCCGCCAGGCGGCGGAACCGCTCGGCGTACGCCCGGGCGTAGTCCTCGCCGGCGTCCTCGGTCGCGATCCGTCGCCACAGGGTGCTCATGGGTCCGTCCTACCAGAGCGGGCCCCGCCCCTACGATCGTGGACATGAGCGCACGCGCGGGGATCGTCGTCACGGGCACGGAGGTGCTGACCGGCCGGGTGCGCGACGCCAACGGTCCCTGGCTCGCCGAGCAGCTGCGGATCCTCGGCGTCGACGTCGGCCAGGTGCTCGTGGTCGGCGACCGACCCGCCGACCTGCTCGACGCGCTCGCCTTCCTCTCCCGCGGCAACGACGTCGTGCTCACCACCGGAGGTCTGGGCCCGACCGCCGACGACCTCACGGCGGCGCTCGTCGCCCGCCACGCCGGCCGCGCGCTGCTGCTCGACGCCGCGCTCGCCGAGCGGATCGCCGCCCGCGTCGCCCGGATCGCGGCGGCCCGCGGGTGGGACACCTCCTCGCCCGACCTGGCCGCCGGCGTGCACAAGCAGGCCATGGTGCCCGAGGGCGCCCACGTGCTCGAGCCCACCGGCACGGCACCCGGGCTGGTCGTGCCCACCGGCGGGCCGCCGGTCGTCGTGCTGCCCGGACCGCCCTCGGAGCTGCAGGCGATGTGGCCCGCCGCCGTCGCCGACGACCTCGTCGACGCCGCGCTCGCGGGCCGCAGCGAGCTGCGGCAGGCCACCCTGCGCCTGTGGGGTCCACCCGAGGCCGAGCTCGCCGCGGTGCTGCGGTCCCACGGCGAGGAGCACGACCTCAGCGGCCTCGAGGTCAGCACCTGCCTGCGCGAGGGCCAGCTCGAGGTCGTCACCCGCCACTCCCCCGCGCGCCAGTCGGCCTACGACGCGCTGTCGGCCGCGCTGACCCACCACTTCGGTGACGCCGTCTACTCCACCGACGCGCGCGACGTCGACGACCTCGTCGCCGAGGCGCTCCTGGCCGCGGGTGCCACCGCGGCGACTGCCGAGTCGTGCACCGGCGGGCTCGTGGCGGCGCGCCTGACCGAGCGGGCGGGGTCCTCGGCGTACGTCCTCGGGGGCCTGGTGACCTACGCGAACGAGGCCAAGACGGCCCTCGCCGGGGTTCCCGCGGACCTGATCGCCTCGGTCGGCGCGGTCAGCGAGGAGGTCGCCGTCGCCATGGCCGAGGGGGCGCGGCGGGCGACGGGCGCGACGTACGGCCTCTCGACCACCGGGGTCGCGGGACCCGGCGGGGGGACGCCGGCCAAGCCGGTGGGCCGAGTGCACGTCGCGATCGCCTGGGACGGCGGTCACCGCCACGCGCGGCTGCAGCTGCCCGGCTCGCGCTCGCAGGTGCGCGAGCGCACCGTGGTCACCCTGCTGCACCTGCTGCGCGAGGTCCTCGACGGGCGCGCGCAGCAGGTGCAGCAGGGATGATGGACCGGCTCAGCCGAGGTCGCGCCGGAAGGTCGTGAACCGGCCGACGAGCGCGAAGACGACGACGTACGCCACCATCACGGCCGCCGCGGCCGGCTGCGGCAGCAGGTCGACGGATCCCCCGGTCGCGAAGAAGCTCGACCCGATCAGTCCGTCGGCCGCCGCGCCCGGCAGGAAGCGCGAGACCTGCTCGAGGCCGTCGACGGCGGTGAGCGCGACCCGGGCGATCGGCTCGACGAACTGCGTGAACACCAGGATCACGACGATCGCCGCGACCTGCTGGGTGAGCACGGCCCCGAAGGCGGCGCCGATCACGGTCCACAGGACGGTGACGACCACCGAGAGGACGATGACCTCCCAGACGTCGGCGGAGCCCAGGTACGCCCCGTCCCCGCGCGCCTCGAGGATCAACGCACCGGCGCCCACGATCCCGAGGACGCCGGCGAGCCCGTAGACCAGCCCGACCGGGATGCTGACCAGCAGCTTGGAGCCCAGCACCACCCCGCGGCGCGGCTCGGCGAGCAGCGTCTGAGCGATGGTGCGGTGGCGGAACTCGCCGGTCACGAGCAGCGTGCCGGCCAGCAGCGGGAACGCGTACCCGATCGCGTTGCCGAGGCCGTAGACCATGCGGGCGGCGTCCTCGCCCTCGGCCAGGCCGCCGGTGCCGGGGTCGCCCAGGGTCATGGCGAAGGCGAAGAACCCGCCGACCAGGGCCAGGTAGGCGAACATGACGAGGGCGAGGATCCACCACATGCGGGTGGTCAGGAGCTTCGTGAGCTCCGAGCGCAGCGCGGCACCCATCACGCCACCCCCGGCCCGTGGGTCGGTGCGGGCGGTCCGGGCGGTCCGGGCGGTCCGGGCGGTCCCGTCGGCAGCGACGTCAGGCGCAGGAAGACCTCCTCGAGGTCGACGTCGCGCGCCTCGAGCCGGTGCAGCGGCAGCCGAGCGGCGAAGGCGGCGTCGCCGACCACGGCCGCGTCGACGTCGTGCAGCAGCACGCCGCGCTCCTGCGGGGTGGCCCGCCAGCGGTGCTCGACGACGAGCCGCTCCAGCCCGGCGCCGTCCGGGGACGCCACGTAGGTGGCCGTCTCCGCCAGGTCGGCCAGACCCTCCAGCCCGGAGGCGTGCACGAGCCGCCCGCGGGCGACGATGACCACGTCGTCGACGGTGTGCTGCACCTCGCGCAGGGCGTGGCTGGAGACCAGCACGGTGCGGCCCTCCTGCGCGAAGCTGCGCAGCAGGCCGCGCAGCCACACGATGCCCTGCGGGTCGAGGCCGTTGGCGGGCTCGTCGAGCACGATGACGGGCGGGTCGCCGAGCAGCGCCGTGGCCAGCCCGAGCCGCTGGCGCATGCCCATCGAGTAGCCGCCGACCCGCTTCTTCTCCGCGCCGTCGAGGCCGACGAAGCGGATCAGCTCGCGGCAGCGGGCCGTGCCGACGCCGGCCGGGGCCGCGTAGGAGCGCAGGTGGTCGAGCCCGGTGCGCCCGGCGTGGAAGCCGGGTTCGATCGAGCTGCCGATGACGGTCGCCGGGCGCCGGTGCGCCTGGTAGGGCCGGTCGCCGATGTGCGCGGTGCCGGACGTCGGGGACGCCAGGCCGAGGAGCATCTTCAGGGTCGTGGTCTTGCCCGCTCCGTTGGGGCCGAGGAAGCCGGTCACGGCGCCGGGGCGCACGGAGAAGGAGAGCCCGTCGACGGCGGGGATGCCGCCGTAGTGCTTGGACAGGCCCTCGACGGTGATGGCGGGAGCGTGGGTGGTGGGACTGGTCTGCATCGCCGAGGTCACTTCGAGGCCGGCGTCCAGTTCATGCCCCACCCGTAGGCGGCGTCCAGCTCCTGCTGCCAGCCGGCGACGTAGCGCACCTCGCGCTGGATGCGCAGCGAGCCGCCCTCGTTGGTCAGCAGCGCGATCGCGCAGAAGCGCTTGTCGTCGGTCTCGTCGAGGCGCACCTCGATCGGCTGGGCGCCGACCGGGTGGAGCGTGACGACGCCGTCGGCGCTGGCCCAGCTGGGGGCGCCCTCGTAGATGTAGGCGAACACGAGGATGCGCCGGATCTGGTCGAGCCGGTCGAGGTTGACAGTGAGGTTCTCGCCTCCGACGGACTGGCCGCTGCGGTCGTCGGCGTCGAGCTGCACGTAGGGCGCGGCGTGCAGGTTGCCGTACGCGTTGCCCAGCGCCTGCACGACGCCCTTCGCTCCGTCGGTGGTCTCCCACAGGCACCCGAGGTCGAGGTCCACCGCCGAGGAGGTCGCACGCTTGAAGAAGCCCTTGGCCGGCGGCGGCTGGGTCCAGTTGAGGTTGATCCGCATCTGTCCACCGGCGCCGGCGCCCTTGGCGAGCGAGATGCTCGGCGCGGCCTTCGTCAGCGTCACCTTCGACAGGTTGATCCCTCCGCCTGGAGGCTGGTTGCCCGACATTCCCACTCCCTCTGCATGGTGCGTTCGTCGACGGGACCGGACGCGGTGCGCCCGGTCGTGCGGGCGCGGGAGCGTGCGCGCGCACGTTTCACCCCCACCCGGCCGGGCACCGTGCCCGGCGCGCCACCGGCCAAACCCGGCCGGCACGGGCAGTCGGACGAGATGCACGAGACGGACGGAGACACCGGTGGTCGACCTCACGAAGCGGGCTGGCACGGCGCAGGGAGCGATCATCTCCCTGCTGAAGCGGGAGGCCGACCGGGGCGTCGACCTCGGCGAGATCACGGCGCGGGTCGTGGTGGCGATCGACTACTCCGCCTCGATGCGGGCCCGCTACGAGAACGGCGAGGTGCAGGACCTCGTGGAGCGGGTGCTGGCGCTGAGCCTCGCCGGGCTGGACGACGACGGCGACATCCAGGTGCACTTCTTCCACAACGAGCCGTTCTCGTCCGAGGTCGTGGACTCGGGCTCGTACGCCGGCTTCGTCGACCGGTGGCGACAGCGTCGCGACATGGGCGGCACCAACTACGGCGGCGTGATCAAGGCGATCCTGGCGGAGGCGGGGCACGCGAAGTTGGGTCTCGGCAAGCGGCTCTTCGGCCGGGGTGGCCAGGAGCCCGCGGGCCCCGCGGCGATCCCGACGCTCGTGCTGTTCGTGACCGACGGCGAGCCGTGGGACAAGGACGAGACGAAGCGCCTGCTCGTCGACGCCAGCAGCAAGCCGGTGTTCTGGCAGTTCCTCGGTCTCGGCTACGCGCCGAAGTTCCTCGAGGACCTCGACACGATGTCCGGCCGCACGGTCGACAACGTCGGTCTGACGTCGATGGGCGACTCGAAGGCGACACCCGACGAGACGTGGTTCCCCACCGTGCTGGAGGAGTACGTGACGAGCTGGACCCCGGCAGCCCGTCAGGCGGGTCTGATCGTCTGACCGGAAGGGCCCGTCTGACCGACGCGCCCGGCGAGCACCGCGACGAGCGCGGTGCTCGCCAGCGCGACGACGACACCCAGCGTGGCGCCCCAGCCCAGGTCGTCGTAGACGTGGCCCGAGGCCCAGCCGAGGACGGCGGTCCCGGCCAGCCACGACAGCTGGTAGAGCGCCGTGGACTGCGCCCGGCCGGTCGTGGCCAGCTGCCCGGACAGGCTGCTGGTCACGGGGTGGGCCAGGAACACGCCGGTAGTGAAGACGACGAGCCCGACCACGAGCACGACCAGGTCCTCCACGAGCAGCAGCGGCACGGACGCGACGATCGCCGCGACCCCGGCGCCGATCACCGGCACGGCGCCCACCCGCCGCACGACCCCGCCGCCGACGCGGCTCGCGACCGTGCCGAACAGGTAGGCCAGGAACAGCAGGCTGACCAGCGCGACGGGCACGTCGAACGGCGGACCCGCGACCCGGAAGCCCAGGTAGTTGTAGACGGTGGTGAACGCGCCCATCAGGCAGAAGCCTGCGACGTAGGTCGCGGCCAGCGCGGGCGTGCGCAGGTGGCGAGCGACCTGGCGTACCGCCGAGACCTCGCGGGTCGTGCGCCGCCAGCCCTGTGCCGGCGGCACCACCCGCCAGAACAGCACCGTGAACCCGGCGCAGACCACGGCGACGGCCAGCAGCGCGACCCGCCACCCGACGAGCTCGGCCACGGGGCCGGCCACCAGCCGCCCCACGATGCCGCCGATGGTGTTGCCGGCGATGTAGGTGCCCGCCGCGACCGGCACCCAGGCCCGGTGGACCTCCTCGTTGAGGTACGCCATCGCCACGGCCGGCACGGCGCCCAGCGCGAGCCCGGTGGCGGCACGCAGCGCGACCACCGCCTCGAACGACGGCATCAGCGGCGCGGCCAGGGACAGCACGGTGGCCACGCCCAGGGACCAGGCCATCGCCCGGGTGCGCCCGATCCGGTCCGAGACCGACGCCCACACCAGCACCGAGACCGCGAGCCCGGTCGTCGTCGCCGAGACCGACAGCGCCGCGGTGGCGGGCGTGATGTCGAGGTCGGCGGCGAGCGCGGGCAGCACGGCCTGCGCGTCGAAGATCTGGGCGAAGGTCGCGAAGCCGGCGGCGAAGAGGGCGAGCACCAGCCGGCGGTACTCGGACGAGCCGCGGTCGTGACCGTCGAAGGCGCGCTGCACGGCGTGGATTCTCC
Source organism: Nocardioides imazamoxiresistens (assembly GCF_032378595.1). NCBI lineage: Bacteria > Bacillati > Actinomycetota > Actinomycetes > Propionibacteriales > Nocardioidaceae > Nocardioides > Nocardioides imazamoxiresistens. The sequence goes on from NZ_JAVYII010000002.1 coordinate 152,963, forward strand.
CCCGTAGGTTGGTCGGCATGAGCATCGACGTCCCCCAGCGCACCCTCAACGACGGCACGACGATCCCGGCGATCGGCTTCGGCACCTACCCGCTGAAGGGCTCGGAGTGCGTCGACGGCGTGCTGTCCGCGCTGGAGGTCGGCTACCGGCTCGTCGACACCGCGGTGAACTACGGCAACGAGGAGGCCGTCGGCGAGGCGCTGCGCCGCAGCGGCCTGCCGCGCGAGGCGTACCAGGTGACCAGCAAGATCCCCGGCCGCCACCACGGCTACGACGACGCGGTGGCCAGCGTCGAGGGCAGCCTGGAGCGGCTCGGCCTCGACTTCCTCGACCTGCAGGTCATCCACTGGCCGAACCCGAGCCAGGACCGGTACGCCGAGGCGTGGCGCGCGCTGGTCGACCTGCGCGAGCGGGGGCTGGTGCGCTCCATCGGCGTCTCCAACTTCACCGAGGCGCACCTCGAGCGCATCGTCGACGAGACCGGGGTGGCGCCGAGCCTCAACCAGGTCGAGATGCACCCGTGGTTCCCGCAGACCGCGCTGCGCCAGGCCCACGAGCGCTGGGACGTGCGCACCGAGGCCTGGAGCCCGCTGGCCCGCGTCGGCGAGCTCGTCGCCGAGGACGCCGTGCAGGCGCCCGCGCGCCGCCTCGGGGTCGACCCCGCGGCCGTGGTGCTGCGCTGGCACGTGCAGCTCGGCTCGGTGCCGATCCCCAAGTCCGCCTCCCCGGAGCGCCAGCGCAGCAACCTCGACGTGTTCGGGTTCGAGCTCACCGAGGCCGAGGTCGCCGCCCTGACCGCGCTCGGACGCCCGGACGGACGCATCTTCGGCGCCGACCCCGAGACCCACGAGGAGATGTGACGCCGCCGCACGTCGAGCCGGGCTGCGCGGCGACGGGGCACCCCCACCTGCTCGCCGTCGGCGACCTGCACGTGCGCCACCCCGAGAACGCCGACGTCGTCGCGGGTCTCGCGCCCCGCCACCCCGACGACTGGCTGCTGGTCGCGGGCGACGTCGCCGAGACCACCGACGTGGTGCTCGCGACCCTGGCGTCGCTGGCCGACCGGTTCGCGCAGGTGGTGTGGACGCCGGGCAACCACGAGCTGTGGACCCATCCCCACGACCCGGACCAGCGCCGCGGGGTGGAGCGTTACGAGCACCTGGTCGAACGGTGCCGCGAGCTGGGCGTGCTGACCCCCGAGGACGAGTACGCCCGGTGGTCCGCGCCCGAGGGCGACCTGCTGGTCGCGCCGCTGTTCCTGCTCTACGACTACTCGTTCCGCGACCCGGGCACGAGCGCGGCGCAGGCGCTGTCGGCCGCCCGCTCGGCGCGGCAGTACCTGTCCGACCAGTTCCTGCTGCAGCCCGACCCGCACCCCGACCGCCCGGCCTGGTGCCACGACCGCGTCGCGACCACCGAGGCGCGGCTGGCCGCGCTGCGGGCCGCGGAGCCCACGGCGGGGCTCGTCACCGTCAGCCACTACCCGCTGGCGGAGGAGCCGACCCGCGCGGTCGCCTCGCACCACCTGCGGCTGTGGTGCGGCACCCGGCTCACGGCCGACTGGCACCGTCGCTTCGCGGTGGACGTGGCCGTCTACGGCCACCTGCACATCCCCCGCACGACCCGGGTCGACGGGGTGCGCTTCGAGGAGGTCTCGCTCGGCTACCCCCGCGAGCGGCAGCGCTGGGGCGTCACCACCTACGAGCCCCGCGTCGTCGCCTGCGGCCGCTAGCGTCGGGGCCGTGAGCCACCGCGACCCGCTGACCCCCTTCCTGTCCGTCGACGCGGCCCGCGTGCGGCGCAACGTGGAGCGCGTGCAGGCCGCCGCGGACGCGCGCGGCGTCGCGCTGCGCCCCCACGTCAAGACGCACAAGGTGCCGCAGCTCGCCCGCCTGCAGGTGGAGGCGGGCGAGGTGGGGATCACCGTCGCCACCCTCGGCGAGGCCGAGACCTTCGTGGCCGCCGGCCTCGACGACGTGCTCGTCGCCTACCCGGTCCTGCTCGACGAGGCCGGTCTGCGCCGGGCGGCGGCGCTGGCGGAGCGCGCCCGGCTGGTCGTCGGCGTCGACGCGGTCGAGGGCGTACGCCGTGCGGCACCGCTGGCGGGTCGCGTCGCGATCAGCATCGAGGTGGACTCGGGACACCACCGCACCGGCGTCGCCCCCGGCGAGGCGGGCGCGGTCGCCGCCGCGGCCGCGGACGCCGGGATCGAGGTCGCGGGCGTGTTCACCTTCCCCGGGCACAGCTACGCCCCGGGTGCGGGTCCCGACGCCGCGGCCGCCGAGCTCGCCGCCCTCGACGCGGCCGCCGACGCCGCCCGGGCGCGCGGCGTCGAGGTGCCGGTGCGCAGCGGCGGGTCGACGCCGAGCCTCGCCGCCAGCCTCGCCGCACCGCGCGTACCCGACGAGCTGCGTCCCGGCGTCTACCTGTTCGGCGACGCCCAGCAGTGGGAGCTCGGCCGCACCGGCCCCGACGACGTCGCGCTGACCTGCGTGGCCAGCGTCGTCAGCACGGTGGGCGGACGGGTCGTCCTCGACGCGGGCAGCAAGGCGCTCGGGGCCGACCGGGCCGCGTACGCCACCGGTTTCGGCCGGCTGCTGGACCACCCCGACGCCCGCATCGTGCAGCTCTCCGAGCACCACGCGGTGGTCGAGCTCGGCGACGCCCCGCTCCCCCGCGTCGGCGAACGGCTGCGGGTGGTGCCGAACCACGTGTGCGCGGCCGTCAACCTGGCCGACGAGCTGTGGATCGACGGCGAGCCCGTGCCGGTCGCGGCGCGCGGGCGCAACGCCTGAGCCGGGAGGCGTCGCCTACGATCGGGCGCCGTGACCTCTCGACCCCGCCGTCTCGGCGCTCTCGGCCTGCTCCTGACCGTCCCGCTCCTCGCGGCCTGCGGCTCCTCCGACGACGAGGGCGGTGACGACACCTCGAGCGGCGGCGGTGCCGACGGGGCGTGCACGTACGCGGAGGACTCGCTCGGCCAGGTGGCCGGGGACGTCGACCTCCCGGCCGCCGACCCGACGGTCGCGGGCGAGGTCGGTGTCTCGATGGCGCTCGCGGACGGCGCCACCATCGAGATGACCCTCGACGCCGACGCGGCGCCGTGCACGGTCAACTCGTTCGTCTCGCTCGCCGAGCAGGGCTACTACGACGACACGACCTGCCACCGCCTGACGGTGCCGCCGGCCTCGATCCAGGTCCTGCAGTGCGGCGACCCGACGGCCACGGGCGCCGGCGGCCCCGGCTACACGATCCCGGACGAGCTCGAGCAGACCAGCGACTACCCGGCGGGCACCGTGGCCATGGCCAAGCGTCAGGACCCCGACAGCGGCGGGTCGCAGTTCTTCCTCGTCTACGGCGACACGCTGCTGCCGCCGGAGTACACGGTGTTCGGGACGATGGACGAGGCGTCGGTGGCCGTGGTGCAGGCCATCGCCGACGGCGGCACCGACACCGGCGGCCCCGACGGCGCCCCGGCCACGCCCGCCGAGATCGCGACCGTCACGGTCGGCTGAGCGGCGCGATCCGGGCGAGCCCTTGTCTCGACCGGACGTGCCGGGTTGGGTGGACGTCGTCATGCAAACGCCATCGGAAGGACGGAACAGCCTGTGCTGACCCTCACCGAGAACGCCCGCACGATCGTCAAGGACATCGCCGACTCGCGTCCCGACGTGGCCGGCATCCGCATCGCCCGGGAGGACGCGGCCGCCACGGCCGAGCCGGCCTTCGCGCTGTCGATCGCCGACGCCCCCGAGGCGGGTGACCAGGTCGTCGAGTCCGACGGCGCGGTCGTCTACCTCGACACCGGGGCGGCCGCCGAGCTCGACGACAAGGTGCTCGACGCCGCCGTCGACGAGGGCGGCGAGCTCCAGTTCGCGCTCGGCCACCAGGGCTGAGCGCCCCGCACGACCCCGACCTCGGCCCCCGCCGCGACCTCGCGGCGGGGGCCGAGGCGCGTCCGGGTGTCCTAGGGTGAGCCGGGTGAGCAACCCGGGTGCGTACCAGTCCCTGCGTCAGGACGAGGCGGTGGAGCGCGCGGCGCTCCTCACCGTGACGGCGTACGAGGTCGAGCTCGACCTGGCCGCGTCGGAGGAGACGTTCGACTCGCGCACGACCATCCGGTTCCACAGCGTCGGCGGCGACACGTTCCTCGACGTCAAGCCGGTCGCGCTGCGCGCGGTCACGCTCGACGGCGCGGTCGTCGACGTCGCGACCCTGGCCGCCGGGCGCCTCCCGCTGCGGGTGGCGGAGGGCGACCACGAGCTCGTCGTCGACGCCGTGATGCCGTTCCGCACCGACGGCGAGGGCCTGCACCACCACACCGACCCGGCCGACGGACGCCGCTACGTCTACGGCATGAGCTTCATGGACGCGGCCCCCACCGTGTTCGCCTGCTTCGACCAGCCCGACCTCAAGGCGCCGTTCACGTTCACCGTCCGTGCGCCGCACGACTGGACGGTCACCGGCAACGCGCCCGGGCGCCAGGTGGAGCCCGGCCTGTGGCGCCTGGAGGAGTCGCAGCCGCTGTCGACCTACTTCGTCACCCTGGTCGCGGGGCCCTACCACCACCTCGCCGCCGAGCACGACGGCATCCGGCTCGGGCTCTCGGCGCGCCAGAGCATCGCGCGCCACCTCGACGCCGACGCCGAGGAGCTGTTCACGTTGACGCGCCAGTGCTTCGACGAGTTCCACCGGCTCTTCGGCATCCGCTACCCGTTCGGCGACTACCACCAGGCGTTCGTGCCCGAGTTCAACGCGGGCGCGATGGAGAACCCCGGCTGCGTCACCTTCCGCGACCCGCTCGTCTTCACCAGCCGGGTGACCCGCGGCGCCCGCATCCAACGCGCCACCACGCTGGCCCACGAGATGGCCCACCAGTGGTTCGGCAACATCGTCACGCCGCGCTGGTGGGACGACCTGTGGCTCAACGAGTCGTTCGCGGAGTACATGGGCAACCGCGTCACCGCCGACGTCACGCAGTACGGCGACGCCTGGGTGCACAACGCCCACCGGCGCCGCCAGTGGGGCCTCGTCGCCGACCAGCGGCCCTCGACCCACCCCGTCGCCGGCAACGGCGCGGTGGACGCGGCGAGCGCCCTGCAGGACTTCGACGGCATCTCCTACGCCAAGGGCTCCAGCGTGCTCAAGCAGCTGGCCGCCAGCGTCGGCGACGACGTCTTCCTCGCCGGCGTCGTCGACCACCTGACGCGCCACCGGTTCGGCAACGCGACGATGCACGACCTGTTCGGGTCGTGGGAGCGCGCCGGGGCCGGCGACCTGTCCGGCTTCGTCGACGGCTGGCTGCGCACCCCCGGCGTCGACGAGCTGCGGCTCGACCGCGAGGCGGGCGCGCTGCTGCGCGTGCCGCCCGCCGACCACCCCGCGCAGCGGCGGCACACCGTGCGCGTCGCTTCGGCGACGTCCGACGGGGACTGGGACACCCGCAGCGTCGCCATCGAGGCGGGCTCCACGCCGTACGCCGTCGAGCCGGGCGCCGCAGTGGTCGTCGACGCCCACGAGGACTCGTGGTCGCTCTCGTCCCCCGACCCGACGGGCGTCGAGGCGCTCGTGCGGCTGCTGCCACGCACCGACGACGCGATGCTGCGCGCCGGGATCTGGAACGCGGTCCGCAGCGGCCTGCACACCGGTCGAGTCTCCCCCGCGGACGACGTGCGGCTGGTCGAGGCGGGCCTGCCCTCGGAGCGCAACGACGACGGGGTCGCCGTCGTGGGCGCCTGGGCGCTCGGCCGGCTGCGCGCGGTGGTGGAGGACCCGACCGACCTCGACACTCGCGTCGCCGGGGCGGCCCGCGCCCTGCTGGCCGGCGCCGAGACGGGCAGCACGCTGCAGCTGGCGGCGTACGCCGTCTACGTCGAGGCGCTCGACGACGAGGCCGAGCTGCGCGCGCACCTGGGCGGCCGGGGCGTGCCCGCCGGCATCACGGTCGACGAGGCCGTGCGCTGGCGGATCCTGGTGCGGCTCGCGGTGCTCGGCCACCTCGAGGCCGCAGAGCTCGACGCGGAGCTCGCCGCGGCTCCCTCCGCCGTCGCCCGCGTCGAGCACGCCCGGGCGCGTGCCTCCCTGCCGAGCGCCGAGGCGAAGGCGTGGGCCTGGAGCCACTTCACGGGGGCGAGCACGGCGTCGAACTACGAGGTCGAGGCGATCGGGCTCGGCCTGTGGCGCCGGGGGCAGGAGGAGGTCACCGGGCCGTACGTCGAGCGCTACCTCACCGAGCTGCCCGGTATCGCCGAGGTCTTCTCCGGCTGGCTGCTGGCCGACGTCACCGAGGCGTACTTCCCCCTGACGGCTCGCTCCCCCGAGGTGCTCGAGCGCGCCCGCGCGCTCGCCGGCGACGACCGCCTGCCGCCCCCGGTGCGTCGTCGGGTCGGCGACCTGGCCGACGAACTGGCGCGACGACTCTGACCGGCGCACCCGAGGCCGGCGGCCCGCTCCTGGAGGGCCCCGACGGGTACGGGCCCGCGCCCGCTCCCGGCCCGCACCTGCGCGACGCCTGGGAGCGGGCCGCGACGCCGCTCGAACGCCTGCGCGCCGGTCTCGCGCTGTGCCAGACCGGCGACCTGTCGGTGGCGCCCGACCTCGCCTCGGACCTGTACGCGGGCACCAGCGGCACCGGTCTCCTGGCCGTGCAGCACCAGCACCTCGTGATGTGCCTGCTCACCGCGGAGCAGGCCGCGGGCCCGGACTGGCGTGCGTGGTGCACCTCCGGGGCGGACGGGGACCTGCTCTGGTTCCTCGCCGCGGGAGGGAGCCACACGCTGACGGCACCGATGCTGGAGTGGTACCTGGCGACCGCCGACGCGTGGCGCGACGACGCCCCGTTCGACTGGTACGAGCACGTGCTCGACAGCGCGACCGCGCTCTCGGGCGTGCCCATCGAGGCGTGGGACGAGGACGTCGACCCGGACGCGTGGGCCGCCGAGGTCCGCGCGGCCGTGGCGGCCGCGGGCACGGCGTACGTCTTCGACGGCCGGCCGCTGGCCCCCGACCACCTGGCGGGCCTCGCGGTGGACGCCGCCGCCCGGCGGGTCGCGCAGGGGCGACCGGGCCGCCCCGCGTACCTGGAGCAGCTCGGCACCTGGACCGGCCTGCTGCCGCCGTCGTGGCCCGAGGGCACGGCGCCCACCCGGGAGCACCTGGGCGCCGTCGAGCGGTACGCCGAGCAGGTCGCCGCCCTGCCCTGGCGAGCGGGCAGCAAGTACTTCCACGGCCACGACGTCGACGGCGGACCGGGGCTGCACGGCGTGTGAGGCGGGTGTGACGCGGGTGTGAGGAGCGCCCGGACCCCGCCGGCGGCGTGGGTCCGCGCAACTGTCGGAGCCCCCGCCTAGGTTCGTCCCGTGCGCATCCTCCACACCTCCGACTGGCACCTGGGCCGCTCGTTCCACCGGGCCGACCTGCTGGGCCACCAGGCGGAGTTCGTGGACCACCTGCTCGAGGTGGTCGAGAGCGAGCAGGTGGACCTGGTCGTGGTGGCGGGCGACGTGTACGACCGTGCGCTGCCGCCGGTCGACGCGGTGCACCTCGCCGACGAGGCGCTCGCCCGGCTGGCGGCGTCCCGGGCCCAGGTCGTCATCTCCAGCGGCAACCACGACTCCGCCCGGCGTCTCGGGTTCGGCGCCCGGGTGATGGACGGGGCGGGCGTGCACGTGCGCACGGACCTGCGCGGGGTCGGCACCCCGGTCGTGCTCGACGACCCCGACGGCCCCGTCGCGGTGCACGCGCTGCCCTACCTCGACCCGGACGCGGTGCGGGAGCCCTGGGGCCTCCCGGCGCGCTCGCACGAGGCCGCCCTCGGTGAGGCCATGACCCGCGTCCGCGCCGACCTCGCCGGACGGCGGGGCACGCGGTCGGTCGTGCTGGCGCACGCCTTCGTGGCGGGCGGGCAGCCCAGCGAGTCCGAGCGCGACATCTCGGTCGGCGGTGTGCAACGGGTGCCCACCTCGGTCTTCGACGGCATCGACTACGTGGCCCTGGGCCACCTGCACGGGCCGCACGTGCTCGACGAGCGGATGCGGTACTCGGGCTCGCCGCTGGCGTACTCGTTCTCCGAGGCCGCGCAGGCCAAGGGCTCGTGGCTGGTGGACCTCGCGGCCGACGGCGCGGTGACGTCGACCTTCGTGCCGGCGCCGGTCCCCCGGGCCCTCGCCCGCCTGCGCGGCACCCTCGAGGAGCTGCTCGACGACCCGGCGCTCGCGGACCACGAGGACGCGTGGGTGCAGGCCACCCTCACCGATGCCGTGCGGCCCCGCGGGGCGATGGACCGGCTGCGCCGCCGCTTCCCGCACGCGCTCGTGCTGGGCTTCGAGACCGGGGAGCGCCCCGCCGGCCTGCCTCCCCGACCGACCGCGGGCCGGGGGGCGCACGACGTCACCCTCGACTTCGTCTCCTTCGTGCGGGGCTCCGCGGCCGACGCCGAGGAGGCCGCGCTGCTGGCCTCCGCATGCGAGGCGTGCACGGGCGACCGGGACGCCGACCCGACCGACACGTCCGACGTGACCGCCGGCGACCTCGCGGGGGCGGCCGGATGAGGCTGCACCACCTCGAGATCACCGCGTTCGGGCCGTTCGCCACGACCGTCGAGGTCGACCTGGACGAGCTGGCCGACGGCGGCCTCTTCCTCCTGTGCGGTCCGACCGGGGCGGGCAAGTCCAGCGTGCTCGACGCGATCTGCTTCGCGCTCTACGGCGCCGTGCCCGGTGACCGCAATGCCGCGCGGCACCTGCGCAGCGACCAGGCGGCGCCGGACGTCGCCCCGCGCGTGGTGCTCGAGACGACCCTGTCGGGACGACGGTTCCGGTTCACTCGCAGCCCGGCCTGGGAACGGCCGAAGAAGCGTGGGGAGGGCCTGACGTCGCAGCAGGCGAGCGTCCTGGTGCAGGAGCGCGTCGAGGGCGAGTGGATGCACGTCACCGGTCGCATCGACGACGCCGGCCACCTGGTCGGGCGCCTCGTGGGGCTGACGCTGGCGCAGTTCTGCCAGGTCGTGCTCCTGCCCCAGGGCGAGTTCCAGCGCTTCCTGCGCGCGGGCGCCGAGGACCGCCAGCGGCTGCTGCAGAGCATCTTCCGCACCGGCCGCTTCGGTGACGTCGAGCGCTGGCTAGCCGAGCACCGGCGCGCGCTGCGCCACGAGTCGCTCGAGCTGCAGCGTTCCGTCGCCGACGAGGTCGCGCGGTTGAGCGAGGTCGCGGGCGTCGCCGCCCCCGGCGACGTGCGCTTCGACGACCCGGCGGGTGCGCCCGGCACCGAGGCGCTGCTCGGCTGGGCCGCCGGTGTGACGGCGACGGCGCGCGACGAGGCCGGTGCGGCGTCGGAGGAGCTGGAGCCCGCCCTGGCGGCGGCGGAGGCGGTCGCGACCGACCTGCGTGCGGCCGAGGACCTCGCTGCGGCGCGCGAGCGCCACGACGCGCTGGCGACCCGCAGCGCGGCTCTGCTGGCACGCGAGCCCGAGGTCGCCGAGGTGCGGCAGCGGGTCGACGCCGCGCGTCGCGCGGCCCCGGTGCGGGGGCTCGTCGCGGTGGTCGAGCGAGCCCGCACGACCCGCGAGCAGGCCGAGGACCACCTGTCCGCGGCGCTGCGCCGACTGGGTCCGCTCGCGGCGGAGGCGGCAGGGACCCTCGTGCTCACCCTCGACGACGAGGTCGACCCCGACGTGGCCGCAGCCCTCGACCCCGCGGCGATCCGGGTCGCGCTGGCCGACGTCCGCGCGCGCCGCGAGCGGTCCGCGGACGCGGTCGAGCGCCAGCGCGAGCTCGCCGGGATCGAGGCGGCGGCGGCGGCGCGGGCCGCCGAGCGCGCCGAGCTGGCCGACCGCTCGCGCGCCCTGGACGAGGCCGCCGCGCGGCTGCCGGAGCAGGTGGCGGGCCTGCGCGCGGCCCTGCGCGCCGGCAGCGCCGCGACCGCCGCGCGCGACGCGGCGCGGCACCGCCGGGAGGCCGCGCTCGTCGGCTCGGCCGCGGCCGAGCGCGAGGAGTCGCTGCGTCGGACCCTCGAGTGCGCGGAGCGGGACCTGGTCACGGCCCGGGCCGCGTCCCAGGACCTGCGGCAGGTCTGGCTCGACCTCCGCGAGCAGCGCCTGGAGGGTATGGCCGCCGAGATCGCCCTCGACCTCGCGGTCGGTGGCGCCTGCCCGGTGTGCGGGTCGTGCGACCACCCCCACCCGGCCCCGCCGGGCGACGACGTGCCCGACGCGGCGGCGGAGCGCGCCGCTCTGCGCCGCGTCGACGACGCGGAGGCCCTCCTGCAGGCCCACAGCGACGCGGTGCGCGCTGCGGCGGAGAACCTGGCCCGCGCCCGCGAGGCCGCCCAGGGCCGGGACGTCGCGGCGTGGCGGGCCGAGGTGGCGGAGCTCGACACCCTGCTGGCCGGCCTGACCGAGCAGGTCGACGGGCTCGGCGCCCAGGAGGTCGAGCTCGACCTCCTCGAGCAGCGCCAGCGTGCTCTCGCGGAAGAGCGCGGCGAGATCGCGGAGCGCTCCGCCGCGCTGGGGGCGACCGACGACCAGGACACCGTGCGACGTGCGGAGCTCGTCCGCCTCCTCGCCCGGGCGCGCGCTGCCGAGGGGCTCGAGCCGACCGCGGCGCTGGCGGCCCTGGACGAGGCGGGCGCCGCGTGGGAGGCGGCCCTCGCGGCGCGCCTCGGCCTGGACCGAGCGGTCGAGCACGAGCGCGAGAGCGACGCCGCGGCCCTCGCCGAGGCCGCGGCCCACGGCTTCGCCGACCTCGACGCCGTCGTCGACGCCGCGGTGCCCCACGACGAGCTGGGCCGCCTGGAGGCCCGGCTGCAGCGCCACGACCAGGAGGTGGTCAGCACCCGCGAGCAGCTGGCCGACCCCGCGGTCCTCGCGGCCGCCGCCTCGGCCCCCGTGGACCTCGCCCGCGTCCGTGAGGTCGCGCGCGACGCGCAGGCGGCGGCCACCGAGCTGCGCACGCGCCACGACCGGGTCCACCGGCGCCTGCGACGGCTGGAGTCGCTGGATGCCGCGTTGGGCGCCGCCCTCGAGGCCTGGGAGCCGGTGCGCGCCCGTTTCGAGGTGGCCGACCGGGTCGCCACCCTCGCGTCGGGGCGTTCGGCGGACAACCGGCTGCGCCTCGGCCTGGCGGCGTACGTCGTCTCGTGGCGCCTCGGACAGGTCGTCGCGGCGGCCAACGTGAGGCTGTCCCCCACGACGGCGGGCAGGTACTCCCTCGAGCAGGAGGCCGGCGCGTTGCGGCTGCTCGTGCGCGACGAGTGGAGCGGGGAGCAGCGCGACCCGGCGACGTTGTCCGGCGGGGAGACGTTCCTCGTCTCGCTCGCGCTCGCCCTGGGCCTGGCCGACGTGGTCGCGGCCGAGTCGGCCGCGGACGGCGAGGGCAGCGACCTCGAGACCCTGTTCGTCGACGAGGGGTTCGGCTCGCTGGACGCCGAGACCCTCGACGACGTGATGGGCACCCTCGACGAGCTGCGCGAGGGCGGTCGCGTGGTCGGGGTCGTCAGCCACGTCAGCGAGCTGCGCACCCGCATCCCCACCCAGCTGCAGGTCACGCCGTCGCGGGCGGGCTCGCGGCTGCGCGTCGCGCACGCGGACGGTTGACCCGGGTGGGTTAGGTTCGTCGCCATGAGTGGTGTCGATCCCAGCTTCCTCGCCCTCCCCTACCGACGGCTCGCCGACGTCGCCCTCGCCCGGGCGGCCGAGCTCGGCGCCGAGCACGCCGACTTCCGGTTCGAACGGGTCCGCTACCAGGACCTGAACGTCCGCGACGGCGGCCTGCTCGGCACGCGGGACACCGCGGACGTCGGGTTCGCCGTACGGGTGGTCCACGCCGGTGCCTGGGGCTTCGCCTCCGGTGTCGTGCTCACCGACGAGGAGGCCCGCGACGTCGCGGAGCGCGCGGTGGAGGTCGCGCGCGTGGCGGCCACGATGACCCGTGAGCCGGTGGTCCTGGCCCCCGAGCCGACCTACGACGACGTCACCTGGGTCTCCGCCTACGCGCAGGACCCCCTCGCGGTGCCCGTGGACGAGAAGGTCGACGTCCTCGTCGGCTTCACGGAGCGGCTGCGGGCCCACGACGCGGTCCAGCACGCGACCGCCACGCTCCAACAGGTGCTGGAGAACAAGTTCTACGCCGACCTCTCCGGCACGCGCACCACCCAGCAGCGCGTGCGGGTGCAGCCGGTGGTCACGGCCATGGGCGCGGACGCCGCCACCGGCACGTTCGACTCGATGCGCTCCATCGCGCCGCCGGTCGGTCGTGGGTGGGAGTACCTGACCGGGACGGCCGCCCAGGGCGCCTGGGACTGGGACGCCGAGCTGGCCGAGCTGCCCGACCTGCTCGCCGAGAAGCTGCGCGCGCCCAGCGTCGAGGCGGGCGACTACGACCTGGTGATCCACCCCTCCAACCTGTGGCTGACCATCCACGAGTCGATCGGCCACGCCACCGAGCTCGACCGGGCGCTGGGCTACGAGGCCAACTACGCCGGCACCAGCTTCGCGACCTACGACCAGCTCGGCACCCTGCAGTACGGCTCCGAGGTCATGAACGTCACCGGCGACCGGACGGAGGAGCACGGCCTCGCGACCGTCGGCTACGACGACGAGGGCGTCGCCACCCAGCGCTGGGACATCGTGCGGGACGGGCGGCTCGTCGGCTACCAGCTCGACCGGGTGATGGGCCACCAGAAGCCGGACCTCAACGGCGGTCGTTCCAACGGCTGCGCGTACGCCGACTCCCCCGGCCACATCCCGATCCAGCGGATGGCCAACGTCTCGCTGCAGCCCGCGCCCGACGGCCCGAGCACCGACGAGCTGATCGGCCGCGTCGAGCGCGGCATCTACGTCGTCGGCGACGGCTCCTGGTCCATCGACATGCAGCGCAAGAACTTCCAGTTCACCGGCCAGCGGTTCTACGCCATCACCGACGGACGCCTCGACGGGCAGCTGCGCGACGTGGCCTACCAGGCGACGACGACCGACTTCTGGGGCTCCATGGAGGCCGTCGGCGGCCCGGAGACCTACGTCCTCGGTGGCGCGTTCAACTGCGGCAAGGCGCAGCCCGGGCAGACGGCCTCGGTCAGCCACGGCTGCCCGACCGCGCTGTTCCGCGGCGTACGCATCCTCAACACCACGCAGGAGGCCGGCAAGTGACCACGACCCCCACCCCGCAGGACCTCGTCGAGCGCGCCCTCGAGGCCTCGCGCTCCGACGACGCGGTGGTCCTCGTGCGCACCACGTCCAGCGCCAACCTGCGCTGGGCCAACAACACCCTGACCACCAACGGCGAGATGCGCGGCGTCGAGGTCACCGTCGTGGCCTTCGACCGGCGCGCGGACGGCGTCGCCGTCGGCTCGATCACGAGCGCTGCGGCCTCGCTGGAGCAGGTACGCGCGGTGGTCGAGCAGGCCGACGCGGCCGCGGCCGCCGCGGCGCCCGCCGGGGACGTCTCCGAGCTCGTCGGCGGCGGCGTGGCCGACGACTGGTCCGACCCGCCGGCCGCCACCTCGATCGGCGTCTACGGCGACGTCGCGCCGGCGCTCGGCGGTGCCTTCGACAGCGCAACCAGCGGCGGGCGGATCCTCTACGGGTTCGTCGACCACGAAGTGGCGACGGTCTACCTCGGGTCCAGCACCGGCCTGCGGCTGCGTCACGTCCAGCCGACCGGCCATTGGGCGTGCACCGCCAAGCCGACCGACCTCTCGCAGAGCGCGTGGGTGGGCGGCGCCACCCGCGACTTCACCGACGTCGACCCGACCGCCTTCGACGCCGAGCTGGCGCAGCGGCTGTCCTGGGGCGAGCGGCGCATCGACCTGCCGGCCGGGCGCTACGACACGATCCTGCCGCCCACCTCGGTCGCCGACCTCGCCATCTACCTGCTGTGGATCTCGGGCGGCCTCGACGCCCACGACGGGCAGTCCGTGTGGAGCCGGGCCGGCGGCGGCACGCGCGTGGGCGAGCGGGTCGTGGACGAGCGGGTGCGGCTGCGGTCCGACCCGGCCCACCCCGGGCTGGAGGCGGCGCCGTTCGTGCACGTCGCGACCTCCGGCGAGGTGACGTCGGTCTTCGACAACGGCCTGCCCGTCACGGCCACCGACTGGGTGCGCGACGGCGTGCTGACCTCGCTGTTGCAGAGCCGGCACTCGGCCCGGGTCACCGGTCTGCCGCCCACCCCCGTGCCCGACAACCTGGTCCTCGACGTCACGGGCGGTGCGGGCAGCACGCAGGACCTGGTCGCGGCCACCGACGACGGTCTGCTGGTGACCTCGCTGTGGTACATCAGGATGGTCGACCCCCAAAGCGCCCTGCTGACCGGCCTGACCCGCGACGGGGTCTACGTCGTCGAGAACGGCGAGGTCGTGGGCCTCGCGAACAACTTCCGGTTCAACGAGAGCCCGGTCGAGGTGCTCGGCCGGTTCAGCCACGCCGGCGCGACGGTGCCGAGCTTCAGCCGCGAGTGGGGCGACTACTTCTCCCGCACGGCCACCCCGGCCCTGCGGGTGCCGGACTTCAACATGTCCAGCGTCAGCGAGGCGAGATGAGCACGGGTCGGGGTACCGGCCCGGTGACGGAAGGGAGACGAGGATGAAGAAGCTGACACTGCTGGTCGGGATCGGCATCGGGTACGTCCTGGGAGCGCGCGCCGGCCGGCAGCGCTACGAGGACCTCAAGGCGCAGGCCCAGCGGGCCTGGCAGAACCCGGCGGTCCAGGAGCGCGCCACGCAGGTCCAGGAGAAGGCGAACGAGGTCGCGCACACGGTCACCGAGACCGTGGGCGAGAAGGTCTCCGACGCCGTCGACGAGGTGCGCGAGCGCGTGCAGGGCGGTGGCGACGACCACGACGACGCCCCCCGCACCCCCGGCGGTGCGCACGTCGCCGACGTGCCGGACCACGGGCCGCACGGAGCCACCGACCGCCTCTGAGCGCCTCTGAGCGCCCCGCACCACCAGCGCGAGCCCCGCGTCCGTCCGACGGACGCGGGGCTCGCGCCCGTCGGTGGGTACCGGCGGCCGTGCTCGCGAGGCGAGCGCGGGCGGACGTCGTCCGTCCTCGGCACCCCGGAGGGAGAAGCAGATGCGCAAGCTCACACTGCTGGTCGGTATCGGGATCGGCTACGTCCTCGGCACCCGTGCCGGCACCCAGCGCTACGAGCAGCTGAAGGCCCAGGCGCAGCGCGCCTGGCAGAACCCCACCGTGCAGGAGAAGGCCGCCCAGGCGCAGGACGCCGTGCGCGAGGCGGCCCCCAAGGTGGGCGAGAAGGCCGGCGAGGTGGCCCAGGCCGTCGCGGCCAAGGTCCGCAGCGACGACGAGTCGGGCGGCTCCCACGCCGCGTCCTCCCAGCCGGGGGCGTCGTCCGGTGCCTGACGAGACCACTGCCCCCGTGCGGGGCGACGAGTCGACCGGCGAGCTGATCTCGCGACTCTCGGCCCAGTCCTCCGAGCTCCTCCGGGGCGAGATCCGGTTGGCGCAGGCGGAGATCACGCAGAAGGTGAAGTACGCCGGCTTCGGCGCCGGCGCGCTCGGCGCAGCCGGCCTCGTCGCCCTCTACGGCGGCGGCGCCCTGGTCGCGACCGTCGTCATCGCGCTCGCGATCGTGGTGCCGGCCTGGCTGGCGGCCCTCATCGTGACCGTGACCCTGTTCGCCCTCGCCGGCCTGCTGGCCGTCGTCGGGCGGCGCCAGCTCGCCCACGCCACCCCGCCCGTGCCCCAGCGGGCGGTGGACGGCGTCAAGGAGGACGTCCGCACCGTGAAGGAGGCGCGCCACCATGACCACGCCTGAGCAGGACCACACCGGCCGCGACGACCAGCACGACCAGCCGGGCGTCGAGGAGCTGACCGCGCAGGTCGAGCAGGCCCGGGCCGACCTCGCCGAGACCGTCGAGGCGCTGGCCGCCAAGGCCGACGTCTCCGGGCGCGCCAAGGCCAAGGTCTCGGACCTCGCCGGGCAGGCCCGCGAGGCCGCCGACCACACCCGCGAGGCGGCCGTCGAGGCCGCCGCCGACGTGCGTACCCACGCGAGCGAGGCAGCGGGGCAGGCGCGCGCCGCGCTCACCGACGACGACGGGCGGCCCACCCGCGCCGCCCTGGGCGGCGTCGGCGGCCTGGTCGCGGTCGGGGTGCTGGTCGCCGTCGTCGTGGTCGTCGTGCGTCGGCGCCGCTGATGGTGGCGCACGACAGCGCGGCCCCGGAGCGGTCGGCACCCGATCCGGACGACCCCCGCAAGCCCGACTCGGTCGGCGACATCGACGCGCCGTCGTGGCGCTACGTCGCCCGTCGCACGGTGCGGGAGTTCTCCAAGGACCAGTGCACCGACCTCGCGGCGGCGCTGACCTACTACGCCGTCCTCGCGCTGTTCCCCGGCCTGCTCGTCCTCCTCTCGTTGGTCGGGCTGGTGGGCCAGGGGCCGGCGACGGTCGACACGCTGGTGCAGGTCCTGCGCGACGTCGGCGCGGGATCGGCGGTCGACACGCTGGAGCCGACGCTGCGCGAGCTCGCCTCGTCCAGCACCGCGGGCGTGGCGTTCGTCGTCGGTCTGGCGACGGCGCTGTGGTCGGCGTCGGGCTACGTGAACTCGTTCGGACGCGCGATGAACCGGATCTACGAGATCCGCGAGGGGCGACCGGTGTGGAAGCTGCGCCCGGTGATGCTGCTGCTCACGGCGGTCGCGGTGGTGCTCGTGGCGGCGGTCGCGCTCGCCCTGGTGCTGACCGGGCCGGCGGCCTCCGCCGTCGGCGACGCGGTCGGTCTGGGACCCGCGGCCGTGACGGCGTGGAACATCGCCAAGTGGCCGGTCGTGCTGGCCGCGGTGGTCCTGGTGGTCGCGCTGCTCTACTACGTGACCCCCAACGTCCAGCAGCCGCGGTTCCGGTGGATCAGCCTCGGCGCCGTGCTGGCGATCGGCGTCTGGATACTGGCCTCGGTGGCCTTCGGGTTCTACGTCGCCAACTTCAGCAGCTACAACCGCACGTACGGCTCGCTGGCCGGCGTCGTGGTGTTCCTGCTGTGGCTGTGGATCACCAACCTCGCGCTGCTGCTCGGCGCCGAGCTCGACGCCGAGCTGGAGCGCGGGCGCGAGCTGCAGGCCGGGATGGCCGCCGAGGAGAGCATCCAGCTGCCGCCGCGCGACACCCGCACCATCGAGAAGGCCGACGCCCGGCACGCCGACGACGTCGAGAACGGTCGTCGGTTGCGCCGGGGCAGGTAAGCACACGGCACGCACGATCACGAGGAGGGACGATGAGACGCGAGGAACCCGGGAGCCGCTCGGCGAAGCTCCTGTACCGCCCGGTCGGGCTGGTGAGCAGCATGGTCGCCGGTCTGGTGGCCGGCCAGGTCTTCCAGCAGGTCTGGAAGCGCACCCACCCGGGGTCGCCGGACGACGCGCCCCGGCCGCTGGAGTCGGAGTACGAGCTGACCGAGGTGCTCGTCGCAGCGGCCGTGCAGGGGGCGATCTTCGCGACCGTCCGCGCGCTGGTCGACCGCGGCGGCGCCCGGCTCTACCAGCGGGCGACCGGGGACTGGCCGGGCGACTGAGCCGCGGCCCGCGAGGCTGCTACGAGTGCGACGCGCCGGCGTCCGGGTGACCCCCGGGCGCCGGCGCGTCGGGGTCGTAGGGGGTGCGCGTCCACACGAACGTGGACACCTCGAGGTGGCTCACCGACCCGTCCGGACGCCGCCGCACGTGCAGGGTCTCGCCCTCGTGGTAGCCGGCGACCCCCACCAGCGCCCCGTCGACCACGGCGAACCGGTGCACCGCCGCGGCGCCCCGTCGCACGACCACCTGCTGGTCGTCGCCCTCGACGGCGACGACGTACGGCGTGTTGCCCCAGTGCCAGACCCCCACGACGTCGCGCACGGGCGCCGGCAGGTCCCGCGGGGCCGGACGCCAGGGGCGCGGCAGCGTCGGCTCGCGCTCGGCCAGCACGTCGAGCAGCCGCGTGGCGACCTCCGCGGTCGCGGTGCCGGTGGTGCTCGACGCGAGGAGCACCGCGCCGGTGCGCCGCGGCGCGTCCACGAGACAGGCCGCCTGGAACCCCGGCATGGACCCGAGGTGGCCCCGCAGCACGCCCGATCCGCCCCGCAGCAGCTGCAGGCCCAGCCCGTGGGCGGCCGAGAGCCGCGCGTGGCGCGTCCCGCCGACGGGGTGGCTGGCGAGGTCGAGCCACGGCGACGGCAGCACGGCGTCGTCGCCCGCGGCGAGGAACGCGGCGTACCGGGCGAGGTCCGCCACCGTCGACCAGGCCTGCCCGGCGGGTGCCATCGCCCCGGTGTCGGTGGCCGGCTCCGGTGTCAGGGTGCCCTCGTAGGGGTGCACCGACCACCCCGTCGACCACGGCGTCACGGGCAGGTAGGTCGTGCGTCGCATCCCGAGCGGCTCGAGGACGTCGGCGCGCACGACGTCCCACCAGGGGCGACCGCGCAGCCGCGCGACGACCTCGCCGAGGATCGCGTACGCCAGGTTGGTGTAGTGGAACTGCTGGCCGGGCGGCAGCACGGACGCCGCTCCCGGGCCGCCGGGGTTGGCGGCCAGCAGCGCGGCGAACCCCGTGCCCGGGGTGCGCTCCCACCACTCCCCCGTCGGCTCCGAGGCGAGACCGGACGTGTGCGCCAGCAGCGGCCGCAGCCGGACCTCGCCGTGACCGTGCTCGGCCAGCTCGGGCACGACCGTGGCCGCGCGGTCCTCGAGGTCGACGAGGCCGTCGCGCACGGCCTGCAGCACCGTGACCGCGGTGAGGGTCTTCGTGATCGAGCCGATCCGGTACTGCGTGTCGTCCACCGGACCGGGCACGTCGCCCCAGCCGCCCGACCACACCAGCGCGCCGTCGCGCACCACGCCGGCGACGAGCGAGGGGGCCCGCGCGGCGACCTGCGCCGTCGCGACCTCGTGCAGCAGCGCCCGCGCGGTGGACGGCAGGACGGCGCCCGTGTCGGCGCCCGTTTCGGCGCTCACCGGCCGCTCACTCCGCGAACGCGTCCGGGGGCGGGCAGGCGCAGACCAGGTTGCGGTCGCCGTAGGCCTGGTCGATGCGGCCGACCGGCGGCCAGTACTTGTCGGGGTCGTGGCCCTGCGGGAAGACGCCGACCTCGCGGTCGTACGCCCGCTCCCACGGCCCCACGAGCGCCCGGGTGGTGTGCGGGGCGTGGCGCAGCGGCGAGTCCTCCGCGCTCCACTCCCCGTCCGCCACCCGGGCGATCTCCGCGCGGATCGCGACCATCGCGTCGCAGAAGCGGTCGATCTCGCCGAGGTCCTCGGACTCGGTGGGCTCGACCATGAGGGTGCCGGCGACCGGGAACGACATCGTCGGGGCGTGGAACCCGTAGTCGACGAGCCGCTTGGCGACGTCGTCGACCGTCACGCCGGTCGCCTTCGTCAGCGGCCGCAGGTCGAGGATGCACTCGTGGGCGACCAGCCCGGCCTCCCCGCGGTAGAGCACCGGGAAGTGGTCCTCGAGGCGCGCGGCGACGTAGTTGGCGGCGAGCACCGCGACCGCGGTGGCCCGGGCCAGACCGGCGGCGCCCATGAGCCGCACGTACGCCCAGGAGATCGGCAGGATCCCGGCCGAGCCGAGCGGAGCCGCGCTGATCGGGCCGATGCCCTCGCGGCGCTCGGCGTCCGGGTGGAACGGGTGCGAGGGCAGGTAGGGCGCCAGGTGCGAGCGGACCGCCACCGGACCCACGCCGGGGCCGCCGCCGCCGTGCGGGATGCAGAAGGTCTTGTGCAGGTTCAGGTGCGAGACGTCGCCGCCGAAGGCGCCCGGCCGCGCGTGGCCCACGAGCGCGTTGAGGTTGGCCCCGTCGACGTAGACCTGGCCGCCGTGCGCGTGCACGACCTCGCACAGCTCGGTGATGGCGCCCTCGTACACGCCGTGGGTCGACGGGTAGGTGACCATGATCGCCGCGAGCGTCTCGGCGTGCTCCTCGCAGGCCGCACGCAGGTCGTCGAGGTCCACCGAGCCGTCGTCGCGCGAGGCGACCACGACCACCCGCATGCCTGCCATCACCGCCGACGCCGCGTTGGTCCCGTGCGCGGAGGAGGGGATGAGGCAGACGTCGCGCTGGGCGTCGCCGTTGGCCCGGTGGTAGCCGCGGATGGCCAGCAGCCCCGCCAGCTCGCCCTGCGAACCGGCGTTGGGCTGGATCGAGACGCGGTCGTAGCCGGTGACCTCGGCCAGCCACCCCTCGAGGTCGGTGACCAGCGAGGCGTACCCGTCCGCCGCCTCGGCGGGCACGAACGGGTGGAGGTCGGCGAAGCCCGGCAGGCTGATCGGCTCCATCTCGGTGGTGGCGTTCAGCTTCATCGTGCAGGAGCCCAGCGGGATCATGCCGCGGTCCAGCGCGTAGTCGCGCGCCGAGAGCCGCCGCAGGTAGCGCAGCATCTGCGTCTCGCTGCGGTGCGCCGAGAAGACCTCGTGGGTCAGGTACGCCGTCGAGCGGCGCAGCGCGTCCGGCAGCGCGTCCGGGGTGGCGCGGTCGAGGTCGTCGAGGTCGAGGTCGGCGACACGGGGCAGCGCCGTCGCCAGCGCCGCCAGGACGTCCGCGAGGATCCCGCGGGTGGTCGTCTCGGCCGTGGAGACCGCCACGTGGTCGGCGTCGACACCGCGCAGGTGGATGCCGCGCTCGCGGGCCGCGTCCACCACGCCGCCGGCGGCTCCCGGCACGCGCACCAGCACGGTGTCGAAGAGCTCGTCCGCGACGACCTCCCCGCCCCCGGCGCGCACGGCGGCCGCGAGCACGGCCGCGTACCGGTGCGTGCGCCGCGCGATCGTCCGCAGGCCCTCGGGGCCGTGGTGCACGGCGTACATCGACGCCGCGACCGCCAGCAGGACCTGGGCGGTGCAGATGTTGGAGGTCGCCTTGTCGCGACGGATGTGCTGCTCACGGGTCTGCAGGGCCAGGCGGTACGCCGGGCGGCCCTCCGCGTCCACCGACACCCCGACCAGACGACCCGGGAGGCTGCGCTCGAGGCCCGCGCGGACGGACATGTACGCCGCGTGCGGGCCGCCGTGGAACAGCGGCACGCCGAAGCGCTGCGTCGAGCCGATCGCGACGTCGGCCCCGAGGGCGCCGGGCGACTCCAGCAGCGTCAGCGCCAGCAGGTCGGCGGCGACCACGACGAGACCGCCGGCCGCGTGGGTGGCCTCGACGGCCGGCCGCGGGTCGCGGACGCGCCCCGACGCCCCGGGGTACTGCACCAGGGTCCCGCAGACGCCGGACGCGGCGAGGTCGGCGGGCAGCCCGTCGGTCAGGTCGGCGACCACGACCTCGATGCCCATGGCCGCGGCGCGGGTCTCGACCACCGCGATCGTCTGGGGCAGTGCGTCCGCGTCGACGACGAACGGACCGGTCGCGCGCCGCTGGGCACGACGCACCAGGGTCATCGCCTCGGCCGCGGCCGTGCCCTCGTCGAGCAGCGACGCGTTGGCCGTCGGCAGACCCGTGAGGTCGCCGACCATGGTCTGGAAGTTGAGCAGCGCCTCGAGGCGGCCCTGCGAGATCTCGGGCTGGTACGGGGTGTACGCCGTGTACCAGCTGGGATCCTCGAGGACGTTGCGGCGGATCACCGGCGGGGTCACGGTCGGGTGGTAGCCGAGACCCACCATCGAGACGCCAGGCGCGTTGCGCCCGGCGAGCGCACGCAGCTCCGCGGCCACCGTCGCCTCGTCGGCCGCGGGCGGGAGCGCGAGGTCGACGACGCGGTCGCGGATGGTGGCGGGGACGGCGACGTCCATGAGGTCGTCGAGGGAGGCGTACCCCAGGCGCTCCAGCATCGCCGCGACCGCCGAGGCGTCGGGCCCGATGTGGCGGTCGGCGAAGGGGTTCGCCGCGTCGAGCTCGGCGAGGGTGGGCTGATCGGTCATCGAGGCGCTCCAGGACGTCGGTCGTCGGTCGCCTCCCCCTCTGTCCCGACGGCGTCGTCGGTTCAGAGTCGCCTGGCCCGCTCGGTCCTTGGCGCCTGAGAGGTTCCGGGGAGGAATTGCCCCTTCGGCGCTCCACGTCGACGCGGCGGTGCCGTGCCGGTGGAGTCTCTCCCGTGCGGGTTCGTCAGCGTGCGCCAACGTACCACCCCTGTCGTGCCCGTCACAGGACGCCACGAGGCCCGGCTCCTGGGGAGCCGGGCCTCGGTGAGGTCGGTGCGGGTGCGGCGGTGCCGTGGGCGGGCCGCGGGCGGGTCAGCCGATGCGGCGCGCGCGGCGCGCGGCGAGCTCGTCGACCGTCGTCGCGGCGGACGTCTCCGCCTCCGCCGTGGTCCGCTCGCTCGGCAGCTCGGCGAGCGAGCCCTCGATCTCGCGCCAGACACCACCGATGGCGATGCCGAAGACGCCCTGGCCGCCCTGGAGCAGGTCGATGACCTCGTCGTTCGTCGTGCACTCGTAGACCGAGGCGCCGTCGCTCATCAGGGTCACGCGGGTCAGGTCGTCCGTGCCGCGCTCGCGCAGGTGCGAGATCGCCGTGCGGATCTGCGGCAGCGAGATCCCCGCGTCCAGCAGTCGCTTGATGATCTTGAGGATGAGGATGTCGCGGAAGGAGTAGAGCCGCTGCGAGCCGGACCCCTTCGCGCCGCGGATCGCCGGCTCGACGAGGCCGGTGCGGGCCCAGTAGTCGAGCTGGCGGTACGTGATCCCGGCCGCGTTGCACGCGGTCGGCCCGCGGTAGCCCAGGTCGCTCGGGAGCGGCGACACGTCGTCGGTGAAGAGCAGACCCTGCTCGTCGGCGAGCTCGGCAGCCTGCGCCGCCGCCTCGTCGTCAGCACTTCGTGGTGAGTGCTGCTCGTCGTTCGTGCCCACTGCGACCTCCGTCATTTCCTTCGTGCAGCGTAACTCCGGTCGGGGAAGTTTGTCGTGCGGAGCACAACGGTGGAGTTACAACGAAGTCGACGCCCAACCTAGGGTCACCCCCGGGGTCGGTCAACGCGCGACACGCCGTCCGGAACCCTCTATCTCATGTTGAGGGTCACGGTTGGTCTCACCGCGACTCGAAGTCCTCCGGCGAGACGTGGTCGAGGAACTCGCGGAACTTCTCCACCTCGTCCTCCTGCTCGGCCGGCACGGCCAGCCCGGCCTCGTCCAGCACGTCCTCGGCGCAGACGATCTTCGTGCCCGTGCGCAGGGCCAGTGCGATCGAGTCGGACGGGCGCGCACTGACCTCCACGCCCGAGGAGAGCACGAGCGAGGCGTAGAAGATCCCGTCGCGCATCTCGACGATCTGCACCTCGGTGAGCTCGTTGCCCGTGGCCTCGAGGACGTCCTTGAGCAGGTCGTGCGTCAGGGGCCGCGGCGGCGTCACCCCCTGCTGGGCGAAGGCGATCGCCGTCGCCTCCACCGCTCCGATCCAGATCGGGAGGTACCGCTCCCCCGACGCCTCCCGCAGGAGCACGATCGGCTGGTTGGAGGGCATCTCCACCCGGACCCCGACCACATCGACCTCGCGCATGCCCTCCACCCTACTCACCCGGGTGGCAACCCCTCAGCGACCGGGCAGCGAGGACTTCACGAGCGTGGCGTGCAGCCGCACCGTGAGGGCCGCGATCTGGGTCGCGACGTCGGCCGCGCGGGCCTCGGCGGCGGCGTCGCGGCTGCGCCGCACGGGTGCCACGACCTGCTCGACGAGACCGACCTCGCGGTCGGCCGCCGCGCGGAACGCCCGCAGGTGACGCGGTTCGATGCCGAAGGCGTCGAGCTCGCGCGCCGTGTCGGCGATCACCAGGTCCTCGGCGTCGAAGTGTCCGGTGCCCGAGGCGCGCACGAGCCCGAACTGCTCGAGGGTGTCCAGGAACGCCTCGTCGATGCGCGCGACCTTGGCCAGCTCCTTGCGCGTGAGACGCATCGGGGAGCGGCGGGCGAACTCCTCCGGGCCGGGGAGACCGTCGGCGGCGAGCGCCACGGTGGGCACGGTCGGGCGCACGCCCTCGATCGGCGGCGGCTCGAGGCCGCGGTCCATGGCCTCGAGGTGCTCGCCGATCACCTTCAGCGGCAGGTAGTGGTCGCGCTGCATGACCAGCGCGTACCGCAGTCGCTCGACGTCGCCCTCGGAGAACTTGCGGTAGCCCGCGGGCGTGCGCTCGGGCTTGATCAGCCCCTTGTCCTCGTAGTAGCGGATCTTGGAGATCGCCAGCCCGGGGAACTCGGGACGCAGCCGGTCGAGGACCTGGCCGATGTTGAGACGCCCGGCCGTCGACCCCGACGGCGAGGCACCAGCGCCGGAGGCGGCCATGCTCAGACCGGCGCGCCCGAGAAGAAGACGAGGCGGTACTTGCCGATCTGCACCTCGTCGCCGTCCTTCAGCGTGACCTCGTCGATCCGGTCGCGGTTGACGTAGGTGCCGTTGAGGCTGCCGACGTCCGAGACGGTGAACGTCCCGCCGTCGCGGCGGAAGTCCGCGTGCCGGCGCGAGACGGTGACGTCGTCGAGGAAGATCTCGCTCTCCGGGTGACGGCCCGCGGTGACGAGGTCGGTGTCGAGCAGGAACCGGCTGCCGGCTCCCGGCCCGCGCTGGACGACGAGCAGG
Organism: Nocardioides imazamoxiresistens; assembly: GCF_032378595.1. Taxonomy (NCBI): domain Bacteria; kingdom Bacillati; phylum Actinomycetota; class Actinomycetes; order Propionibacteriales; family Nocardioidaceae; genus Nocardioides; species Nocardioides imazamoxiresistens. The sequence continues at coordinate 177,457 of NZ_JAVYII010000002.1, forward strand.
GCGTGACCCGGCGGCAGCGCGTCCACGGCGGCGGCGTCGACCGCGTTCAGCGCGCGGTCGGAGCTCTCCGTGACGCTCGGCGCGGTGATGGTGATGGTCGCCGTCGACTCGCCGACCTCGCCGGCGGGCGCGGCGGTCACCAGCTTGGTGCCGCACTGCGAGCAGAACCGGGCCTCGTCCGGGTTCTGGCTCCCGCAGGCTGTGCAGAACGGCATCGTGCGGCCTCCCCAAAGATCGTGGCTCGAACCCTCGACGAAAGCCTGAGGGTGACGTGGACAGAACCTATCAGCCACGCCGTGTCGTTCAACCCGGAACCGGGCGAGCTCAGGCCGGGAGGTCCGCCTGGTACGCCGCGGCGTCGAGGAGACCGTCGAGCTGCGCGGGCTCGCTGGGCGAGACCTCGAAGAGCCACCCCTCGCCGTAGGGGTCGGAGTTGATCAGCTCGGGGGTGGCGTCCAGCGCCTCGTTGACGGCGACGACCTCGCCGGAGACCGGGGCGTAGATCTCGCTGACCGACTTGTGCGACTCCAGCTCGCCGCAGGACTGGCCCGCCGTCACCGACTCCCCCACCTCGGGCAGCTGGACGTAGACGATGCCGCCCAGCTCGTCCTGCGCGTACTGGCTGACGCCGATGCGGACCGGCGCGCCGTCCGCACCCGTGCGGATCCACTCGTGCTCGGCGGTGTAGCGGAGGTCGTCGGGGTACACAGGGCTCCTCGGGGGCTCGCTCGGCCGGACGTCGGCGACCCTACCGCCTCAGCCCGCCGGTTCGGCGAAGCTCGGGGCGTCGGGGTCGCGCACGGCGGTGACCTCGATGCTCTCCAGCTCGTCGACCTGCACCGTGGCGGCCTCGTCCTTGGTGAGCTGGGTGGTGGGGCCCTCGGGGAAGGACATCGCACCGGCGAGCGTCGCCGGCTGGCCGATCACCTCCACCACGAACGGCGGGGAGAGCACGACGCCGTCGACGAGGAGGTCGCCGCCGCCCGCGGAGTCGATCCAGCTGGACGCGACCAGCCGCACCGAGTCGTTGATCTCGATGGCCTCGGCGCTGGCCACCCGTAGCTCCTGGACCATGTCGACCACGTCCGCGGCGTCGACCTCGCCCTCGTCCTCCTCGATCGTCACGCGGATGCCCGGCCCGGTCACCGGGACCGTGCCAGCCAGCACCTCGAGCGCCCGGGCCTGGCGGCGGGCCTCCTCGAGCGCCGTGGTGCGGGCGGTGGTGGTCGAGCGCAGGTCGTCGCGCGCCTGCTCGAGCCGTGCGATCTCGTCCTCGGCGCGCTGGGTCGTGCCGGCGATGCCGGCGAGCAGGTCGATGAGGTCCTGCTCCCGGTAGCCCGAGTACGTGTCGTCCTCGGCGGTCGTGCGCACCTGCACGATGCCCGCGAACCCGACGACCGCGAGCAGCACGGCGACGATCACCTGGCTGCGCGAGGGGCGCAGCATGGCGTCGCGCAGCCGGGCCCGGCCGGTGGGGGCCTCCTCGGGCTCAGGCATGGAACACGTGGCGGCGGATCGCGGCCATGTTGGAGAAGATCCGGATGCCCAGCACCACGATCACGCCGGTGGAGAGCTGGCCGCCGACGCCGAGCCGGTCGCCGAGGTAGACGATCAGCGCGGCGATGACGACGTTGCTGACGAACGAGACCACGAAGACCTTGTCGTCGAAGATCCCGTCGAGGTACGCCCGCAGCCCGCCGAACACGGCGTCCAGGGCGGCCACGACGGCGATCGGCAGGTAGGGCTGCAGACCGAGCGGCACCGAGGGCTCGAGGACGAGCCCCAGCACGATCCCGATCAGGAGTCCGAGGGCGGCGATCACGGGCTGGCCTCCGGTGAGGTGGTGGGGGTGGACGGCTCGGCGTAGCGCAGCACCGGGTCGGCGGGCGCGGGCAGCTGCAGCCGCGCGACGTTGTCGGCCTCGACCTGGAGCCCGACGAGGTCGGCGACGGTGAAGAACGCCTGGCCGTACGCGGTGCGGTCCAGGTCGACCTGCAGCGTGCGGGTGTCGCCGATCGCCTCGACGACGTACGGCGCAGTGAGCGAGCGGGTGTTGATGGCGATGGCCTGCCCCGAGGTGACGATGGCCGTGCGCGCGGTCAGGCGCAGGCCGTTGACCGCGATCGCCTCCGCGCCCGCCTCCCACAGGCCCGTCACGAGCCGGCGCAGGTCGGAGGTCCGCACCCGGCCCTCGGCCCGCCCGGACCGGCTGTCGTCGACGGTGATCCGGACGCCCGGGCCCGCCGTCGCGCCGTAGCCGGTGAGCAGGCGCAGCCCCTCGACCTCGCCGACGGCGGCCCCCTCGGCGGCGACGACGTCCTCGAGGTCGCCCGAGAGGTCGTCGGTCGTCTCGCGCAGCTCGGCGACACGGCGCTGCAGCTCGGTCACCCGGTCACGACCCTCGTTGACCCGTCCCACCAGGGTCGTGCGGCTGGTCTCGTCGGTGGCGGCGTTGCGGGAGGTCTGCACGGCGGCGGTGGCCACCAGCAGGCCGAACACGGCGGCGACCACGGCGGCGCGGCGCAGCCCGCGTCCGGCCTCGTCGCCCGCGCCACCCGCGCCGTCCGCGCGGTCGGGATCGGCGGCCTCGCGTGCCCGGCGTCGGGCCGCGACGTGCGCGTAGTCCTCCTCCAACGCCTGCCGGGTGACCCGCTCGAGCAGCGGCAGGGCCGCCGCGCCGGTGGGGCGCGCGGTCCGGGCGTGGTCCGGCCCCGGGGCGTCGTCGGCGCTCACGACCGGCTCGAGGAGTCGGGCGCGCGGTCCTTCGCGCGCGGGGGGCGGGGCCGACGCGGGTCGCGAGCGCGCTTCGGCACCGGCTGGGTGGTCGCGAGCAGGCGCCGGACCTGCCAGGCGTACAGGATCCCGGCCCACCAGTAGAGCGCGATGCCCCAGGCCGCGAACGCCCAGCCGAAGACGAGCGCCAGGGTCGCCACCACGCCGTCGCCGTCGCCGAGGAGCAGCAGGGGGAAGGCGTACAGCAGGTTGAACGTGGCGGCCTTGCCGAGGAAGTGCACGGGCAGGGAGCTGTAGCCGCGGGTGCGCAGGAACGGCACCAGGCCCCACAGCAGGGCGTCGCGCAGCGGCAGGATCACGACGACCCACCAGGGGATGACCTCGCGCATCCCCAGCCCGACGAGCACCGCCAGGATGTAGAGGCGGTCCGCGACCGGGTCGAGGATCTCGCCCACCACCGAGCGCTGGTCGAGGCGCCGGGCCAGGTAGCCGTCCAGGAAGTCGGTCAGGCCGGAGACCATGAGGACCAGGAGCGCGAGGCCGTCCTCCTCGGGCCCGAGGACCAGCCAGAGGAAGAGCGGCACGCCGAGGAGCCGCAGGCCGGAGAGGACGTTGGGGATCGTCCAGACCGCCGAGGTGCGGTTCGTCTCTGCCACGTCCTGGGTACCTGCACTCGCCGTCTCGTCGGGCGCCGTCACCGGCCTTCGGCCGACACCCTAGTCGTCGCCGGGCTCAACCCACGTCCTCGGTGTGCGCCGCGTCGCGGATCTCCCCGACCAGCTCCTCGATCACGTCCTCCAGGGTCGCGAGGCCGACGAGCCCGCCCTCCGCGGAGACGACGCGGGTCATGTGCGCGCCCTTGCGCTGCAGCACCTCGAGCGCGTCGTGGAGCAGGTCCTCGCTCCGCACGCCGGCGAGGGGGCGGATCCACTTGTCGTCCACCACCCGGGAGCGCCGCGACTCGTCGACCTCGAGCACGTCCTTGATGTGCAGGTAGCCGATCAGGTCCTCGCCGTCCGCGACGGGGAACCGGCTGTAGCCGGTGGACGCGCAGAGGGCCTCGACGTCCGCCACGGTCGCGCCGCGCTGGACGGTCGCGAGACCCTCCAGCGGCATGATCACGGCGGCCACCCGCTTCTCGGTGAAGCCCAGCGCGCCGGAGAGCCGGTCGTACTCCCCCGCCTCGATCAGGCCCTCGCCGCGCGACTCCTCCACGAGCGCGGCGACCTCCTCGCGGGTGAAGCTGGAGGACACCTCGTCCTTCGGCTCGACGCGCAGCAGCCGCAGGGTCACGTTCGCCACCGCGTTGAGGCTGACGATGATCGGGCGGAGCACGAACACCACCGCCATCAGCGGCGGGCCGAGCACGACCGCGGCGCGCTCCGGCGCGGCGAGCGCGATGTTCTTCGGGATCATCTCGCCGAGCACCACGTGGAGGTAGACGACGAGCGTCAGCGCGATGGTGAAGGAGATCGGGTACACCAGACCGTCCGGCACGCCGAGACGCTCGAAGACCGGCTCGAGCAGGTGCGCCACGGCGGGTTCGCCGACGGCGCCGAGGCCCACCGAGCAGATCGTGATGCCGAGCTGGGCGCCGGCCATCATCAACGAGACCTGCTCCATCGCGCGCAGCGTGACCTTCGCCCAGCGCGAGCCCCCCTGCGCGAGCGGCTCGATCTGGCTGCGGCGTGCGGAGACGAGCGCGAACTCCGCGCCGACGAAGAAGAAGTTGAGGGCGAGCAGCAGGACGGCCAGGCCGACGGCCACGTAGTCGTTCACGCGTCCTCACCCTCCGCCCGCTCGCCGAGGACGCGCAACGAGACCCGGTCGACCCGCAGCCCGTCCATGTGCTCGACGGTCAGGAGCGCGAGGTGCTCGCGCGTCTCCTCGTCGTCGCCGTCGACCGGGACCGGGACCTCGGCGACGTCGCCGGCCGTCGGGATCCGGCCCACGGCGCGCACCACCAGGCCGGCGACCGTGTCGTAGTCCTCGTGCTCGGGCAGGGCGACGCCCGTGACGTCCTCCACCTCGTCGGGCCGCAGCAGGCCCGAGAGCGACCACGAGCCGTCGCGTCGCAGCCGGGCCCGTGCGCCCAGGCGGTCGTGCTCGTCGGCGATGTCGCCGACGATCTCCTCGACGACGTCCTCGAGCGTCACGATGCCGGCCTGGCCGCCGTACTCGTCGACGACCACCGCCATCTGGAAGCCCTCGGCACGCAGGATGGCGAGCAGCGGGTCGAGCGGCAGGGTCTCCGGCACCATCGTCGGCGCGACCATGATCGAGCGGACCCGCGTCGTCGCGCGTTCGTGGACCGCCACGGCGACCGCGTGCTTGACGTGCACGGCGCCGACCACGTTCTCCTCGGCGTCCAGGACCGGGAACCGCGAGTGCCCGGTCGAGCGCGCGAGGGCGATCACGGCGAGCACGCGCTCGGACTGCTCGAGGCTGTCGGTGCGCACCCGCGGGGTCATGATCTCGCCGGCGGTGCGCCCGCCGAACTCGACCGAACGGCCCATCAGCTCGGCCGTGTCGGCGTCGAGGGTGCCCTGGTCGGCCGAGCGTGCGATCAGCGAGGCCAGCTCGCGCGAGCTGCGGGCCGAGCGCAGCTCCTCCTGCGGCTCCATGCCCAGACGGCGCACGGCACTGTTCGCGGAGTTGTTGAGCACCCGGATCGGCAGCGCCATCACGGCGGTGAAGGCGCGCATCATGCCCTGCGTCGCCTTGGCGGTGCGCAGCGGCAGGGCGATCGCGAGGTTCTTCGGCACGAGCTCGCCGAAGACCATGGTCAGGGCGGTGCCGATCACGAGGCCCAGGGCCACCGAGACCGGTGTGACCGCGCCGTCCGGCATCCCCGCGGCGGTCAGCGGGCCGCGCAGCAGCTGCGCGATCGCGGGCTCCGCGAGGAAGCCGATCGCCAGGTTGGTGACGGTGATGCCGACCTGGGCGCCGGAGAGCTGGGTGGACAGGCTGCGCAGGGCGTTCTGCACGCCCGCCGCGCCGGTGTCGCCGGACTGCACGGCGCGCTCGACCTGGCCGCGGTCGACGGTGACGAACGAGAACTCGGCGGCGACGAACACGCCGCAGGCGAGCACCAGCAGGAGGGAGACGCCCAGCAGGACGAGCTCGGTCACGCTCGCCCCCCGAGGTCGTGCGGTCCGGGGGGCACGGGACTGACGGAGCCGTCCATCGGCGGGGTCGAACCATCCTTCGTCCGGGGGACACGGGTCGGGCGACCCGTGCCGGGCAAAGGTACGCCCGCGACCCGGCGTGACGCACGCGGCACGGTCTTTCGGGCGATTCGCCTCATGGAGGGCCCGCGACGGCCGATGCTGTGTCCGCAGTGCCGGTCGCGACGCCCACCCCCGGGGCGCAGCCCGGTCGTCCTCGGGAGCACCCGCACATGACGCAGTCCCCTCTCGTCCCCCGCCTCGCCGACCCCTACCAGCCCGCGCGCTACCCCGGCGGCGCGCCGCTCGACGCCGCCGGCCTGCACGTCGTGCGGCGCTGGAGCTACGGCTACACCCGCGCGCTGGCCCGCGAGGTCGTCTCCGCCGGCGGCGCCGGCGCGTGGTTCGAGGCGCAGCTGCGGCCCTCCCGGATCACCGACACGGCCGCGGACCGGACGTACGCCTGGTGGCCGTCGCTCGCGCGCCGGCCCGCGGACCTGTGGCAGCGACAGGTCAGCGAGACCGAGTTCGGCTGGCGGGTGATGGCCGACTACGCGCGCTGGGTGATGATGCGCCGGATGATCTCGCGCCGTCAGGTGCTCGAGGTGATGACCGAGTTCTGGGAGACCCTGCTGCACGTGCCGGTCAACGGCGACCACTGGTTCACCCACCGCGTCTCCTACGGCACCACGGTGCGCACCCACGCGCTGGGCACCTACGCGAACCTGCTCAAGGCCTGCATCCTGCACCCGGCGATGGGGATGTTCCTCGACAACGCGGTCTCGACGAAGGCGAAGCCGAACGAGAACCTCGGGCGCGAGCTGCTGGAGCTGCACACCGTGGGCCGCGGCAACCACACCGAGGACGACGTGAAGGACTCGGCCCGGATCCTGACCGGCTACCGCGTGGACCTGTGGCGCACCTGGGCGGCCACCTACACGCCCGCCGACCACTCCACGGGCACCGTCCGGGTGCTGGGGTTCACGCACCCGAACACGAACCCCGACGGGCGCGCGGTCGCGGAGGCGTACCTCGACTACCTGGCCCGGCACCCCGCGACCGCCCAGCGGGTGTGCCAGCGGCTCGCCGCCAAGTTCGTCTCCGACGACCCGCCGGCCCGCCTCGTCACCCGGATGGTGCGCACCTGGCAGTCGAGCGGCACCAGCATCGTCGCCGTGCTGCGCACCCTGGTGGCCAGCCCGGAGTTCCAGGCGGCCCGCGACAGCAAGCTGCGGGACCCGGTCGAGGACGTCCTGGCCAGCTACCGCGCCCTCGGCGTCGGCGTCGCGCAGCCGCGGGTCGACGACGACGCGGCGCTGCAGATGCTGTGGCAGTCGAACGCGATCGGCACGATGCCGTTCTCCTGGCCACGACCCGACGGTCCGCCCATCGACAACCGGTCGTGGGGCTCGAGCTCGCGGGCGCTGGCCTCGTTCTCGATGCACTGGAGCCTGGCCGGCACCTGGTGGCCGCGTTCGGGTGCGACGTACAGGACCCCCGCGCAGTGGCTGCCGCGCACGTCGCTGACCTTCGCGCAGCTGGTCGACCACCTCTCGATCCAGGTCCTCGGCCGGGTCTCGACGGCGACCCTGCTGAAGGCGTGCTGCGAGGTCACCAACTACGCGCCGTCGACCGTGATCAACGCGAACCACCCGCTCGTGAAGTGGGAGTTCCACCGCCTGCTGTCCACGCTGCTGGACTCCCCCGCCCACCTCAGCCGCTGACGCCCCCGGGAGCCTGACGATGTCGATCGACCCCACCCCGGTCGCCCCGGGTGCCGCCTGCTGCGGCGAGTACGCCTCGATGAGCCGCCGCGGGGTCCTGCGCGGCGCCCTGCTCGGCTCCGCGGTCGCGGCCTTCGGGGGCGCCGTGGTGCGCACCGCGCCCGCGTACGCCGGCTCCGCCGCGGCCGCGGCCGGCGGGGGCAACGTCCTCGTCGTGCTCTCCCTGCGCGGCGCCTGCGACGGCCTGTCCATGGTGGTGCCCCACGCCGACCCCGTGTACTACCGCGCCCGACCGCGCATCGCGGTCGCCGCCGACCAGCTGCTGGCCCGCGACGCGATGTTCGGCCTGCACCCGAGCTTCCGGCCGCTGCTGCCGATGTGGACCGCCGGCAGGCTCGCCGCCGTCCACGCGACCGGGCTCCCCGCGCCGAACCGCTCGCACTTCTCCGCCATGGAGGAGGTCGAGGACGCCTCCCCCGGCTCCAGCGCGCGGGAGGGGTGGCTGAACCGGCTGCTGGGCACCACCCCGTCGAGCCACGCGCTCGAGGGCGTGGCGGTCGGCGACGGCCGCGTGCCGACCTCGCTGTGGGGCGCGCAGGCCGTGACGACGATGCGGGACCCCGGCTCCGTCACCCTCGCGGGTGCGGACCAGTGGGACAAGCACGGCGGCCGCCCCCGGTCGGTGTCGACCCTGTGGGGCGCGTCGCAGGCGCCGCTCGCGGACGGCGTACGCACGGCCCTGCAGGTCGTGGACGACTTCGCACCCGTGCGCGCCACCTCGACGGCGCCCGCCAACGGCGCCGTCTACCCCACCAGCGAGCTCGGCAAGGCGCTCGCCCACGTCTCCCGCGTCATCCGCGGCGACATCGGCTCGCAGGTGATCACCGTCGACCAGGGCGAGTGGGACACCCACACCGACCAGGGCACGCTCACCTGGGGCGCGATGCGCGGCAACATCGGCGACCTCGCCTCCTCGCTCGCCGCGTTCTTCACCGACCTCGGCACGACCGGCGACCGCGTCACCCTGGTCGCGCTGAGCGAGTTCGGCCGCCGCGTGCGGGAGAACGCGAACTACGGCACCGACCACGGCTACGGCAACGTCATGCTGGTGGCGGGCGCCGGGGTGAAGGGCGGTCGCTACTACGGCACCTGGACGCCGCTGGTCGACACTCCGGACTCCGACGTCCTCGTGACCACCGACTACCGCAGCGTGCTCGCGGAGGTCGTGCGCAAGCGCTTCGGGGCCAGCACGGCGGCGGTCTTCCCCGGCTTCTCGCCGGCCACCGTCGGCGTGCTCTGAGCCGGGACCTCAGCCCCGCGCTCGACCGGCGGTGACGTAGCAGGCCACCGCGGCGGCGGCCGCGACGTTGAGCGAGTCGACCCCGTGGTGCATCGGGATCACGGCGCGGCGGTCCGCGGCGGCCTGCCACTCGGCGGAGAGCCCGTGGCCCTCGGAGCCGAGGACCAGGGCGACCCGTTCCTGGCCGGCCACGGCGTCCACCACGTCGACCGCGTCGTCGGCCAGCGTGAGCGCCACGGTGGTGAACCCGCGCTCGGCGAGCAGGTCGAGGCCGGTGCGCCAGTCCGGCAGCCGCGTCCAGGGCAGCGAGAAGACGGCGCCCATCGCGACCTTCACCGCGCGGCGGTAGAGGGGGTCGGCGCACCGCGGGGCGAGGAGCACGGCGTCGAAGCCGAGCGCCGCGCCGCTGCGGAAGATCGCGCCCACGTTCGTGTGGTCGACGATCTCCTCGAGGACCAGCACGGAGCGGGCTCCCGCGAGCACGGTGTCCAGGTCGGGCAGCGGCGTGCGGTGCAGGGAGGCCAGCGCCCCGCGGTGCACGTGGAACCCCGTGACCTCCTCGGCGAGCTGCTCGCTGACCACGTAGCAGGGGGCGTCCGAGGCCTCCAGCACGTCGGCGAGCCCGTCGAGCCAGCGCGGCGCCATGAGGAAGGAGCGGGCGGGGTGGCCGGCGGCGAGCGCGCGGCGCACCACCTTCTCCCCCTCGGCGAGGAACAGCCCGTGCTCGGCCTCGACGTGCTTGCGCAGGCTGACGTCGCGCAGGTCGCGGTAGTCGGCGAGGCGCGGGTCGCCCGCGTCGGTGACCTCGACGAGCGTGGCCACGCGCTCAGGCCTCCCGGTCGTCGGCGAGCCGCTCCGGACGGCGGTCGGGGTAGCGGTCGGGGTGCGCGACGGCGACGACCTCGCCGACGACGATGATCGCCGGCGGACGCAGCCCGGAGGCCGCGAGGTCGGCCTCGAGCGTGCCGAGGGTGGAGAGCACGGACTGCTCCGCGGGCATCGTGCCGTCGGCGACCACGGCCACGGGGGTGCCGGCGTCGCGCCCGCCCGCGACGAGCGCGGCGGCGATCGCCCCGGCGTTCGCCACGGCCATGAGCAGCACCAGCGTGCCGCGCAGGCGCGCCAGGGCCGGCCACTCGACCAGCGAGTCCGGGTGGTCCGGCGGGATGTGGCCCGAGATCACCGTGAACTCGTGCGCGACGCCCCGGTGGGTGACCGGGATGCCGGCCACGCCCGGCACGGAGATGGACGAGGAGAGGCCGGGGATCACGGTGACCGGGACGCCGGCCGCCTCGCAGGCCTGGATCTCCTCGTAGCCGCGGCCGAAGACGAAGTTGTCGCCGCCCTTGAAGCGCACGACCCGCTTGCCGGCGCGGGCGCGCTCGACGAGCACGGTGTTGATGGCCTCCTGGCTGGCCGCGCGGCCGCGCGGCAGCTTGGCGACGTCGACCAGCTCGACGTGCGGGGCCAGCTCGTCGAGCAGCTCGCGCGGGGCGAGCCGGTCGGCCACCACGACGTCGGCCGAGGCCAGGGCCTGCCGCGCGGCGACGGTCACGAGGGTGGGATCGCCGGGCCCACCGCCGACGAGCACGACGCCCGGCGTGCGGTCGGCGGCCGCCGAGGTGCTGATCCGCCCGTCGACCAGGGCGGTGACGATCTCGTCGCGCACGGCGGCCGAGCGCATCGGCTCGCGGTTGCCGAGCACGGCGACGGTCACCCCGCCGTGGCGGCCCACCGCGGGGGTCCACGCCGAGGCCTCGCGCGCGTCGTCGGCGCGCACGCAGAAGATGCGACGCTCATCGGCGGCCGTGACCACGGCGTGGTTGACCTCGGGGTCGTCGGTGGTCGCGATGGCGTACCACGCCCCGTCGAGGTCCGCGGGCGTGAACCGGCCCTCGCGCCAGGTCAGCTCCGCCAGCATCCCCTCGAGGGAGGGCGTCAGCACCGGCGAGACGACGAGCACGTCGGCGCCCGCTGCGATGAGCGCCGGCACGCGCCGCTGGGCGACGTGCCCGCCGCCGACCACGACGACGCGGCGGCCGGCTAGGCGCAGACCGACCGGGTACGGCGGGTGCTCGCCCGCACCGGTGCCCATCAGGCGTCCTTGCGGGCGACGCCCGCACCGTCGAAGGTCGCCATCTCGGCCAGGAGCGCGGCGGCGCTGCGCACCAGAGGGGCGGCCAGCGCAGCACCGCTGCCCTCCCCCAGCCGGAGGTCGAGGTCGACCAGCGGACGCAGGCCGAGGTGCTGCAGCGTCGCCGTGTGGCCGAACTCCGCGGAGCGGTGTCCCGCCACCAGGTGGTCCACGACCGCCGGGCACAGCGCCTGGGCGACCAGGGCCGCCGAGCCGGCGATGAAGCCGTCGAGCAGCACCGGCACCCGTCGGGCCGCGGCGCCGAGCAGGAAGCCGGCCAGCGCCGCGTGCTCCAGGCCGCCGACCTCGCTCAGCACCTCGACGGGGTCGACCGGGTGGGCGGCGGGTCGGCGCAGGCGGGCGACGGCCTCCGTGACCACGACCGTCTTGAGGGCGAGCGTGGCGTCGTCGACACCGGTGCCGCGTCCGGTCACCACGGTGGGGTCGGCGCCGGTGAGCGTCGCGACCAGGCAGGCCGACGCGGTGGTGTTGCCGATGCCCATGTCGCCGGTCAGGAGCAGGTCGTGCCCGCGCTCGACCAGCTCGTCGGCGACCCCGATGCCGACCTCCAGCGCGGCCAGCGCCTCCTCGCGGGTCATGGCCGGGCCCACGCGCAGGTCGGCGGTGCCCCGCCGCACGTTGCGGTCCCAGACCACGTCGTCGGCGACGACGGGCGTCGCGACGCCGACGTCGACGACGACGACCTCGGCGCCGCAGGCGCGCGCCAGCACGTTGACGGCCGCGCCGCCGGCGCGGAAGTTCTCGACCATCGAGCCGGTCACCTCGGCGGGCCAGGGCGACACACCCTGGGCGAGCACGCCGTGGTCGCCGGCGAACACGGCGACCACGGGACGGGCCGGGACCGGCGGCGGGCACGTGCCGGCGATGCCGGCCAGCCGCACCGAGAGGTCCTCGAGGACGCCGAGGGAGCCGGCCGGCTTGGTCAGCTGGGCCTGGCGCTCCCGGGCCTCGGCCTGGGCGGCGGCGTCGGGCGGGCCGATCCGGTCAAGGGTGTCGTCGAGAAGTGGCACCCGCGCATTGTCCCCGACCGCCGCCGCGGACCGCGCACCCTGGTCCGGGGGTGGACGGCCTGGCTACGTTCGGGGGCATGAGCCTCGAGCGCCCCGTGACCCCCGACCCGTACCCGCTGCTGCCCGCCACGGCTTCCTTCACCGTGACGAGCGACGACGTGACCGACGGCGCCCCGCTGGCGGACGCCCAGGTCGCCTCGGGCGGCAACACCTCGCCGCAGCTGTCCTGGAGCGGCGCGCCCGAGGGCACGAAGTCGTTCGTCGTGACCTGCTTCGACCCGGACGCGCCGACGCCCAGCGGTTACTGGCACTGGGTGCTGGTCGACGTGCCCGGCGACGTCACGTCGCTCCCGACCGGTGCCGCGGCCGGCGAGCTGCCCGGCGGTGCCTTCCACGTCCGCAACGACAACGGCGACCACGGCTTCATCGGCGCCGCCCCGCCCGAGGGCGACCAGGTGCACCGCTACTTCTTCGTCGTCCACGCGGTCGGCGAGGAGACCCTGGGCGTCGACGACTCGGTCTCCCCCGCCGTCGTCTCGTTCAACCTGGCGTTCAAGACGCTCGGCCGCGCGATCCTCCAGGGCACCTACCAGCACTGACGCCCTGTCACTGCTCGTGCGAGCGGCGCAGCAGCGCCTCGAACGGCACGACCTCGCCGAACTCCTCGTCGGGGCCGGGCAGGGCCGCGCTGCGTCGCTCGCCGAGACGGCCGCCGCCGCGGCCGACCACCATCGCCGCGAGCTCGCCCGCGGCCCGGTGCACCCGGGCGGCCAGGGTGCTGTCGCCGAAGTCCTCCGTGGCCGCGAACACCGCGGTCGGGACCGTGACGGCTCGCAGGTAGGCGAACAGCGGGCGCAGCGCGTGCTCCAGGACCAGCGAGTGCCGGGCCGTCCCGGCGGTCGCGGCGAGCAGCACGGGCGTACCCGCCAGCGTCTCCGGCTCGAGGACGTCGAAGAACGTCTTGAACAGGCCGGAGTACGAGGCCGAGAACACCGGGGTCACCACGATCAGCGCGTCCGCCCGGGCGACCCGGCCGATCGCCTCGGCCAGCTCGCCCGAGGCGAAGCCGGTCAGCAGGTGGTCCGCCAGCGCGTGCGCGTGGTCGCGCAGCTCCACGACGTCGACCACGACCTCGGGGCCGCCGCCGACCTCGTGCAGCGTGGCGTCGCCCACGGCCGCCGTGGTGGCGGCCGCGAGCTGGTCCGCGAGCAGCCGCGTCGACGAGGGCTGCGAGAGCCCCGCCGACACCACGGCGATCCGCACGCTCACGCCGACACCTCCTCGGCCCGGTGGCCGGTGACGTCGTCGACGCCGTGCACGGTCGTGTCGTGGCCACCGCCGGCCGCGGCGACCAGCGACGCGTGGGTCGGCGCGTCCGGCACGCTCGCGGGCCGTCCCTCGGCGAAGCCCTTGCGCATCTCCGGCAGGATCTCGCCGAGCAGGTCGAGCTGCTCGAGCACGGTCTTGAGCGGCAGCCCGGCGTGGTCGACCAGGAACAGCTGGCGCTGGTAGTGGCCGGCGTACTCCTTGAAGCCCAGCGTGCGCTCGAGGACCTCCTGCGGGGACCCGACGGTCAGCGGCGTCTGGCGGCTGAAGTCCTCCAGCGAGGGCCCGTGGCCGTAGACCGGGGCGTTGTCGAAGTACGGCCGGAACTCGCGCACCGCGTCCTGGCTGTTGCGGCGCATGAAGAACTGCCCGCCGAGCCCGACGATCGCCTGCTCCGCCGTGCCGTGGCCGTAGTGCTCGAAGCGCCGGCGGTAGAGCGCCACCATCTGCCGGGTGTGCGAGGCGGGCCAGAAGATGTGGTTGTGGAAGAAGCCGTCGCCGTAGTAGGCCGCCTGCTCGGCGATCTCGGGGCTGCGGATCGAGCCGTGCCACACGAACGGCGGCACGCCGTCGAGCGGACGCGGGGTCGAGGTGAAGCCCTGCAGCGGGGTGCGGTGCGCGCCCTGCCAGTCGACCACGTCCTCGCGCCACAGGCGGTGCAGCAGCGCGTAGTTCTCGACCGCGAGCTCGATGCCCTTGCGGATGTCCTTGCCGAACCAGGGGTAGACCGGGCCGGTGTTGCCGCGGCCCATCATCAGGTCGACGCGCCCCTCGGCGAGGTGCTGGACGTACGCGTAGTCCTGCGCCAGCCGCACCGGGTCGTTCGTGGTGATGAGCGTGGTCGACGTCGAGAGCACCAGCCGCTCGGTCTGCGCGGCCAGGTGCGCGAGCAGGACCGGCGGGTTGGCGGGCGCCGCGAACGGCGGGTTGTGGTGCTCACCGGTCGCGAAGACGTCCAGGCCGATCTCCTCGGCCTTGCGCGCGATCGCCACCGTCGCCCGGATCCGCTCGTTCTCGGTCGGCGTGGTGCCGTTCGTCGGGTCGGTCGTGACGTCGCCGACGGTGAAGATCCCGATCTGCATGCCGCTCACTCCTCGTCTAGTTGAAAGCGAAACTATCACGTCAACGGGACGGGTGCCCGTTCTGTTCCCGGACGGCCGGAGCACGGCCACGGTCTCAGGCGTCGCGGCTCAGCACGAGCACGGCCCGGTCGTCGTCCCCACGACGCACCTGGCGCAGGATGCGCCGCGGCGCTCCGGCGAACCCGGACGCGACGACCCGGCCGGCGGTCGCGCACAGCCACTCCAGGCCCGCGTCGAGGTCGGCCTCGCGCGACTCGATGACGCCGTCGGTGTAGAACATCAGCGCCTCGCCCGGCCCGAGCACGCCCCGGGACTCGACGAGCTCGGGGTCGGGGTCGACACCCAGCGCGGTGCCGCGGGCGGGGTCCGCGAGCCAGGCGCGCGACGACGCGTCGTAGCGCAGCGCCGGCGGGTGGCCCGCGCTGAGGACGGCGAAGCCGCCGTCGACCAGGTCCACGCGGACGTGGACCGCCGTCGCGAACGCCCCGTCGTCGTGGCGGCGCAGGAGGTAGTCGTTCGCCGCGGTCATCAGGGCCTTCGGCGGCAGCGCGCCCAGCAACCCGGCCAGCGCGCCCGCGAAGCTGAGCGCCTGCGGTCCGGCCTGGACCCCCTTGCCGCACACGTCGACCAGGATCATCTCGAGGTGGCGGCCCTCACGGTCGAGCTCCGCGACCAGGAAGTCGCCGGCGTACGCCACCCCGTCGGCAGCCAGTGTCGCCGACTCGGCCCGCCAGCCCCGCGGCAGCGGCGGCACCGTGCTCTGGGCCTGCAGCCGGTCCCGCAGGTCGACGAGCATCGCCTCGCCGACGATCGCGGGCAGCCCGGTGCGCTGGCGGGCGGCGTGCACGAGCACGAGGACCACCGCCACCAGCAGCGCGAGCAGGGCGCTCAGGCGGCCCTGCGAGACGGGTGCGTCGACGAGGACCGCCGCGACGCCGGCGGCCAGGCACAGGCAGGCGTGCACGACCAGCGGGCCGAAGCGCAGCACGAGGAGCCCGGCGAGCAGCCACACGGCGTAGGCGGTGACGGGCATCCACTCGAAGCGCAGCAGCGAGACGCCGAGGCAGGTCAGCACGCCGGCGGCGAGGGCGCCGAGCGCCCAGCGCTGGCCGCGGGGCGTGCCGGTGCGCCACAGGCGGTGCCGGTCGGCGACGAAGGCCGCGACCGAGGCGGTGGCGGCGGGCCGCGGACGCCCCCGAGCAGTGCTCACCGGCCGAGCGTAGGCCAGCCGCGCTGCCCGCGGAGGCGATCGAGTGGTGTGATGGGGCCATGACCGTCGTGGGCCCCGACGCCGTCCTGGGCGCGCCCTACCTCGCCGAGACCATCACGCTGCAGCCGGACGAGGAGGGCGAGGTCGTCGCCACCCTCGTGCACCGGCCCGCCGTCAGCCCGCGCCGCGGAGCGGTGCTGCACGTGCACGGCTTCTGCGACTACTTCTTCCACACCGAGTACGGCGCCTGGTGGGCCGAGCGCGGCTACGACGTGTACGCGGTGGACCTGCGCAAGTACGGACGCTCGCTGCGCCCGCACCAGACGCCCACCTACGTCACCGACCTGCGGGCGTACGGCGAGGAGCTCGACGCCGCCTGGCAGCGCATCACCGAGCGCGACGGGCACGACCGCGTCGTGCTCTCGGGGCACAGCACCGGCGGCCTCGTCGTCGCGCAGTGGGCCCACGACCGCGCTCCGTCGCAGCTGTGCGCCATGGTGCTCAACGCGCCGTGGTTCGACCTGCGGGGGCCGCTGCTGATGCGCACGGTGGGGACCTTCGTGGTCGACAAGGTGGGCGGGTTCGTGCCCCGCCGCGTCATCCCGCGCACCGTCTCCGGCCTCTACGGCCGCAGCCTGCACCGCGACCACGGCGGCGAGTTCGACTACGACCTGCGGTGGAAGCCGCTGGAGTCGGTGCCGGTGTACGCGGGGTGGCTGCGGGCCGTGCGCCGCGCCCACGCCGAGCTGCACCGGGGCCTGGCGGTCGGCGTACCCGTCGTGGTCCTCTCCTCCGACCGCACGACGTCGCCGCGCGAGCTCGACGAGGACGTCTACACCAGCGACATCGTGCTCGACGTCGAGCAGATCCGGCGCTGGTCGCCGTCGGTGGGCGCCCGCCACCTGACGCTGGTGACGGTCCCGGGCGCGATGCACGACGTGGTGCTGTCGCGACCGCCCGCGCGACGCCGCGCGTACGCCGAGCTGGGGAGGTGGCTGGGCGCGTACGTCGAGGGCGAGGTGGTCGTGCCCGAGGACGGTGCGGAGCACTACGGTGGTGCCGATCGCGCACCGGCCGTCGGCGCGCCCGGTGAAGGAGACCCAGCGTGAGCTTCCAGCAGCCCCCCGGCGGGCACGGCGCCGCGAACCCCGGTTCCTACGGGTCCACGGGCCCGCGGCCCGCCGAGCTCGGCGACCGCTTCGTCGCCCGGCTGATCGACGGCCTCGTCGTCGGCGTCCCGACGATCATCCTGGCGGTGATCGTCAACGCCGTGGTCAACGTGGTGCTGCCCCGCTTCGTCGAGGGCTACGTCAACGGGGTCGTCCAGGCGGCCCTGCTCACGGGCGCCTACGTGGCGTACAACTACTTCTTCGAGACCAGCAGCGGCCAGACCATCGGCAAGTCCGTGATGCGGCTCAAGGTCGTGGGTCCCGGCGGCGGCACCGTCACGGGCGCTCAGTCGGTGCGCCGCAACGCCTTCTACGCGGCCGCGCTGCTCGTGGCCGTCCCGTTCCTCGGCGGGTTCCTCAGCACGGTCGCCCAGGTCGCCGCGGTCGTGGCGATCGCGGTGACCATCCAGAAGGACCCGGCGCTGCGCCAGGGCTGGCACGACAGGTTCGCCTCGGAGACCTACGTCTCGAAGATCTGAGCCGCCCGCGGCCCGGTCGGGTCGTCGGGGCGCTCAGCCGAGGAGGAACGCGGCGAGCGCCACGACGCCGACCACCACGATGAAGCCGCGCAGCACGGCGTCGGGCAGCCGGCGGCCGTAGGCGGCGCCGACCTGCGCGCCGACGACCGCGCCGGCGCCGATCAGCACCACGATCAGCCAGTCGATCTCGACGAAGAAGACGAACAGCAGGCCGGCGATGCCGTTGACCAGCGCGACCATCACGTTCTTCATCGCGTTGAGCCGCTGCAGGGTCTCGGGCAGCGCGATGCCCAGGAACGCCATCAGGATGATGCCCTGCGCCGCGCCGAAGTAGCCGCCGTACATGCCCGTCAGCACCACCACGGGCCACAGCCACCGGGGGCCGTTCGGCGGCAGCTCGCCGAGGCCCTTCTCCTCGCGCCGCCGGGCGATCGTCGCCGAGATCCGCGGCCCGGCGACCACCAGCACCAGGCCCAGCAGGATCAGGGCGGGCACGATCGCGGCGAAGGCGCCGTCGGGCAGCGAGAACAGCAGCACGGCGCCGATGACGCCGCCGAGCGCCGAGGCGGAGCCGAACACCACCAGGCGCCGTCGCTGGCCGGACAGCTCGCGGCGGTAGCCCCACGCCCCGGACAGCGACCCCGGCACCAGGCCGATGTTGTTCGAGGCGTTGGCGACGATCGGCGGGACCCCGAAGGCGATCAGGGTCGGGAAGGTGATCAGCGTCCCGGACCCGACCACCGTGTTGATGGCCCCCGCGAACCCTCCGGCGAGGAGGATCGCGACGATCTCGAAGGTGCTCACACGCCGGCCTGGCGCCGCGTGCGGCGCCGCGCCGACCACCGGCCGTCGACCAGGCTCACCGAGAGGGGCGTGTCGAACGTCGCCGACAGGTTCGCCTCGGTCAGCGTGGCCGCGAGCGTGCCCGCGGCCACGACGCGGCCCTCCTTGAGCAGCATCGCGTGCGTGAAGCCCGGGGGGATCTCCTCGACGTGGTGCGAGACGAGGATCGTGGCGGGCGAGTCGGGGTCGTAGGCGAGGACCGACAGCGTGCTCACGAGGTCCTCGCGGCCCCCGAGGTCCAGTCCGGCCCCGGGCTCGTCGAGCAGGAGCAGCTCCGGGTCGGTCATCAGGGAGCGGGCGATCTGCACGCGCTTGCGCTCGCCCTCGCTGAGGGTGCCGAAGGTCCGCTCGGCGAGGTGGGCGACGCTCAGCTCGCGCAGCAGGTCGTCGGCGCGCTGCTCGTCGGGCGCCTCGTACTGCTCCCGCCAGCGACCGACGACGCCGTGCGCCGCCGAGATGACCAGGTCGCGCACCTTCTCGCCGCGCGGGATCCGGTCGGCCACCGCCGCGCTCGCCACGCCGATCCGCGGGCGCAGCTCGAAGACGTCGACGGTGCCCAGCAGCTCGCCGAGCAGGCCGACGGCACCCGAGGTCGGGTGCAGCTGCGCGGCCGCGATCTGCAGCAGGGTCGTCTTGCCGGCGCCGTTCGGGCCCAGCAGGACCCAGCGTTCGCCCTCGTCGACCACCCAGGTGACCTCGTCGAGCAGCACCGCCTTCCCCCGTCGGACCGTCACGTCGGCGAGCTCGAGCACAGCGGTCATGTGCCGCACCCTATCGACCGGCGGCCGCCCGCGGCGCCGGGGCCGCCGGTCCGGTGCGCGCGTAGGCTCGGACGGTGCACGACACGCCTGTCTCGCTGACGCTGGCCTGGTGGGGTACCTCCTGGCTGCGCGGCCTGTCCTCCCCCGACGACCTGCTCGACGCGCTGGCCCAGCACGGCGTACGCCACGTCGTCGCCGCCCTCGACGGCCCCTCGACGCCCCTGCTCGAGGCCCTGGGGCTCCTGCGTGCCGGCGGGGCCACGCAGCTCGGCGCGGCGTTCGGCGCCCCCGGCGACCCGGTCGGCCTCGGCGGCCCCGCGGCGTTCAACGCAGCGGCGCTGGAGGCCGAGGAGGCGGTCGTGGCCCCCGACCTGGGCGTCGGCTGGGTCCCGGCCGGCGTGGGGGCGGCGGTCGAGTGGACCGCGCACGCGGCCCACCGCCGGCCCCTGCCCGACGTGGGCGAGGCCGACCGCGGGCTGCGCTCCGGCGTGCTGGTCGCCGCCGACGCGCTGGCCCGACTCGACGTCGCGCGGTGGAACCCGGATCTGGCCGACGAGCTGATGGACCTCGCGCGGGCCGACGCTCTCGTCGCGCCCCCGGGCGTACCCGCCCGCTGCGTGTCGCTGGCCGCCCGCGCGCTGCGGATGCTGCGCCTCACCGAGCTCGCCGGCCGCGACCACGGCGGAGCCCTCAGCGCGGCCGAGACGCAGGCGCGCCACGACGTGCTCGAGCAGCTGGCCCGGCACGCCCGGCGCGGCCTGACGGCCGCGGGCTCGCCGGAGGTCTGGCCCCCGGCCTGACCCGGACTGACGCACGGACGCCGTCCGGCGGGCGGTAGCCTTCCGCCCGATGAGCACCGACCGACTCCCCGGGTCCGACACCGTCCTGGTCACCCTGACGGGCAAGGACCGACCGGGAGTGACCAGCTCCCTGCTGGCCACCCTCGCCGGAGCGGGCGTCGACGTCGTCGACGTCGAGCAGATCGTGCTGCGCGGCCGCCTGATCCTCGGTGTCCTCGTCACCGCCCCCGACGACGTCACGGGCCTGACCGAAGCGCTCGAGCGCGCGGCCGACGACCTCGACATGCAGGTCGAGGTGGAGCAGGGCACCGGCGACAACAGCCGACGCGGTGCGGGCCGGGTGCACGTCTCGGTGATCGGCGCTCCCCTGCAGGCCGAGGCGCTGGCCGCGATCACCGGTCGCATCGCCGACTCCGGGGCCAACATCGACCGCATCGAGCGGATGGCCCGCTACCCGGTCACCGCGATCGACCTGCACGTCTCGGGCACCGACCCCGAGCGGCTGCGCGAGGTCGTCGCCGCCGAGGCGGCCCGCCAGGGCGTCGACGTCGCGGTGCAGCCGGCGAACCTCCTGCGCCGGGGCATGCGGCTGATCGTCATGGACGTGGACTCCACCCTCATCCAGGGCGAGGTCATCGAGATGCTCGCCGCCCACGCCGGCTGCGAGGCCGAGGTCGCGGCCGTCACCGAGGCCGCGATGCGCGGCGAGCTCGACTTCGAGGAGTCGCTGCGCCGACGAGTCGCACGCCTCGAGGGCGTCGAGGCCTCGGCGCTGGACAGCGTGTACGCCGGCATCCGCCTGGCGCCGGGCGCGCGCACGATGGTGCGCACCCTGAAGCGGCTGGGCTACCGCTTCGCCATCGTGTCCGGCGGCTTCAGCCAGGTCACCGACCGGTTGGCCGCGGACCTGGGCATCGACTTCGCCCGCGCCAACGAGCTGGAGATCGCCGACGGGCGGCTGACGGGTCGCATCGTCGGCCCCGTCGTCGACCGGGCGGGCAAGGCCGCCGCGCTGCGCCAGTTCGCGGCCGAGGTGGGCGTGCCGGTCGAGGCGACGATCGCGGTCGGCGACGGCGCCAACGACCTCGACATGCTCGGCGCCGCGGGCCTGGGCATCGCGTTCAACGCCAAGCCCGCCGTGCGCGAGGCGGCCGAGGTCGCCGTGAACGTGCCGTACCTGGACACCATCGTCTACCTGCTCGGGATCTCCCGCGAGGAGGTCGAGGCGGCCGACGCCGCCGCCGGTCTCGTCACGCCGGCGCCCGGCGTCGACTGAGGCGGCCCGCCGCTAGGGGCGGGCGACGTGGAAGTCGAGGAGCCGGGCGGCGCCCCAGTCGAGGTCGGCCCACGCGACGGGCGTGACCAGCACCGTGACGGCCGCCGTGGGGTGCCCCTGCGCCATCCGCACGGCCGCCCGCTCGCTGCCGCGGCCGTCGTGCAGCAGGTGCGCGAGGGAGGCGATCGTCGGGTTGTGGCCCACCACCACGAGGGTGCGCACGTCCGGGTCGGTGGCGCGCACCAGGTCGAGGGCGGACTCCGGCCCGGCGCCGTAGAGGGCCGGGGACAGGTCGACGGGCACGTCGAGCAGGTCGCCGGCGGCCGCGGCCTCCTCCCAGGTGCGCTGCGTGCGCCGGGCGTCGGAGAGCAGCGCGCGGTCCGGCACGTGTCCTTCGTGGCGCAGCCACTCCCCCAGCGACGCCGCCGCCGCGCGGCCGTCGTCGGTGAGGTCGCGGTCGTGGTCCGTCGCTGCCGCCGAGGCGGCCTCGGCGTGCCGCGCGACGACCAGACGCCGCACGCGGGAGGGCTCCGAGAGGTTCACGCGTCTACTGTCCCACCACTCCCGGACCGGGTGCGGCCGGATCGTCGGATCCGGGGTGGTCGTGGGCTCGTGCGCTACGCTGACCGCGCTCTCATGGGAGGGAGGCTCAGCCTCCCGGGGCACCACGCCCGGCAGGTCCGACTGGGAGGGAGGACCTGCACCACGTCGTGGTGCCCCGCACCCCGTGGGGTGCGGGGCGACGCCGATCCCGGGTCCCTCAGGCGCCCATCGCGTGGAAGCCGCCGTCGACGTGGACGATCTCGCCCGTCGTGGCCGGGAAGAAGTCCGAGAGCAGCGCCACCACGGCGCGCGCGGTCGGGTCCTGGTCCGCGTTGTCCCAGCCCAGCGGGGCGCGGTCCTCCCACGTCTGCTCGAGACGCTCGAAGCCCGGGATGGCCTTCGCAGCCAGGGTCTTGAGCGGCCCGGCCGAGACCAGGTTCACCCGGATGCCGTCGGGACCCAGGTCGCGGGCGAGGTAGCGCGAGCAGGACTCGAGACCCGCCTTGGCCACGCCCATCCAGTCGTAGGCCGGCCACGCCACGGTGGCGTCGAACGTCAGCCCGACGATGGACGAGCCGCGGTCGAGCAGCGGGCGCGTGGCGGTCGCGAGCGACTTCAGGGAGTACGCCGAGACCTGCACGGCCTGGGCGACGTCGTCCCACGGGCCGTCGAGGAACCGGCCGCCGAGCAGCGTCTCGGGGTTGCCGTACGCGATGGAGTGCACGACGCCGTCGAGACCGTCGACGTGCTCGCGCACCTGCGCCTCCAGCCCGGCCAGGTGCTCCGGGTCGGTGACGTCCAGCTCCAGCACCGGGGGCTCGACCGGCAGGCGCTTCGCGATCCGACGGGTGATGCCGAGCGCGCGGCCGAAGTTGGAGATGAGGACGGTGGCGCCCTGCTCCTGCGCGACCTTCGCGGTGGCGAATCCGATGGAGGAGTCCATCGTCACGCCGGCGACCAGGATGCGCTTGCCCTCGAGGATGCCCATCAGGCGGTGCTCCTTCTTGGAGTTCGGGTGGGTGTGCGGGGTGTGCGGGGTGTTCGCGGGGCGGCGGTGGGTCAGTGACCCATGCCGAGGCCGCCGTCGACCGGGATCACGGCCCCGGTCACGTACGCGGCCTGCTCGCTCGCCAGCCACGTCACGGCGCCGGCGACCTCCTCGGGCCGGGCGTACCGGCCCAGCGGCACCTGGGTGCGGATGGTCTCGCGCTGGGCGTCGGTCAGCACCTCGGTCATGTCGGTCTCGACGAACCCGGGCGCGACGACGTTCGCCGTGATCGAGCGGCTGCCGAGCTCGCGCGCCACGGAGCGAGCGAGGCCCACGAGGCCCGACTTGGAGGCGGCGTAGTTGACCTGGCCGGCGGAGCCGAGCAGACCGACGACCGACGAGATCAGCACGATCCGGCCGCGACGCTGGCGCAGCATGCCCTTGGCGGCGCGCTTGACCAGGCGGTAGGTGCCGGTGAGGTTCGTCTCGACGACGGCGCTCCAGTCGTCCTCGCTCATCCGCAGCAGCAGGGTGTCCTTGGTGATGCCCGCGTTGGCGACGAGGACCTCGACCGGCCCGAGCTCCGACTCGACCGTGGCGAAGGCCGCCTCGACCTGCTCGGGGTCGGTGACGTCGCACCGCACGTCGAGCGCCCCCTCGGGGCCTCCGCCGTTGCGGGTGGTCACCGCGACACGGTCACCCTGGGCGAGGAACGCCTCGGCGATGGCGCGGCCGATGCCGCGGTTGCCGCCGGTGACGAGGACGGTGCGCCCGCCGGGCGCGTCGGTCTGCTGCGAGTCGGTCACGCTCCGCGACGCTAGTGATTACCGATAGGTACGCGAAACACCGCGGCCCCGCGCGCCCTCGGGCGGCGGGGCCGCGGGCCTCACTCGTCCTCGAGGCGGAAGCCGACCTTCATCGAGACCTGGAAGTGGTCGACCGTCCCGTCCTTCACGTGGCCGCGCACCTGGCTGACCTCGAACCAGTCGAGGTGACGCAGCGTCTTGCCGGCGCGCTCGATCCCGTTGCGGATGGCCTGGTCGACGCCCTCGGGAGAGGTCCCGACGATCTCGGTGACGCGGTACGTGCGGCTGCTCATGGTGGCTCCTGTCGTCGGTGCGGTCGCGGTGATGCTAGCGCCGGCCCTGCCGGGGCCCGGGGGCGCGTGGGTGGGCGGCGTAGCATCGTGGGCATGCCTCGTCGACCCTTCCAGCGCCGCGCGCAGGACGACGGCGTCGTCAGGATCACCACCGCGCGCACGGCTCCCGGTGAGGAGCTGGACGGGCGCCAGCGCCGCTACATCATCGCGATGACCGTCCGCACCCTGTGCTTCGTGGGCGCCTTCCTGGTCGGCCCGGGGTGGCTGCGCTGGGTCCTGGTCGCCGGGGCGGTCTTCCTGCCCTGGTTCGCCGTCGTCGCGGCCAACGTCACCTCGCAGGAGTCCGACGGGTTCGACCTCGAGGAGGTCGACGCCCAGGCGCTGCCCAGCCCCGGCGAGCGCCGAGGCCTGGGCCCGTCCGACGGCTCCACGGAGGGACCCGCCGCGTGAGCGCTCCCGACGGCGAGCTCGAGCCGATCTGCTCCGCGCGCGGCTGCCGGCTGCCGGCGCTGTGGGCCCTGCGGTGGAACAACCCGCGCCTGCACACCCCGGAGCGCCGCAAGGTCTGGCTGGCCTGCGACGAGCACCGCGCGAGCCTGTCGGACCACCTCGCCGCGCGCGGTTTCCTGCGCGACGTCGTGGCGTACGACGAGGTCGGCTGACCCCACCGGCGTCGGCGCGGCGTCAGCGTCAGCGCGGCGTCAGCCGCCGATGGCCGACATCGGGCGCGTCGGCTGCAGGAACGACGGGTCGTCGATGCCGTGGCCGGGGGCCTTGGTCCACATCGCCGCACGCCAGCGGCGCGCGATCTCGTCATCGTCGGCGCCGCCGCGCAGTGCGGCGCGCAGGTCCGACTCGTGGCGGGCGAACAGGCAGTTGCGCACCTGCCCGTCGGCGGTGAGGCGGACGCGGTCGCAGTCGCCGCAGAACGGGCGGGTCACCGAGGCGATCACGCCGACCCGGCCGCGCAGGCCCGCGCCCGCGTCCACGTCGAAGCGCTCCGCGGGGGCGCTGCCCCGCTGCTCGTCGGCGGGCGTCACGACGAACGCCGCCTCGAGGGAGGCCAGGATCTCGTCGGCGGTGACCATCTTCTCGCGCGACCAGCCGTGCTGGGCGTCGAGCGGCATCTGCTCGATGAAGCGCAGCTCGTAGCCGGCGGCCAGCGCCCACCGCACGAGTTCGGGCGCCTCGCCGTCGTTGAGCCCCCGCAGCAGGACGGCGTTGACCTTGACGGGCGAGAGCCCGGCCGCGTCGGCGGCCTCGATGCCGGCGATGGCGTCGTGGAGGCGGTCGCGGCGCGTGACGGCCGCGTACACCTCCGGGCGCACGCTGTCGAGGCTCACGTTGACGCGGTCGAGCCCGGCGGCGGCGAGCGCCGGCGCGGTGCGGGCGAGACCCAGCGCGTTCGTGGTGATGGAGAGCTCGACGTCCGGGTCGAGGGACCGGACCCGGCCGACGATGTCGACGAGGCCGCGGCGGACGAGGGGCTCGCCGCCGGTGAACCGCACCTCCCGCACCCCGAGGTGCTCGATGCCGATGCCGACCAGGCGCACCACCTCGTCGTCGGTGAGGACGTCGTCGGTCGGCAGCCAGTCGAGGCCCTCGGGCGGCATGCAGTAGGAGCAGCGCAGGTTGCACCGGTCGGTCAGGGAGACGCGCAGGTCCGTGGCGACGCGGCCGTGCTGGTCGACGAGGCCACCGGTGCTCGCGCCCGCCGTCGCACGGCCCGGCAGGGTCGGGAAGGGAAGGGCGGACATGGTCCGAGTCTAGGTGCTGGGGGCACGGAGCGGCCGGATAGCCTGGGGCGGTGGGTTCCTTCCGCTTCCTCCTCTCGCGCCGGTGGGTCCTGTTCGGCGTGGTGGTGGTCCTCCTGACCTACCTGGCCTACGTGCTGGGGCAGTGGCAGTTCCACCGGCTCGACGACCGCCGGGACCGCAACGAGCTCGTGGAGCGCAACGAGGGCCAGGCGGCCGTCGACGTCCGCGAGATCATGTCGCCCGACGTCCCGCCGACCGCCGAGCAGGAGTGGGCGGCCGTGACCGCCGTCGGCGAGTACGCCGTGGAGGACTCGGTCGTCGTGCGCTACCGCACCCGCGACGGCGCGCCGGGGGTCGACGTGGTCGTGCCGCTGGTGCTCGACGACGGGTCGAGCGTGCTGGTCGACCGGGGCTGGATGGCCACCGACAACAGCGGCGCGCTGAGCGGCACGGACACCGACCTGCTGCCGGCTCCCCCGGCGGGCGAGGTCGAGATCACCGGCTGGGTGCGGCGCGACGCCGAGGGCAGCAGCACGTCCGTGTCCGCGCAGCAGTCGACGCGCGCGATCTCCTCGGCGTCGATCGGCACGGCGCTGGACCGCGACGTCCTGGCCGGCTTCGTCGACCTCGCCACCGAGTCGCCGGAGGCCGCCGATCCGCTCTCCCCCCCGCCGCTGCCCGACCTCGGCGAGGGGCCGCACTTCTTCTACGGCCTGCAGTGGTGGTTCTTCGGGCTCCTGGCCGTCTTCGGCTTCTTCTACCTGATGTACGACGAACGTCGGGGCGGTCCTGCCCGTCGCGAGCAGCTGCGCGCCGAGAAGCGCGACCGGCTGGAGGCCGAGGAGCAGCGCCAGGCGCAGGTGCAGGCCCGGCTGCGCGCCGAGCGGGAGCGCTCCGGCACCTGACCGGCGACTACCGTCGGGGCGACCGCACCCGATCGCGTCGAAGGAGCCAGTGATGACCGTGCACCTCAGCCACCCGGACGGCCTGCTCGAACAGGACGACTACGCACCCCTCGCGGTAGCCACCGGTACGCGGACCGTGCTGCTGGCCGGTCAGGCCGGCGTCGATCCGCAGGGTCGGCCGACCGCCACGGACCTCGCCGGCCAGGTCCACTCCGCGCTCGCCAACATCGCCACCGGGGTCCGTGCGGCCGGCGGTGACGTCAGCGACGTCGCCCGGCTCACGGTCTACGTGGTCGGCTGGAACACCGACATGGCGGCCGAGCTCTACGAGGGCACCGCACGGGCGCAGGGCACCCACGGCTACAGCACCCCGCTGCCGCCCCTCACGGTGATCGGCGTCCAGGCCCTCTGGTTCCCCGCGCTCCTCGTCGAGATCGAGGCGACCGCGATCCTGGACTGACCTCCCGAGAACCCGAGCGAGCCGGCCCGGCCTCAGCGGGTGACCGGCGTGTCGTCGACCAGCTGCGTGCCGTGCAGCTGGGCGTACAGGCCCCCGCGGGCCAGCAGCTCGGGGTGCGTGCCGGCCTCGACGATCCGTCCGCCGTCGACGACGAGGATCTGGTCGGCCGAGCGCACCGTCGAGAGGCGGTGCGCGATCACCAGGGAGGTACGCCCGTCGAGCGCGGTGGCCAGTGCCTCCTGCACGGCCTGCTCGGACTCGCCGTCGAGGTGCGCCGTCGCCTCGTCGAGCACCACCAGCGGCGGCGCCTTGAGCAGCAGCCGTGCGATCGCGAGCCGCTGGCGCTCGCCGCCGGAGAGCCGGTAGCCGCGGTCGCCGACCACGGTCTCGAGGCCCTGCGGCAGCGACCGGACGAGACGGGCGATGCGGGCCGCCTCGAGGGCCGCCCAGATCTGCTCGTCGGTCGCGTCGGGCCGGGCGTAGCGCAGGTTCGCGCCGATGGTGTCGTGGAACATGTGGGAGTCCTGGGTGACGTAGCCGACGACGTCCTCCAGCGAGTCCAGCGTCACGGCGCGCACGTCGTGCCCGGCCACCCGCACGGTCCCCCGGTCGACGTCGTATAGGCGCGCGACCAGGTGGGTGATGGTCGTCTTGCCGGCCCCCGACGGACCGACGAGCGCGACCGTCTCCCCGGGCTCGGCGACGAAGGTGACGTCGTGCAGGACCGGCTCGGAGCCGCGTCCGCGGTCGGCGCCGCCGACCGTCTCCAGCGACGCGAGCGTGGTGGTGGCGGGGTCCGGGTAGGCGAACCCGACGTGGTCGAGCTCGAGGCGCACGCCCCGGCTGCCGGCGGCGAACTGCAGCGGCACGGCGTCGGCCCGCTCGACCACGGTGGACGGCAGGTCGAGCACCTCGAAGACGCGCTCGAAGCTCACCAGGGCGGTCATCACGTCGATGCGGACGTTCGACAGGCCCTGCAGGGGCCCGAGCAGCCGCAGCAGCAGCGTCGCCAGGGCCAGCAGCGTGCCCAGCGTCAGCTCTCCCCGGACGACCAGGTAGCCGCCGACGCCGTAGACCAGCGCGGTCGCGAGCGCCGGCACCAGCAGCATCACGGAGGCGAACAGACGCGTGAGCAGGGCGATCCTGACCCCGACGTCGCGCACCCGCGTCGCCTTGAGGGCGAAGTTCACGTCCTCCTCGGTGCGACGGCCGAAGAGCTTGAGCAGCATGGCGCCGCCGACGTTGAAGCGCTCGGTCATCACGTTGCCCAGGTCGGCGTTGCCGTCCATCTGCTCGCGGGTCAGGACCGCCAACCGGGCGCCGACCCAGCGCGAGACGACGAACAGCAGCGGGAACATGACGAGGCACAGGAGGGTGACCTGCCAGCTCAGCGCCAGCATGGTGATGCCCACGACGAGCGCGGAGACCGAGTTGGCGACCACGTTGGACAGGACGGTGGTGAACGCGCGCTGGGCGCCGACCACGTCGTTGTTCAGCCGCGACACGAGGGCGCCGGTCTGGGTCCGGGTGAAGAACGCCAGGCCCTGGCGCTGCACGTGGCCGAAGACCTGGATCCGCAGGTCGCGGATCAGGCCCTCCCCGATCCGGGCCGAGAGCCAGCCCCCCAGCACGCCGAACGCCGCGTCGACCAGCGCGACGCCGGCGATCGCCACCGCCACCCACACGATGACGCCGACCTCGCCCGCGACGATCCCGTCGTCCACCAGTCGCTGCACCAGCAGCGGCGTGACGACGACCAGGAGGGCGTCGAGGACGGTCACGGTGCCGAACCCGGCCAGCAGACGGCGGTGCGGGACGGCCGCTCCGAGCACCCGACGCACCACCGCCGGGTCGACCCGGGAGCCGACGGCCGAGCGGTCCGTGCGCAGGTGACGCCACGCCGCGCCCATCCCCGTCATCCCCGACATGTCCGTGCCAACCTCCTGGGACCGCGGGCTGTTCCCGCGCGACCTCCCGCCAGCCTCGCACGCGCGGCCCTACGATGCTCGCCGTGAGCGGTGCCACCCACGGGGTCTACGGTTCGCGCCTGCTCGGTCGCCCCGACCAGTCGGCGCGGGCGCTGCGGGTGCGGGTGCAGGTCCTGCTGACCTTCATCCTGCTGGTGGCCAACCTCGTCGGCGCGGTGGTCGTGGTCGCGCTGCTCCTGCTCGTGCGCCCCGACGAGCCGCTGCGCGACGGTTACTGGCTGGCCCACGTGATCGCCGTGCCGGTCTACGTCGCCGTCGCGGTGCTCGTCGGCACCGTCACGATCACGCGCCGGCTCCTCGCCGCGCTGCTGTGGGCACGGGAGAACCGCCCGCCCACCGAGGCCGAGCAGCGGGCCACGCTGCGGGCGCCGCTGGCCGCGATGGTGCGCCAGGGCGGCCTGTGGGCCGCGGCGGTCGTGCTGTTCACCGGCCTGGCCGTCGTGCTGCAGCCGTCCCTGGCCCTGACGGAGGGCATCGCCGTGTCCGTCGCCGGGGTCATCGTGTGCGCGATCTCCCTGCTGTGGACCGAGTTCGTGCTGCGACCCATCACCGCCCGTGCGCTGTCGGCCGGGGTGCCGCCGCGGCGCCGCGGGTCGGGCGTACGCCGTCGGCTCGTCGTCTTCTGGGCCGTCGGCACAGGGGTGCCGGTCGCCGTGCTGATGCTGGCCGCGCTCCTCGCGCTCACGGGTGACGAGCAGCTCGGGCTGACCCGGCTGGCGGTGGTCGTCATGGTGCTGGGCGGGGTGGTGATGCTCTTCGGCTTCATGATCACCGGGCTCACGGCCCGCTCCGTCGTCGGGCCCATCGCCTCCGTCCAGGACGCGCTGGAGCAGGTGCGCCGGGGGCGTCTCGACGTCGAGGTGCCCGTCTACGACGCCAGCGAGCTCGGTCACCTGCAGGCGGGGTTCAACGAGATGGCGGCGGGCCTGCGCGAGCGCGAGCGCATCCGGGACCTGTTCGGTCGCCACGTCGGCCAGGAGGTGGCCGCGGCGGCGGTGGGCGGTGACGTCGAGCTGGGCGGCGAGACGCGCGAGGTCACGGTGCTGTTCGTGGACCTGATGGGCTCGACGACGCTCGCCACGCGGCTCGAGCCCACGGAGGTCGTGACCCTGCTCAACCGGTTCTGCGCCGTCGTGGTCGACGAGGTCGACCGGGCGGGGGGCCTGGTCAACAAGTTCATGGGCGACGCGGTGCTCGCGGTGTTCGGGGCCCCGGTGGAGAACGCGCGCCACGCCGAGGACGGGCTGCGGGCCGCGCGTGCCATCGCCCGTCGTCTCGCGGCTGAGGTCCCCGAGGTCGAGGCCGGCGTCGGCGTCGCGACGGGGAACGCCGTGGCCGGCAACGTCGGCGACGAGCGCCGGTTCGAGTACACGGTCATCGGCGACGCGGTGAACTCGGCGGCGCGGCTCACCGAGCTGGCGAAGCGCCGGCCCGGCCGCGTGCTGGCGGCCGCCGCCACGGTCGAGGCCGCCGCTGCCGACGAGGCCGCTCGCTGGAGCGTCGAGGGCGCCGAGGTGCTGCGCGGTCGGGGCGCACCCACGCGGCTCGCCGTGCCCCGCGAGGAACACGCGCCGGCGGAGCCTCAGGCCAGCGAGACCAGCTCGGCGTAGGAGGCGTTCCAGAGGTCCTCGACGCCGTCCGGGAGGATCAGCACGCGGTCCGGCTCGAGGGCCAGCACGGCCCCCTCGTCGTGCGTGACGAGGATGATGGCGCCCTCGTAGCGACGGATCGCGTCGAGCACCTCCTCGCGCGAGGCCGGGTCGAGGTTGTTGGTCGGCTCGTCGAGCAGCAGCACGTTGGCGCTGGAGACGACCAGCGAGGCGAGCGCGAGGCGGGTCTTCTCGCCGCCGGAGAGCACCGCCGCCGGCTTGTGCGCGTCCTCGCCCGAGAACAGGAACGAGCCCAGCACCGTGCGCGCCTCGGTGTCGGTCAGCTGCGGCGCCGCGCTCTGCATGTTCTCCAGCACGGTGCGCGACGTGTCGAGCGTCTCGTGCTCCTGGGCGTAGTAGCCGACCTTCAGCCCGTGCCCGGGCACGACGGCGCCGGTGTCGGGCTGGTCGACACCGGCCAGGATCCGCAGCATCGTGGTCTTGCCGGCGCCGTTGAGGCCGAGGATGACGACCCGGGAGCCCTTGTCGATCGCGAGGTCGACGCCGGTGAACACCTCGAGCGCGCCGTAGGTGCGCGAGAGGCCCTCCGCCGTGAGGGGGGTCTTGCCGCAGGGCGCGGGCGACGGGAACTTGATCTTGGCGACCTTGTCGGCGGCGCGCTCCCCCTCGACGCCGGCCATCATCTTCTCGGCGCGCTTGAGCATCGACTGCGCGGCCTGCGCCTTGGACGCCTTGGCGCGCATCTTGTTGGCCTGGTCGGTGAGGGTCTTCGCCTTGTTCTCGGCGTTCATGCGCTCGCGCTTGCGCCGCTTCTCGTCCGTCTCGCGCTGGGTCAGGTAGTGCTTCCAACCCATGTTGTAGACGTCGATGACGCAACGGTTCGCGTCGAGGTGGAACACCTTGTTGACCGTGTCGGCCAGCAGGTCGTTGTCGTGGCTGATCACGATGAACCCGCCGCGGTGCGCCTTGAGGAACTCCCGCAGCCACACGATCGAGTCGGCGTCCAGGTGGTTGGTCGGCTCGTCGAGGATCAGCACGTCGGCGCCGGAGAAGAGGATCCGGGCGAGCTCGACCCGGCGGCGCTGGCCGCCGGAGAGCGTCTTCAGCTGCTGGCCCAGGATCCGGTCGGGGATGCCCAGGCTCGCGGCGATCGTCGCGGCCTCGGCCTCCGCGGCGTAGCCGCCGCCCGCGTGCAGCTCGGCGTCCGCGCGGGCGTACCGCTTCATCGCCCGCTCGGCGACGTCCGGGTCCTCGGAGCCCATCTGGGCCTCGGCGTCGCGCAGGCGCCGCACCACGTCGTCCAGCCCGCGCGCCGACAGGATCCGGTCGCGGGCGAGGACCTCGGGGTCGCCGACGCGCGGGTCCTGGGGCAGGTAGCCGACGTCGCCGGACGAGTGGACGGAGCCGGAGGCGGGCAGGGCGTCGCCGGCCAGGATCTTGGTGAGGGTGGTCTTGCCGGCGCCGTTGCGGCCGACGAGGCCGATCTTGTCGCCCGCGGCCACGCGGAACGAGACGTTCTCCATCAGGAGACGTGCGCCCGCACGGACCTCGACGTTCTGTGCGGTGATCATCGACGGAGGACTCTACGGCGGTGGCGCGGCGAGGACCGCATCGCAGCGGGCCGTGCGGGCGTCGATCGGCTCACACCGGCGGCGTCCGGGCCTCACAGCAGGGCCTCCAGGTGGGCGTACTGCCGCTGCAGGACCCGCAGGGTCGGCGCGACGCTCGGGTGGCGGAACTTGCCGGCGAGCGCGCCCTCCCCGGCGGCGGCTCGGGCGAGCACCCACTCGGCCCGGTTCACGATGGTGTAGACGGCCGTGACCCGGGCGCCGTACAACACCTCGGCCGGCGAGGCCAGGTCGGTCGGGAGCCCGGCGACGTAGGCGTCCAGCAGCACCTCGAGGGACTCGGGAGCGCTGAGCGCGAGGTAGCCGAGGTCGCCGCCGACCGGCCCCGTGCCCAGGGTCGACCAGTCCAGGGTCAGCGCGGTGTCGCCGTCGCGGGCCGGGAAGTTCCCCGGCACCGGGTCGCCGTGCTGCAGCACCTGCGGCAGGGCGTCGATCCCGGCCAGGTGGTGCCGACGGCGCTGCCAGAGCCGGTCGGCCAGGTCGGCGAGACTGGTGCGCTGCAGGGTCGTCCAGCCGCCCCGCCACTCGACCCTGCTCAGCCGCCCGGCCAGCTGGCCGCGAGCGAGCCAGGGCACCGCGGGTGGCGCGCAGCCGGCGAACGCACCCAGGCGCGACGCCAGGTAGAGGGCCGGCGGCGGGTCGGGTGCGACGTACGCGTGGCGCAGCGTGACGCCCTCGGCGTCCTCGGTCACGTCGAGCACCGGCACCGAGCGCAGCCCGGTGGTGCCGTCGACCACCCCCGACGCCGCCACGGCCGCGGAGCGGCGCCACCACGCGTCGTGCGTCGGCACCGCGAGCTCCTCGGGGTCGTCGGGCCCGGGCGCGACGAGCCGCTTCACGACGCTCGGCGGCGTCGTGGTCCGGTCGAGCCAGACACCGCCGGTGCTCGGGCCCCGCCCGCCGCGCAGTGCCTCCCACCCGTCGTCGGGGCGCCACATGGTCGGGAGTCTGGCAGACGGATCGACCGTTTCCGGGGCGCCGTGCGGGGAAGGCCGGGTGCATGTCCGCCCGACGCAGCGTCTCGACGACCGCTCCCACCGCCGCCCTCGCCGTCCTCGTGCTCTCCGCGTCCCTCGCGGCGTGCGGCTCGTCGTCGGACGACGCCGCGGAGTCCTCGGCGCGGGACCGCTCCGGCGCGGTCGAGGACGGCCTGGTGCGCTGGGGCGTCGCCTCCCTGCCGACGACCGCCTACGAGGCGTCCTTCGTCTCCGTGGGCGACCTCGACCGCGCGAGCGCGCTGGCCGAGGCCGAGCGGCCCGACGGTGTCGACGACGAGGCGGGCTACGAGGACTGGCTGGACGCCGTGACCGGGGTCGAGGGCTCCGTGGCGCTCACCCTGCCCGAGGTGCTCGGCGGCTACTGGGGCGAGGCCCCGGACGTGGTCGCCGCCGAGATCGGCACCTCGGCCGTCACGGCCGAGCGCTTCGCCGAGCTCGTCTCGGCCCCGGGCCGTGCCTCGGTCGTGGCCGGCCCGGTGGACCTCGACGCCCTCGAGGAGGCCTACGGCCCCGGCGAGGAGGGTCGCTGGCGGATCGGCGAGGGCCAGGACCTCTCCACGGACCTGACCGAGCGCAGCGCGCTGCGCCCGCTGGGCCAGCCGGTGCACGTGCAGGCCGAGAAGGACCTCCTCACGGCGGCGTTCGTCGCGTCGGACCTCACGCTGGCGCTGGCCCAGGACCGAGGTGACGAAGGGGCGCTGGAGGTCGCGGAGGCGCTCGACGTCCACGAGGTCTACGTCGCGGACCTCGTCGTGGGCGCGTCGCCCGGTGACTCGCGGTCGCTGCCCGAGGCGTTCGACGCGGTGGGTGTGGGACTGACCGGCGACGCCGACGCCCCGCTGGTGGTCGCCTACCACCACGCGTCGTCGGAGGAGGCGGAGGCCAACGCCGACGCGCTGGCCGACGTGCTCGACGCCGACGGCGACGCGCGGGGCTTCGAGCTGCTGGAGACCTCCGTCGACGGCAGCGTCCTCACCGCGACGCTGTCGCTCGACGACCTCCCCCTGTCGGCAGGGCGGGACGCCCTGCTGCGCCGCGCGCCCTTCGTCTCGCACGCCTGAGCGTGGCGCCGGGCCACGCAGGTGCGCCCGCTCCGGCCGCCGGTCAGGTGCCGGGCGCGTTGTGCACGTCGACGCTCAGCGCCTGGGCGTCCTCGACCGCTCGGAGCAGCACGTCGCGCCGCGGGTCCGGGCCGGGCAGGAACGGCCCCGTCACCCGCACGTTGCGCAGGCGCCGGTCGTCCAGGACCTCGGCCACGGCGGCACGGTCGCCGCCCACCACCGCGTCCAGGTGCCGGTTCTCGTCGCTGCCCCACACCGCGTACGCGTGGTCGGCCGCGGCGTCGAAGGCGGCCCGCGCCTGGTTGGCCCGGCGCCGGGCGAACCGCTGCTGGCTCTGCCCGCCCGCCTTGGTGCGACCCTGCACGTGCCGCCGGCCGACCTTGCTCGCGACCACGGTGCGTACCTCCACCAGCGCCACGGCGAACCCGCCCTTGCGCACCAGCAGCACGCCCCAGCGCTCCGGAGGGGCGGCGGCGACCGCCAGCGCCTCGGGGGTGGGCGCACCCGCGTGCCGGGCGTCGAACGGGAGCGAGGCGCGGAACCAGGACCCGTCGGGCGCGCGGCCGTCCAGTCGCCCGTCCTCGAGGACGAGCTCAGGAGCGCCGTGCCGCTCGCCGAACGACGCGACCCAGCGCGACCACCGCCCCGCGGGCACGAGGACGGTGGTCATCGCCGGCTCAGACGTTGAAGCCGAGTGCGCGCAGCTGGTCGCGCCCGTCGTCGGTGATCTTGTCCGGGCCCCACGGCGGCATCCAGACCCAGTTGATCGCGACGTCGTTGACGATGCCCTCGAGCGCCGAGACCGTCTGGTCCGTGATGACGTCGGTGAGCGGGCAGGCCGCGGAGGTCAGCGTCATGTCGATGACGGCGTTCGTGTCCTCGTCGACGTGCACGCCGTAGACGAGACCGAGGTCGACGACGTTGATCCCGAGCTCGGGGTCGACGACGTCCTTCATGGCCTCGGTGACGTCCTCGACCGACGTGGACGACGAACGGCTGGTCGACACGCCGCCGGAGGCCTCCGGGACCTCGGGCAGGTCGTCGGCGGTGCCCGCCGCGTGGGTCGTGTCGGCGCTGGCGGCCTCGCCGCCGGTGCGGGCCGGGGCGTCGACGCCGGGCGCGACCTCGCCCGGCCGGGGCGGGGTGGGCCCGTCGGTGACCTCGCCGGTGACGGGGCCGTCCGTGGTCGCCACGGTCTGCTGGTCGGGGGTCTCGGTGCTCATGCCTTCTCCTCGATGACTCGGGCGGTCGCGTCCTTCCACGCCATCCACGACAGCAGAGCGCACTTGACGCGTGCGGGGAACTTGGCGACGCCGGCGAAGGCGATGCCGTCCTCCAGCACGTCCTCGTCCGGCTCCACCTTGCCCCGACCCTGCATCAGGGTCAGGAAGTTCTCGTGGATGCTCACGGCCTCGGCGACCGGCTTGCCGATCACCAGGTCGGTCAGCACCGAGGCCGACGCCTGCGAGATGGAGCAGCCGAGCGCGTCGTAGGACACGTCGGCCACCGTCTCGGCGCCGGGCTCGCCGACGAGGTGCACCCGCAGGGTGATCTCGTCGCCGCACGTCGGGTTGACGTGGTGCACCTCGGCCTCGTGGGGGTCGCGCAGACCCTTGTTGTGGGGGTTCTTGTAGTGGTCGAGGATGATCTCCTGGTAGAGCGCATCCAGATCCTGTGCCGTCATCGCCTCATCCCAACCGGAAGTACGAGCGGGTGTATTCCAGCGCCTCGACGAGGGCGTCGATCTCCGCCGGGGTCGTGTAGAGGTACGACGACATCCGCGTCGAGCTCTGCACCCCGAACCGCGCGTGCGCGGGCTTCGCGCAGTGGTGACCGGCACGCACGGCGACGCCGCGGCTGTCGAGCACCTGCGCGATGTCGTGCGGGTGCACGCCCTCCATCTCGAAGCTGACCGCTCCCCCGCGGGCGGCGGGGTCGAGCGGACCGAGCACCGTCAGGCCGGGGATCGTGGCCAGGCCCTCCAGCGCGTACCCCGTGATCGCCTGCTCGTGGGCGTGGATGGCGTCCAGACCGAGGTCCGAGAGGTAGTCGACCGCGGCGCCGAGGCCGACGGCCTCGACGATCGGCGGGGTCCCGGCCTCGAACTTGTGCGGGATGTCGGCGTACGTCGAGCGCTCCATCGCCACGGTCGCGATCATCTCGCCGCCGCCCAGGAACGGCGGCAGCTGCTCGAGGACCGCTCGGCTTCCCCAGAGCACGCCGATGCCGGTCGGACCGACCACCTTGTGGCCCGTGAAGACCAGCAGGTCGGGACGCTCCTCGGGCGCCATGCCCGCGAGGTCGATCGGCAGCTGCGGCGCGGCCTGGGAGGCGTCGACGACCACGAGCGCACCGACCTCGTGGGCGCGGCGGGCGATCTGCGCGACCGGGTTGATCGTGCCGAGCATGTTCGACACCCAGGTGAGGGTGACGACCTTCGTCCGCTCGGTGATCAGCTCGTCGACGTCCGACAGGTCCAGCTGCCCGTCGTCGGTGAGCCCGAACCAGCGCAGCGTCGCGCCCGTGCGCTCGGTGAGGAGCTGCCACGGCACGATGTTGGAGTGGTGCTCCATCTCGGTGGTGACGACGACGTCGCCCTCGCCGATGCCGCGCTCGCCGCGCGCCCACGCCAGCGTGTTCGCGACCAGGTTGAGCGCCTCCGAGGCGTTCTTCGTGAAGATCACCTCGTCGCGCGACGGGGCGCCGATGAAGGCCGCCACCTTGTCGCGCGCCGCCTCGAACGCCTCGGACGACTCCGCACCGAGCTGGTGCATCGCCCGCGCGACGTTCGCGTTGTGCCGCTCGAGGTGGTCGACCATCGTGTCGATGACGCACTGCGGCTTCTGCGAGGTGTTCGCGCTGTCGAGGTAGACCAGCGGCAGCCCGCCCGCGAGCGTGCGCTCGAGGATCGGGAAGTCCTTGCGGACCACCTCGAGCTGGGGCAGCAGTCCAGCGATCGACATGGCGTTCCTTTCAGACGGACGTGACGGGGCGCGGACGGTTCAGACCGCGGCGTTGACGTACTTGTCGTAGCCCTCGGCCTCGAGCTGGTCGGCCAGCTCGGGGCCGCCCTGCTCGGCGATGCGGCCGGCCACGAACACGTGGACGAAGTCGGGCTTGATGTAGCGCAGGATGCGCGTGTAGTGCGTGATCAGCAGGACGCCCTTGTCGCCGCCCTCGGCGAACTGGTTGACACCGGCCGAGACGACCTTGAGCGCGTCGATGTCGAGGCCCGAGTCGGTCTCGTCGAGGATGGCGACCTTCGGCTGCAGCAGGTTGAGCTGCGCGATCTCGTGGCGCTTCTTCTCGCCGCCCGAGAAGCCCTCGTTGACCGAGCGCTGGGAGAACGAGGCGTCGAGGCCGTTGGCGTCGAGCGCGGTGTTGACGTCCTTGACCCACGTGCGCAGCTTGGGCGCCTCGCCGTCGATCGCCGTCTTGGCGGTGCGCAGGAAGTTGGCCACCGAGACGCCGGGCACCTCGACGGGGTACTGCATCGCGAGGAACAGGCCGGCGCGGGCGCGCTCGTCCACGCTCATCTCGAGGACGTCCTCGCCGTCGAGGGTCACGGTGCCGCTCGTGATGTCGTACTTCGGGTGACCGGCGATGGAGTACGCCAGCGTCGACTTGCCCGAGCCGTTGGGGCCCATGATCGCGTGGGTCTCGCCGTCCTTGATGGTCAGCGTGACGCCCTTGAGGATCTCCTTGGGGCCGTCCTCGGTGGTCACCGAGACGTGCAGGTCCTTGATCTCCAGCGTGCTCATGTCTCTCTTCGTCCTTTGTGGGGGTCTAGGGGCGGGGTCGGCGGCTCAGTCGCTCGGCCGGACCCCGTTCAGGGTGGTGGTGACGTCGACGTACACCTCGCCGTCGCGCACCTCCACGGGGAAGGTGGCGACCGGCTCGGTGGCGGGCAGGCCGCTGGGCTGGCCCGTGCGCAGGTCGAACTCGGAGCCGTGCAACCAGCACTCGATGCGGCAGTCCGCCACCTCGCCCTCGGAGAGGGCGACCAGGGCGTGGCTGCACTGGTCCTCGACGGCGTAGAACGTGTCGCCGTCGCGCGCGACCGCGACGTCCTGACCGCCGAGGGTCACGGCGTACGCGCCGTCGGCCGCGACGTCCGCGACCGCGCAGGCTCGCTCGAAGGCCATGCCGGGCTCAGACCGTGCCGCTGAGCACGTGGCGCTCGAGCTCGGACTCGACGACCGCACGCAGGCGCTCCTCGAGCTCGGGCACGCCGACGCGGCGGATGAGGTCGTTGAAGAAGCCGTGCACGACGAGCCGTCGGGCCTCGCCCTCGCTGATCCCCCGGCTGCGCAGGTAGAACAGCTGCTCGTCGTCGAAGCGGCCGGTCGCGGACGCGTGGCCGGCGCCCTCGATCTCGCCGGTCTCGATCTCGAGGTTCGGCACCGAGTCGGCCTGGCAGCCGTCGGTGAGCACGAGGTTGCGGTTCTCCTCGTACGTCTCGATGCCCTCGGCCACCTTGCGGATCAGCACGTTGCCGATCCACACCGTGTGCGCGCCCTCGCCCTGCAGCGCGCCCTTGTAGACGACGTTGCTCTTCGTCTTCGGGGCGGTGTGGTCGGCGAAGAGCCGGTGCTCGATGTGCTGGCCGGCGTCGGCGAAGTAGAGGCCGAGCAGCTCGGCGTCGCCGCCGGGGCCCGCGTACTCCACGTTGGTGGAGGTGCGCACCAGGTCGCCGCCGATGGTGAACTCGCTGGCCCGCACCCGGGCGTCGCGGCCGACGCGGATGCCGACCTGGCCGGCGTGCACCGAGTCGTCGCTCCAGTCGTTGACCGTGACGAGGTCCAGCTGCGCGCCGTCGCCGACGAGCACCGAGGTGGCGTGGCTGTAGCGGGCGGCACCCGAGTGCTCGACGAGCACGGTGGCCTTGGCGAAGCGGCCGACCCGCACGACGAGGTGGCCCCACACGACCTGGTCGAGCCCGGTGCCGGTGAGGTCGATCCGCACGGGCTCGTCCAGCTCGGTCTCGGCGGGCACGTCGAGCAGCATGGCGCCCCCGGCGTTGGCCACGGCCAGCGCGGCGAGACGGTCGAAGGGCAGGAACTCGCCCAGGTCGCGGGCCTCCTCCGCGCTGATCGGGGTCAGGGTGACCCCGGCCGGCAGCTGCGTCTGCCACTCCAGGTGCGCGTCAGACGGCACGTCCTCGAGCAGCCCGCGCAGGCGCTTGAGGGGGGTGAACCGCCAGATCTCCTCGCGGCCGGTCGGCTCGGGGTGGGCCGCCAGGTCGTAGGAGGGCTCCGGGTGGAGGTGGCTGGAGACCTTGCCCGTCTCCACGGCCCGCGCGGCGGCGGGCGTCTCGTCGATGACTGTCACTTCTCGTCTCTTCGTCGGTGTCTCGGGTGTCGGGGGCAGCGGTGCCGGCGTCAGCCGACCGCGCCCTCCATCTGCAGCTCGATGAGCCGGTTGAGCTCGAGGGCGTACTCCATCGGGAGCTCCTTCGCGATCGGCTCCACGAAGCCGCGCACGATCATGGCCATCGCCTCGTCCTCCTCGAGACCGCGGCTCATCAGGTAGAAGAGCTGGTCCTCGGAGACCTTTGAGACGCTCGCCTCGTGGCCCATCGACACGTCGTCCTCGCGGATGTCGACGTAGGGGTACGTGTCCGAGCGGCTGATCTGGTCGACCAGGAGCGCGTCGCACAGGACGTTCGACTTGGAGCCGTAGGCGCCCTCGTTGACCTGGATGAGGCCGCGGTAGGACGTGCGGCCGCCGCCGCGGGCCACCGACTTCGACAGGATCGAGGACGAGGTGTGGGGCGCCGCGTGCACCATCTTGGCGCCGGCGTCCTGGTGCTGGCCCTCGCCGGCGAACGCGATGGAGAGCGTCTCGCCCTTGGCGTGCTCGCCCATGAGGTAGACGGCCGGGTACTTCATCGTCACCTTGGAGCCGATGTTGCCGTCGACCCACTCCATCGTCGCGCCGGCCTCGCAGGTCGCGCGCTTGGTGACGAGGTTGTAGACGTTGTTCGACCAGTTCTGGATGGTCGTGTAGCGCACGCGGGCGCCCTTCTTCACGACGATCTCGACGACGGCCGAGTGCAGCGAGTCGGAGCTGTAGATCGGCGCCGTGCAGCCCTCGACGTAGTGCACGTACGAGTCCTCGTCGGCGATGATCAGCGTGCGCTCGAACTGACCCATGTTCTCGGTGTTGATCCGGAAGTAGGCCTGCAGCGGGATGTCGACGTGGACGCCCTTGGGCACGTAGATGAACGAGCCGCCGGACCACACCGCCGTGTTGAGCGCGGAGAACTTGTTGTCGCCGACAGGGATGACGGTGCCGAAGTACTCCTTGAAGAGCTCCTCGTGCTCCTTCAGCGCCGTGTCGGTGTCGACGAAGATGACGCCCTTCTCCTCGAGGTCCTCGCGGATCGAGTGGTAGACGACCTCCGACTCGTACTGCGCGGCGACGCCGGCGACGAGGCGCTGCTTCTCCGCCTCGGGGATGCCGAGCTTGTCGTAGGTGTTCTTGATGTCCTCGGGCAGGTCCTCCCAGCTGGTGGCCTGCTTCTCGGAGGAGCGCACGAAGTACTTGATGTTGTCGAAGTCGATGCCGCCGAGGTCCGAGCCCCAGGTCGGCATGGGCTTGCGGTCGAAGAGCTTGAGGCCCTTGAGGCGCAGGTCCAGCATCCAGCCGGGCTCGCTCTTCTTGCCGGAGATGTCGCGCACGACCGCGTCGTTGAGCCCGCGCTGCGCGGTGGCGCCGGCGTCGTCGCTGTCGGACCAGCCGAACTCGTACCGGCCGATGCCGGCGAGGCCGGGGTTGAGCTCGTCGATGCTCGGGGTGGACGTCATGCGGACGCTCCGTTCTGGTCGGTGCTGCTGGTGGGACCGGTAGGCGGTAGGTCGGGGATGCAGGTGGTGCAGACGCCGTCGCCGTGGGCGATGGTGGCCAGTCGCTGCACGTGGCGGCCCAGGACGGCGCTGATCGCCTCCGTCTCGGCCTCGCACAGCTGGGGGAACTCGCTCGCGACGTGGGAGACCGGGCAGTGCTGCTGGCACAGCTGGTCGCCGATCGGCGACCCGCGCACGCCGGCGGCGTAGCCCTCGTCGGTCAGCACCCGGGCGAGCACCTCCGCGGGACTCAGCTCGGGCTCCGCGTCCTGGACGGCGGCGAAGTCGCGCTCGATGAACGACACGCGCTGCCGGGCGAACTCGGCGACGGCCTCCGGGCCCTGGGTGCGGGCGAGGAAGCGCAGCGCCTGGACGGCCAGCGTGTCGTACTGCTGGTCGAACTGCTCGCGGCCGGTGTCCGTCAGCGCGAACACGCGCGCGGGGCGACCGCGACCGCGGGCGCCGCCGGGTCGCTGCTGGCGGTGCTCGAGCTTGCCGTCCTCGACCAGCTGGTCGAGGTGGCGGCGCACCGCGGCGGGCGTCAGCTCCAGACGGTCGGCGAGCTGCGCCGCGGTCGAGGGACCGGCCTCGAGGATGCTGCGCACCACCCGTGCGCGCGTAGGGGCGTCGACGTCGTCGGACCCGACGGGCCTGACTCCGGCAGCACTCCTGGTGAATTGCACTACGCCAGTGTGACGTTATTCGAGTTGCCGCTTCAAGCAAGGGTCGCCTTACCGGCCGGGGCCGCCCCGAGGGGCGCCCTCGACGTGAGCCGGACGGCGTCCGGCTCCTACACTTGTCCGGTGCCCGTCCCCGCTGCTCCTGCCGTCGTCGTCGACGGCCTGGTGATGCGGTACGGCGACACCCTGGCCGTCGACGCCCTCAGCCTGCGGGTCGAGTCCGGCACGATCACGGCCGTCCTCGGCCCCAACGGTGCCGGCAAGACGACGACGCTGGAGACCTGCGAGGGCTACCGCCGCCCGCAGGCCGGCACGGTGCGGGTCCTGGGCCTCGACCCCGTCCGCGACCGGCGTGCCCTGCTCCCCCGCGTCGGCGTCATGCTCCAGGCCGGCGGGGCCTGGTCGGGCGTGCGTGCGGTCGAGATGCTGCGCCACGTCGCCGCCCTGCACGCCCAGCCGCTGTCGGTGGACCTGCTGGTCGAGCGCCTCGGTCTCGCCGAGTGCGGGCGTACGCCCTTCCGCCGGCTCTCCGGCGGCCAGCAGCAGCGCCTCGGTCTGGCGATGGCCCTCGTCGGCCGGCCCGAGCTGCTGTTCGTCGACGAGCCGACGGCCGGCATGGACCCGGCCGTGCGTCGCGCGACCTGGGACCTGCTCGAGGAGCTGCGGGCCGACGGCGTCACGACCGTGCTGACGACGCACTACCTCGAGGAGGCCGAGCGCCTCGCCGACCACGTGCACGTGATCGACCGCGGGCGCCTGATCGCCAGCGGGTCGCCCTTCGAGCTCACCCGCGCCGGCGGCGCGACCACGATCCGGCTCGTGGTCACCGAGCCCTTCCCCCCGCACGCGCCGGCCTCGCTGCAGGCATCGCTGGGGCCCGCCACGGAGGTCACCCCCGTCAACGCGCAGAGCCTGCTGATCACCGGTCCCGCCGACGCCTCGACGCTCTCCACGGTCTCGGCCTGGTGCGAGCGGCACGGCGTGCTCCCGGAGTCGCTCACCCTGGGCCAGCGCACCCTCGAGGACGTGTTCCTGCAGCTGACCGGGCGCGAGCTCGGCGAGCCGGCGGGCGGGGGCGCCCGATGAGCGGCACCTTCGCGCCGGCCCCCGGCGCCGCTCCCCTGGCGCGCCAGGTGCGGGCCCAGGCGTCGATGGAGACCCGGCTGATGCTGCGCAACGGCGAGCAGCTGCTCGTCGCGCTGGTCATCCCCGCGCTGGCGCTCGTGGGCGGCGTGGTCGCCGGGCGGCGCGGCGGGATCGAGCTCGAGGGCTCGGCCGTCGACACGCTGACCCCGGGCGTCCTCGCCCTGGCCGTCATGTCGACGGCCTTCACCTCGCTGGCGATCGCGACCGGCTTCGAGCGCCGCTACGGCCTCATCAAGCGCCTCGGCGCCTCGCCGCTGCCGCGTCACGGCCTCCTGCTCGGGAAGCTCGGCGCCCTGCTGGTCGTCCAGGTCGTGCAGGCCTGCGTCCTGGTGCCGGTCGCGCTCGGCCTCGGCTGGAGCCCCGACGGCGGGCTGGTCGGCGTGCTCGCCGCGCTGCTGGCGGTCCTGCTCGGCGCGGCCGCGTTCGCCTCCCTCGGCCTGCTCATGGCGGGCACGCTGCGGGCCGAGGCCACGTTGGCCGCGGCCAACCTCGTCTACCTGCTGCTCCTGGTCGGCGGTGCCGTCGTCCTGCCCCGCAGCTCGTACGGCGCCGCCGGTGACGTCCTCCAGGTGCTGCCCTCGGCGGCACTGGGCGACGCCCTGCGCACCGCGTTCCTCGACGGCCAGGTGGCCGTCGTCCCCCTGCTCGTCCTCGTGGGCTGGACCGTCGTGGGAGCGACGGCCGTCTCGCGGCTGTTCCGTTGGGAGTGACGTTGTCCGTCCGCACCGAGGCCGCCCCCGGCGGCCCCCCGAGCACCGTGACCTCGGTG
Source organism: Nocardioides imazamoxiresistens (assembly GCF_032378595.1). Lineage (NCBI taxonomy): Bacteria > Bacillati > Actinomycetota > Actinomycetes > Propionibacteriales > Nocardioidaceae > Nocardioides > Nocardioides imazamoxiresistens. Next base: position 220,972 of record NZ_JAVYII010000002.1, read on the forward strand.
GCCCAGCGCGTGCTGGTGCCGCTCGCGATCGCCAACCTCGTCGCCAACATCGGCATCGTCCTGACGGGCGGGGTCGTCCGTCTGACGGGCTCGGGCCTCGGCTGCCCGACCTGGCCGCGCTGCACGGACGACTCGTACGTGCCCCACGGCAGCCTCGGCATCCACGGCGCCATCGAGTTCGGCAACCGGCTGCTGACCTTCGTGCTGGCGGCCGTCGCCCTCGCGACCTTCCTCGCGGCGTGGCGGGCCGGACGCCGGCGCGCGGCCCGGGTGGCGTTCGTGATCGGCCTCGGCATCCCCGCCCAGGCCGTGATCGGCGGCATCACGGTGCTCACCGACCTCAACCCGTGGCTGGTCGCGTTCCACCTGCTGCTGTCCCTGGCGATGATCGGCCTGTGCGTGCTGCTGCTCGACTGGCTGCGCCACCCGCGGACCTCCCGCCGGCACGCGGATCCGGTGCGTCGCACCGCCCTGGCGACCTTCGGCGTCGGCTGGGTCGTGCTCTACCTCGGCACCGTCGTGACCGGCAGCGGGCCGCACGCCGGTGACGCGGACTCCCCCCGCACGGGCCTGGACCCGGCGTTGTTCTCGCACATCCACGCCTGGGCCGTGTACGCCCTCGTCGGACTCAGCGTCGTGCTCCTCGTGCTCGCCCGGCGCAGCGGCGACGCGTTCCTCGTGCGGGCGGCCGTCGCGCTGATCGCCGTCGAGCTCTCGCAGGGCGTCGTGGGCTACGTCCAGTACTTCACGGGCCTGCCGATCGTGCTGGTCGCCCTGCACCTCGTCGGCGCCGCGCTCACCTCGGCGGCACTGGCCTGGGTGCTGGTCCGCTCGCGCCGCGTGCCCACGCCCGCCTGACCGCTCCGCTCGCGCCGAGCCGGCACCCACGGGGCGCCCTGGCGGGCGCCGGCAGTGCGGCGGTGCGCGCCCCGGGTCAGCCGATCAGCGGGTCGATCGCGATGGCGACGAAGAGCAGCGACAGGTAGAGGTTCGACGTGTGGAACAGCCGCATCGGGTTGATCAGCGTCAGCTGCTCGGTGCCCACCGCGCGCCGCCAGAGCTTGTGCGCCTCGACGAGGAACACCGCGCCGAGCACCGCGGCGGCGGCCGGGTAGAACCAGCCAGTGCCGGCGACGGGCCACAGCACCAGCGAGATCGCGACGGTGGCCCACGTGTAGAGCACGATCTGCTTGCCGACCGACGCCGCGGGCGCCACGACCGGCAGCATCGGAACGGCCACGTTCGCGTAGTCCTCCCGGTAGCGCATGGCGAGCGCCCACGTGTGGGGAGGCGTCCAGAAGAAGACGATGAGGAAGCAGATCACCGGCGGCCACGCCAGCTCGTTCGTCACCGCCGTCCAGCCGATCAGGGCCGGGAAGCAGCCGGCCGCGCCGCCCCAGACGATGTTCTGGGTCGTGCGGCGCTTGAGCCACATCGTGTAGACGAAGATGTAGAACGCGTTCGCCGAGACCGACAGGGCCGCCGAGAGCGGGTTGACCCAGACGAAGAGGATCACCGTCGACAGCACGCCGAGCGTGAGGCCGAAGACCAGCGCGGAACGAGGCGTGACGATGTGCCGCGGCAGCGCGCGCCGACGCGTACGACGCATCTGCTCGTCGATGTCGCGGTCGTAGACGCAGTTGAGGGCCGAGGCCGAGCCCGCCGAGAGCGCGCCGCCGACCACGGTGGCGGCGACCAGCCCGAGCGGCGGGATCCCCCGCGCGGCGAAGAACATCACCGGCACGGTCGTCAGGAGCAGCAGCTCGATGACGCGCGGCTTGGTGAGGCCGACGTAGGCGGCGACGACGTCGCGCAGCGAGGCGCGCCCGGCCGGAGCCGGCTCCTCGCGGACGCCGAGGTCGTCGGCCGTCTCCTCCTCGCTCAACGAGCCGGGAGGCACGGGAGGAAGCGCGTCGGACACCGCACCAGCATGCACGTCGGCCCCTGCGGGTCCGTCGGGACCCCCGGTCGACGGGCCGGGAGGCGACGCCTCCTCCGGCACGCGGGCGGCGGAGACCGACTTTCCGGCGTACGTCACAGAGGTCCTCGTCAGCGTCAAGCGGCCGCCGCGTTTCCAGCTGGCGGAACGACGGCCGGGGCGGTGCAGTGCGGGGTCGAGTCTAAACCGGGGCGGCGCTAGGCTCGGCATCGGCCGTGCCCGCGCGTGGGTACCGGTGATCACACGCCGCCGGGCGCACGCCCACCCACCGCGCCGCACGGGCGCCGCACCCCCGCACAGCCCCCCGGAGAGGAACCACGTGACCGAGACCAAGCTGGACTGGACCGAGCTCGACCAGAAGGCGGTGGACACCGCCCGCGTCCTCGCGATGGACGCCGTCCAGAAGGTCGGCAACGGACACCCCGGCACGGCGATGAGCCTGGCGCCGGTGGCGTACCTGCTGTTCCAGAAGGTCATGCGGCACGACCCGGCGCACCCGACCTGGATCGCGCGCGACCGCTTCGTGCTCTCGTGCGGCCACTCGAGCATCACGCTCTACACGCAGCTGTTCCTCGGTGGCTTCGGCCTCGAGATCGAGGACCTGAAGGCGCTGCGCACCTGGGGCTCGAAGACCCCGGGCCACCCGGAGTACGGCCACACCGCGGGCGTCGAGGTGACCACCGGTCCCCTGGGCCAGGGCGTCGCGAACGCCGTCGGCATCGCGATGGCCGCGCGGCGCCAGCACGGCATCCTCGACCCGACGGCCGCCCTCGGCGAGAGCCTGTTCGACCACGACGTCTACGCGATCTGCTCGGACGGCGACCTGCAGGAGGGGGTCTCCGGCGAGGCGAGCTCCATCGCGGGCACCCAGCAGCTCGGCAACCTCACGGTGATCTACGACCGCAACCGGATCTCGATCGAGGGCGACACCGACGTGGCGTTCAACGAAGACGTCGCGAAGCGCTACGAGGCGTACGGCTGGCACGTCCAGACCGTCGACTGGACCAACGGCGGCGAGCGGTACGAGGAGGACGTCCCGGCGCTCTACGACGCCGTCCGGTCCGCCCGCGCCGTCGACGACCGTCCGTCGCTGATCGTGCTCGACACCGTCATCGCGTGGCCCGCGCCGAACGCGCAGGGCACGGAGGCCGCGCACGGCAGCGCCCTGGGCGACGCCGAGGTGGCCGCCACCAAGGAGGTCCTGGGCTGGGACCCCGAGCAGACCTTCCAGGTGCCGCCGGAGGTCCTCCAGCACACCCGCGCGCTCGCCGAGCGTGGCGCGGCGTGGGGCGCGGAGTGGGACGAGAAGTACGCCGCCTGGGCGGCCGCCAACCCCGAGCTCGAGACGCTGCTGCACCGGCTGAAGGCCCACGAGCTCCCCGCAGACCTCGCCGACGCGCTGCCGACCTTCCCCGCCGACCCGAAGGGCGTCGCCACCCGCGCCGCCTCCGGCAAGGTGATCAACGCCCTGGCGCCCGTGCTGCCGGAGCTGTGGGGCGGCTCGGCCGACCTCGCCGGCTCGAACAACACCACGATCAAGGATGCGCCGTCGTTCATCCCGGCCTCCCGCTCCACCAAGGACTGGGAGGGCGACCCGCTGCAGGGCCGGGTGCTGCACTTCGGCATCCGCGAGCACGGCATGGGCGCGATCATGAACGGTATCGCCGCGGACGGGCTGACGCGCGTCTTCGGCGGCACGTTCCTCACGTTCTCCGACTACATGCGCGGCGCCGTCCGCGTCGCGGCGCTCAGCAAGCTGCCGGTCACCTACGTGTGGACCCACGACTCGATCGGCCTCGGCGAGGACGGCCCGACCCACCAGCCGGTCGAGCACCTCGCCGCCCTGCGCGCCATCCCCGGCCTCGACGTGGTGCGGCCCGCCGACGCCAACGAGACCGCGGCCGCGTGGGCCGCGATCCTGGCCAACAGCGACCGTCCGGCCGCGCTCGCGCTCTCGCGACAGAACGTCCCGGTCTTCCCGCGCGGCGAGGACGGCTTCGCGACCACCGACGGCGTGGCGCGCGGTGCGTACGTGCTCAAGGACGCCGACGGCGGCCAGCCCGACGTCGTGCTGCTCGCCACGGGCTCCGAGGTCCAGCTGGCCGTCGCGGCGGCGGACAAGCTTGCCGAGGACGGCGTGAAGGCCCGTGTCGTCTCCGTCCCCTGCCTCGAGTGGTTCGCCGAGCAGGACCTCGCCTACCAGGAGAGCGTCGTGCCGCCGACCGTCAAGGCGCGCGTCGCGGTCGAGGCCGGCATCGCGATGCCGTGGTGGCGCCTCGTCGGCGACCACGGCAAGGTCGTGTCGATCGAGACCTACGGCGCGAGCGCCTCGGCCGAGCGCATGTTCACCGAGTTCGGGTTCACGGCGGAGGCCGTCGTGCTCGCGGCGCAGGACACCCTGCGCGTCGCGCGCTGACCCGCCGGTCCACCCGACCGGACACCCACCCGCACCTTCCCCGACCCCGCCCCAGGAGGCACCGATGTCCGACCGTCTGAAGGCACTCGCCGACGCGGGTGTGTCCATCTGGCTCGACGACCTGTCGCGCGAGCGCATCGAGACCGGCAACCTCGCCGAGCTCGTCGCCGAGCGGTCCGTGGTCGGCGTGACCACGAACCCGTCGATCTTCGCGGCAGCACTGGCCGACGGCGAGCGCTACGACGAGCAGCTCCGTTCGCTGGCTGCCGACGGCGCCGACATCGACCGGGTGGTCTTCGAGCTGACCACGACCGACGTGCGCAACGCCGCCGACGTGCTGCGCGAGACCTACGACGCCACCGGTGGCGTCGACGGCCGCGTCTCGATCGAGGTCGCCCCGGGCCTGGCCCACGACACCGACGCCACCCTGGCCTCGGCCAAGGAGCTGGCCGCCGCGGTCGACCGGCCCAACGCGATGATCAAGATCCCGGCGACCACGGAGGGTGCGCCGGCGATCTCCGACACGCTGGCCGAGGGCATCTCGGTGAACGTGACGTTGATCTTCGGCCTCGAGCGCTACCAGGCCGTGATGGAGGCGTACGTCTCCGGGCTCGAGAAGGCGCTCGAGAACGGGCACGACCTGTCCACGATCCACTCCGTCGCGTCCTTCTTCGTCTCCCGGGTCGACAGCGAGATCGACAAGCGGCTGGAGGCGGCTGGCGCCGACGCCGAGCTGTTCGGCAAGGCGGGCGTGGCGAACGCGCGGCTGGCGTACCAGGCGTTCGAGAAGTTCTTCTCGGGCGAGCGGTGGGAGCGGCTCGCGGCGGCGGGCGCCCACCGCCAGCGGCCCCTGTGGGCCTCGACGGGTGTCAAGAACCCCGACTACCGCGACACGATGTACGTCACCGACCTGGTCGTCGCCGACACCGTGAACACGATGCCGGAGAAGACGATGGACGCCTTCGCCGACCACGGCGAGGTCGAGGGTGACCTGGTCACGACCCGGTACGACGACGCGCGCGCGGTGCTCGACGCGGTCGCTGCGGCGGGGGTCTCCTACGACGACGTGATCGCTCAGCTCGAGCAGGAGGGCGTCCAGAAGTTCGTGGACTCCTGGGACGAGCTGCTGGAGACCGTCCGCAACCAGCTCGACGCCGCGAAGGCCTGAGCCCGTGACGGCGGCGCAGCCGGTCGACCCGACCACGACGGCCGCCTGGGCGCGGCTCACGGAGCTGGCGGGCCTGGCCCCGGACCTGCGCGGATGGTTCGCGCAGGACCCGGGCCGGGCCGACCGGTTCACCCACGACGTGGGCGACCTGCGGGTCGACCTGTCCAAGAACCTGGTGACCGACGACGTGCTGGCCGCCCTGCTGGAGCTGGCCGAGCAGACCGGTGTCGCGGCACGCCGTGACGCGATGCTGGCCGGCGAGCGCGTCAACGTGACCGAGGACCGGGCCGTGCTGCACACGGCGCTGCGGCTCCCCCGCGACGCCGACCTCGTCGTCGACGGCCAGGACGTCGTCGCCGACGTGCACGAGGTGCTGGGCCGGGTGTACGCCTTCGCCGAGAAGGTCCGCTCCGGGGAGTGGACCGGCGTCACCGGCGAGCGGATCCGCACGGTGGTGAACATCGGCATCGGGGGCTCCGACCTCGGTCCGGTGATGGCGTACGAGGCGCTGGCCCCGTACCACCACCCCGAGATCGAGTGCCGCTTCATCAGCAACATCGACCCGACCGACGCCGCGACCACGCTGGCCGGTCTGGACCCGGCCACGACCCTGTTCATCGTGGCGAGCAAGACCTTCGGGACGCTCGAGACCCTCACCAACGCCCGGCTGTGCCGCTCCTGGCTGCTCGACGGCCTGCGCTCGGCCGGGGCGCTCGGCGCCGCCGCCGGTGGTGAGGGCGACGCCGTCGCGCGTCACTTCGTGGCCGTCTCCACGGCGCTCGACAAGGTCGCCGACTTCGGCATCGACCCCGACAACGCGTTCGGGTTCTGGGACTGGGTCGGCGGCCGCTACTCGCTCGACTCGGCCATCGGCACGTCGCTGGTCGTCGCGATCGGACCCGAGCGCTTCGGCGAGCTGCTCGCCGGCATGCACGCCGTCGACGTGCACTTCCGCGACGCCCCGCCCGAGCGGAACGTGCCGCTGCAGCTGGGGCTGTTGAACGTCTGGTACGGCGACTTCCTCGGCGCCGCGACCCACGCGGTGCTGCCGTACGCCCAGCTCCTGCACCGCTTCCCGGCCTACCTGCAGCAGCTGACGATGGAGTCCAACGGCAAGGGCGTGCGCTGGGACGGCTCCCCCGTCACCGCGGGCACCGGCGAGGTCTTCTGGGGCGAACCCGGCACCAACGGCCAGCACGCCTTCTACCAGCTGATCCACCAGGGGACGCGACTGATCCCGGCGGACTTCATCGCGTTCGCCAACCCGGCGTACCCCCTCGTCGACGGCGACGTGGACGTCCACGAAATGTTCCTGGCGAACTTCTTCGCCCAGACGCGGGCGCTGGCGTTCGGCAAGACGGCCGACGAGGTGCGCGCGGAGGGGACGGCCGAGGCGGTCGTGCCCGCCCGGGTCTTCAGCGGCAACCGACCCACGACCTCGATCATGGCGCCCGCGCTGACGCCGTCGGTGCTGGGTCAGCTCGTGGCGCTCTACGAGCACGTCACCTTCACGCAGGGCGTGGTCTGGGGCATCGACAGCTTCGACCAGTGGGGTGTCGAGCTCGGCAAGCAGCTCGCGCAGGAGCTGACCCCCGCGGTCGGCGGCGACGCCGACGCGCTCGAGGCGCAGGACGCCTCGACGCGGGCGCTGGTCGCCTACTACCGGGAGCACCGGGCATGAGGGCCGCGGAGCGCGACGTCCTGCCGGACGCGGAGCGGCTCGCCGCCGCGGTGGCCACGGCGCTGCTCGAGCACCTGGGTGCGCTGCAGGCGGACGGGCGTACGCCCCACGTCGTGCTCACCGGCGGCACCGTCGCCGACCTGGTGCACCGGGAGGTGGCGCGGCTGGCTCCGGACAGCTCGGTCGACTTCGCCGACGTGGTGTTCTGGTTCGGCGACGAGCGGTTCGTCGCGCCCGACTCCGAGGACCGCAACGAGCGTCAGGCGCGCCAGGCGTTCCTCGACGCGGTGGGTGCCACCCAGGTGCACGCGGTGCCGTCGAGCGCCACGGCGTCGTCGGTCGAGGAGGCCGCCGAGGTGTACGCGGCGACCCTGCGCGAGCACGGGCCCGACGAGATCGACGTCGTCATGCTCGGGGTCGGCCCGGACGGCCACGTCGCCTCGCTGTTCCCCGACCACCCGCAGCTCTTCGAGGTCGGCGTCGACGTGGTCGCGGTGCGCGACTCCCCCAAGCCGCCGCCCGAGCGTGTGTCGCTGACGTTCCCCGCACTGCAGCGCAGCACCGAGGTCTGGTTCCTGGTCAGCGGGGAGGGCAAGGCCGACGCGGTCGCCCGTGCGCTGGCCGGGGACGAGGTCCGCGCCACGCCGGCCGCCGGCGTCCGCGGCCGCCGCCGCACCCGGTGGTGGCTCGACCGCGCCGCCGCGTCCCGCCTCTGAGGTCCGTCGAGTCGCGGGTTGCGCCGCGGTCCGGAGCGTCGGGTCGCGGGTTGCGCCGCGGTCCCGGGCGTCGAGTCGCGGGTTGCGCCGCGTTCATCCACAGATGTGCCGCGTCGGGTGTCGGCCGTAGGTCAGCGAGCACCCTGCTCGTCATGTCCCTGTCCCGCTTCAAGGCCCTGCCCGTGCTCGACAAGTCCTTCCCGCTGCCGATCGACCGGCCGTTCCACCGCCACCAGGCTCTGCGCGAGGGCGTACCCCGCGGCTGGCTGACCGCACTGGTCGAGAGCGGGCATCTCCGGCGACCGCTGCGGGGCGTCTACGTGTCGGCCGCGGTGCACGACGACGTCGCGCTCCGCATCGCCAGCCTGCGTCTGGTCGTGCCCGACGACCTGGTCGTGTGCGACCGTCACGCGGGGTGGCTGCACGGCGCCGAGATGGTGCTGCGGCCTGGCGAGGACGTGGCTGCGCGACCCATCCGGCTGTTCCGCCTGCCCGGCGGACGTGCACTCGGCCGGCCCGAGGTCAGTGGCGGCCAGCGGTCGCTGCTCGCGACGGACGTGGTGGACGTCGGTGGGCTCCTCGTGACGACGCCGCTCCGAACGGCGGCCGACCTCGGCCGGAGCCGGTCGCGCAGGGAAGCGCTGGCGGGGATCGACTCGATGCTGCGGGTCGGCGTCCTGCGGGACGAGCTCGTCGCGGAGACGGATCGCTTCGCGGGTGAGCGATGGGTACGCACGCTGCGCGACGTGGTCCCGCTGGCGGACCCGCGCAGCGCCTCGCCCGGGGAGTCGGCGGTCAAGCTGGCCTGGTGGGACGAGACGGGCGCACTTCCTGACCTGCAGATCGAGCTGACCGGATCCCGTGGCGGTCGCGTCTTCCTCGACCTGGGGTCACGAGCGCTGCGCTTCGCCGTGGAGTACGACGGCGCCGAGTGGCACTCCACCCCGGAGCAGCGCGATCACGACGCCGCGAGGCGCCGCCACGTGCTGCGCGTACACGGGTATGAGGTCATCGCGGTGCGGAAGGCCGACGTGTACGGAGAGGACGCCGACGTCCGCACGCTCATCCGTGCAGGGTTGCAACGCGCCCGCCGCCGCGCGGCCTGAGGTCCGAACCGCGGCGCAACCCGCAACTCGACGCCCCGAACCGCGGCGCAAGCCGCAACTCGACGGGGAAGGGTCAGAAGATGAGCTCGCCGGAGGCGCGGCGGGTGCGCAGGAGGGTGAGGGCCTCGTCAAGGATCACCTTGGCCTCGTCCTCGGAGCGGCGCTCCTTCACGTAGGCCAGGTGCGTCTTGTACGGCTCGACCTTGGGGGCCGGCGGCGGGTTGTCCGAGTCGAGGCTGGCCGGGAGGCCGCAGCTCGGGCAGTCCCACGACGTCGGCGCCTGCACCTCGGACGAGAAGATCATCACGGACCGGTGGTCGTTCACGCAGAAGTACGTCACCGTCTGACGCGGAGCGGCGTCACCGCGCTCCGACTCCCCCAGGGGGCCGGAGCCGATACGCGATCCGCGGATGGAGCTGGTCCTGCCCGCCATCGGTGTTCCTCTCTCAGGACTGGCCGGAGTACGCCAGCAGCAGCCCGAGGGCGATGATGCTCGCGAACCAGATGATGCCGATGCCGATCGTGTAGCGGTCGAGGTTCCGCTCCGCGACCGACGAGCCGCCGAGGCTGGTCGAGACGCCGCCGCCGAACATGTCCGAGAGACCACCGCCACGACCCTTGTGCAGCAGCACGAGAAGGATCATCAGCAGGCTGGTGATCATCAGCACGATGGTGAAGAGGACAGTCACGGGAGCAGACCTTACGTCACGTCGGGCAGGGCACGGGCAGCGGCGTGCCGGGACATCGCTCGGCACACCGCCGCCCGTCGGGCCGCTCTCAGAGCAGCGGCATGTCGCGGTACCGGCAGATCCCGCCGAACTCCTCGGGCTGCAGGCTCGCGCCGCCGACGAGGGCCCCGTCGACGTCGTCCTTGACCATGATCCCGGCGACGTTCGCGGCCTTGACCGACCCGCCGTACAGGATCCGCAGGCCGTCGGCGGCCGCGTCGCCGTGCACCTCGCGCACGCGCGCACGGATGGCCGAGCAGACCTCCTGCGCGTCGTCGGGGGTCGCGACCTCGCCGGTCCCGATCGCCCAGACGGGCTCGTAGGCCACGACCAGCCCGGCGACCTCGTCGGCCGTGAAGCCGGCCAGGGAGCCGTCGACCTGGGCCAGGGTGTACGCCACGTGGTCACCCGCCTGCCGCACCTCCAGTCCCTCGCCGACGCACACGATCGGCGTCATGCCGGCTGCGAGCGCCTTGCGCGCCTTGGCGTTGACGACCTCGTCGGTCTCCGCGTGGTGCTCGCGGCGCTCGGAGTGCCCGACCACCACGTAGGAGCAGCCGAGCTTGGCCAGCATGGCCGCCGAGATCTCGCCGGTGTAGGCCCCCGCGTCGTGCACGGAGACGTCCTGGGCGCCGTAGCGGACCTTCAGCCGGTCGCCGTCCACCAGCGTCTGCACGGAGCGCAGGTCGGTGAACGGCGGGACCACGACGACCTCGACGGCGTCGTGGTCGTGCTTCTTGTCCGACAGCGTCCACGCGAGCTTCTGGACGAGCCCCACCGCCTCGAGGTGGTTGAGGTTCATCTTCCAGTTGCCCGCCATCAGCGGCGTGCGGCCGCTGCGCTTCGTCCCGGTCGCCATCAGTCCTCCAGCACCTTCACGCCCGGGAGCTCCTTGCCCTCGAGGTACTCCAGGCTCGCGCCGCCGCCGGTCGAGATGTGGCCGAAGGCCGACTCCTCGAAGCCCAGGGTGCGGACCGCGGCCGCCGAGTCGCCGCCACCGACGACCGAGAGGCCGTCGATCTTCGTCAGCGCCTCGGCCACCGCGCGCGTGCCGCCCGCGAACTCCGGCACCTCGAACACGCCCATCGGGCCGTTCCAGAACACCGTCCGGGCGCCCTCGAGCGCGCCGGCGAACGCGGCGGCCGAGTCGGGGCCGATGTCCAGGCCGAGGCTGCTGGCCGGGATGTTCGACGCGGGCACGACGATCGGGTCCGGGCGCGCGTCGCCGGACGGGAACTCCGTGTCGACGACGATGTCGCTCGGCAGCAGGATCTCGACGCCCGACTCGGCGGCACGCCGCAGGTACTCCACGCACGTGGGCACCTGGTCCTCCTCGAGGAGGCTGCGCCCGACCTCGTGGCCCTGGGCCTTGAGGAACGTGAAGACCATGCCGCCGCCGATCAGCAGCTTGTCGGCCTTGCCGAGCAGGTTGTCGATGACACCCAGCTTGTCGGAGACCTTCGAGCCGCCGAGCACGACCACGTACGGCCGCTCCGGCGTCTCGGTGAGGCGCCGCAGCACCTCGATCTCCGCGGCGACCAGGGCGCCCATGGCGTGCGGGAGCCGCTGCGCCACGTCGTACACGCTCGCCTGCTTGCGGTGCACGACGCCGAAACCGTCCGAGACGAACGCGTCGGCCAGCGCCGCGAGCTCGTCGGCGAACGCGCCGCGCTCGGCGTCGTCCTTGCTGGTCTCGCCGGCGTTGAAGCGGACGTTCTCGAGCACCGCGACCTGGCCGTCGGCCAGGCCCTCGACGGTCGAGCGGGCGCTGTCGCCCACGGTGTCGGTCGCGAAGGCGACCGGCGCCTCGAGCAGCTCGCCGAGGCGCTGCGCGACGGGACCGAGCGAGTACGCCGGGTCCGGCGCGCCCTTCGGCCGGCCGAGGTGGGCGGTGACCACCACCCGGGCCCCGGCCTGCGCCAGGGCCCGGATGGTCGGCACGCTGGCCCGGATCCGGCCGTCGTCGGTGATGGTGGAGCCGTCGAGCGGGACGTTCAGGTCCGAGCGGACCAGGACGCGCCGCCCGGCGATCTCGCCGAGACCGGGGTAGGACCCCACGTCAGAGCGTCTTGCCGACGTACGCGATCAGGTCGGCGAGGCGGTTCGAGTAGCCCCACTCGTTGTCGTACCAGCCGGCGACCTTGACCTGGTTGCCGATGACCTTGGTCAGCGGCGCGTCGAAGATGCAGGACGCCGGGTCGGTGACGATGTCGGACGACACGATCGGGTCGGTCGAGTAGCGCAGCACCTTGCCGTCGGCGGCGGCGCGGACGGCCTCGTTGACCTCCTCGACCGACGTCTCGCGGGACGCCTCGAAGGACAGGTCGGTCAGCGAGCCGGTCGGGGTCGGCACGCGCAGCGCGTACCCGTCCAGCTTGCCCTTGAGCTCGGGGAGCACCAGGCCGATGGCCTTCGCTGCGCCCGTCGAGGTCGGGACGATGTTGAGCGCGGCCGCGCGGGCACGACGCGGGTCCTTGTGGATGTTGTCCTGCAGGTTCTGGTCGGCCGTGTAGGCGTGGACCGTGGTCATGAGGCCCTTGTTGATGCCGACGGCCTCGTTGAGGGCCTTCGCCATGGGCGCGAGGCAGTTGGTCGTGCACGACGCGTTGGAGATGACCGTGTGCGCGGCCGGGTCGTACAGCTCGTGGTTCACGCCGTAGACGATCGTGATGTCGTCGTTGGTCGCGGGCGCCGAGATGATGACCTTCTTGGCGCCGGCCTCGACGTGGGCCTTGGCCTTCGTGGCGTCGGTGAAGAAGCCGGTCGACTCGACGACGACGTCGACGCCGATCTCGCCCCACTTGAGGTCCGCCGGGTTGCGCTCGGCGAACGCGTGGATCTCCTGGTCGCCGACCACGATCGCGGACTCCGTCGACGACACGTCGGCGTCGAGACGGCCGAGGATCGAGTCGTACTTCAGCAGGTGGGCGAGCGAGGCGTTGTCGGTCAGGTCGTTGACACCGACGATCTCGATGTCGAGACCGGAGGCCCGGACGGCACGGAAGAAGTTGCGGCCGATGCGGCCGAAGCCGTTGATACCTACGCGAACAGTCACTGCTTCTCGACTCCTAGGGATCGGACCCGGGACAGGACCCGGCTCTCGGTGGCGGGCTTGCCGCGTCAGACCCTACCGCGCAGCCCCCGCGACCCAGCGGGGGTCTCGGTTCACGCCTCCTCGGCGAGCATCTCCGCGGTCAACGACGACTCCGTGTCGGGGATCCCGAGCTCCTCGGCGCGCTTGTCCGCCATCGCCAGCAGCCGCCGGATGCGACCTGCGATCGCGTCCTTCGTCAGCGCCGGCTCGTGCAGCTGGCCCAGCTCCTCGAGGGAGGCCTGCTTGTGCTCGAGCCGCAGCGTGCCGGCGAGCTTGAGGTGGTCGGGGGCCTCCTCGCCGAGGATCTCCATCGCCCGCTCGACACGGGCCCCGGCGGCGACGGCCGCGCGGGCGGAGCGGCGCAGGTTCGCGTCGTCGAAGTTGGCCAGCCGGTTGGCCGTCGCCCGCACCTCGCGCCGCATCCGGCGCTCCTCCCAGGCCATCAGCGCCTCGTGGGCGCCGAGCCGGGTCAGCAGCGCGCCGATCGCGTCGCCGTCGCGCACCACGACGCGGTCGACGCCGCGGACCTCGCGGGCCTTGGCCTGCACGCCGAGACGTCGCACGACCCCGACGAGGCCGAGGGCGGCCTCCGAACCGGGGCAGGTCACCTCCAGCGAGGACGAGCGGCCGGGCTCGGTGAGCGAGCCGTGCGCGAGGAACGCTCCGCGCAGGGCGGCGACGGCGTCGCAGGCGCCGCCCGCCACGACCTGGGGCGGCAGGCCGCGCACCGGCGCGCCGCGGGAGTCGAGGAGCCCGGTCTGGCGCGCCAGGGCCTCCCCGTCGCGGGCCACGCGCACGACGTAGCGGCTGCCCTTGCGGATGCCGTTGCCCTGCACCAGCACGACGTCGGAGTCGTGGCCGTACACGTCCTTGATGTCGCGGCGCAGGCGGCGAGCGACGGCACCCGTGTCCAGCTCGGCCTCGACGACGATGCGTCCGGAGACGATGTGGAGACCGCCCGAGAAGCGGAGCAGCGTGGTGACCTCGGCCTTGCGGCAGCACGTCTTGGTGATGCGGGTGTTGGAGAGTTCAGCCTTCACCTGTGCCGTCATCGCCATGCGCGACATCCTGCCACGCCGCGCGACACGCCGATGACCGGAAGCCGGCGTTCTCGCTCACGCCATCAGCGTGCGGAACACCTGGGCCAGCCGTGCGGGGTCGTGACGGGGGCTCCCGTCGTCCGCGGCGACGTCCGCCACCACCAGGCGCGCCCCCCAGTCGGCGACCGTCCGGGTCAGGCCCGCGGCGTCCGCCACCGTGCGCGGGTCGGCGACCACCGTGTCGATGCGCAGGTCGGGAGCGTGCTCGAACAGCGCGGCGAGGTGGTCCTCCGGGCCGTAGCCCGCGGTCTCCCCCGGCTGTCCCTCGAGGTTCAGCACGACCGCCAGCCGTCCGCGGGACCCGACGAGCGCGCGCCGCAGCTCCGGCACCATGAGGTGCGGGATGACGGAGGTGTACCAGGAGCCCGGCCCCAGCACGACCCAGTCGGCGTCGCGGACCGTGGCGACCGCCTCGGGGCACGCCTGCGGGTCCGGAGGGTCGAGCTGGATGTTGACGATGCGCCCGGCGCTGCTGGCGACCTCGACCTGCCCGCGTACGCGCTCGACCGCGCCCGGCGTGCCGTCCGGGCCATCGGGCCGCCGCACGTCGGCCGTGATGTCCAGCGGCGTGACGGCCATCGGCAGGACGCGCCCCCGCGCCCCCAGGAGCCGGCCCACCCAGTCGAGCGCGCTCACCTCGTCGCCGAGGAGCTCCCACAGACCGACGATGAGCAGGTTGCCGATCGCGTGGCCGCGCATGTCGCCGTCGCCGGCGAAGCGGTGCTGGAGCACCTCCGCCCAGGTGCGGCCCCAGTCGTCGTCCCCGCAGAGCGCGGCGAGCGCCATCCGCAGGTCCCCGGGCGGCAGGACGCCGAACTCGCTGCGCAGCCGCCCCGACGAGCCACCGTTGTCGGCGACCGTCACCACGGCGGTGAGGTCGCCCACGACCTCGCGCAGCGCGGCCAGCGACGCGTACAGGCCGTGGCCGCCCCCGAGGGCCGCGACGGCGACCCCGGGGAGGTCGGCCTGTCGGGGACCGAGCGGGACGGCCGTCTCCCCGAAGGAGCTCACTCGCGCCCGAGGTCGCGGTGGATCGCCCGCACCTCGTGTCCTCGCTCGCGCAGACGGGCGGCGATCTCCTCGGTCATCGCCACGCTGCGGTGCTTGCCGCCGGTGCACCCGACCGCCACCGTCATGAACCGCTTGCCCTCGGCGAGGTAGCCCTCCGCCACGGTCTCGAGCAGCGGCACGAACTGCTCGAGGAACGGCTCGGCGGCCGGTCGCTCCTTCACGTACGCCGCGACGTCGGCGTCCTGGCCGGTCAGCGGACGCAGCTCGGGCACCCAGTGCGGGTTCGGCAGGAACCGCATGTCGGCCACGTAGTCGGCGTCGACCGGGATCCCGTACTTGAAGCCGAAGCTGACGACCCGCACCTTGAGCCGCGTGGTGTCCGGCGTGCCGAACGCCTGGGCGATCCGCTTCGTCAGCTGGTGCACGTTGAGGCTGGTCGTGTCGATCACGAGGTCGGCCTCGGCGCGCAGCGGCGCCAGGACGCCCCGCTCGCGCTGCAGGCCGTCGAGCAGGCGCCCACCGCCCTGCAGCGGGTGCGGTCGACGGGCCGCCTCCTGGCGGCGGACCAGGACCTCGTCGCTGGCCTCGAGGAAGATCAGGGTCGCCTTGCGGCCCGTCGCTCCCTGGGCGAGGTTCGCCTGCAGGGTGTCGAAGAAGGAGCCGGAGCGCACGTCGACCACGACCGCGATCGGCTGCTGCGCCCCGCTGCGCTCGTCGACGAGACGCACGACGTCGCGCAGCAGCGTGGGCGGCAGGTTGTCGACGACGAAGAAGCCCAAGTCCTCCAGCTCCTTGGCGGCGGTGCTGCGGCCGGCGCCGGTCATGCCGGTCACGACGACGAGCGGCCCGCCCGACGGGGTCGACTCGGGGGCGACGGTCTCCACTAGTCCTCCTCGATCTCGCCGGTCGCGGTGTTCACGCGGACATTCTTGCCCGACGCGCGCCTCGCCGCGTCGTCCTTCGCCAGCGCGTCCTTGATCGAGGCCGCCGTGGCGGGGCCGATGCCCGGCACCTGCGCGATCTCTTCGACCTCGGCCAGCCGCAGCTTGCGCAGGGAGCCGAAGTGTTTGACGAGACTCCGCCGCCGCACCTCGCCGAGTCCGGGCACGTCGTCGAGGACGCTTTCCACCATCGACTTGGAGCGGCGCGAGCGGTGGTGGTTGATCGCGAAGCGGTGCGCCTCGTCGCGGATGCGCTGGAGCAGGTAGAGGCCCTCGGAGGTGCGCGGCAGGATCACCGGGTCCTCGTCGACCTGGCCGTCGGGCGCCAGCACCCACACCTCCTCGAGGCGCTTGGCGAGACCGCAGACGGGCACGTCGTCGATGCCCAGCTCCGCGAGGGCGCGGGCGGCGGCGGCCACCTGGGGCGGGCCGCCGTCGACGACCACGAGGCCGGGGGCGTACGCGAACTTCCTCGGCCGCCCCGTGTCCGGGTCGACCAGCATCGGCCCCGACTCGTCGGTGCCGGGGCGCAGCTCGCTGCGCGACTGCTCGTCGAGCAGCCGGCGGAACCGGCGGGTGATCACCTCGTGCATCGACGCCACGTCGTTCTGGCCCTCGACCCCGCGGATCACGAACCGCCGGTACTCCCCCTTGCGGGCCAGCCCGTCCTCGAAGACCACCATGGAGGCGACGACCTCGGTGCCCTGCAGGTTCGAGACGTCGTAGCACTCGATGCGCAGGGGCGCCTCGTCGAGGCCGAGCGCCTCGGCGATCTCCTCGAGCGCGCGGTTGCGGGTCGTCAGGTCGCTGGCGCGCTTCGTCTTGTGCAGCGCCAGGCTCTGCTCGGCGTTGCGGGTCACGGTCTCGTGCAGCGCGCGTTTGTCGCCCCGCTGCGGCACCCGCAGGCGCACCCGGGACCCGCGCAGCTCGCTCAGCAGCTCCTCGAGGGTCTCGCCGTCGCTGGGCAGCACGGGCACGAGGACCTCGCGGGGGATCGCCTCGCCGGCCTCCCCCGCGTACAGCTGCAGCAGGAAGCCCTGGACCAGCTCCGCGGTGTCGCCGTCGTCGGAGCGGTCGGCGACCCAGCCGCGCTGGCCGCGCACGCGCCCGCCCCGCACGTGGAACACGTAGACGCCGACCTCCAGCGGGTCCTCCGCCACCCCGATCACGTCGGCGTCGGTGCCGTCGCCGAGCACCACCGCCTGCTTCTCCAGCGCCCGCTCGAGGGCGCCGAGGTCGTCGCGCAGCCGGGCCGCGCGCTCGAAGTCCAGCTCCTCGCTCGCCGCGTACATCTCCTTCTCGACCCGCTTGACGAAGGCCGAGGTCTGCCCGCCCATGAACGCGCAGAAGTCGTCCACGATCCGGCGGTGCTCCTCGGGCGAGACCGAACCGACGCACGGCGCGGAGCACTTGTCGATGTAGCCGAGCAGGCACGGCCGCCCCACCTGCTGGGAGCGCTTGAACACCCCGTTGCTGCACGAGCGCATCGGGAAGACCCGCAGCAGCGTGTCGACGGTGTCGCGGATCGCCCAGGCGTGGCTGTACGGCCCGAAGTAGCGGGTGCCGCGCCGCTTGGCGCCGCGGCCCACCATCACCCGCGGGACCTCGTCGGACAGCGTGACCGCGAGCCAGGGGTACGACTTGTCGTCGCGGTACTTCACGTTGAAGCGCGGGTCGAACTCCTTGATCCAGGAGTACTCCAGCTGGAGCGCCTCGACCTCCGTGCCCACCACCGTCCACTCCACGCTGGCCGCGGTGGTCACCATCGTGGCCGTGCGCGGGTGCAGCGCTGAAATGTCCTGGAAGTACGACGACAGCCGCGCGCGGAGGTTCTTCGCCTTGCCGACGTAGACGACGCGACCCTTGGCGTCCCGGAACCGGTAGACCCCCGGCTGGGTCGGGATCTCGCCCGGTCGGGGACGGTAGGTCACCGGGTCTGCCATGCGGTCAGCGCTTCCTGGCCGCGGTGGTCGCCTTCGTGGCGGCCTTCGTCGCCGTCCTCTTCGCCGCCTTCTTCGCGGCCCCCTTCGCCGGCGGCGGGGGCGGGGCCTTGCGCGGCGCGCCGGGCTGCGTCGCCGCTCGACCCTCGAGCAGCGGGGCCAGGAACCGGCCGGTGTGGCTCTCCTCGACGGTTGCCACCTCCTCCGGCGTACCGGCCGCCACGACGGTGCCGCCGCGGTTGCCGCCGTCGGGGCCCATGTCGACGAGCCAGTCGGCCGTCTTGATGACGTCGAGGTTGTGCTCGATCACCAGGACCGAGTTGCCCTGGTCGACGAGGCGGCCCAGGACGGTCAGCAGCCGACGGATGTCCTCGAAGTGCAGCCCGGTGGTCGGCTCGTCGAGGACGTAGACGGTGCGCCCGGTGGAGCGGCGCTGCAGCTCGGTGGCGAGCTTGACGCGCTGGGCCTCGCCGCCCGACAGGGTCGTGCCGGGCTGGCCGAGCCGCACGTAGCCGAGCCCGACCTCGAGCAGCGTCGCGAGGTGGCGGTGGATCACCGGGACGGCCGCGAAGAACTGCTCGGCCTCCTCGATCGGCATGTCGAGGACCTCGGCGATGGTCTTGCCCTTGTAGTGCACCTCGAGGGTCTCACGGTTGTAGCGCGCCCCGTGGCAGACCTCGCACGGCACGTAGACGTCGGGCAGGAAGTTCATCTCGATCTTCAGCGTGCCGTCACCGGCGCACGCCTCGCAGCGCCCGCCCTTGACGTTGAACGAGAAGCGGCCGGGCATGTAGCCGCGCACCTTCGCCTCGGGGGTCGCGGCGAAGAGCTTGCGCACGTGGTCGAAGACGCCGGTGTACGTCGCGGGGTTGGACCGCGGGGTGCGGCCGATGGGCGACTGGTCGACGTGGATCACCTTGTCGACGTGCTCCGTGCCCGTGATCTTGCGGTGCCGGCCCGGCACGGTCTTCGCGTTGTAGATCTGCTTGGCCAGCGACGTGTAGAGGATGTCGTTGACCAGCGTGGACTTGCCCGATCCGGACACACCCGTCACGGCGACGAAGACGCCGAGCGGGAAGCTGACGTCGATCCCGCGCAGGTTGTTCTCCCGCGCGTCGACGACGGTGAGCTCGCGGCCCACCGTGCGCGGGCGGCGCACCTCCGGCACCGGGATCTCGCGCCGGCCCGACAGGTACTGGCCCGTGATCGAGTCCGGGTGCGTGTAGAGGTCGGCGACGGTGCCGGAGTGCACGACCTGCCCGCCGTGCTCGCCGGCGCCGGGGCCGACGTCCACCACCCAGTCGGCGACGCGGATCGTGTCCTCGTCGTGCTCGACCACGATGAGCGTGTTGCCGAGGTTCTTGAGCCGCAGGAGCGTCTCGATGAGCCGCTGGTTGTCGCGCTGGTGCAGGCCGATCGACGGCTCGTCGAGCACGTAGAGGACGCCCACGAGGCCGGCGCCGATCTGCGTGGCGAGCCGGATCCGCTGCGCCTCGCCGCCCGAGAGCGACCCGGAGGGCCGGTCGAGGCTCAGGTAGTCGAGACCGACGTCGAGCAGGAACCGCAGCCGCTCCTGGATCTCCTTGAGCACGCCGGCGGCGATCTGGCGCTCGCGGTGCCCCAGCTCGAGGCCGTCGAGGAACGCGGACGCCTCGTTGATCGGCAGGCGGCAGACCTCGGCGATGTTGCGACCGCCCACCGTCACGCCGAGGACGACCGGCTTGAGGCGCGCGCCCTGGCACTGCTGGCACGGGACCTCGCGCATGAAGCCCTCGAACCGCTCGCGGCTGGTCTCGGACTCCGACTCGCGGTGGCGCCGCGCGACGTAGGCGCGCACGCCCTCGAAGTCGGCGTAGTAGGACCGCTCGCGGCCGTAGCGGCTGCGGTGGCGCACGTGGACCTTCGCCTTGCGGCCGTCCAGCACCACCCGACGCGTCGTGGCGGGCAGCTCGTCCCACGGGGTGTTGAGGTCGAAGTCCATCTCGTCGCCGAGGGCGGCGAGCAGGCGCAGGTAGTAGTCGGCGACGTGCGCGCCGGTCCACGGGGCGAGGGCGCCCTCTCCGAGCGTGGCGGTCGGGTCGGGCACGACCAGCTCGGGGTCGACCTCCATCCGCACGCCGAGGCCCGAGCAGACCGGGCAGGCGCCGTAGGGCGAGTTGAACGAGAACGAGCGCGGCTCGAGCTCGTCGACCTCGAGGGGGTGCTCGTTGGGGCAGGCGAGCTTCTCGGAGAACCGCATCTCGCGGCCCGCGTCGTCGTCGGGCAGGTCGACGAAGTCGAGCACCACGAGACCGTTGGCCAGCCGCAGGGCGGTCTCCACCGAGTCGGTGAGCCGCTGCTTCGAGGACGCCTTGACCGAGAGCCGGTCGACGACGACCTCGATCGTGTGCTTCTTCTGCTTGTCGAGCTTCGGCGGCGTGTCCAGCGGGTGCGTCTCGCCGTTCGTGCGGGCCCGCGAGAACCCCTCGGTCTGGAGCTGGCGGTACAGCTCCAGGTACTCCCCCTTTCGCCCGCGCACCACCGGCGCCAGCACCTGGAAGCGGCGGCCCTCCTCGAGGCCCAGCACGCGGTCGACGATCTGCTGCGGCGTCTGCCGCTCGATCGGCGCCCCGCACGTGGGGCAGTGCGCCGTGCCGGCCCGCGCGTACAGCAGCCGCAGGTAGTCGTAGACCTCGGTGATGGTGCCGACCGTCGAGCGCGGGTTGCGCGAGGTCGACTTCTGGTCGATGGAGACCGCGGGCGAGAGACCCTCGATGAAGTCGACGTCCGGCTTGTCCATCTGGCCGAGGAACTGCCGCGCGTACGCCGAGAGCGACTCGACGTAGCGGCGCTGGCCCTCGGCGAAGATGGTGTCGAACGCGAGGCTCGACTTGCCCGACCCCGACAGTCCCGTGAAGACGACGAGGCTGTCGCGGGGCAGGTCGACCGAGACGTCCTTGAGGTTGTGCTCCCGTGCGCCCCGGATGATGAGCTGGTCGGCCACAGTGGTCCTCTGCTTCGCGGAGAGTGAGGTGCGGGGCGTCCCTCGCCCTCGCACAAGTGTTCGACATCGACCGCGGATCGCGCAAGCCGACGCGCTGGGGCCACCTTCTCACCGCGCACAACCGCGCGGCCCGCCAGGTGGGCGCAGCCCCTACGATCGACCACCATGAGCGACACGCACGAAGGACCCGGGTACGACGGCAAGGTCACCCCCGGCGGGGCGCCGCAGGTCCGCGAGCTCGAGGGCCTGCGGATCACGAAGGTCGCGGTCGACCCGGAGATGTCGAACAACGCGTACCTGCTGACGTGTACCGCCACCGGCTCGCAGCTGCTGGTGGACGCGGCGGCCGAGCCGGGCACCCTGCTCCCCCTCCTGGGCGAGGCCGGGCTGGAGGCGGTCGTCACCACGCACCAGCACTGGGACCACCACCGGGCGCTGGCCGAGGTCGTGCGCGCCACCGGCGCCGCGACGCTGGTCGGCGCCCCCGACGCGGCCGCGGTCACCGAGCAGACCGGCGTGCCCGTGACGCGGCCGCTGCAGCACGGCGACGTCGTCGAGGTCGGCCGGGTACGCCTCGGCGTGATCGCGCTGGCCGGCCACACGCCCGGGTCGGTCGCGCTCGTGCACGACGACGGCACCGGGGCGCCCCACCTGTGGACGGGCGACTCGCTGTTCCCGGGTGGGGTGGGCAGCACCTTCGGCGACGCCGACGCGTTCCGGCAGCTGATCGACGAGGTCGAGACCAAGGTGTTCGGCACGCTGCCGGACAGCACGTGGTTCTACCCCGGCCACGGCGACGACTCGACCCTCGGCGAGCAGCGTCCCCACCTCGCCGAGTGGCGCGAGCGCGGCTGGTAGGTCGGGCCTCAGCGGGTCTCAGCGGGCCTCGGCCGACTCCTCGGCGAGCAGGCGGGCGTACCGGCCCTCGTGGAACAGCAGTGGACGGGTGCCCTCCGCTCCCCGCGCCACCGCGCGTACCCGGCCCACGACCACGTCGTGGTCGCCGCCGTCGTGGACGGCCTGCACCGTGGCCTCGACGTGGGAGAGCGCGCCGGCGAGCCGTGGCGCGCCGGTGACGCCGGCCTCCCAGGCGACGTCGCGGAACCGGTCGCCGCGTCCGGCGGCCATGGTGGCCGCCAGGTCGGCCTGGTCCGCGGCCAGCACGTTGGCGCAGAAGCTCCCGACCCGGCGCACCCGCGGCCACGTGCGGGACGTGCGCGCGGGGCAGAACAGCACCAGGGGCGGACGCAGGGACAGGCTGGAGAAGGACTGCACGGTCATCCCGACGGGCTGGTCGCCGTCGAGGGCGGTCACGACCACGACCCCGGTGGCGAAGGTGCCCAGCACGTCACGGAACCGGGTCGGGGCGACGTCGCGGGGGATCACCGGGTCATTGTGTCCGCCCACTGGGTGACCCGCGGGTAACTTGCCGTGCGGCGAGCCCCTACAGTCGGCGTCGTGGGAATCCTCCGCCGTCAGCTCGCGCTCGCCGCGCTCAACGCCAACGCCTTCCGTCCGCCGCACGGCCTGCGCTCCGGCATGTACGCCTTCGCCGCCGGCTGGCTCACCACGGAGCTCGCCCCGCAGCTGCTCGGGCTGACCGCGTTGGACGCGGCGACCCACGCGCGGCCGGGGCCCGGGGGTCGTACGCCGACCCGCACCGCGGGCCTCGCGCTCGCGGCGGTCAACGCCACGGCGCTCGGCGTGATGGTCGCCCAGGCGCACGGGGCGCGACGGCGCGTCGAGGACGCGCTGGTCGAGTCGCTCGGCGTCGACTACGTCGAGCAGCTGGACCAGCAGCCGACGCCCGCCGACCGGGCCCTGCCGTGGCGCCAGCTGGCGATGCCGTTCCGCGTGCGCACGCCGGGGGTCCACGTCGAGCGCGACATCGCGTACGCCGACGCCGGCCGCCGCACCATGCTCGACGTCTACTCCCCCACCGAGCCGGTGCACCCGGACGGTGCCCCGGTGCTGATCCAGGTGCACGGCGGCGCGTGGCGCGTGGGCAGCAAGGAGACCCAGGCGGTGCCGCTGATGCAGCACATGGCGGCGAAGGGCTGGGTCTGCGTCGCGATCAACTACCGGCTCGCCCCGAAGGACCCGTGGCCGGCGCACATCATCGACGTCAAGCGCGCGATCGCGTGGGTGCGCGAGCACATCTCCGCCTACGGCGGCGACCCGTCCTACCTCGCCATCACCGGCGGCTCGGCCGGCGGCCACCTCACCGCGCTCGCCGCGCTGACGCCCGGCGACCCGGCGTACCAGCCCGGCTTCGAGGACGCCGACACGCACGTCGACGTCGCGGTCCCGCACTACGGCGTCTACGACTTCGCCGGCGCGACGGGGCTGCCGCGGGCCGTGCGGATGCGCGACCGGTTCCTCGGCCCGCTGATCCTGAAGAAGCGCTTCCGCGAGGACCCCGAGGTGTTCGAGGCCGCCTCCCCCCTGCTGCGGATCACGCCCGACGCCCCGGACTTCCTCGTCCTGCACGGCACGGCTGACAGCCTCGTCGACGTCGAGCAGGGTCGGCTCTTCGCCCGGCGGCTGCGCGAGGTCTCACGCCGCTCGGTGGTGTACGCCGAGCTGCCCGGCGCCCACCACGCCTTCGACACCATCCCCTCGGTCCGCAGCGCCCACGTCGTGCGGGCCGTCGACCGCTACCTGCACTGGCACTGGAACGGCTGGCGCGGGCGCCCCGTCGGCGAGTCGCCCGCCGAGCTGGCCGAGGAGCAGGCGTGAGCGGGATGCCGCCCGACCTGCTGGAGCACGCGCTCGCGGCGAAGGGGTTCATGCCGCCCGACGAGGGGCTGCTCCTGCACCGCTGGGCGCGCGCCCGGCTGCCCCACGGGCCGGCGCTGGAGGTGGGGTCGTACTGCGGGAAGTCGGCGATCTACCTCGGCGCAGCCGCGCGGGAGGTCGGCGGCACCGTGGTCACCGTCGACCACCACCGCGGCTCCGAGGAGAACCAGGCGGGGTGGGAGCACCACGACCCCACGCTGGTCGACGCGACCTCGGGCCTCATGGACACCCTCCCGACCTTCCGACGCACGCTGGAACGCGCCGGGCTCGAGCACCTCGTCGTGCCCGTCGTCGGCCGGTCGACGACCGTGGCGGCGCTGTGGCGCACGCCGCTGTCCCTGGTCTTCGTGGACGGCGGCCACGCCGCCGAGCACGCGCACGCCGACTACACCGGCTGGGCCCCGTGGCTGCAGCGCGGCGGGGCACTGGTGATCCACGACGTGTTCCCCGACCCCGCCGACGGCGGACGGCCGCCGTACGACGTCTACTGCCGCGCGCTCGAGTCCGGCGACTTCGCCGAGGTCGAGGCCCTGGGCTCGATGCGCGTGCTCGAGCGGGTCGGCGGCGACGCCGGGGACCCCGTGCGCTGAGCCGGGCCCCCCCACCTGAGGCGGGCCGGGCGGGCCAGGCGGGCTCAGCAGCCGCAGCCCGGCGCGGCCAGCTCCGCCGGGTGCGGGCCGAACGTCGAGCCGTGCATGATGTCGGCGCCCGGGGTGGTGCCGCTCAGCTGGTCGGCCGCCAGCACCACGGCCGCGGCCGTGTACGTGGTGTGCTCGTGCGGCCAGTACACCTCGTCCGGCCACACCCAGCCCGTGAAGTAGTGCCCCTCCTCGGTGCGCAGGTGCTGCATGTCGGCGAAGAGCTGCAGCGCCTTCCCGCGCTCGCCGGCGGCGTCGAGCGCCATCACCAGCTCGCACGTCTCGGCGCCCGTCACCCACGGGTTGGTGTCGACGCAGCGGATCCCGAGGTCGGGCACGACGAAGTCGTCCCAGCGGCCGGCCAGGCGCTCACGCGCGGCGTCGCCGCGCACCGCGCCGCCGAGGACCGGGTAGTACCAGTCCATCGAGAACGTGCGCTTGTCGAGGAACAGGTCCTCGTGCCGGCGCACGGCGTGCCGCAGCCGGCCGGCGGCGAGCTCCCACTCGGGCTGGGCGTCCCCGACGAGACCCGCGAGGGCGATGCCCGCGCGCAGCGACTGGTAGGTGCTCGACGAGCCCGTCAGCAGCGCCTCCGGTCGGGCCGCCCCCGGCGCGCCGTCGACGCGGTCCTCGATCCAGGCCACGCCACCGAACGGCAGCTGCAGGCGGACCACGAAGTCGAGCGCCGCGCGCACCGCGGGCCAGGCCCGGTCCACGAACCCCCGGTCGCGGCGTACCAGCCAGTGGTGCCAGACGCCGACGGCGACGTAGGCGGTCATGTTCGTCTCCGCCGCGTCGTCGACGACCTCGGCGCCCACCACCTTGACCGGCCACGTGCCGTCGGGGCGCTGCGTGCGCAGCAGCCAGTCGTACGCGGCGTGGGCCGCGGCGACCTCGCCGCCCACCAGCAGGGCCATCGCCGCCTCGGTGTGGTTCCACGCGTCGGTCTTGTCGCCGTGCGTCCAGGCGATCGCGCCGTCGGGGTGCTGCATCGACGCGATCGAGGCCGCGGTGCGCCGCACGTCCGCCGACGTCAGCACCCCGGCGACGGCCGGCACCTCGTGCAGCCCGGTGCCCGGCGTGCCGCTGGAGGCGCTCACGCCCCGGGCTTGCGGAAGTAGAGCACCAGGCTCTTGCCGATGAGGGGGTCGAGCACGCGCCCGGCGAGCTGCAGGGCCCGCGGCTGCTTCATGATCTCCCACACCAGCAGCCGGTGGTACGCCTTGGCGAGCGGGTGGTCGTCGTTGCGCACGCCGACCGCGCACTTGATCCACCAGTACGGCGTGTGCAGGCCGTGCGCGTAGTCCTTGCCGACGAGCTCGAGGCCGGCGTTCGTGACCTTGGTGACGAGCTCCTTGTCGGTGTAGATCCGGATGTGGCCGCCCGGCACGTCGTGGTACTCCTCCGAGAGCCGCCAGTTGACGATCTCGGGGAACCAGCGCGGCACGGAGACCGCCAGCGTGCCCCCGGGGCGCAGGACGCGCACCAGCTCCTCGATCGCCTGGATGTCGGCGGGGATGTGCTCGAGCACCTCGGCGGCCACCACGCGGTCGAACTCGCCGTCCGCGAACGGCAGGCCCAGCGCGTCGCCCTCCTTCACGTCGGCCTCGGCGCCCGCAGGCACCTCGCCGGCGGCGAGCATCGCGCCGAAGAGGTCCCGGACCCCGGCGAGCTCGTCGGCGTCCTGGTCGAACGCCACGACGTCCGCGCCGCGGCGGTACATCTCGAAGGCGTGGCGGCCCGCGCCGCAGCCCATGTCCAGCACCCGCTCGCCGGGCTGCAGGCCCAGGCGCTCGAAGTCGACGGTCAGCATCCCTGCGTCCTCTCTGCGCCGCGCGTCACGGCGATCACGTCCTCGTACGCCTGCGCGGTCGCCCGTGCGACCGCGCGCCAGCTGAACTCCGCGAGCGCCCGCTCGCGCCCGGCCCGCCCCATCCGCTCGCGGCGCTGCGGGTCGTCGAGCAACGCCGCGAGCGCCTGCTCGAGCTCGCCGACGTCGCCGGGCGTCACCAGGTCCGCGCACAGCCCGTCGGGCCCGGTGACCTCGGGGATCGCCCCGGCGCGCGAGGCGACCAGGGGCGTCGCGCAGGCCATCAGCTCGGCGGTGGGCAGCGAGAAGCCCTCGTAGAGCGAGGGCACGCAGGCCACCTCGGCGGAGCCCATGACCCGCACCAGCTCCTCGTCGCTGACCCCGTGCACGAACCGCACGTGCTCGCCGATGCCGAGCTCCGCGACCAGCTGCTCGGTGCGTCCGCCCGCCTGCGGCTTGCTGACCAGCACCAGCTCGACGTCGCGCTCGGTGCGCAGCTTCGCGAAGGCCTCCAGCAGCGTGCTGATGCCCTTGAGCGGTGCGTCGGCGCTGGCCATCGCGAGGATGCGGCCCGGCACCCGCGGCGTGGTCGGGGGGACGAAGACGTCGTCGACGCCGAGCAGGACCACGCGCAGGCGTTCGGGGTCGACGCCGAAGTCGGCGACGATGTCGCGCTTCGACGACTCCGAGGGGGTCAGCACGAGGGTGGCCTTGCGCGCGACCCGGCCCTGCATCCGCAGGAAGCCGTACCACCGCCGCAGCGAGAGCCGGCGTCGCCACGACGTGGCGGCCTCGAGGTCGATGCGGCGGTCGAAGGTGATCGGGTGGTGGATCGTGGTCAGCACCGGGATGCCGTCCGCGGCCAGGTCACCGATGCCGTAGGCCAGGACCTGGTTGTCGTGCACGACGTCGAAGTCGTCGGCCCGCTGCCGCACGAGGCGTCGCACCCGCTCGCCGAACGTGCGCGGCTCCCCGAAGCCGCCCGCCCACATCGTCACGACCTCGCGCACGTCGGTCAGGTCCCGGATCTCGCCCAGACCGGGCGTACGGAACGGGTCGGGGTCGCGGTACAGGTCCAGGCTGGGCACGGGCGTGAGCCGCACGCCGGGGTCCAGCTCGGGGTAGGGCTGGCCGGAGAAGACCTCGACCTCGTGCCCGAGGGCGACCAGCTCGCGGCTCAGGTGGCGGACGTACACCCCCTGGCCGCCGCAGTGGGGCTTGCTGCGGTAGGACAACAGCGCGACGCGCACCCACGCACCTCCTCGGGACCGACCGGGTGCGGCCGTGGGTTCGACCGCTGCGCTGAGGTTACCGGTGAGTCAGTCGTCGTCGCCGATGAGTTCGTACGCCGTGCCCCCGACGCTGCGGATCCACTCCCCCGTCGCCCCGGCCTTGCGCAGCTTGCGCCGCAGGTTGCCGACGTGGATGTCGAGCAGGAAGTACGACTCGCCGAAGTCCTCGGTCCAGACCTGGCGCACGAGGTCGCGTCGCGACAGGGGCGTGCCGGGCGTGCGCGCCAGGGCCGCCAGGACGGTGACCTCGACCCCGGTCAGGGGCAGCGGGTCGCCGTGGAGCAGCGCCAGGTCGCGGTCGGGGAAGATCGTCAGCCCGCGGCCGCCGTCGACGACCACCGGCGAGCGGGGGCTGCGGCTGGGCACGGGCGCAGCCGCACCGTCGGAGGCGTCGACGGCAGCGGGGGCCGCCGCGGCGGCCGGGCGGGCGCGGCGCAGCACGGCACCGACGCGGGCGCGCAGCTCCTTCGGCGAGAACGGCTTGTCCATGTAGTCGTCCGCGCCGACGTCGAGCCCCGCGAGGCGGTCCGACTCGTCGGTCCGCGCGGTGAGCATGATGACGTACGCGTCGCTGAACTCACGCAGGGCGCGGCACACCTCGGTGCCGTCCATGTCCGGCAGCCCCAGGTCGAGGGTGACCAGGTCGGGCGACTCGGCCCGCACGGTCTCCAGCGCCTGCGCGCCGCTGGTCGCCTCCAGCACGCGGTACCCCGTGTCCCGCAGGACCGTGACGATGAGGAACCGCAGGTCCTCGTCGTCGTCGACCACGAGCACCGTCCGGTCCGAGCCCGGACCTCCCCCTGCTGCCACCTCGACGCCCTCCCGCCAGTCTGGTCCGAACCCGTCACCCCGGGCGTACCCGCCCGTTGTCCGGTGCGACACCGCCGACGACCTGCGACGACAGGCGTGGCGGACGTCGCACGGGACGCGCATCCAGGCTAGCGTGGCGGGGTACCTAACCGCTGGCACCGTCGGAGCCGATTTCGAGGAGCGGGGTTGCATGGACGTGGGGGCCGACCAACTGCGGGACGCGCGCGCGGCGGAGGGAGTCGCGGACGCCGCCGACTACAGCATCGAGCAGCTCGACCGGATCACCCGGATCGCGCGCAAGCTCTTCGACGTGCCGGCCTCGGCGATCACCCTGTTCGACGGTGACCGCGCGTGGTTCCCGAGCTCCCAGGGCATCCCGACGGCGCCCGTGCCGCGCCGCGAGACGTTCTGCCAGACCACGCAGACCCTGGGCGACCTGATGGTCGTGCCGGACGCGCGCGACGACCGCCGGTTCGCCCACCTGCCCGCCGTCCGCGCCGGCACGGTGTTCTACGCGGGACACCCGCTGACCGACCACCTCGGCAACGTCGTCGGCACCCTGTGCCTCTTCGACGACCGTCCGCGCTCGCTGGACCAGGAGCAGCTGGCCGACCTGGCCGACCTCGCGTCGTGGGCACGGCACGAGCTGGTGTCGTCCAGCGAGATGGGCCGTGCCCGCGAGGTGCAGACCTCGCTCCTGCCCGCCGCGCCGATCACCACCGAGGGCTGGCAGGTCGACGGCATGTGCGTGCCGGCCCTCGCGGTCGGCGGCGACTGCTTCGACTACGGGGTCGGCGGCGGGGTCCTGCACCTCGGCGTCGGCGACGTCATGGGCAAGGGCACGAGCGCGGCGCTGCTCGGCGCGGGCGCGCGCGCCGCCATCCGGGCGACGCACGCGGCCGTCACGGCCGGCGCCGACCTGGGGGTCACCGCGACCCAGGTCGCGCGCAGCCTGACCCCGGACCTGGAGCGCGCGGGCGCGTTCCTCACCGTCTTCGAGGCGGCCATCGACCTCGACGACGGGTACGCCCGCTGGGTCGACGCCGGGTCCGGCCTGGCCGCGGTCGTCCGCCCCGACGGCGGGGTCGAGCCGCTGACCGGGGAGGACCGCCCGTTCGGCGTCCTGCCCGACGACCACTGGAGCGAGCACACCACCACCATCGCCCCGGGCGACCGGCTGGTGGTCCTCAGCGACGGGGTGCTCGACCTGCTCGACGCGCCGGAGACGCCGTGGCCGGAGGTCGCGGCGATGGTGAGCGGCAGCGCGAGCCCGGCGGACCTGCTCGCCACGGTCGCCGGGCTGGTGCGGGGTCGTCCGCCCCTGGACGACGTCACGGTGCTCGCCGTCTACCGGGAGGCGGTCGGCGCACGATGACCCGTCGGCTCGTCCTGCTGCGCGTCATCGTCGTCGTGACGGCACTGCTCGGCCTGAACTACATCACCTGGCGCTGGATGTTCTCGGTGCACTGGTCGGCCTGGTGGATCGCCGTGCCGCTGATCATCGCGGAGACCTACAGCCTCATCGACTCGCTGCTGTTCGGGATGGCGATGTGGCGGCTCAAGGAGCGCGGCGAGCCCCCGCCGCCGATCCCGGACGCCACCGTCGACGTCTTCATCACCACCTACAACGAGCCCCTGGAGCTGGTCCGCGGCACCGCGGAGGCGGCCGTGGCCATCCGGCACCCCCACCAGACCTGGATCCTCGACGACGGCAACCGCCCCGAGATGGGGGCGCTCGCCCGCGAGCTCGGGATCGGCTGGATCACCCGCTCCGAGGAGTGGTCGGGCATGCCGCGCCACGCGAAGGCCGGCAACCTCAACAACGCGCTGCTGGCCACCGACGGCGAGTTCCTCCTCATCCTCGACGCCGACCAGGTGCCGAGCCCGGACATCCTCGACCGCACCCTCGGCTACTTCTCCGACGACGAGGTCGCCCTCGTCCAGACGCCGCAGTACTTCGTGAACGTGCCCGAGGACGACCCGCTCGGCAGCCAGGCACCGCTGTTCTACGGCCCGATCCAGCAGGGCAAGGACGGCTGGAACGCCGCCTTCTTCTGCGGCTCGAACGCGGTCCTGCGTCGCGACGCGCTGATGCAGGTGGGCATCGCGCGTTACGTGCACGAGGTCGGCATCGCGGTGGAGCGGGCCCTGCGCTCGGCCCGCTCGGTGGTGTCGCGGGCCCGGAAGGACCTGGGACCGGAGGACGCCGCGGTCGCGTCCGCGCTGGACGAGGTGCTCTACGACGTCGCCCGCGCGCAGCGCGAGATCGAGCGGGGCGGTGCGCTGCTCGACGTGACGTACCGGTTCCAGGGCCGCGTGGCCGAGATCCGGCGCCGGTTGCTGGCCCAGGACCTCCAGCTCGTGGCCGACGACCTCGCGGTGATCGCCCAGCTCGACGAGCTCGCCGGCTCGGACGACTCGCTGGCCACTGTCAGCCTCGAGAGCATCGACCGGGTCACGGCGCGCGACCTGTCCCCGCTCGGCGCCGTCGAGGCGGTCGACGCCCTCGTGCGCTCGGTCGACGTCGACCGCTCCGACGAGGCGCTGCCGGTGATGCCGATGGCGACGATCTCGGTGACCGAGGACATGGCGACCTGCATGCGCATCCACAGCCTCGGCTGGCGCTCCGTCTACCACGACGAGGTCCTGGCGCACGGTCTCGCTCCCGAGGACCTGCAGTCCATGCTGACCCAGCGCCTGCGCTGGGCCCAGGGCACCGCGCAGGTGATGTTCCGGGAGAACCCGCTGGTGCAGAAGCGCCTGCGTTGGCCCCAGCGGCTCATGTACTTCGCCACGATGTGGAGCTACCTGTCCGGCTTCGCCGCCATCGTCTACATCGCCGCGCCGGTGATCTACCTGACCCTCGGCGTGCTGCCGGTGCAGGCGCTGAGCACCGACTTCTTCGTCCGCCTGGTGCCGTTCCTGGTGGTGAACCAGCTGCTCTTCTTCGTCGCCGCGGCGGGCCGGCCGACGTGGCGCGGGCAGCAGTACTCCCTGGCGCTGTTCCCCGTCTGGATCAAGTCGGTGACCTCGGCGTTCGGCAACGTCTTCCTCGGCCGCGACCTCGACTTCTCGGTCACGCCCAAGGTGCGTGCCGAGACGACGGAGCGCCGCTGGGACCTGGTGCGTCCGCAGCTGATCGCCATGGCCCTGCTCGCGGCGGCCGGGGTCGTCGGCATCGTGCGCCTGGCCGTCGGCCAGGCCTCCGTGCTCGGCACCAGC
The DNA here is from genome assembly GCF_032378595.1 of Nocardioides imazamoxiresistens. Classification (NCBI taxonomy): domain Bacteria; kingdom Bacillati; phylum Actinomycetota; class Actinomycetes; order Propionibacteriales; family Nocardioidaceae; genus Nocardioides; species Nocardioides imazamoxiresistens. The sequence continues at coordinate 252,366 of NZ_JAVYII010000002.1, forward strand.
CTCAACCTCGTCTGGGTCGTGTTCGACCTGGTGATCTTCTCGGTGATCGTCCGGGCCGTCCGCTACGACGGATGGCGGCCGGACGAGACCGAGCCTGCTTCCTCCCCTGCCCTGCCCGAAGGAGACCGATGATCGAGATCGACGTACGCACCGAGCGCGACATCGCGGTGGTGGTCCCCCGCGGCCGGCTCAACATGGTCGCGGCGCGCGAGCTGCGCACCACGCTGACCCGCCTGATCGAGGGCGGCAGCACGCGGGTCGTGGTCGACCTGGCCGAGACGACGTTCCTCGACTCCTCGGGGCTCGGCGCCCTGATCAGCGGTCTGAAGTCGGCGCGCCAGGCCGGCGGCGACCTGCGGGTCGCGCGCCCGACGCCCGCGGTGCTGACGGTCTTCGAGCTCACCAACATCGACAAGGTGCTGCGCCCGCGCGCCGACGTGGAGGGCGCGTTCGATGTCTGAGTCGACCGCCGGGGACGACACCCTGCTCGCGCTGCACCTCCCCGCGGCACCCGAGGCCCTCGACACCGCGCACGACGCCTTCGAGGAGGCGTGGACGGAGCACCCCGACGTCGCCGACGACGTGCGGCTGCGGTTCGTCATGGCCACGATGGAGATCCTCGGCAACGTCGTGGAGCACGCGTACGCCCCGGACGTGCGGGCCGACGGTCGGCGGCTCGCGCTGGACGTGACCCGCACCGCCACGGGGCTGGTCGGCACGATCAGCGACAACGGCCAGCCTTTCGCCCTCGACCTGAGCGACGTGGCCATGCCCGGCGTCGACGCCGAGAGCGGACGGGGCCTGGCGCTCGCGCGGGACGTCCTGGACGGTCTGGACTACGAGCGCGTCGAGGGGCGGAACGTCTGGACGCTGCGGTGCGAGGGCCGGTGACCGCCGCCCGGGCCACCGCGACGACCGGGACCACGACGACGGCCCCCACGGCCGGGCACGGTGACGCGCACCGGCGTACCGGCCGGGGGCCGCTGGTCCTGCTGTGCCTCGGCCTGCTCGTCTCCCTGCTGTCCTGGGTCACGCCCGCGCAGGCAGCGGAGACCGACGACGACGCTCCCCCGGCGCTCCCGGCTGCCGGCAGCCCGTGGTTCGGTCCCAGCCTGACGTGGACCGAGGACTCCGCGGCCGACTACGCCGACCGGTTGGGGCAGAGCCCGTCGCTGTACACACAGCGGGTCAACTACCCGCTCGGTGACGACGACGAGACCTACCTCCGCCAGTTCGTCGAGCAGGCGGCCACGCAGGGCGCCGTCGCGGTGGTCAGCCTCGAACCCGTGCTCCCGCTGGGCGAGCTGACCCCGGCGCACGCCGAGGAGCTCGCCGACGAGCTGGTCGAGCTGCACGACGAGCTCGACACCTTCTTCCTCGTCCGGTTCGCGCCGGAGATGAACGGCACCTGGTACGGCTGGGGCCAGCAGCCCCGGGCGTACGTCGAGGCGTTCCGCACGGTCGCCGACGCGGTGCACGACGCGACGCCCCACGCCGCGATGGTGTGGTCGCCGGTGTACGGCGCCGGCTACCCGTACGGCGCCGCCTACGGCGATGTCGACCCCGACCGCGTCGCGGAGACCCAGGAGCTCGACACGAACGGAAGCGGTCGCCTCGACGAGGGTGACGACCCGTACGAGCCCTACTGGCCCGGCGAGGACGCCGTGGACTGGGTCGGTCTGACCCTGTATCACTTCGGGCCCGACCGCGGGCGGATCGACAACGACGTAGAGCTCGAGACCGGCGGCGAGACCGGCGACCTCGAGACCAGCGAGGGCTTCGAGCTGGACCGCGTCGCCGACCCGGACGCCTACCGCCAGCGCCTCGAGGAGCGCTTCAACTACAACACGGGCAACGGGGGCACCCCGTTCTACGAGCGGTTCGCCGAGGGCTACGAGCTGCCGATGCTCGTGGAGACGGGCGCGCTGTGGATCCCCGACGACGCCGGCGATCCCGAGCTCGACATCAAGCGCGACTGGTGGCAGCAGGTCTTCGAGGCGGACGACGACTACCCGCTCGTGCGGGGCATCTCGTGGCTCGAGCAGCGCCGCCCGGAGGCGGAGGCCGGCGACCGCGTCGTCGACTGGCGGGCCACCCGCACCGACGAGCTGACGGAGGCGCTGCGTGCCGACCTCGCCGCGGACGGCGTGACCACCGGCCCCGTGACGCGCGTGCTGGACCAGGACGCGGGCAACACCGCGACCGCGCAGGGCCGGCAGGTCGCCGCCGACGACGTCGGCGCGGAGATGGGCTGGATCGTCTTCTGCGCGGCCGTGCTCGCGATCCTCTTCGTGCTCGCGGGCATCGCGGGCAAGTGGATCCCGTCGTGGCGCTACCCGAACGAGAACGACCCGCGCGACCAGCGCCTCGACCTCTTCCGCGGCTGGATCATCCTCGCCGTGGTGATCACCCACATCGAGGTCACCAGCCCGTACTCCTACATCAGCCTCAACGCGATCGGCGCGATCACCGGCGCGGAGATGTTCGTCCTGCTCTCCGGGATCGTGCTCGGGATGATCTACCTGCCGACGGTGCGCAAGCTCGGCGAGTGGCCGACGGCCGTCGTGATGTGGCGGCGGGCCCGCAAGCAGTACCTCGTCGCGCTGGCCGTCGTCATGATCGTCTACCTGCTCGGCCTGCTGCCCTTCATCGACGCGACCGTCATCACCACGTTCACCGACCGCGGCACCGGCGAGAACGGCGAGGCGGTCACCGGTCAGGTCTACGACCTGTACGCCAACGCGCCGCGGCTCTTCGACTACCCACCGCCGTGGTACGCCGTCCAGCAGTTCCTGCTGCTCGAGATGGGGCCGTGGGTCTTCAACATCATGGGTCTGTTCGTCGTGCTCAGCCTGCTGCTGCCGGTGCTGATGTGGTTCGTCAAGCGCGGCCTGTGGTGGCTGGTCCTGGCCGTCTCGTGGGCCCTGTTCGTGTGGAACTCGATCGACGAGGTGCACGTGCTGCCGTCGCAGTTCGAGGCCGTGTTCCCGCTGCTGACCTGGCAGATCGCGTTCACGCACGGCCTCGTGCTCGGTGTCTACCGCCGCCAGGTCACGCGCGCGCTGGTCAGCCGGGCCGGCAAGATCGCCTGCACGGTCTTCGTGCTCGGCTACGCCGGCAGCCTCGTGTGGCTCTGGCTCGCGCACAGCTACGGCTACTCGGCCTCGCCGTTCCCCGAGGGCGCCTACGGCTGGCTGTACGACAACGCGTACACCCGCGTCTTCCTGCAGCCCGGCCGGCTCGTGGACCTGGCGCTGATGATCGTGGTGGCCTACGCCGTGCTGACGACGATGTGGAAGCCGATCGACAAGGTCGTCGGCTGGTTCTGGACGCCGCTGGGCTCCTCGAGCCTCTACGTCTTCATCGTGCACGTGTTCTTCGTGCTGGCCGTCGGCAACATCCCCGGCCTGGACCGGGGCTCGCTGTGGCAGGGCACGCTGATCCACACCGCCGTGCTCGCGCTGATCTGGCTGATGGTGCGCAAGAAGTTCCTGTTCTCGGTCATCCCGAGGTGAGCGGCGCCTGGTGGTCCTGCTCGGCGCGGTAGCGGGCCCGGGCGTGGCGTCGGTAGCGCCACACCTGGGTCAGCCCCACGCCCCACAGCACGAACTGCAGGCTCATCGCCCAGGTGAACGCCTCCGGCGTGTACGCGGCGCTGTCGCCCGGGGTGCGCCAGTCGAGCACGAGTCCGATGCCCACGACGAGGAGCAGCGTGGCGTAGAACCCGCCCTGGTTGACCAGGCCGGTCGCGCTCGACAGGCGCTCGACGGGGTTGGACGTGCGAGCCACGTCGAAGCCGATCATCGACGCGGGTCCGCCCACGCCGACCACGACGACGAGGACGACCAGCACGGCCAGCGGTGCGTCGCCGGGCCAGGCGAGCACGACGGCCCACGCGAGGGCCATCGCCGCCACGATGGTCATCGCCATCGTGGAGCGCTGCAGCGGGTACGCACCGACCAGCCAGCCCAGCACCGGGCCGGTGGCCATCACCGCCACGATCATCACGGTCAGCAGCACGCCGGCCGTCGCGTCCGAGAGGCCCTGGCCCTGGACGAGGAACGGGTAGCCCCACAGCATCCCGAGCACGTTCGACCCGAACGGCGTCATGAAGTGGATCCACATCCCCAACCGGGTGCCCGGGTGCCGCCACGCCTCCGCGAGCCCGCCCAGCGTCTCGCGCAGGGAGAGCGCCGGCCCGCGCCGTGACCGCTCCCCCGGCGAGTCGTGCACGACGGCCAGCAGCGCGACGAGCAGCACGATGCCGAAGGAGCCGGCCAGCAGGTAGGTGCGCGTCCAGCCGAGCGCCCCCAGCGCGACCGTCATCGGCACCGCCGCGACGATCGCGCCGAACTGGCCGGCGGTGCCGGTGATCTGGGTCATGAACGGCACCCGCCGGGGCGGGAACCAGGACGCCACCAGGCGCAGCACGCAGATGAACGTCAGGGCGTCGCCCATCCCGACGAACAACCGGGCCACCAGCGCCACCGGGTAGGACTCGGCGAAGGCGAAGCCCGCCTGCGCGGCCGTCAGCACCACGAGGCCGGCCGTCAGCACGCGCCGTGGCCCGAAGCGGTCGACGGCCAGGCCGACGGGCACCTGCATCAGCGCGTAGACCAGCAGCTGCAGCATCACGAACGTCGCGAGCTGCGAGGCGTTGATGTCGAAGCGCTCGGTGGCGACGAGTCCGGCGACCGCCAGGGACGAGCGGTGGAAGACGGCGAGGAAGTAGATCGCCAGGCCGATCCCCCACACCGACCAGGTCCTCAGGGCGCCGGCGGGGGCAGGCTCGTTGCTCATTGCAACGAATCCTACGCCCGGCGGCCGCTCCCTACTTCGTCGCCTCCATCATCTGCCGCAGCTCCTTGCGCAGGTCGTTGACCTCGTCGCGCAGGCGGGCGGCCAGCTCGAACTGCAGCTCCGCCGCGGCCGCCTTCATCTGCTCCGACAGCTGCTGGATGAGCTCGGCGAGCTCCGCGCTGGGCAGCCCCGCTGCGCCGGACGCCCGCTCGGCCGCGGCCTCGCCGAGCACGGGCACGGGCGCGCCCTTCTTCGGCTTCACCCCGCCCGCGCGACCCGTCTGGCCGACGTCCGCCCAGGTCTGCAGCAGCGCCTCGGTCGTCTCGTCCTCGCGCGCCAGCATCTCGGTGATGTCCGCGATCTTCTTGCGCAGCGGCTGCGGGTCGATGCCGCGCTCGAGGTTGTACGCCACCTGCTTCTCGCGGCGGCGGTTGGTCTCGTCGATCGCCGACTCCATCGACGGCGTGATCCGGTCGGCGTACATGTGCACCTGTCCGGACACGTTGCGCGCCGCGCGGCCGATGGTCTGGATCAGCGACTTGTCGGAGCGCAGGAAGCCCTCCTTGTCCGCGTCGAGGATCGCGACCAGCGACACCTCGGGGAGGTCGAGGCCCTCGCGCAGCAGGTTGATGCCGACGAGCACGTCGTACGCCCCCAGCCGCAGGTCGCGCAGCAGCTCGATCCGCTTGAGGGTGTCGACCTCGGAGTGCAGGTAGCGCGTGCGGATGCCCGCGTCGAGCAGGTAGTCCGTGAGGTCCTCCGACATCTTCTTCGTCAGCGTCGTGACGAGCACCCGCTCCTGCTTCTCCACGCGCGCCCGGATCTCGCCGATCAGGTCGTCGATCTGGCCCTTGGTCGGCTTGACGACGACCTCCGGGTCGATGAGGCCGGTGGGGCGGATGATCTGCTCGACGACGTCGCCGCCGACCTTGTCGAGCTCGTAGTCGCCCGGGGTCGCCGAGAGGTAGATCGTCTGGCCGATGCGCTCGAGGAACTCCTCCCAGCGCAGCGGCCGGTTGTCCATGGCGCTGGGGAGGCGGAAGCCGTGGTCGACCAGGTTGCGCTTGCGGGACATGTCGCCCTCGTACATGCCGCCGACCTGCGGCACGGCGACGTGCGACTCGTCGACGACGAGCAGGAAGTCCTCCGGGAAGTAGTCCAGCAGCGTGTTCGGGGCGCTGCCGCGCGTGCGGCCGTCCATGTGCATCGAGTAGTTCTCGATGCCCGAGCACGAGCCCACCTGACGCATCATCTCGATGTCGTAGGTGGTCCGCATCCGCAGCCGCTGGGCCTCGAGCAGCTTGCCCTGGGCCTCGAAGGCGGCGAGCTGGTCGGTCAGCTCGGCCTCGATGCCCCGGATCGCCCGCTCCATCCGCTCCGGGCCCGCGACGTAGTGGGTGGCCGGGAAGACGTACAGCTCCTGGTCCTCCGTCAGCACCTCGCCCGTCACCGCGTGCAGCGTCATCAGCCGTTCGATCTCGTCGCCGAAGAACTCGATGCGCACGGCGTGCTCCTCGTAGACCGGGAAGATCTCGAGGGTGTCGCCGCGGACCCGGAAGGTGCCGCGCGTGAACGCCATGTCGTTGCGCGTGTACTGGATCTCGACGAGCCGGCGCAGGATCTGGTCGCGGTCGTGCTCCTCGCCGACCCGCAGCCGCAGCATCCGGTCGACGTACTCCTGCGGCGTGCCGAGACCGTAGATGCACGAGACGGTGGAGACCACGATGACGTCGCGCCGGGTCAGCAGCGAGTTGGTCGCCGAGTGCCGCAGCCGCTCGACCTCCTCGTTGATGGAGGAGTCCTTCTCGATGTAGGTGTCCGTCTGCGGGACGTACGCCTCCGGCTGGTAGTAGTCGTAGTAGGAGACGAAGTACTCCACCGCGTTCTGCGGGAAGAGGTGGCGCAGCTCATTGGCGAACTGCGCCGCCAGCGTCTTGTTCGGCTGCAGGACCAGGACCGGGCGCTGCAGCTGCTCGGCGACCCAGGCGACCGTGGCGGTCTTGCCCGTGCCGGTCGCGCCGAGGAGCACCACGTCCTGCGCGCCGTCCTGGATCCGCTTGGTGATCTCGGCGATGGCGGCCGGCTGGTCGCCCGACGGCTGGAAGTCGGACTGCACGTCGAACGGCGCCACGCGGCGCTCGAGATCGGTGACGGGTCGCATGCGTGCGAGCGTACGACGGGCCTCCGACAGTCCGGTCAGGCCTCGATCAGCCCGCGCTCGACGAGGACCGCACGCACGGCCGTGCGCAGCTCCCGCGGCGTGAAGGGCTTGCCCATGAACTCGTCGGCGCCGCTGGCGATGACCACCTCGCGGTCCGCCCGCTCCTCGCGGGCGGTCAGCACGAGCACGTACGCCTGGGAGAACTCCCGCAGGCGCCGGCACGTCTCGATGCCGTCGATGTCGGGCAGCCCGAGGTCGAGGGTGACGAGGTCCGGCGGCCAGCGCCGGGCCGTCTCCAGCGCCGCCGTGCCGGACGCCGCCTGCTCGACGTCGACGCCGAGCTGGCCGAGCACGAGCACCACCAGCTCCCGGATGTCGGGGTCGTCGTCGACGACCAGCACCCGTCCGCGTTCGCCCATGTGGCGGTTCCTCCTGAGATCGGCTCGGGCGTCACTCTCCCACATCGCCCACCGGCCCGCCCCCGGTACGCCGGGGCTCCGGACGAGCGGGTGACCGATCGGTAGATTGACCCCCGTGAGCAACCGCCGTGACGTCACCTCCCGCCTCCTCACGGCCCTGCGGCGCACGCTGCTGACCATCTTCGGCGTCCAGCTGGCCCTCGCGATCACGATGACGCTCGTCGACTCCTACCGCCGACGCGGCAAGAAGCCGAAGCCGTTCCCGACGAAGCGGCCCCGCGAGATCGCGATCGGCGACGGCACGGTCACGACGTACACCTTCGGGGAGGACCTGTACGCCGACATGCTCGAGGCCGTCCGGGGCGCCCGGAAGCGGATCCTGCTGGAGACCTACATCTGGAAGGGCGACGAGGTCGGCGAGCGGTTCAAGTCCGCGCTGGTCGAGGCGGCCCGCCGCGGCGTCGACGTCTACGTCATCTACGACGCGTTCGCGAACCTGGTGGTCTCGCCGCGGTTCAAGCAGTTCCCGCCGGAGATCAAGGTGCTGCGCTACCCCGTCTACGGCGCCGGCCTGCAGTTCTGGAACCTGCGCCGCTACGGCCGCGACCACCGCAAGATCCTCGTCGTCGACGACGAGACCGGCTTCGTCGGCGGCTACAACATCGGCAGCGCATACGCCACGGAGTGGCGCGACACGCACGTGCGGATCACGGGGCCCGGGGTGTGGGACCTGACGCGCACGTTCGCCGACTTCTGGAACCTGCACCGCCGCAAGCGGTTCCGCTCCAGCGAGCGGCCGCTGCTGCTCGACGCGGCCTCGGTGTGGGAGCCGCGGATCCGGTTCCACCGCAACAACCCGCGCCTGTGGATGTTCCCCATCCGCTCGATGTACCTCGAGGCCATCGACCGGGCCACGCACAACATCTGGATGACCAGTGCGTACTTCATCCCCGACCAGGACTTCGTCGACGCCCTCGCCGGCGCCGCGCGCCGCGGGGTCGACGTGCGGATCCTCGTGCCGCACAAGTCCAACCACGTGGTGGCCGACTGGATCTCCCGGGGCTACTTCAGCCAGCTGCTCGAGGCCGGCGTGCGCGTGCTGCGCTTCCGCGACGCGATGGTGCACGCGAAGACCGCCACGATCGACGGCAGCTGGTCCACCGTGGGCACGGCGAACATCGACCGGTTGAGCCTGCAGGGCAACTACGAGATCAACGTCGAGGTCATCGACGAGGCCTTCGCCGAGGTGCTCGAGGAGATCTTCCTCTCCGACCAGGGCCACTCCTGGGAGCTGCGCGAGGACGAGTGGGCGGCGCGCTCCGCCCACCGCAAGTTCACCGAGTTCGTGCTCGCGCCGCTGCGCCCCCTCCTCTGAGGCGCGCCCCTGTGCGACGCTGAGCGCGGTGGCGGGGGCCACCGGGTGCGACGAGGGGGAACCGATGCTGCGACGCAGGCGGCGGCTGGACGGCACGGACGCGTTCATCACCGGGGCGGCGAGCGGCATCGGACGGGCGACGGCCCTGCTGCTGGCACGTGAGGGCGTACGCGTCCACCTCACCGACCGCGACGGTCCGGGCCTGCAGGCCACGGCCGACGCCGTGCGCGCCGCCGGCGGCGCCGTGGGACTGGTCGACACCGTCGACGTCGCCGACGGCCCCGCGGTCGCCGAGCTCGGCCGCCGCCTCACCGCCGAGCACGGCGCGATGGACGCCGTGCTCAACGTCGCCGGGATCTCGGCCTGGGGAACCGTCCGCTCGCTGGAGCCGCACCACTGGCGCAGCATGGTCGACGTCAACCTGATGGGGCCGATCCACGTCGTTGCCGCCCTCGTCCCGCCGATGATCGAGGCCCGCCGGGGCGGGAGCGTCGTCAACGTCGCCTCGGCGGCGGGCATCGTCGCCCTGCCGTGGCACGCGGCGTACAGCGCCAGCAAGTACGGCCTGCGCGGCGTCTCCGAGGTGCTGCGGCTCGACCTCGCGCCGCACCGGATCTCGGTGTCGCTCGTGTGCCCCGGCGCGGTGGCGACGCCGCTGACCGAGACCGTGCAGATCGCCGGGGTCGACACCACCACGCCGCGGTTCCGTCGGCTCCTGGGCCGGTTCCGCGGCCACGCGGTCACCCCCGAGCGCGCCGCGGAGCTGATCGTCGACGGGATGCGTCGGCGCCGCTTCTGGGTCTACACGTCGCTCGACATCCGCCTGCTGCACCTCCTGCAGCGGCTCTTCCCGCCGGGGTACCACGCCGTCGTGCGGACGTTGGGGTACGCCGCGAACCGGGCCCTGCCCGACGTCGAGCGCGCACGGCGCGCGGACCTGCGGTGAGCGGCCCGCGGCTCGCGCCCGCCACCCGCCGCGACGTCGGCACCCGGGTGTGGGTGCTGGCGCGGCTCGCGGGGCGCGTCACGGGCACCGAGCCGCCCGGGGTGTTCCTCGCGTTGGGGCGCACGCGCGGATTGTTCTGGGGCTGGCTGCACTTCGCCGGTCGCCTGATGCCCGGCGGGCGGCTGCCTCGCCGCGACACCGAGCTGGTCATCCTGCGCGTCGCCGCCGTGCGCCGCAGCGCCTACGAGCGCGCGCAGCACGAGCGGCTCGCCCGACGGGCCGGGCTCACGTCCGACGAGATCACGGCCGTCGCGGCCTCCGATCCCCTGGCGGGTGAACCGGGCCAGCGCTGGAGCGCCCGGCAGCGGCTCCTGCTGGAGGCCACCGACGAGCTCCTGGAGACCGACGACCTGGGCGACACCACCTGGAGCGCGGTGCAGGCCGAGCTGGGCGACCGGTGCGCGGTCGAGCTCGTGCTGCTGGTGACGCACTACCGGATGCTGGCGACCACCCTGGCCACCCTGCGCGTGCCCGTCGACCGGCGACGCTGATCCTGCCGGGCGTACCGGGCGGGTCCGAGTAGGTTCAGCGGTCGAGCGGCGGTGGGGCGTACTGTGCGCCGCGGCGCACGGGCCCGCCGATCTCGCAGCTGCCGTCGAGGTAGAGCTCTCGGCGCTCCTCCTCGCCGTCCATGGGGTCGGCGAACTCCTCGAGGGGCCGGTAGTCGCACTCGTCCGCGCCCTGCAGCCACAGGTCGACGTTGAGCCAGCCGCCCTCGAAGGCGGTGGCGAAGCGGGACATGCCGTACGTCAGCGCGTCCGGCAGCGCGCGCAGGTGCGGCTCGCGCTGGTAGACGATCTCGCCCGCGACGTTCAGCTGCTCGAGCAGGGGCGGCATCACGGGCCGCAGGTCGCTCACGAGCAGCTCGGCGTTCGAGAAGTCGGAGCCGGCCCGCGACAGGATGGTCTGGAAGGTGGGGTCGAAGTCGCGCAGGAACTGGGCCAGGGAGGCGGCCGCCGTCGAGAACCGCTCCAGCTCGTCGATGTTCTCCTCGAACAGCTCGCCGACCGTCTGCCCGTTGACCAGGAGCTCCTGGGTCTCGGGGAACACCTCGTCCAGCGTGGCGGACAGGTTGTCGGTGGCGTCGAGCAGCGTCTCGAGGTCGTCGCCGACGCCGTCCGTCGCCGTGCCGAGCTCCTGCAGCACCGTCTGCAGCTGGTCGGCGTCCACGACCTCGATGAAGGCGCTGACGCTCTCGGCGGCCTCGGCGAAGGACACCGGGATGTCCACGGCGTCCGCCTCGATCCGGTCCCCGTCACCCAGGTAGGGCCCCTCGGTGTCGTCCGGGCGGAAGTCGAGGTACTGCTCTCCGACCGGCGAGAGGCTGCGCACCTGCGCCGCGGTGTCCCGCGGCACGTCGACCCCGTCGGAGAGGCTGATGGTCGCGGTCACGCCGCCGTCGGGGTTGATCCGGATCTTGTCGACGGTGCCGACGCGGCTGCCGCGGTACGACACCGCGGAGCCCTCGAACAGGCCGCCGGTGCGGGGCAGGTCCACCGCGACACGCGCCGGCTGACCGGTCAGCGGGAGGTCGAGGACGACGGTGAGCATGTACGCGGTGCCCGCGAGGAAGACGAGGACCAGCCCGAGGAGGCTCAGCAGCAGACGGTCCGGCAGCAGCTTCTTCATCTCATCCACCGTTCGGCGTCGAGCCACCGAGGAGGTCGTCCAGCCCCGGGAGCGGTGAGTTGAGCACCGAGGTCGCCCGCAACCGGAAGAACAGGTTGAGGTAGTCCGTCGGGGTGCGGTCGTCGAACGTCGCCGCGAAGGTGGCGAGGTCGTCGAGCGCGGGCAGGAGCTGGTCCTCGGCGGCCAGGACGGTGTCGAGCACCGGCCCCAGCTCGTCGACGATCAGGACCAGGTCGTCACGGGTGGTGCGCACGAGGTCGTCCGCGGTGATGGCGAGGGCGTCGGCGCTCTCCAGGAGCGTGGCGAGCTCTTCGGTGTTCTCCGTCAGGGTCGCGGCCGCCGGACGCAGGTCGCGCAGGGCGGCGTCGATCGTGCCCTCGCGCTCGTCGAGCGTCTGCGACGCCGCGGCCAGCGAGGTGAGGACGCGGTCGATCTCCTGGGTCGAGGCGAGCACCTCCGCGAGGAAGACGTCGGTCTGCGTGATGAGGCTGCGAGCCGAGCCGACCCGGCCGTCGAGCGCCGTGTTGAGCTCACTGACGATGGTCTGGATCTGACCCAGGTTGCCGCCGTTGATCAGCAGCGACGCCGACGCCAGGCTGTCCTCGACGGTGCTGGCGACGCTGGTCGAGCCGTCCGGGACGACGTCGCCGTCGGCCAACGGCTCACCCTCGGCCGACGCGGTGATCTCGACGTAGACCTCGCCCAGCGCCGTCGTGTAGCGCAGCCGGAACCCGGAGTCCGCGGGGATCTCGATGCCGTCGTCGATCGCCATCCGCACGCGGGCTGCGTAGTCGGCCGGCGCGATGTCGACCACCTTGCCGACCTGGACGCCGTCGAGCTTCACGACGGCGCCGTCCGGGAGGTTGAGGGCGTCCGAGAAGGTCGCCTCGATCGTGTACTGGTCGGCGCCGACCATCGACGGCTGCAGCCGCTCGACCCGGCTGCAGCCCGCGAGGGCACCGAGGGCGACGGCCAGCGTCGTGGCACCGACGACGACCGGCCGGGCGAAGCGGCGGGTGCGGTGGGAGCTGCGGTGAGGGGTGCTCATGGCTGCAGCAGCCCCCCGATCTGGCGCAGGAGCGCGAGCAGGTCCGGGCTGGTGCCCAGCTGCTCGCACAGGCCGATGCCGAGCGTGTCCGTCAGCGCCGAGCACAACGGCTCCGTGAGCGCCTGCGCGGGTGAGAAGTACTGCGGCGGCAGCTTCACCAGCACGCGGTTGTTGTCGCCCACCACGTCGCCGGTGTTGCGCATGGCCAGCGGGAGCACCTCGATCGTCTCCTCGAGCGCTGCACGGTGCTCGAGGAGGTTGGCCAGCACGTCCGTGAGGCCCTCGGAGGTGTTCACGATCGCGGCCCGGTTGTCGACCGAGAACCGGGCGATCGCGTTGAGCGCGTCGCTCAGCGCGACCAGGGACGCGCCGAAGTTGTCCTGCTCGGCGGCGAACAGCTCGGTGGCGTCCGTGACGCTGGTGAAGAACTGGTCGATGGTGGTCTCGTTCTCGGCGAGGACCGTGGTCAGCTCGTCGAGGTCGGTGATCGTGCCGGCGATGTCGCCGCTGCTGCCCGAGAGGGAGGACGCGGCGGTCGCGAACTCCTGGATCGTCTCGTTGATCTGGGTGCCCCGGCCCTGCAGCGTCGAGGCGCCGACCTCCAGCAGCCGGTTCAGGGTGTCGGCCTCGCCGTCGGGACCGCGCAGGCCGTCGCTGAAGGTCTGCAGCGTCTCGAGCACCTCGTCGAACTCGACGGGGGCGGCGGTCCGCTCGACGGGGATCACGGCTCCGTCCTCGAGACGGGGCCCCTCCTCGAACGCCGGGGTGATCTCGATGTAGCGGTCCGTGGCCACCGAGCGCGACGCGATCACGGCGCCCGCGGTGGCCGGCAGGGACTGGTCCGCGTCGATCTCGAGGGTGACCTCGACCAGGTCGCCCTGCGGCTCGATCTCGGTGACCGTGCCGATGGAGACGCCGAGCACTCCGACGTCGTTGCCGACGAAGAGCCCGGAGGTCGTGGCGAACTGGGCGGTGACGGTCAGCGGTCCCTCGCCCCCGACGGAGCACCCGCCGGTCGAGAGCAGGACGCCGCCGAGGGCGACGGCGCTCAGCGCCGTGCGCAGCCGGGACGGTCCGGTCCGTGGTTCGGTCCGTGGCTCGGTCATCCGGCACACCTCCGCTCGATGACGCACTCCAGGTTGTCGGGCAGCGCGCCCGGCGCGTACTGCGCCAGCCACGGGCCCGTGCCCGAGGAGTTCGTGAAGTAGCGCGCCGTCGCCGGCAGCATGGTCAGGGCCTCGTCCAGGGTCGCCTCGTGGCGCTGGAGCACGCCGATGGTCACGTCGAGCTCGGCCAGGAGCGGCCCGACGGCCTCCTCGTTGTCCTCGATCACGCCGGAGAGCTCGTTGCCCAGCGTCGTCAGGTCGCTCAGCAGCTCGCTGATGGTGTCGCGGCGCACGCGCAGCGTGTCGAGGATCAGCGTCCCCTGCTCCATCAGCTCGATCAGGTCGGGAGCCGACTCGGTCAGCTGCTGCGTCACCCCGCGGGCCGCGACGAGCAGCTCGTCGAGCTGGCCGGTGCGCTGGACCACGACCTCCGAGAGCGCCTGCACGCCGTCGAGCGCGGGGCCGATCTCGTCGCCCGAGGCGTCCAGCACCGCGGTGAACTCGGCCAGGCTCGCCTCGAGCGTCTGCGTGTCGAACTCGTCGAGGTCCCCGACGGCGTCGTCGATGGCGTCCTGCAGGTTGTAGGGCACCCGCGTCTGCGCCGTGGGGATGGTGTCGTCGGACAGGTCGCCCTCGCCCGCCGGCGTGACGAGCAGGAAGTGCGTGCCGAGCAGCGTCGCGACCTTGACCTCGGCCGTCGTGGCGTCGCCGAGCTCGACGTCGCTGTCGACGGTGAAGGTCACCCGCACGGCCTGGCCGTCGAGCTCGATGCCGGTGATGTCGCCCGCGCTGACGCCGGCGATCTGCACCTCCTCGCCGACGCGGAGCCCACCGGTGCTCTCGAGCATGGCCGAGTACGTCGACTTGCCGAGCGAGAGTCCCGCCGCGGCGCCCACGAGGGCGGCCAGGAAGGCGAGCACGGCGAACCCGGCCAGACCGACGCGGTAGCGGTTGGCGTTCGCGAGGCTGAACCGGCTCACGGGGTGCACCCCTCCGAGTAGGGACCGTTGGGGCTGGGCACCCAGACCGTCGCGCCCAGCACCTCGACGCCCAGGTTGCACAGGTAGATGTTGAGGTACGCGCCGTACGACATCGAGCGTCCGTAGCCGCCCAGGAGCAGCGGCAGCGACTCGATGGTGCGCGCCACCCGTTCCTGCTCGCGGGAGAGCAGCGCGGCCGTCTCCCCCAGGCTCGCGACGTCGGCCTGCAGGGGCTCGCGGATCTCGCCGAGCAGCTCGGACGTCGCGGAGACCAGGCTGCTGAGGTTGTCGATCGAGTTGGCGAAGGTGCCGCGCTCGGCGGCCAGGGCCGTCATCAGGTCGCGCAGCTGCGTGACCGTCGCGTCGAACTGCGTGGACTGGGCCTCGAGGTTCTCCAGCACCGGCGTCAGGTTCGCGAGCACCTGACCGAAGACGTCGTCCTTGGACGCCAGGTACTCCGTCGCCTCGGCCGTGTTCTGCAGCAGGGACTCGATGGTGCCGGCCTCGCCCTGCAGCACCGCCACGATGTTCGAGGCGAGCTGGTTGATCTCGGCCGGCTCGAGCACGCGGAAGAGCGGCTCGAACCCGTTGAGCAGCACGGTGAGGTCGAAGCCGGGCGAGGTGTTGACGATCTCGTCGCCCTCCTCGAGCTCCTCGCCGCGGTCCTCGCTCGGGGCGGTGACCGCGAGGTAGCGCTGTCCGAGGAGGTTCTGGTAGCGCATCGCCACCAGCGTCTGCTCGAACACCTCCTGGTCGGAGCGCAGGGTGAAGGTGACCAGGGCCGAGTTGTCCTCGGACAGCTCGATCCGCTCGACCCGCCCGACCTTGACGCCCGCGACCCGGACGTCGTTGCCCTCGCGCAGCCCGCTGACGGCCGTGAACTCGGCCGTCCAGGTGCGCAGGTCGCCGCCGACCGTGTTCGTCATGATCCGGAACAGTCCGACGAACAGCACGATCGAGACCGTCGCGAAGATCGTGAACTTGACCAGCGTGCTCTTCCACCCGGTCACGTCAGCACCCCCGTCCGCGCAGGTCGCCGTAGGAGGGGCAGTCCGCCGCGCCGTACGCCCGCGGGCCGGTCAGCACGAGGTTGGCGTCGATGCGCAGGTAGCGCCCGTAGCTCATGGCCTCGGTGAACCCGCGGCCGAAGTCGGCCGCGGCCAGGACGCCGGCGACCACCTGGTCGCGCTCGTCGTACAGGACGTCGACCGTGACGGCGGTGCGCAGGAGCACGTCGACCAGGGCCTCCTCGTTCTCGGTGAGCAGCAGGTCGGTCTCGTCGAGGAACGACGAGCCGTTGGTCACGAGCGCCACGAAGTTGCGCTCCTGGGCGATCAGGGTGCGGGCGGCGACGAGCACGTCGTCGGTCGCCTCGAACAGCTCCGGTGCGTACCTCTCGAAGGCCTCGAGGTTCACCGACAGCAGCTCGAGGTTCTCCCGCACCGCGGGCATCTCGGGGTTGAGGCGCGTCAGGTACTGGTCGAGGCGCACGATCGTCTCGCCCAGCTGCTCGCCGTTGCCGTCCAGCGCCTGGGAGAGGTTGCGCAGCGTGGTCGCCAGCTCGGCGGGGCCGAGCGCCGTGACGATCTCGTCGATGCTGTCGAGCACCTCCTGCAGCTCGAGCGTCTCCTCCGAGCGGTCCTGCTCGATCACGGCGCCCGCGCGCAGGAACTCGCCGGTCGCACCGGGCGAGGTGAGCTCGACGAAGGAGGTGCCGAACACGGTGGCCGGCAGCACCCGGGCCTGCACGTTGTCGGGGAGGTCGGCCGAGATCTCGGGGTCGAGGGCGACCGCCACGTCGACGAGGCGGCGTCCCGACTCCTCGTCCGTCTCCTCGCTGCGCGCGACGGACTGCACGCTGCCGACCACGACGCCCTGGTAGCGCACGTCGGAGCCCGACGCGAGCGCGCCGCCGGCGTTGTCGAGCTGCACGGTCGCGTCGAACTTCTCCGAGAACGCGCCCCGCCCGACGAGGGCCAGCACCGTCACCAGCAGGCCGATCAGCACGAGCCCGACCACGCCGCGCACGGCGAGCGTCGCCGTGCTCGGGTCGCGCGAGCTGCCCCGGAGGGTCTCCCAGATCTTCACCGGTTCACCCCGTGATCCTGAAGCCGGGGTCGGTGCCCCAGAAGGCGAGCGTGAGGAGCATGTTCATGAGGATGACCACGACGATGCTGGCGCGGATCGCGCGGCCGGTCGCCTCCCCGACGCCCTGCGGTCCGCCGCCGGCGTTGAAGCCGTACCAGCAGTGGATCAGCGTGACGAGGATGGCGAACACGACGATCTTCACGAACGAGAAGAGCACGTCCCGCCCGGAGATGAAGATGTCGAAGTAGTACTCGTACGTGCCCGCCGACTGCCCGAAGATCACCACCACGGAGAGCTCCGAGGCGATCCACGAGCCGATCAGGCCGATCAGGTAGAGCGGCAGGATCGCGACCATCGAGGCCAGCACGCGGGTCGTGACCAGGTAGCGCAGCGGGTGCACCGCCATGACGCCGAGGGCGTCGATCTCCTCGTGGATGCGCATCGAGCCGAGCTGCGAGGTGAACCGGCAGCCGACCTGGGCGGCGAGGGCGAGCGCGGCGATGAGGGGCGCGAGCTCACGCGTGTTCACCGACGCGGAGACGAACCCGGTGATGGGCGCGAGGCCGACCAGCTCGAGGCCGTTGAAGCCCTCGATGCCCAGCGACGTGCCGGCCGAGATCGACAGCAGCACCATCACGCCGATCGTGCCGCCGCCCACGATGATCGCGCCGCTGCCCCAGCTGATGTCCATGAGCTGGCGCAGGACCTCCTTGCGGTAGTGCACCAGCGTGTAGCGGGTCGCGAGCAGGGCCCGGACCGCGAAGGTCACGAAGTCGCCGAGGCGGGTGAGCGCGTCGGTGGGTGCGGCGAGGAGCTTGCTGGCCATCGTCGTCACCCCCTCACGCGATCCGCTGCGGCGCGAGCATCACGTACGCCTGAGTCAGGCCGACGTTGACGACGGACAGGAGGATGAAGCTCAGCACCACGGCCTGGTTCACCGCGTCGGCGACGCCCTTGGGCCCGCCCTTCGCGTTAAGGCCCTTGTGGGCGGCCACGATGGTGGCGATGAAGCCGAAGATCGCGGCCTTGAACTCCGCGAGCAGCAGGTCGGTGGGCTGGGCGAAGGACACGAAGGACGACATGTAGGTGCCGGAGCTGACGTTGCCCGAGCCGACGTTGAGGAAGTAGCCGGTGCCGATGGCGGTCACGGCCACGATCACGTTCAGCAGCAGCGCCACGATGATCGCGGCGAACAGCCGCGGCGCGACGAGGCGGTTGACGGGGTTGATGCCCATCACGCGCAGGGCGTCGACCTCCTCGCGCACGGTGCGGGCCCCGATATCGGAGCACAGGGCCGAGCCCACCGCGCCAGCGATCATCAGCGAGGTCACCAGGGGCGCGCCCTGGCGCAGCACGCCGATCCCGTTGACGGCGCCGCTGAACGAGATGGCGCCGATCTGGTCGGCGATGCCGCCGATCTGCACGGAGACGATCACGCCGAACGGGATGGCGACCAGGATCGTCGGCAGCAGGGACACCTTGGTCATGAACCACGCCTGGAAGAGCGCCTCGGTCCAGGAGAACTTGCGGGTCGCGATGTCGGTGAAGATCGCCTTCGTGGCC
This sequence comes from Nocardioides imazamoxiresistens, assembly GCF_032378595.1. Classification (NCBI taxonomy): domain Bacteria; kingdom Bacillati; phylum Actinomycetota; class Actinomycetes; order Propionibacteriales; family Nocardioidaceae; genus Nocardioides; species Nocardioides imazamoxiresistens. Next base: position 270,541 of record NZ_JAVYII010000002.1, read on the forward strand.
TCGACGGCGAGGACGATCATCGCCCCGGTCGTCGTGATGCCCGTCTGCACCCGGCCGCGGAGGTCGCCGACGAGCGCGACGCCCGGCACCCGGACGGGTCGCTTCGGCTTCGGTGCCGTCTGCGTGGTCACGCGGCCACCGGTCCCGACGCCCACGGCTGCCGGCGCGCCGGAGCACGGCCTGGGCGGCTGCGCGGCACGGTCACGGGCATGGGTCTCTCCGTTCGGCTCACCTGCGGGTTACTGAGCGGTCACTGGGGTAACGCGGGGTTCACCATAGGGTTACGCACGTCACAGAGAGAAGCACCGGTCCCGAATCCAGCGTGTCCTGCCTACCGACGGGTACGTCTCGCGGGCTCATCGCGGCAGGTGGCGACGCGGCGCCATCCGCGGTCCGCGGCGGGGCGGCCCCAGCCGGCCGAGCACGACGAGCTCGGTGACCCGCGCCCGGTGCGGGCGGTACTCCTCCAGCAGCTCGGCGAGGCCGGCGTCGTCGACCGGCTCGCCCGTCAGGGCCCAGCCGACGTCCTTGGCGACGTGGTAGTCGCCGAAGCTGACCGCGTCGGGGTCGCCGAGCGTGCGTCGCCGCACCTCGGCCGCCGTCCACACCCCGATCCCCCGCACGCTGCGCAGCGCCGCCTCGGCCGCCGCGCCGGGCTCGCGCACCGTGCGCTCGAGGCCGTCGGCCACGCGTGCGGCCCGCACGACCGTCGAGGAGCGGGCGAGGTCGACGGGCATGCGCAGCCACTCCCACGACGGCACGCTCCGCAACCGCTCCGGGTCGGGCGGGACCCTCAGGACCGGCGCGCCGGGTCGTTCCTCCCGGGTGGGGCCGGGCGCGGGGTCACCGAAGCGGCGCAGCAGCGAGGCGTACCCGGCGAAGGCCTCCTGACCGGTCACCTTCTGCTCGATCACGGCGGGGACCAGCGCGTCCAGCACGAGGCGGCTGCGCCCGAGCCGCCAGGCCGGGAACCGCCGCCAGAGGTCGGCCACCACCGCGTGCCGCGGCTCGAACCCGGCAGGGTCGTCGTCGGCGCCGAGCAGGGCCGGCGCACCGTCGAGCAACCAGGCGGCCCCGGGCCCCCAGGCGTCGAGGTCGACCTCGCCCGCGGACGGTCGCGGCGCCACCCGGAGGGTCCCCGGGCCCTCGGGTGTCCGGAACGCACGCCAGTGCGCGCCGTCGGCGGCGACCGCGTAGGACGGGTCGCGGCCGCCGTGCCGCTGCTGCGCGAGGATCGCGGTGGCGGGGCACGGCCAGCCCGGTCGCCACGTGCGGGAGACGTGCACGGGCGCCACGGTAGTGGGCCCCGCCGACGTCGGCAGGCGCGTCACGGCGAGACGCCCCTGCGACAGTTGTGCGACACCTGTGCGACGGTCGTGCAACTGCCAGTTGCACTAGCATGCGGCCATGACGACCGACGCCGAGCGCCCCGCCGGGGCCACCGACCGCCGTCGCAGCGCCGCGGCCTCGCGCCGCCGTCAGCGGGAGCGGGAGATCCTGGACGCGACCCGCCGGCTCTTCGACGAGCGGGGGGTGCGCGACGCGCAGATCGAGGACATCGCCCGGGCGGTGGGGATCAACCGGGCGATCGTGTACCGGCACTTCACCGGCAAGGAGGAGCTGTTCGCGCTCACGCTGGTCGGCTACCTCGACGAGCTGCGCGCGGCCCTGGCGACGGGGGCCGCCACCGACGGGCCCTCCGCGCAGCGCCTCACCGCCGTCGTGAGCGCGTTCGTCGACTACGGCATGGCCTACCCGGCGTTCGTCGACTGCGCGCAGACCCTCATGCGGCGCACCGGCACCGAGCTGCTCGACGAAATCTCCGAGAGTGCCCTGCTGCGTCTGGGGCGCGGCATCTCGGGCTGCCTCGCCGTCCTCACGGGGGTGCTGGAGGACGGGGTCGCCGCCGGCGACTTCCGGGTGGACGACCCCATCCTGCTGTCCAACACGCTGTACGCCAGCGGCCTCGGCGCCCTGCAGCTGGCCCGGGTCGGCATCCTCGTCAAGGAGGCCGCCCCGGGCGTGCCGACCGTCTCGAGCATCACCACCGAGCAGGTCCGCGCCCACATGGTCACCTCGGCGCTGGCGCTCGCGACGGCCTGAGCGGTCAGGGCCGCTCGAGGATCGCGACGACGCCCTGCCCGCCGGCGGCGCAGATCGAGATGAGGGCGCGGCCCTGGCCCTTGTCGGCCAGGAGCTTCGCCGCGTTGGCGACGATCCGACCGCCGGTGGCCGCGAACGGGTGCGCGGCTGCCAGCGAGGAGCCCTTGACGTTCAGACGGGTGCGGTCGACCGAGCCGAACGGCCCGTCGAGGCCGAGGCGCTCCGTGCAGAACACCGGGTCCTCCCAGGCCGCCAGCGTCGAGAGGACCTGGGAGGCGAACGCCTCGTGGATCTCGTAGAAGTCGAAGTCGCCCAGGCCGAGCCCCTCGCGCGCCAGCATCCGCGGCACGGCGTACGCGGGCGCCATCAGGAGGCCCTCGCCGCCGTGGACGTAGTCGACCGCCGCCGTCTCGTAGGCGGTGAGGTACGCCAGCACGGGGAGCCCGTGCTGCTCGGCCCACTCGTCGGAGGCCAGGAGCGTGACCGACGCGCCGTCGCTCAGCGGCGTGGAGTTGCCGGCGGTCATCGTGGCCGCCTCCCCCTTGCCGAAGACCGGCTTGAGCTTCGACAGCTTCTCCACCGTCGAGTCCGCGCGCAGGTTGTTGTCGCGCTCCACGCCGCGGAACGGCGTGACGAGGTCGTCCTGCCAGCCCTCGGCGTACGAGGCGGCGAGGTGCTGGTGCGAGGCCGCCGCCAGCTCGTCCTGCGCCTCCCGGGAGATCTGCCACTCGAGGGTCGTCAGCGCCTGGTGCTCGCCCATCGACAGCCCGGTGCGCGGCTCGCCGTTCTGCGGGATCGTCGGCACGACGTCGCCCGGCCGGATCCGGGCGAGGGCGGCCAGGCGACCCTTGAGGTCCTTGGCCCGGTTGGCGTCGAGCAGGATCCGACGCAGGTTCTCGCCCAGCGCGATCGGGGCGTCGGAGGTGGTGTCGGTGCCGCCCGCGATGCCGGAGTCGATCTGGCCCAGAGCGATCTTGTTGGCCACCGAGATGACCGCCTGCAGGCCGGTGCCGCACGCCTGCTGGAGGTCGGTCGCCGGCGTCGTCGCGGCCAGCTTCGAGCCGAGCACCGACTCCCGGGTCAGGTTGAAGTCGCGCGAGTGCTTGAGCACGGCGCCGGCGACGACCTCGCCCACCTGCTCGCCCGCGAGGCCGAAGCGGTCGACGAGACCGTCGATGGCCGCGGTCAGCATGTCCTGGTTGGAGACGTCGTTGTAGACGGTGTTCGAGCGGGCGAACGGGATGCGGTTGCCGCCGAGGACGGCGACGCGGCGGGTCTGGGCCTGCATGTCGGTTGCTCCTGATCGTCGAGAGGTCGGGCCTGCCGGGCGACGCCCGGCCCGCGCCGGGGTCCGAAGACCTCGCCGCGATAGGTGGACACGGAGTTACACTACGCGTTACCTACTGGCCGGTAGTCTGCTTGGCGTCCATCATCCATGCTGGACCCAGCGAGACCACCGCAGACCCACCCGCGCACTGGAGGCCGTCCTACCATGACCGACCGTTACCAGGGGTTCGTCGCGAGCCCCGTCGGCAAGTTCCTCGTCAAGAACCTCGGCCTGCCGAGCCCGGTGCGCCTCGAGCGCTACCGCGAGGGCGCGCCGCTCGTGGACGGCACCGTGCTCGTGGGCGGGACGGGACGCCTGGTCGACCAGCTGCCCGACGTGCTCGACTCCCTGGGGATCGCCACGGCGCTCCGACGCGACGACGACGCCACCTACAAGGGCCTCGTCCTCGACGCCACGGGCCTGACGGATGCCTCGGAGCTGCACGCGCTGCGCGACTTCTTCACCCCGGTCCTGCGCAGCCTCGACACGTGCCCCCACGTCGTCGTGCTCGGCACTCCCCCGGAGGCCACCGGCTCGATCGCCGAGCGCGTCGCGCAGCGGGCCCTCGAGGGCTTCACCCGCTCGCTGGGCAAGGAGATCGGCCGGGGCGGCACGGTGCAGCTCGTCTACGTCGCGCCCGGGGCCGAGCAGTCCGTCGACTCGACCCTCGCCTTCTTCCTCTCCCCCAAGTCGGCCTACGTCTCCGGCCAGGTCGTGCGCGTCGGCAGCACCGGGGCGACGCAGGCCGAGCCCGTCGCCGACCTCGCCCGCCCGCTGGCCGGCAAGGTCGCGCTGGTCACCGGCGCGAGCCGCGGCATCGGCGAGCAGATCGCCCGGGTCCTGCACCGCGACGGCGCCACCGTGGTCGGCGTCGACGTGCCGCAGGCGGCCAACGAGCTCGTCGCCCTGGTCAAGGAGCTCGACGGCGACCACATCGCCCTCGACATCACGGCCGCCGACGCGCCGCAGCGCATCGCCCACCACCTACGGGAGAAGCACGGCGGGGTCGACGTCGTCGTGCACAACGCCGGCATCACGCGGGACAAGAAGCTGGCGAACATGAAGGAGGACCGCTGGGACTCCGTCCTCGCGGTCAACCTCACCGCGCCCGAGCGGATCACGGCCGAGCTGCTCCAGCAGGGCGTGGTGAACCCGAACGGTCGCATCGTCGGCGTCGCCTCCATCGCCGGCATCGCCGGTAACGTCGGGCAGACGAACTACGCCGCCTCCAAGGCCGGCGTCATCGGGTTCGTGGACGCGCTCGCGCCCACGCTCGCCGACGGCATCACGGTCAACGCCGTGGCGCCGGGCTTCATCATCACGCAGATGACGGCCGCCGTGCCGTTCGCGACCCGCGAGGTCGGCCAGCGGCTCAACGCCATGGCGCAGGGCGGCCTGCCGGTCGACGTGGCCGAGACCATCGCCTGGTACGCCTCCCCCGGCTCCACCGCCGTCAACGGCAACGTGGTGCGGGTGTGCGGCCAGATGATGCTGGGCGCCTGAGGGGGACCCATGACGGAGACCAAGACCCTCACCGGCCCCGCCGGCGGCCTCGGCGTGCTCGCGCGCGCCGCCCTGCCCGCCGTGCCGGTGCTCAACCAGCTGCCGGGGGTGCGCAAGAGCGGCGGCTCCTTCGCCGGCCTGGCCTTCGAGCGGCCTCCGGTGCGGATCGAGCGCGACGAGGTGGACGCGTACGCGGCCGTCTGCGGCTTCCCGCGCAAGGACACCGTCCCGGTCACCTACCCCCACATGCTGGCCTTCGGGCTGCACATGGCGATCATGAGCGACCCCGCGTTCCCCTACCCGGCGATCGGCACGGTGCACCTGGAGAACCAGGTCACCTCGCACCGCCCGGTGCGGGTCGGGGAGACGCTGGCGCTGCGCACCGAGGCGGGTCCCGCGCGGCCGCACCCCAAGGGCCGCGTGCTGGACTTCGTCACGACGGCCCGCGCCGGCGACGAGGTCGTGTGGGAGAGCGTGTCGACCTACCTGCGCCGCGGCCGCGGCGACGAGGACGCGCCCTTCGGGAGCACGTTCGAGGAGGTGCCGGCCACCGGCACCCGCTGGCGGCTGCCGGGCGATCTCGGCCGGCGGTACGCGGCGGTGTCGGGTGACCACAACCCCATCCACCTCTACCCGTGGACGGCGAAGGCGCTCGGCTTCCCGCGCCAGATCGCGCACGGCATGTGGACCAAGGCGCGCTGCGTCGCGCAGCTGGAGAACCGGCTGCCCGACGCCGTGCGGATCGAGGTGTCGTTCCGCAAGCCGGTCCTGCTACCGGGCACGGTCGCGTTCGGGTCGCGGCCCGCGCCGCAGGGGTACGCCTTCTCCCTCACCGACCCGCGTCGCGGCAGCGTCCACCTCCTCGGGCGGACCACCGCCCTCGACTGAGGTCCGGGGGCGGTCAGCCGGGGGCCGTCGGGGGTCGGCCGGGACCCGTCAGGGACCGCCCACGTTCTCGCCCGTGACGCGGCGGATGAGGCCCTCCTGCGCCACGGTGGCCACGCGGCGGCCGTCCTCGGTGTGCACGCCGGCGACAGCCAGCCCGCGGGCCCCGCCGGCGGCCGGCGACTCCTGGTCGTAGAGCCACCAGGAGTCGGCGCGGAACGCCTCGTGGAACCAGATCGTGTGGTCGAGCGACGCAGGCTGGACGCCGCGCGAGTTCAGCGTCAGGCCGTGCGGCACCAGCGTGGCGCCCAGCAGGGTGAGGTCGCTGGCGTACACGAAGGCCGCCTGCTGCAGGACGCGGTCGTCCGGCACCTCGCCGTCGACGCGCACCCACATCCGGGCCCGCGCCGGGTGGACGTCGTCCGCGGGCAGGCCGAGGCCGGTGACGCCGACGTACCGGACGTCGAGGGCCGACCACTCGCGCGCCCAGGCCTCGACGTCGCTCTCGCCGCGGCTGCGCAGCAGCTCGATCACGGGCACCGCCTTCGCCGGCGGCGGCACCTCGGGCATCCCGACCTGGTGCGTGAAGCCGTCCTCGTCGGCCTGGAACCCGATCGTCGCGTAGAAGATGTCGCGTCCGTGCTGGCGCGCGACGACCCGCCGGGTGCTGAAGGTCCGGCCGTCGCGCAGGCGCTGGACGTCGTAGACGATCGGCACGCGCGAGTCGCCGGGACGCAGGAAGTACGCGTGCAGCGAGTGCGCGAAGCGGTCGACCTCCACGGTGCGGGCCGCGGCGACGAACGCCTGGGCTGCGACCTGGCCCCCGAAGACCCGCTGGCGCGCCGTGTCGGGCTGGCGGCCCCGGAAGAGGTTGACGTCGATGGTCTCGAGGTCGAGCAGGTCGAGCAGCTCGGCGGCGTTCTGGGGCATGGGGCTCCGGTCGTGTGGTCGGTCGGTGGTCCGCGGGCGGGTCAGGCCCGGTCGTCGCGGTCCTCGGGGGCGTCCAGCCCGGCCAGGAACTGCTCGAACTGGCGTCCGATGTCCTCGCCGGTGGGCAGCGGCTCGTCGTCGGCCAGCAGGCTCGAGCCCTCGGCCTGGGCGCGGTGGAACGTGTCGTACTGCTGCTCGAGCCCCTCGACCACCTGGCGTACCTCGGCGTGCTCCTCGAGGTAGGCGGCGATCTCCGCGTCCGTCTGCTCGGCGGACTCACGCAGCGACGCGAGGTCGATGTCGATGTCGGCGACCCGGCCGACGTGCTCGAGCAGGCTGATCGCGGCGCGGGGGTAGCTCATCTGCGCGACGTAGTGCGGCACGTGCACGACCACGCCCTGCATCGCGTGGCCCCACTCGCCCAGCCGGATCTCCAGCAGGGCCTGGGCGCTGGACGGCACCCGCAGCTCGCCCTGCCACGCGGAGGGGCCGAGCACCAGTGCCGGGTCGTTCGCGTGCTCGGTCAGGGCGACCGGCCGGGTGTGCGGCACGGCCATCGGCACCGCCGCCATGGCGACGACGCGGTCGACGCCGAGTCGCTCGACCACCTCGCGCACGGCGCGGGCGAAGCCCTCCCACCGGATGTCGGGCTCGGGACCGACGAGCAGCAGGTACGCCCGACCCGCGGCGTCGCGCTGGCGTCGGACCACCAGGCGTGGGGCCTCGTAGTCCGCGTAGTGGTCGCGCACGAACGACACGGGCGGGCGGCGGGCGCGGTAGTCGAACAGCGCGTCGACGTCGAACGTCGCCACGACGGGACCGCGCTCCTCGAGCAGGTGCTCGGCCGCGACCGTCGCCGCGTTGCCGGCGTCGAGGAAGCCGTCCAGGGCCAGGACGAGCGTGACGGGCTCGGTCGCCTCGCCGTCGGCGTCGTCGACGACGTGCACCAGACGCTCGGATCGGTCGCGGTCCACCGCCGGGCTCCTCTCGTTCGGGGGCGCCGGTCTTCTCGCCCGGCCCGGGGACAACCGTAGTGGGACGCCGATCTGTTCCCGGCGCCCGTCCGGCCCCGGGCGACGAGCCGGTCAGCCCGCCTTCGCCGCGGCCTCCTCGCGCGCCAGGTTGCTGCGGCGCGCGCCGTACGCGAAGTACACGACGATGCCGATGAGCATCCAGACCCCGAAGCGCACCCAGGTCTCGCCCGTGAGGTTGAGCATCAGGTAGCCGCACAGGAGCACGGACAGCGTCGCCACGACGCCGACGGCGGGCGCGCGGAACGCACGCGGCAGGTCGGGACGCGTGCGGCGCAGGACCACCACGCCGATGCTGACGAGCACGAACGCGAACAGGGTGCCGATGCTGACCAGGTGGCCGAGCGTGGCGAACGGGACGAAGCCGCTCATCAGGGCGACGCCGGTGCCGGTGATGAGGGTGATGACGTAGGGCGTGCCGTACTTCGGGTGCACCTTGCTCAGGACCGGGGGCAGCAGGCCGTCGCGCGCCATCGCGAACGCCACGCGGGTCTGGCCCATCATCAGGATCATCACGACGACCGTCAGGCCGATGCAGGCCCCGATCGCGATCACGTCACCGATCCAGTCCTGGCCCACGGCGGTGAAGGCCGTCGCCAGCGGCGCGGCGTCCGAGGGATCGATCTCCGTGTAGCTCTGCATGCCCGTGATGATGAGGCTGACCGCGATGTAGAGACCGGTGACGATCGCGAGCGAGCCGAGGATCCCGATCGGCACGTTGCGCTGCGGGTTCACGGTCTCCTCCGCCGTCGTCGCGACGACGTCGAAGCCGATGAAGGCGAAGAACACGATCGACGCGCCCGCGATGACGCCGGCCACGCCGTAGACGGCCGGCTCCAGGCCGAAGAGCGACGAGATGAGGGTGGAGGACCAGAAGTCGCCACCGTCGCCCGAGGGCGACGGCTGCGAGTCGGGGATGAAGGGCGTGTAGTTCGCGACCTTCACGTAGCCGATGCCCATCACGATCACGATCGCGACGACGGCCAGCTTGATGGCGACGACCACCTGGTTGATCCGGCTGGAGAGCTTGATGCCGCCGATCAGCACGAGCATCACCAGCAGGGAGATCACGATCGCCGGCAGGTTGATCGAGCCCGTCTCGACCGACGCGATCGCGTCGGGGATCTCGAACGGCGTCCCGGCCAGCACGGACTGGAGGTAACCCGAGAAGCCCACCGACAGCGCGGCGGCTCCCACGGTGAACTCGAGCGCCAGGTCCCAGCCGATGATCCAGGCGACGAACTCGCCGAAGGTCGCGTAGCTGAAGGTGTACGCGCTGCCGGCCACCGGCACCGTCGAGGCGAACTCGGCGTAGCAGAGCGCGGCGAGCGCGCAGGCGAGGCCCGCGATCGCGAAGGACAGGGCGATGGCGGGCCCGGAGTTCGTCGCGGCCACCTGGCCGGTGTAGACGAAGATGCCCGCGCCGATGATCACGCCGACCCCGAAGACGGTCAGGTCGAGCGCCGTCAGGTTCTTCTTCAGCCGGTGCTCCGGCTCCTCGGTGTCCGCGATGGATCGCTCGACGGACTTCTTGCGCGTCAGGTTCACGGCGCGACCGTACGCCCGTCACGGTGACGCGACCACCCACGCCCCGGCGCGCCGGCCCGCGAGCAGGGCCGCCGCTCAACCGAAGGTGGCCACGATCCGCTCCGCGGCGGCGTCCGCCAGCTCGGCGCCGTCGATGCCGAGGGTGCGCGTGAGCACCCCGTCCCGCTCCTCGTCCGGGGACGCGGCGTAGCTGTCCAGCAGCTGCCACAGCGTCTCGGCGCCGTACACGGCGGCCACGTGCTCGCAGGCGTACCAGGCCAGGCCGTAGCTGGTCCCTGACACGGCACCGCGGAAGTCGTCGTCGGCGGGGAGGGCCGCGTCGCCGCGCACGGCGGCGTCGAGCGCACCGCGGGAGATCACGCGCTCGGAGCGGGGCAGGCCGCGGACGGCGACGTACTCCGCCACCCCCTCGGAGAGCCAGACCGGCACGCGGTCGTCGCGGCTGCCGAGCGCCACGTGGGTCAGCTCGTGGCGCAGCAGCCGGTCGCGCGTGCCGGGACCCAGGCTGCCGTCGAGGACGCGGGGGCTCAGCACGACACGCAGCGCGGCGACGTCGCCGCCGCCGTCGGGGTCGGTCCACACCGGGAACGCGACGCCGTCGAGCGCGGACGGGTCGTCGACGCCGGCCGCACGGTCGAGCGCCTCGGGCGAGCCCAGCGCGTACACCATCGCGGTCGCGGACCACGCGAACGGCACGAGCCCGTCCACGGCCGCGACGGCGTCGGCGACCTCCCCCGGGAGCCCTGCGGCGCGCCCGTCCCCGGCGTCCGCCACGACGAGCGCCCCGCCCTCGCGCAGGACCTGCACGGGCCCGCGGTCCCACGGGGCGGCGTCCTCGGCGTCACCGACGAGGCGGTAGGCCCCGTCCTCACGCACGAAGGTGTGCCGGGCGACCGTCACGACGGGCGCGGAGTCCCAGCCGTCGACCTGCAGGCTGCGCCGGACGTCCACCGCCACGCGCCCGCCCTCGTCGCGGGCCGACCCGGCCACGACGTCCCACGTCGCGACCCGACGGGGCAGCTGCAGCAGGTTGGTGAACACCCACGCCTGGCGCTCGACGTAGGCGGGGTCGGCGGTGGCCGCCACCTCGGCCGCCCAGGCCGTTGCGTCACCGGCCTGCAGGGCGCGGGCGCGCCGGTCGAGGACGTCGGCCACGAGCGGCTCGGCGGCCCGTGCGGCCTCGGACGCCCGGTCCCCGCCGGCGCCGTCGCGCTGGTCCCCGGGAAGACCGCACCGCGCGGCGAGGAGTGCGACGAGGAGCAGCCCGAGCACTCCGACGGCCCAGGGCCGCCGGGTCCGTGCGTCGTCCTCAGCCGGTCCGGTCGACATCGAGGAGGGCCGCCGCCTGCGGCAGGGCGGTGATCTCCTCGATGCACAGGCGCGCGAGCGTCTGCGCGTCGAGCCCGACCTGCTCGAGGATCGCGGCGCGCTTCGCGTGCTGCAGGAACTCCTGGGGGATGCCGTGGACGCGCACCGGGGTCCTGACCCGCGCCTCGTTGAGCGCCGCGAGCAGCGCAGCGCCGCACCCGCCGACCTTGCCGTTGTCCTCGATGCTGACCACGAGCCGGTGCTCGCGCGCCAGGTCGACCAGCACGTCCTGCGTCGGGATCACCCAGCGCGGGTCCACGACGGTGGCGCCGATGCCGTGCGCGTCCAGCCGCTCGGCGACCTCGAGCGCCGTGGTGGCCATCGCGCCGACGGCGACGACCAGCACGTCCTGCTCGCCGCTGCGGTGCAGCACGTCGACGCCACGGACGTGGTCGACGGCCCCGATGTCCGCCGGGGGCGGCCCCTTCGGGTAGCGCACGACGGTGGGCGCGTCGTCGACCTCCACGGCCTCGCCGAGCAGCTCGGCCAGGCGGGCGCCGTCGCGCGGCGCAGCGAGCCGCAGCCCGGGCACGACCTGCAGCAGCGACATGTCCCACATGCCGTTGTGGCTCGCGCCGTCGTCACCGGTGACGCCCGAGCGGTCGAGCACGAAGGTCACGCCGCAGCGGTGCAGCGCGACGTCCATCAGCACCTGGTCGAACGCCCGGTTGAGGAACGTGGCGTAGACCGCGACCACCGGGTGCAGCCCGGCCATCGCGAGGCCGGCCGCCGAGGTCGCGGCGTGCTGCTCGGCGATGCCGACGTCGAACGTGCGGTCCGCAAAGCGGTCGGCGAAGGGCTGCAGGCCCACCGGGTGCAGCATCGCGGCGGTCAGCGCGACGACGTCGGGACGCCGCTCGCCGATCCGGACGATCTCCTCGGCGAACACGTCGGTCCAGCCCGGGGCCTTCGGCTTCTCGACGCCGGTGCCGACGTCGAAGGGGCCCGGGGCGTGGAACTGGTCGGCCTCGTGCTGCTCGGCCGCGTCGTAGCCGAAGCCCTTGCGCGTCAGCGCGTGCACGATCACCGGGCCCTCGAAGCGCTTGGCTTGGGTCAGCGCCTGCTCGACCGCCTCGCGGTCGTGGCCGTCGACGGGGCCGACGTACTTCAGCCCCAGGTCCTCGAAGAGACCCTGCGGGGCGATCGCGTCCTTGAGGCCCTTCTTGACGGCGTGCAGCGCGTCGTAGGCGGCCGGGCCGACCCCGGGCACGGACGTCAGGCGCCGCTTGACCAGGTCCAGCACGTTCTCGTAGCGCGGGTTGGTGCGCAGCGCGCCCAGCGCGGTGGCGAGGCCGCCGATGGTCGGCGTGTAGGAACGGCCGTTGTCGTTGACCACGATCACGACGCGGCTGTCCGGCGAGATCGCGATGTTGTTGAGCGCCTCCCAGGCCATGCCGCCCGTGAGGGCCCCGTCGCCGATCACGGCGACCACGTGCCGGTCGTCGCCCTGCAGCGCGTACGCCTTCGCGAGGCCGTCCGCGTAGCTCAGCGCGGTCGAGGCGTGCGAGTTCTCCACGATGTCGTGGGCCGACTCCGCCTGGCTGGGGTAGCCCGACAGGCCGCCCTCCTGCCGCAGGGTCGAGAACCGCGACGCGCGGCCCGTGAGCAGCTTGTGCACGTAGGTCTGGTGACCGGTGTCGAAGACCACCCGGTCACGCGGCGAGTCGAACACCCGGTGGATCGCCAGGGTCAGCTCGACCACGCCGAGGTTGGGCCCCAGGTGGCCGCCCGTGGTCGCGCACGTGCCGACGAGCACGTCACGGATCTCGGAGGCCAGCTCGTCGAGCTGCGACGCGGACAGTGCGCGCAGGTCCTCCGGTGTCGAGATCGACTCCAGATAACCCATGTGCCGAGCCCCTTCCTCGCCGGCGACGTCGCCGGCCCCGCAGTCGGGCCCACCGATGCTCCCGGCGGGCGTCCGGCGAGTCTAGCCACCCCGGCTCGAGAGCCCGGAGTCCGCGCGCGTCAGGTCGGGCGCGTCACGTCGAGGACCGCGACCGCGCCCGCCCGCAGGCTCCCGAGCCACAGGCGCCCGTCGTGCTCCCGCACGCCGGTCACCATGTGGAACCGCGCCAGCGCGGCGGGATCGCGGACGTCGACGGACCGACGCACCGTGCCGTCGGGGCCGAGCTCGAGGGCCTGCACCACCCGGCGCGGCGAGGGTCGCACGGCCTCCGGCAGCGACGAGAGCGCCCGCCGCAGGACCCGGGGGCCGCGCTGCACGACCTCGACGACCGGGTCGCGCGGGGACGCCAGCGCGACCCACAGGCCACCGTCCGCGGCGGGCGCGAGGTTGTCGGGGTACCCGGGCAGGTCGCCCGCCAGCAGCGACCGCTCACCCGCCCGCGGGCCGGTGAGCTCGAGGCGTACGACGGTGCGCGCCGCCGTCTCGGCGACGGCCACCCAGGCGTCCCCGGGACCCAGTACGACGCCGTTCGCGAAGGCGAGGCCGTCGAGGTGGACGGTGACCTCGCCGTCCGGTGCGCGCCGCAGCAGCCGCCCGGTGCGCGTCAGCCGGGCGAAGTCCTTCTCCCACTCGTCGAGCCCGTGGACGCGCGAGGAGTCGCTGAACCACACGGCACCGTCGGCGGCCACGGCCGCGTTGTTGCAGAACCGCAGGGGCACGCCGTCGACCGCGTCGACCAGCACCTCGACGCGCGACGTGGCCGGGTCGAGCGCGAGCAGGCCGCGGTGGGCGTCGCAGACGAGCACGCGCCCGTCGCCGAGCCACTCGAGCCCCAGCGGGCGCCCGCCCGTGCGTCCCAGGCAGGTCGTGCGGCGCCCGTCGTGGGACACGCGCAGCACCGCACCGTCCGCCGTCCCGGTGAGCACCGACCCCTCGTGGGGCCCGGCGACCTCGACGAGGACGTCCTCGGTGCCGTCACCGGGCACCGGGTGCACGGCGAGGACGGGACCGGGCCCCCCGGAGCTCACGAGTCGTCGCGCCCGAGCGCGGCCTCGAGCCGCTCGAGCTTGCCGTCCAGCTCCCCGCTGCGGCCGGGCCGGATGTCGGCCTTGAGGACCAACGAGACCCGGGAGCCGTAGGGCGCGACGGCCTCCGTGGCGCGCCGCACGACGTCGAGCACCTCGTCCCACTCCCCCTCGATCGTCGTGAACATCGCGTCGGTGCGGTGCGGCAGCCCCGAGTCGCGCACGACCCGCACGGCGGCCGCGACGGCGGCGTGGACAGACCCGTCGGCCTCCCCCTCCCCCGCGGGACTGAGCGGACCGGTGCCGCTGGGGGCGACGGAGAAGGCGACGAGCACGGTGGACCTCCGGGACGTGGGACGGCGGTGCGGCCAGCATGCCCGCGAGGTCCCAGCGACGGAAGCGACCCGTGAGTAGGGTGACGCCATGTCGGCCTCGCCCCTCCCCGAGACCGCCGCGCTCGCGGCCCGCCTCGGCGTGCCCGCCGAGCACCTCCGGGCGCTCGACGGCTGCGCGGCGGAGGACGTCGCGCTCCTCGACGACGCGGTCGAGCTCGCCCTGAGGGCCGAGGACCGCGCGGTCTCCGACGGTCTCGCGGCGGCGGTGCGGTTCGTCCCCCGCCCCCTGCGCGGCCGGGCCCGCGCGCTCCTCGGTGTCGGCCGTGGCTGAGGCGACCGCGCGCCTGGCGACCCGCTTGGAGGTGGTCAAGCTGGCCCACGAGCTCGACCTCGGCGTCGACGAGCTCGCGTTCCTGGCCGGGCGGGCCGCGGACGACGTGCGGGAGCTGCGTGTCGCGGTCACCGCCGCGCTGCACGCCCGCCACCAGGCCCGGTTCGCCCGACTCGCCGCGCTGGTCGGCGTCGTGCCGCTCGGCGTCGCGGCGCGGGCCGCCGAGCTCGCGATCGGTCCGGTGGTGAGCGCCCGCGTCGCCGCCGCACTGGGGCCCGAGGACGCCGTGCGCCTCGCGCAGCGCGTCTCCCCCGGCTTCCTGGCCGAGATCGCCCTGTCGCTGGACCCGGTCCGCTCGGCCGAGATCGTCCGGAGCCTCGACGACCGGCTCGTCGTGGAGGTCGGCCGGCTCCTCCTGGAGCAGGGCGAGCACCTGGTGCTGGCGCGCTTCGTCTCCGTGGTCGAGGCGCCGGTCGCCCTCGAGATCGTCGCCGACGCCTCGCCCGCCGCGCTGCTCGAGGTGGCGCTGCTGGCCGACGACCGCAGCGTGCTCGGAGGCCTCGTCGCCGCGCTCGACGACGACGTCCTCGTCGCGGTCCTCGACCACTGCCACGGCACGGGCGGCGAGACCGACGCGCTCAGCCTCGTCACCTCGCTCGACCTGGCCGGGCGTACCCGGGTCGTCGAGGTGCTGGCCACGAGCGGCCGGCCGGACCTCCAGGTGGCGTTCCTGCGCGCGGTCGAGAACGAGGGCGCCTGGCCGGAGGTGGTGCCCGCGCTCGCCCGTTGCGACGAGGGCGTGCTGGACGCTGTGCGCGCCGCCGCACGGGCGGTGGGCGAGCTCGGCCCGGATCCCGCCACCCAGGACCTGGCGGCGCGGCTGACCGAGCGCCTGGCCGCGATCCCGGAGGCGTAGGCCCGTGCCCGGCGACCTCGTGCCCGCCCCGCAGGCCGGACCGCCCGACCTGCCGGTCCGCAGCCGGCTGGCCGGCCGCCTCGGCCTGCCTCCCGCCGGTCTGGCGGAGCTGGGCTCGCTGGCGCGTCTGAACGACGCCGCGCTCGAGCGGCTCGACGCGGTGCTCGCCGCGGCCCAGGCCGACGAGGACCGCGAGGTCCGTCGGGCGCTGCGGGCTGCCGTACGCCTCGTCCCACCGCTGCTGCGCCGCCGCGCGGGCGCCGCGCTCTTCCCGCACGGACCGGACCGTGGCTGACGGGCGCCGGGAGGTCGCGCTGGCCCAGCTGGCCCGCGAGCTGCGGCTGGCGCCCGCGGGCGCGGCCGACCTCGCCTTCCTGGCCGACGTCGACGCCGCCGACCTCGACGCGGTCCGACGCCACGTGGTGGCCGCACGGTACGCCCGCCACGACCACCGGTTCGAGCGGATCGCGACCCTGACCCGGATGCTGCCCGCGGGCCTCGCCGCGCGGGTGGCCGAGGCGGCGCTGGGACCGCTGGTGGCCGCGCGGACGGCCGGCCGGATGGAGCCGACCGAAGCGGCCCGCCTGGCCGAGCGGCTCTCGCCGGCGTTCCTGGCCGACGTGACGACCCACCTGGACCCCGCCCGCGCCGGCGCCATCGTCGCGGCGCTGCCGCAGCCGCTGCTCGTCGAGGTCGGGCGCCTGCTGCTCGCCCGCGGCGACCACCTCACCCTCGGCAGGTTCGTGGGCGTGATGCCGGCGGCCGCCAGCGTCCGCGTGGTCGCGGACGCGGCGCCGGGCGACCTCCTGGCCATCGCGCTGCACGCCGAGGACGCGGCCGGTCTCGACGAGGTGCTGGCGGCCCTGCCCGACACGACACTGCTCGCCACCCTGGCCGCTGCGGCCGACGACGGGGGCGGCGCGGCCGTCGACCTGATCGGCCTGGTCGGGCGTACCTCGACGGTGCGTCTGCTCGACCTCCTGCCGGACCTGCCCCGGCCGCGCCAGCGGGCGCTGGCCGCCGCGGTGGTGCGGGCCCACGCCTGGCTCCACGTGCTGCCCGCGCTGGTGCACGTCGAGCCGGTGGCCCTGCGCACGCTGCTGTCGCTGCCCGAGATCGCCGACCCGGCCCTCCTCGGCGAGCTCCTGGGAACGCCGACGGCCCGCCGCCCCTGAGGGGCGACGGGCCGTGCGGGTGGTGCCGGGTGCGGGAGCTCAGCCCTTGAGCAGGCTGCGCAGCACGTACTGCATGATCCCGCCGTTGCGGTAGTAGCTCGCCTCGCCGGGGGTGTCGATGCGCACGACGGCGTCGAACTCCACGTCGCCGGCCTTCACCTTGACCGTCGTGGGCGTGCGGCCCTCGTTGAGCTCGGTGATCCCGGTGAAGGAGAAGGTCTCCTCGCCGGTGAGCCCGAGGCTCTCCGCGCTCTCGCCCGCGGGGAACTGCAGCGGGATGACGCCCATGCCGATGAGGTTCGAGCGGTGGATCCGCTCGTAGCTCTCGGCGATGACCGCCTTGACGCCCAGCAGCGAGGTGCCCTTGGCCGCCCAGTCGCGTGACGAGCCCGAGCCGTACTCCTTGCCCGCCAGCACGACCAGCGGGACGCCGGCCTCCTGGTAGGCCACCGACGCGTCGTAGACGGTGGTGACGGGAGCGTCGGCCTGGGTGTAGTCGCGCGTGAAGCCGCCCTCGGTGCCCGGGGCGATCTGGTTGCGCAGGCGGATGTTCGCGAACGTGCCGCGGATCATCACCTCGTGGTTGCCGCGGCGCGAGCCGTACGAGTTGAAGTCGCGCTGCTCCACGCCGTTCTCGGAGAGGTACGTGCCGGCGGGCGAGTCCTTCTTGATGGCACCGGCCGGGCTGATGTGGTCGGTGGTGACCGAGTCGCCGAGCTTGAGGAGCACACGCGCGCCCTCGATCTCGGTGACCGGGGTCGGCTCGGCCGGCATCCCGTCGAAGTACGGGGGCTTCCGGACGTAGGTCGACTCGGGGTCCCAGGCGAACGTCTTGCCCTCGGGCGTGGGCAGCGACTGCCACGTCTCGTCACCGGCGAAGACGTCCTGGTAGGAGTCGTCGAACATCTTCGAGCTGATCGCCTGCGCGATGGTCTCCTCGACCTCGGCCGGCGACGGCCAGATGTCCTTCATGAACACGTCGTTGCCGTCGGTGTCCTGGCCCAGCGGGTCCTCGAACAGGTCGACGTCCATCGAGCCGGCGAGCGCGTAGGCGACCACCAGCGGCGGGGAGGCGAGGTAGTTCATCTTGATGTCGGGGTTGATCCGACCCTCGAAGTTGCGGTTGCCCGACAGCACCGAGACGACCGCGAGGTCGGCCTCGTTGACCGCGGCCGAGACCTCGGGGATGAGGGGGCCGGAGTTGCCGATGCAGGTCGTGCACCCGTAGCCGACGAGGTTGAACCCGAGCTTGTCGAGGTACGGCGTGAGGCCCGACTTGTCGTAGTAGTCGCTGACGACCTTGGACCCCGGCGCGAGCGTGGTCTTGACCCACGGCTTGCGGGTGAGGCCCTTCTCGACGGCCTTCTTCGCGAGGAGCGCCGCACCGATCATGACCGACGGATTGGACGTGTTCGTGCACGACGTGATGGCCGCGATCGTGACCGCGCCGTGGTCGAGCGTGAACGACGTGCCGTCCTCGAGGGTGACCTCGATCGGGTTGCTCGGGCGTCCGCCGTCCTTCGGCGCCGCCGAGAGGTAGTCCTTCGGCGGGGCGGCCTCGCCGTGGCCGTTGCTGCTGACCGGGTCGGAGGCCGGGAAGGTCTCGGCGACGGACTCGTCGTAGCCGTTCTCCTCGCCGGACTCGTCGACGTAGTCGGCGAGCGCGCCGCGGAACGAGTCCTTGGCGTTGGAGAGCGAGACGCGGTCCTGCGGACGCTTGGGCCCGGCGAGCGACGGGACGACCGTCGAGACGTCGAGCTCGAGCTTCTCGGAGTAGCGCGGCTCGGCGTCGGGGTCGTGCCAGAGGCCCTGGGCCTTGGAGTACTGCTCGACGAGCGCGAGCTGCTCGGCCGACCGGCCGGTCAGCTTCAGGTAGTCGATCGTCTGCTCGTCGATCGGGAAGACCGCGATGGTCGAGCCGAACTCGGGGCTCATGTTGCCGATCGTGGCGCGGTTGGCCAGCGGCAGCGCGGAGACGCCCGGGCCGTAGAACTCGACGAACTTGCCGACGACGCCGTGCTTGCGCAGCATCTCGGTGATCGTGAGCACCAGGTCGGTCGCCGTCGTGCCCTCGGGCAGGTCGCCGTTGAGCTTGAAGCCGACCACGCGCGGGATGAGCATCGACACGGGCTGGCCGAGCATCGCGGCCTCGGCCTCGATGCCGCCCACGCCCCAGCCGACGACGCCGATGCCGTTGACCATGGTGGTGTGCGAGTCGGTGCCGACGCAGGTGTCGGGGTACGCCAGCAGCTCGCCGTCGACCTCGCGCGTGAAGACCGTGCGGGCCAGGTGCTCGATGTTGACCTGGTGCACGATGCCGGTGCCGGGCGGGACGACCTTGAAGTCGTCGAACGCGCCCTGGCCCCAGCGCAGGAACTGGTAGCGCTCGCGGTTGCGCTCGTACTCGATCTCGACGTTGCGCTCGAAGGCCTCCGGCGTGCCGAAGACGTCGGCGATCACGGAGTGGTCGATGACCATCTCGGCGGGTGCCAGCGGGTTGATCCGCGCCGGGTCGCCGCCCAGGTCGGCCATGGCCTCACGCATGGTGGCGAGGTCGACGACGCAGGGCACGCCGGTGAAGTCCTGCATGATCACGCGCGCCGGCGTGAACTGGATCTCCTTGTCGGGCTCCGCGTCCGCGTCCCAGCCCGCCAGCGCCTTGATGTCGTCGGCGGTGATGTTCGCACCGTCCTCGGTGCGCAGCAGGTTCTCCAGCAGGACCTTCAACGAGAACGGGAGCGACGCGACGTCCAGGCCCTCGCCCGTGACGGCGTCGAGCCGGAAGATCTCGTAGGCCTTTCCATCCACGTCCAGGGTGCTCTTCGCACCGAAGCTGTTCTGACTTGCCACAGTCACACTCCCTCGTCCGCTGGTTGGCGCGCTCCCTGCCATCTTGCCGCCGGGCCGGGTGGCCTTCCTAGGAAGGTCTGCCTAACTCCGTCGCAGCTCGCACGCCGTCTTTATCTCGATATCAAGATACACGTCATCGAGCGAGATTGCCCGCCGGCACGAGGAGCGCCACGCACTCGACGTGGTGCGTCATGGGGAAGAGGTCGAAGGCGCGCAGCGAGGCGAGGGCGTACCCGGACTCGGCCAGGTACGCCACGTCGCGCGCGAGCGCCGCGGGGTCGCAGGCGACGTACGCCACGGCGCGCGGCCGACGGGCGGCCACGGCGGCGACCACCTCGCGACCGGCACCCTCGCGAGGCGGGTCGAGCACGACGAGGTCGACGGTCCCTGCGTCCCCGTCCGTCTCGAGGCCCTCCGCCAGCACCTGCGCGACGTCGCCCTGGCGCACCTCGACCGTGCCCGGGGCGGCGGCCAGGTTGGTGCGGGCGTAGGTCGAGGCCGTCACGTCGCCCTCGACGGTGGCGACCCGGCCCTGCGGACCCAAGCGCTCGGCCAGGAACGCCGCGAACAGGCCGACGCCGCCGTACAGGTCCAGCGCCGACTCGCCCGGCCGGGGGTCGAGCATCTCGAGCACGGTCGTGACCAGGGTGCGCGGTGCCCCCGGGTGGACCTGCCAGAAGCCGTCGGCGGCCACGTCGAAGGTGTGCCCGGCCCCCGGCGCACCCGCCTCCACGCGCTCGGCGAGCGTGCCGGGGCGGGGCTCACGGGCGTCCGGGTGCGCGATGAGGCAGTCGTCGACGGCCACGACGTCGTGGGAGCGGTGCCGACGCATGGCCGGGCGCCCGTCGGGCGTGCGCACGAAGCGCACGCGGGTGCGCCAGCGCAGCCCGGCGAGCTGGGCCGGCAGGTCGCCGGCGACGGCCTCGACCTCCACGAGCAGGTCCAGGCCCGCGAGGCGGCGCAGCTGCTCGGCGACCACGTCGCCCTTGAGGCGCCGCTGCGCGTCCAGCCGGACGTGCTGGAAGTCGCAGCCGCCGCAGCCACCCGGTCCCGCGACGGGGCACGGTGCCTCCACGCGACCCTCGGCGGCGCGGCGGACCTCGACCGCGTCCGCCCGCCAGAACCGGTCGCGGTCGGTGCCCTCCGTGATCTCGAGGACCACCTCCTCGCCGGGCAGGGCGTGGCGCACGAAGACGACCCGGGGCCGTTCCTCGTCCGGCAGCGTCACCCGGGCGACGCAGTGGCCGCCGTGCGCCACGGGGCCGACCTCCGCGACGAACCGCTCCCCCACCCGGGAGCGCCCACGGGGCGCCCGGGCGCGCTGGCCGCGTGCGGGCGCACGACCCCGGCCGCCGCGGCGGTCCCGACCCCCGCTCACGGCTTCCTCGAGCTGACGCGGTCGGGCGTCTCGTCGGAGACCCGGCCGCGGCGCAGGTCGCCGGGGCGCACACGCGTCATCGAGCGGTCCTCGCGCTCGAGCGCGACGGCCGACGAGCGCAGCTGGTAGGGCACCGAGGTGACCATCACGCCGGGCGTGAAGAGCAGCCGGCCCTTGAGCCGCAGCGCGCTCTGGTTGTGCAGCAGCTGCTCCCACCAGTGACCCACGACGTACTCCGGGATGTAGACGGCGACGACACCGCGCGGGTTGGCACGCCGGATCTCGACGGCGTAGTCGACGATCGGCTTGATCAGCTCGCGGTAGGGCGAGTGCAGGACCTTGAGCGGCACGTCGATGTTGCGCCGGTCCCAGGCCTCGAGCAGCCGGTCGGTCTCCGCCGCCTCGGTGGACACGCACACCGCCTCGAGCACGTTGGGCCGCGAGGCCTTGGCGTACGCCAGGGCGCGCAGCGTCGGCTTGTGCACCTTGGAGACCAGGACGATCGCGTGCACGCGGGTGGGCAGCACCTTGTCGTCCTCCTCCGCGGCGAGCTCCCCGGCGACGCGGTCGTAGTGGCGACGGATCGAGCGCATCACGAAGAACGCCGCCAGCATCGCCAGGATCGTGATCCACGCGCCCTCGAGGAACTTGGTGACCAGCACGATCACCAGGACCACCGCCGTGAAGCACAGCCCGACCGCGTTGATCACGCGGCTCTGCTGCATCTTGCGGCGCCGCGCCGGGTCCTTCTCCGTCGCCAGGTGGCGCGTCCAGTGCCGGATCATGCCGAGCTGGCTGAGGTTGAAGGAGACGAAGACGCCCACGATGTAGAGCTGGATCAACCGGGTGGTCTGCGCGTCGAAGGCCACGATCAGCACGATCGCCGTCACCGCGAGGAAGACGATGCCGTTGCTGTACGCCAGCCGGTCGCCGCGGGAGCCGAGCGCGCGCGGCGCGAAACCGTCCTTGGCCAGGATCGAGCCGAGCACCGGGAAGCCGTTGAAGGCGGTGTTGGCGGCCAGCACGAGGATAACGCCGGTCAGCGTCACGACGAAGTAGAAGCCGGGCGGGAAGTCGGCGAAGAGCGCCCCCGCGATCTGGGCGATCACCGTGTGCTGGTCGTAGCCGTCGGGCAGCGGGGCGCCGGCCGCGGTGCGCAACCGGTCGAGCTCGTGGGGGTCGACGTAGCGCAGGCCCATCTCGCGGGCCAGCAGGATCACCGACATCATCATCGTGATCGCGATCAGCCCGAGCATCAGCAGGGTGGCGGCGGCGTTGTCGCTCTTCGGCTTGCGGAAGGCGGGCACGCCGTTCGAGATCGCCTCGACCCCGGTCAGCGCCGCGCAGCCGGACGAGAACGCGCGCGCCAGCAGGAAGATCATCGCGAACTGGGTCAGGGGCTCCTCGAAGCCGAGCCTCGGCTCGATGCTCAGGTCGGCGCTCTCGACCTGGGGCAGGGTCCCGGTGAACCAGCGGAAGCCGCCGTAGAGCGCCATCCCGATGATGGCGATCATGAACAGGTAGGTCGGCAGGGCGAAGTAGCTGCCCGACTCGCGGATGCCGCGCAGGTTCAGCGCCATCAGCAGCACCACCAGGCCCGAGGCGAACAGCACCTCGTGGCCCGACAGGAACGGGATGGCCGCGGCGGCGTACTGCGAGCCCGACGAGATCGAGACCGCCACCGTCAGCACGTAGTCGACCAGCAGCGCGCTGGCCACCGTCGTGCCGGCCGTGGGTCCGAGGTTCACGCTGGCGACCTCGTAGTCGCCGCCGCCGCTGGGGTACGCGTGGACCGTCTGGCGGTAGGACGCGATCACCGCCGCCATCACCAGCGCCACGGCGACGCCGATCCAGGGCGAGAACACGTAGGAGGTGGCTCCCGCGATCGAGAGCATGATGAAGACCTCGTCCGGCGCGTAGGCGACCGACGACAGCGCGTCGCTCGCGAAGACCGGCAGAGCGATGCGCTTGGGGAGGAGTGTTTCCCCGAGCTGGGAGCTGCGGAGCTTGCGCCCGAGCAGGACCCTCTTCGAGGCGTCGGCGAGACCCACGAGGCGGGATCGTACGCCCCGCACCCGTCTGCGCCACGTCGACGCGTGCGGCGCCCCCGGCTGGGCTACCGTTCGGCGCGTGCACGTCGTGATCATGGGCTGCGGCCGCGTCGGTTCGACGCTCGCGCGCAGCCTCGAGGACCGCAACCACACGGTGTCGGTCATCGACATCGCCCCGGAGGCGTTCCGGCGCCTCGGCCCGGAGTTCAACGGCGACAAGGTGACCGGGGTCGGGTTCGACCGCAAGGTCCTGGAGAAGGCCGGCATCCGTCGCGCCGACGCCTTCGCCGCGGTCTCCAGCGGCGACAACTCGAACATCATCGCCGCGCGGGTCGCGCGCGAGACGTTCGGGATCCAGCAGGTCGTCGCCCGCATCTACGACCCCGGCCGTGCGGAGGTCTACCAGCGTCTCGGCATCACGACGGTCGCCACGGTCAAGTGGACGGCCGACCAGGTGCTGCGCCGCCTCCTGCCCGCCGGCGCGGAGCCCGACTTCCGCGACCCGTCCGGCACGATCCGGCTCGACCAGGTGCCCGTCCCCCAGACCTGGGTCGGCGTGCGCACCGTGCTGTTCCAGGAGCAGACCCGCACCCGCATCGCCTGGCTCGACCGGCTCGGCGAGGGCGTCCTGCCGCACGCGCAGAGCGTCATCCAGGAGGGTGACCTCCTGCACCTGGTGATGCGCGAGGAGAACGCCGCGCACGCCTACCAGACCATCACCCGCGGACCGGAGGACAGCTGATGCGCGTCGCGATCGCCGGGGCGGGGGCCGTCGGTCGCTCGGTCGCCGCCGAGCTGATCCAGAACGGCCACGAGGTCCTGCTCATCGACAAGGACACCGCGGCGATCCGCCCGGAGCGGGTCGCCGACGCCGAGTGGCTGCTCGCCGACTGCTGCGAGCTGTCCTCGCTGGCCGAGGCCCGCCTGGAGCGCTGCGACGTGGTGATCGCGGCGACCGGCGACGACAAGGCCAACCTCGTGACCTCGCTGCTGGCCAAGACCGAGTTCGCCGTGCCGCGCACCGTCGGCCGGGTCAACCACCCCGACAACGAGTGGCTGTTCAACGAGGCCTGGGGCGTCGACGTCAGCGTGTCGACCCCGCGGATCATGTCGGCCCTCGTCGAGGAGGCCGTCGCCGTCGGCGACCTCGTGCGCCTGTTCACCTTCCGCCAGGGCCAGGCCAACCTCGTCGAGCTCACGCTGCCGGAGGACTCCCCCTTCGTCGGACGTCCCTCGGGTCTCGTCCCGTTCCCCGACAACTGCGCGCTCGTCACGATCCTGCGCGACGGCCAGGTCTACCGTCCCGACGCCGAGCAGCCGCTCGAGGCGGGCGACGAGCTGCTCTTCGTGGTGCCGGCCGAGCTCGAGGACGACCTCGAGCGCCTGCTCGCCCCCTCGACGCACTCCTGAGCGGCCTCCCGGGGCAGGAGACGACACGAGCCGGCACCCCTGCGGGGGTGCCGGCTCGTCGTGCGAGGGGCGTGGTGCGCCGGCCTCAGGCCTCGGCGGTCGCCGCTGCCGCCTCGGGGGCGCCCTTCGGCGTCGGCTTCGCGTCGACCCCGGCCTCCTTGCGCTGGGCCGGCGTGATCGGCGCCGGGGCCGCGGTCAGCGGGTCGTAGCCGCCGCCGGACTTCGGGAACGCGATCACCTCGCGGATCGAGTCGACGCCCGCGAGGAGCGCCACGATCCGGTCCCAGCCGAACGCGATGCCGCCGTGCGGCGGGGCGCCGTACTTGAACGCCTCCAGCAGGAAGCCGAACTTCTCCTCGGCCTCGGCCTCGTCGAGGCCCATGATCGCGAAGACGCGCTTCTGCACGTCCTCGCGGTGGATGCGGATCGAGCCGCCACCGATCTCGTTGCCGTTGCACACGATGTCGTACGCCCACGCCAGCGCGTCGCCGGGCGCGGAGTCGAAGCCGTCCGGGTCCTGCGGCGAGGTGAAGGCGTGGTGCACGGCCGTCCACGCACCGGCGCCCACGGCCACGTCGCCACTGGCGACCGCGTCGGAGGCCGGCTCGAACAGCGGGGCGTCGACGACCCACACGAAGCTCCAGGCGTCCTCGTCGATGAGGCCGCCGCGGCGGCCGATCTCCAGGCGGGCCGCGCCGAGCAGCGCACGCGTCGACTTGGTGGCGCCGGCGCCGAAGAAGATGCAGTCGCCGGGCTGCGCCCCGACGTGGGCGGCCAGGCCGGCCTTCTCGGCGTCGGACAGGTTCTTGGCGACCGGCCCGCCGAGCTCGCCGTCCTCGCCGACGAGCACGTACGCCAGGCCCTTGGCGCCCCGCTGCTTGGCCCACTCCTGCCAGGCGTCGAGCTGCTTGCGCGGCTGGGAGGCGCCGCCGGGCATGACGACGGCCCCGACGTACTCGGCCTGGAAGACGCGGAACGGGGTCTCGGCGAAGTACGCCGTGCACTCCACGAGCTCCTGGCCCATCCGCAGGTCGGGCTTGTCGGAGCCGAACCGGGCCATCGCCTCGGCGTACGTCATCCGCGGCAGCGGCGTCGGCACCTCGTGGCCCACCAGCGCCCACAGCGACGTGAGGATCTCCTCGGCCAGGGCGATCACGTCGTCCTGGTCGACGAAGCTCATCTCGATGTCGAGCTGGGTGAACTCGGGCTGCCGGTCGGCGCGGAAGTCCTCGTCGCGGTAGCAGCGGGCGATCTGGTAGTACCGCTCCGTCCCGGCGACCATCAGCAGCTGCTTGAACAGCTGCGGGCTCTGCGGAAGGGCGTACCAGCTGCCGGGCTGCAGGCGCGCGGGCACCAGGAAGTCGCGGGCGCCCTCGGGCGTCGAGCGCGTCAGCGTCGGGGTCTCGACCTCGACGAAGTCGTGGCCGGCGAGCACGTCGCGCGCCGCGCGGTTGACCTCGCTGCGCAGGCGCAGCGTCCGGCCCGGGCCGGTGCGGCGCAGGTCGAGGTAGCGGTGGCGCAGGCGCGCCTCCTCCCCCACGTCGACGTGGTCGTCGATCGGGAAGGGCAGCGGGGCGCTGGCGGAGAGCACCTCGACGTCGGTCGCGATGACCTCGATCTCGCCGGAGGCCAGGTTCGGGTTCGCGTTGCCCTCGGGGCGCAGGGAGACCTCGCCGGTGACCTTCACGCAGTACTCGTTGCGCAGGCCGCCGGCGACCTCCTCGTCGCGCACGACCACCTGGGCGACGCCGCTGGCCTCGCGCAGGTCGAGGAACGCCACCCCGCCGTGGTCGCGCCGCTTGGCCACCCACCCCGCGAGGGTGACGGTCTGGCCGACGTGCTCGGGGCGCAGCGCCCCGGCGTCATGGGTGCGGATCACGAGCTCTTCTCCTCGGTGCTGGGGGCGGTGGTGGTGACCTGCGGTCGCAGGTCCTCGCTCGGCGGCGTCCAGGTCGACGGGTCCGCGTCCACCTGCTCGCCGCTGCGGATGTCCTTGACCTGGTGCGTGCCGTCGGGCTGGACGAACCAGACGAACGGGATGCCTCGCCGGTCGGCGTGCTTGATCTGCTTGCCGAACTTCGCGGCGCTGGGCGCCACCTCGCACGGCACGGCCCGGGCGCGCAGGGCGTCGGCGACGGCGTCCGCCTCCGGGCGCGCCTCCTCCGCGGCCAGCGCGACCAGCACGGCGCTGGGCACCGACCGGGACCCGGTGACGACGCCACGGGCCAGCAGGGGCACGAGCACGCGGGAGACACCGAGGGAGATGCCGACGCCGGGGTAGGTCGTGCGGCCGTCACTGGCCAGCGCGTCGTAGCGACCACCGGAGCAGATCGAGCCCATGGACTCGTAGCCGTCCAGGCGCGTCTCGAACACGGTGCCGGTGTAGTAGTCCAGCCCGCGGGCGATCGACAGGTCGGCCGTGACCCGCACGGCGCCGCCGGCCAGCGGGGCCGCGCCGCGCATCAGGGTGGCGAGCTCCTCGAGCCCCTCGTCGAGCAGCTCGTGGGAGATGCCCAGGGCGCGGACCTGCTCGACGAACGAGTCGTCTTCCGTGCGGATGCCGGCCAGGCGCAGGCACGCCTCGGCCTGCTCGGCCGTCGCGCCCGCCTCGGCGACGAGCAGCGCCGCGACCTTCTCGGCGGGCAGCTTGTCGAGCTTGTCGACCAGACGCATCACCTCGTCGACCTGCTGTAGGCCGAGGCCCAGGTAGAAGCCCTGGATGAGCTTGCGGTTGTTGACCTGCAGGCGGAAGCCGGGCAGGCCGACCACGTCGGGGTGCGCGAGGCGCCGCAGCGCGTCGAGCATCACCTTGGTGACCTCGACGTCGTGGTGGAACGGCAGGGTGTCGCGGCCGATCACGTCGATGTCGGCCTGGGTGAACTCGCGGTAGCGACCGTCCTGGGGCCGCTCGCCGCGCCACACCTTCTGGATCTGGAAGCGGCGGAACGGGAACTCGAGCTTCCCGGCGTTCTCGAGCACGTAGCGGGCGAACGGGACCGTGAGGTCGAAGTGGAGGCCGATGCCCGCGTCGGACCCGGTCTCCTCGGCCTGCAGGCGCCGCAGCACGTACACCTCCTTCGAGGTGTCGCCCTTGCGCAGCAGCTGGTCCAGCGGCTCGACGGCACGGGTCTCGATGCCGGCGAAACCGTGCAGCTCGAAGGTCTGGCGCAGCGTGTCCACGACCAGCTGCTCGACGACGCGCTGGGCGGGCAGCAGCTCGGGGAACCCGCTCAGCGGGGTCGGCTTGCTCATGTGGGGCTTCCTGGATCGGTGGAGCGGGAGGTCACAGGCCGCGGGTCACCGGGCGGGTGCCGCCGCCGTCGACGAGGTCGAGGAGGTACGGGTTGGTCGCGCGCTCGCGACCGATGGTGGTCTGGTCGCCGTGCCCGGGCAGGACGACGATGTCGTCGGCCAGCGGCAGGACCTTCTCCGCGAGCGTGCGCAGCATCGTCGGATGGTCGCCGCCCGGCAGGTCGGTGCGGCCGATGGAGCCGGCGAACAGCAGGTCCCCGGACAGCATCACCTCGGAGACCTCCGGGCGGCCGGCGGCGTCGCCGTACGGCGTGCGGAAGGTGACCGAGCCCTCCGTGTGGCCCGGTGTGTGGTCGACGACGAGGCGCAGACCGGCCAGCTCCAGCTCCTGGCCGTCGGCGAGCTCGGCGACCTCGTCGGGCTCCGCGAACTCGTGGCGCCCGCCGAGCAGCATCGCCGCGCTCTCCCGCGAGATGCCCGCCATGGGGTCGCTGAGCAGGTGGCGGTCACGGGGGTGGACGTACGCCTTCGCCTCGTAGGCGCCGGCGACCGGCGTCACGGACCACATGTGGTCGATGTGGCCGTGGGTCAGCAGGACCGCGACGGGCTTCAGCCTGTTCTCCGCGACCACCTGCTCGACGCCGGCGGTCGCGTCCTGGCCGGGATCGACCACGATGCACTCCGCGCCCTTGCCCGTCGCGAGCACGTAGCAGTTGGTGCCCCAGGCACCCGCGGGGAATCCGGCGATGAACACCCCGGCACAGTACCGACTGCGCGCCCGCGCCCGCACGTCGGCCGCGCGTCCGCTGCACGTCGACCGCGCGTCGGCCGCGACCGACGGCGCACACGCGCAGGCGCGACGCACGGATCTGCGCCGCCACGGGGCGCGCCCGCCCCGCCTGTGACTAGCATGGCCCCCGCAATCCGGCGGCGAGCGAAGAGGACGACCACGTGACGGGTCAAGAGTGGGGACGGGTCGACGAGGACGGCACGGTGTACGTGCGCACCTCGGACGGCGAGCGATCGGTGGGTCAGTACCCCGAGGGGACCCCGGCCGAGGCACTGAAGTTCTTCACCGACCGCTTCGACGGTCTCGCGTTCGAGGTCGAGCTCCTCGAGCAGCGGATCAAGGGTGGCGCGCTGGGCCCCGAGGACGCGGCGTCCGCGATCGCCAAGGTCCGTGAGGCCGTGACGGACGCCAACGCGGTCGGCGACCTCGAGGGCCTGCTGACCCGGGTCGAGGCCCTGACGGGCCAGGTCGACGAGCAGCGGGCCGCACGGAAGGCGGAGCGCGCCGAGAAGGCCGCCGCGGCGCGCGTGGAGAAGGAGCGGATCGCCGCGGCCGCCGAGACCCTCGCCGCGGGCGAGGACTGGCGCAACGGGGCGAACCGGCTGCGCGACCTGCTCGACGAGTGGAAGAAGCTGCCCCGGATCGACCGGGCCGCCGACGACGCCCTGTGGCGCCGGTTCTCGACCGCGCGCACGACCTACACCCGCCGTCGCAAGGCGCACTTCGCGCAGCTCAACGAGCAGCGCGAGGGTGCCCGCGCGGTGAAGGAGCGGCTGGCCACGGAGGCGGAGGCGCTCTCGACGTCGACCGAGTGGGGCCCGACCGCCGGGCGCTACCGCGACCTGATGCGCGACTGGAAGGCCGCGGGTCCGGCCCCGCGCGACGTCGACGAGGCCCTGTGGCGGCGCTTCCGGGGCGCCCAGGACGCCTTCTTCGGCGCCCGCGACGCCGCCAACCAGGCGTTGGACCAGGAGTTCGCCGCGAACGCGGAGGTCAAGGAGCAGATCCTCGTCGAGGCGGAGGCCCTGCTGCCCGTCGGTGACCTCGACGCCGCCAAGCGTGCGTTCCGCGACCTCGCGGAGCGCTGGGACGCGGCCGGCAAGGTCCCCCGCGACCGGATCAAGGAGCTCGAGGGCCGCATGCGGCGCGTCGAGCAGGAGATCCGCGGCGTCGAGGACGAGCAGTGGAAGCGCAGCGACCCCGAGAAGTCCGCCCGCGCGAACGACGTGATCGTCAAGCTCGAGGCCGCGATCGCCGAGGTCGAG
Organism: Nocardioides imazamoxiresistens; assembly: GCF_032378595.1. Taxonomy (NCBI): domain Bacteria; kingdom Bacillati; phylum Actinomycetota; class Actinomycetes; order Propionibacteriales; family Nocardioidaceae; genus Nocardioides; species Nocardioides imazamoxiresistens. Next base: position 299,920 of record NZ_JAVYII010000002.1, read on the forward strand.
GCCGAGCTGGACGCGGCGCGGAGCTCCGGCGACACGAAGAAGATCGCGAGCCTGGAGTCGAACCTCGCCTCGCGCCAGATGTTCCTCGACGCCGCACGCCGCGCCTCCGAGGACTTCGGCTGAGGTAGCGAGGCGCCGGGGCGCCGCGGTCGGTCGCGGCGCCCCGGCTTCCCCGCTACTGCGTGACGCGGTAGGCGTCGAAGACGCCCGGGACGGTACGCACGGCCCGCAGCACGGTGTCCAAGTGCTTCGCGTCGCCCATCTCGAAGGTGAAGCGGCTCTTGGCGACCCGGTCGCGCCCCGTGCTGAGGGTGGCGCTGAGGATGTTCACGTGCGCGTCGGAGAGCACCATCGTGATGTCCGACAGCAACCGGGCGCGGTCCAGCGCCTCCACCTGGATGTTGACCAGGAACGTCGACTGCGCCGTCGGCGCCCACTCCACCTCCACGAGCCGCTCGGGCTGGCCCAGGAGGTTGTCGGCGTTGGTGCAGTCCTTGCGGTGCACCGAGACCCCGCCGCCCTTGGTGACGAACCCCAGGATCGGGTCCGGCGGCACGGGCGTGCAGCACTTCGCGAGCTTGACCCACACGTCGGCGGCGCCCCGCACGATCACGCCCGAGTCGCTGCTCGACGGCGCGGGCTTGCGGGCCCGGCGCGGCGACGTGATCGTGACGCCCTCGGAGAGGTCCTCCCGGGCGCCCTCCTCGCCGCCGTGCACCTCGATGACCCGCCGCACGACGGACTGGGCCGACAGGTTGCCCTCGCCGACCGCCGCGTACAGGGCCGTGATGTCGTCGAGCTTGAAGTGGGCCGCCGCCACCTTGAGCGACTCGGCGGACATCAACCGCTTGAGGGGCAGGCCCTCCTTGCGCATCAGCCGCGCCAGCTGGTCCTTGCCGCGCTCGATCGCCTCGTCGCGCCGCTCCTTGGTGAACCACGCGCGGATCTTGGAGCGGGCCCGCGGCGAGCGCACGAAGGTGAGCCAGTCCTGCGACGGCCCGGCGTTGGGCGCCTTGGAGGTGAAGACCTCGACGACGTCGCCGTTCTCCAGCGCCGACTCGAGGGGCACCAGGCGACCGTTCACGCGGGCGCCGATGGTGTGGTGCCCGACCTCGGTGTGCACGGCGTACGCGAAGTCCACCGGGCTCGCGCCCGTCGGCAGCGCGATGACGTCTCCGCGCGGCGTGAAGACGTACACCTCGGCGCGGTTGATCTCGTAGCGCAGCGAGTCGAGGAACTCCCCCGGGTCCTCGACGTCGCTCTGCCAGTCCAGCAGCTGCCGGACCCACGTCATGTCGTCGCGCTCGGCCAGCCGGTCGGTGTCGACGCCGCTGCGTCCGTCCTCCTTGTACTTCCAGTGCGCCGCGACGCCGTACTCCGCCCGCTTGTGCATCGCGAACGTGCGGATCTGGATCTCGACGGGCTTGCCCTTCGGGCCGATCACCGTCGTGTGCAGCGACTGGTACATGTTGAACTTGGGCATCGCGATGTAGTCCTTGAACCGGCCCAGCACCGGGTTCCAGCGCTGGTGCACGGCGCCCATCACGGTGTAGCAGTCGCGGTCCTCCTCGACGAGGACGCGGATGCCGACCAGGTCGTAGATGTCGGTGAAGTCGCGGCCGCCGACGATCATCTTCTGGTAGATCGAGTAGTAGTGCTTCGGCCGGCCGGTGACCGTCGCCTTGATCCGCGCGTCCTTGAGGTCCGCGGTCACCTGGGCGATCACCTCGGCCAGGAACTGGTCGCGCGACGGCGCGCGGTCGGCGACCATCCGCACGATCTCGTCGTAGATCTTCGGGTGCAGGGTCGCGAACGCGAGGTCCTCGAGCTCCCACTTGATGGTGTTCATGCCGAGCCGGTGGGCCAGCGGCGCGAAGATGTCGAGGGTCTCGCGCGCCTTGCGCTCCTGCGTCTCCTGCTTGACGTAGCGCAGCGTGCGCATGTTGTGCAGGCGGTCCGCGAGCTTGATCACCAGCACGCGGATGTCGCGCGACATCGCGACGATCATCTTGCGGATGGTCTCGGCCTGCGCCGAGTCGCCGTACTGCACCTTGTCGAGCTTCGTCACGCCGTCGACCAGCAGGGCGACCTCGTCGCCGAAGTCGGCGCGCAGCTCGTCGAGCGTGTACGCCGTGTCCTCGACCGTGTCGTGCAGGAACGCCGCGACCAGCGTCGGCTCGGTCATGCCGATCTCGGCGAGGATGGTCGTGACCGCGAGCGGGTGGGTGATGTACGGGTCGCCGCTCTTGCGCATCTGCGAGCCGTGGAGCCGTTCCGCGGTGAGGTACGCCCGCTCCAGCAGCGCCAGGTCGGCCTTCGGGTGGTTGGCCCGCACCGCACGGAAGAACGGCTCGAGGACCGGGTTGCCGGGCTGGTTGCGCGTCCCGATCCGCGCCAGGCGCGCGCGCATGCTGCGCGCGGAGGTCACGGTGTCGCCCGGCACCGGCTCGGACTCCTGCACGCCGGCCGCTCGCGGCGCCGTGCGGCGCGAGCGCATCCAGGCCGCGCGGCCGGGGGCGTCGGCCCCGCCGTCGGGCACGTCCGGGGTCCCCGCCACGTCCGTCGTGGCCGGGTCGCGCGCGTCCACGGCCTGCGTGTCGGCCCCGGCGCCGCTACCCCGATCCTCTGTCACCCTCACCAGTCTAGGCACAGCGCGAGAGGCCGCGCACCGGACCGGCCTCAGACCTCGCTGAGCACCAGGACGTCGGCCTCGCCGAGCTGCGCACGGCCGGGCAGGAAGGTCAGCTCGAGCAGGAAGGCGTACCCCGCCACCACCCCTCCGCAGCGCTCGACGAGGGTGCGCGTCGCGGCAGCGGTGCCCCCGGTGGCCAGCACGTCGTCCAGCACCAGGACGCGCTCCCCGGGACGCACCGCGTCCTCGTGCAGGGCGAGGGTCGCGGTGCCGTACTCCAGCGCGTAGTCGACCTCGTGCACCGCCCGCGGCAGCTTGCCGGCCTTGCGCACGGGCGCGAACCCCACCCCCAGCCGCTGGGCGACGGGGGTGCCGAACAGGAACCCCCGTGCCTCCATGCCGACGACCCGGTCGACGACCACCCGGCCGTCCGCGTCGCGTCCGGCGTCCGCGAGCGCGTCGACGACCAGGGCGAAGGCCTCGGGGTCGGCGAGCAGGGGCGTGACGTCCTTGAAGACCACGCCCTCGGCGGGGAAGTCCGGCACGTCCGCGAGCAGGCGCTCCACGGCGGCCCGCGCCGCGGCGTGGCGGTCCTCGGCTGCGGAGGACGGGGTGCGGGGCGACGGGGCGTGGGTTGGGGCGTCGGACGGGGCGTCGGACAAGGGGGCCTCCGGTGGCGGGATCAGCGGTTCGGTGTCGGGTGGTGGGACGGGTCAGGCCCGGCCGGCGAGCGCCGGGGTCCCCGACGTCGGCGCGGGGTCCGTGCCTGCCGTCGCGGACCCGTCGGGACGGGCATGGGGTCGGGGCGGCAGCGCGTACGCCGCGCCCAGGAGCACGGTGGCCACGCCGACCGCGGCCAGGAGGAACACGGGACGCACGGACGGCGCCGCCACGGCGACCGCGAGCAGCGGCAGCACCGCCGCCAGCGCGGCGACCAGACGGACCCCGCCGTCGTCGGGGCTGCGCACCCCGGCACGCGGGGCCAGCGTCGCCGCCGCGACCACGGCGACGGCGCCGAGCGCCGCGACCGCCGCCGGCGACCAGGTGAGCCCGGCCCACGCGGCGAGCCCGACCCCGACGAGCGGAGCCAACAGCACACCGGCGAGAGCGCGCAGGGCCACGGCCCCGGCCGGCCGTCGGCCGTCGCGCGCGGCGCGTGCGGCGGCGGTGGCCACCCCCACGAGCAGGGCGGCGCCGAGGACGAGCGCGGCGCGGGTCCATTCGTCCCCGTCGCCCGCGGCTCGCACGCCGACGGTGCCGACGGGGGCGGCCACACCCTCCACCTCGGCGAGCGCCGCGGCCAGGGTCGCGCGGTCGGCCTCGTCGAGGCGTGGGGTGGTCAGCAGGACCGTGTCCGGCCCGGCCGTGCGCACCGAGGAGACGGTGATGCCGGCGTCGACGACCGCGTCGCGCAGCGCGGCGCGGGCTGCGGCGGGCTCCGTGTCGACGGTGACCGCGTGCTCGTCGCCGGCCACGAAGGCGGGGTCGGCGGCGACGCCGGGCAGGAGGACGCCGGCGACGGCGGCGGCGACCAGCACCGCGCCCGCGACGACGCCGGCGGAGCGCCGGCGGCCGGTGTCGGTGTCGATGTCGATGTCGGCCCCGCCACCGCTGGTGCGCGGTCCGGCGGTCGGTGCCGGCAGGTCCAGGAGCGGGAGGGTCACCAGGCGTACCGTGACGAGCGCGCAGGCCAGGACGGTCGCGAGCATCGTGCCCACGTCGCCCGGCTCCCCGCCGACGACGACACGCACGGCGAGGCCGCCGAGGGCCGACGTGGCGACGACCGGCCACCACAGCGGCCATGCCTCGCGTCCCACCGCCGGGACCACGAGGGCGGCCGCACCCGCCACCATCCCGGCCACGGCCACCGGGAGCCCGAGGGGCAGACCGACGACCTGGTCGACGAGCAGCACCCCGGGCACCGAGGCGAGAGCCGTGCCGGTCGCGGTCGCGACCAGCGGGAGGGCGCGGCGCCGCAGCGCCCCCAGGGCCGCGAGCAGCCCGAGCGCACCCGCGAGGAGGCCCGCCACGGCGCCGCGGGCACCCTCGTCGGGGCCGAGCGTGGAGCCCAGGCGCACGACGTCGACGGTCGCGACCTCCACCGGGAGCGAGCCCTCGGCCGCCCGGGCCGCGACCACGCTCGTCTCCTCCTGGTCGAGCGCCCCGAGCAGCACGACCGTGCCGGGCTCCGACGACCCGGCGTCGGGCAGCGCCGGGACCGCGTCCCCGCCGGCGCCGTCGGCGCCTCCCCCGGCGTCACCGGCCGCGGTGGGGAGGTTCGGCGAGACGAGCACGAGCTCGTCGTCGACGGTCAGCGCCAGGCGCACGGGCTCGAGGGCCGGTCGTGTCGGCTCGTCCTCGCCGCCCTCGTCCGCCGTCTCCGCGCGGGCCCCTGCGTCCGACCGGGCCTGCCGCGCGGCGAGCAGGGGGCCGTCGTGGGCCTCGACCAGGGCGGCGGCACCGGCCAGGCGGGTGGCGGCGTCGGCGCCGAGGTGGAGGCGTACGCCCCAGAGGCCCTCCTCCAGCACCGCCTCGGCGCCGGTCACGTCGCCCTCGGCGGCCAGCACCGTGCCGAGGACGAAGCTGCCCCCCTGCGGTCCGCAGGCCACGACGACACCGTCCACGTCCACGCTGCGGCCGGGCACGGGGCACGCGGGCACGACGGGCTCGACGGGCGGGTCGACGGCGACGCCGCCGGGCAGCCCGGCGCCCGGGGCCGGCTCACCGGTCTCGTCCTGCTCGTCGTCGGCGCCCGGGACCTCGTCGGCCCCGTCGCGGTCGCCGCCGGATCCGCCGGTGACGTCCTCCTCGTCGAGCACGACGGGCGGGGGCGTGCTGCCCGCCAGCACCAGCCGCACCTCGACGCGACCCGTCGCCCGGAGCGCGTCGAGGACACGGCCGTCGGGCTGGCCGGGCAACGACACGGAGAGCGCGCCGTCGGAGCGCACCCGGGCGGCAGCGCCGGGAGCGCCCGCGGCGTGGGCGCGCTGCTCGAGGGAGTCCGCGGTGGACTCGAGGTCCGCCCGGGACGCGTCGGTCGCGGCGGGCGTCACGACCACGCGTGTGCCGGCGAGGACGTCGACGCCCCAGCGCGGGGTCCAGCTGGCCGTGAGCGCGACGACGCCCAGCGCGGTCGCGATCAGGACGACGTAGAGGACCACCCCGCGCGGGAGCCGCCCGGGGGACACGACCACGTCGTGCGGCCGATCAGTGCTTGTCGAGGTCCACGGACGGCGAGTCCGTGGTGGCGTCGGCGTCGAGCGCGTCGTGCGAGCCGTCGTCCTCCTTGGGGACGACCATGGCGATCGCGCCGCGGACGACCTCGATCTCGACGCCGAGAGCGATCTGGATGCGCAGGCGGTCGCCCTCGGGCATCTCGGTGACCGTGCCGAAGATGCCGCTCGTCAGCATGACGTCGTTGCCGATCTGCACCGAGTTCTGCAGCTCGGTCTGCGCCTTCTGGCGACGCTGGGCCGGGCGGATCAGCAGCAGCCACATCATGACGAAGAGCAGGACGATGAAGATGATTTCCACGAGCCGTCTTTTCGGTTCGGCGACAGGTCAGGGCGCGAGCGCGCCGCGGCCGATACTACCCGTGGTGGTCAGGGCCCGAAGAGCGGCGTCGTGCCGTCGACGGCAGGCGGCGCGAGCCCGAGGTGGCGCCAGGCGGCCGGCGTGGCCACGCGTCCGCGGGGCGTCCGGGCCAGGAGGCCGGAGCGCACGAGGAACGGCTCGGCAACCTCCTCGACCGTCTCCCGCTCCTCCCCCACGGCGACCGCGAGGGTGGACACGCCGACGGGGCCGCCGCCGAAACGGCGGCACAGGACGTCGAGGACCGCCCGGTCGAGCCGGTCCAGCCCCGACTCGTCGACCTCGTAGAGGTCGAGGGCGACGCGGGCGATCTCGCGCGTGACGAGCCCGTCGGCCCGCACCTGGGCGTAGTCGCGGACCCGGCGCAGCAGGCGGTTGGCGATCCGGGGCGTGCCGCGCGAGCGGGAGGCGATCTCCGCAGACCCGGCGGTCTCGACCTCGCACCCGAGCAGCCCCGCCGAGCGCCGCACGATCCGGTCGAGGTCGCCCGGCTCGTAGAACTCGAGGTGGGCCGTGAAGCCGAACCGGTCGCGCAGCGGCCCGGGGAGCAGACCTGCGCGGGTGGTGGCGCCCACGAGGGTGAACGGCGGGATCTCCAGCGGGATGGCGGTCGCGCCCGGGCCCTTGCCGATGACGACGTCGACGCGGAAGTCCTCCATCGCCATGTAGAGCATCTCCTCGGCCGGTCGCGACATCCGGTGGATCTCGTCCACGAACAGGACGTCGCCCTCGTTCATCCCGGACAGGATCGCCGCGAGGTCGCCGGCGTGCGTGATGGCCGGCCCGCTCGTGAGGCGCAGGGGTGCGCTCATCTCGGCCGCGATGATCATGGCCAGGGTGGTCTTGCCGAGGCCGGGGGGCCCGGAGAGCAGGACGTGGTCGGGCGTACGCCCGCGGCGCCGCGCCGCCTCCAGCACCAGCCCCAGCTGCTCGCGGACGCGCTCCTGGCCGACCACCTCGTCGAGCGACCGCGGCCGCAGCGCGGCCTCGACCGCGCGCTCGTCGCCGTCCGCCTCGGCGTCCACCAGCGAGCGGAGGTGGGCCTCCTCGGCGGCGCTCAGCTCCTCGTCGTGCTCCACGGGACGCCCGTCAGGCCTTGCTCAGGCTGCGCAGGGCGGCACGGAGCAGTGCGGCCACGTCGGGGGTCGCACCGGCCTGCGGCGCCACGGCGTCGACGGCCTTGTCGGCCTCCTTGGCCGACCAGCCGAGGCCGACCAGGCCCTCGTGCACCTGCGGTCGCCACGCGGCGCCGGCCGACGGCGTCTCGCCGGGCAGGGTCGCGACGGTCCCCGGAGCGCCGATGCGGTCCTTCAGCTCCAGGATGATGCGCTGGGCGCCCTTCTGCCCGATCCCGGGGACGCGGGTCAGGGTCTTCACGTCCTCGTCCGCGACGGCTCGACGGAGGTCGTCGGGACGCAGCACCGCGAGCATGGCCTGGGCGAGCTTCGGGCCCACGCCCGAGGCCGTCTGGACGAGCTCGAAGAGCGAGCGCTCGTCGGCGTCGACGAAGCCGAAGAGCGTGAGCGAGTCCTCCCGCACCACCAGGCTGGACGACAGCGTCGCCTGCTCGCCGCGCCGGAGGCCAGCGAGGGTCCCGGGCGCGCACTGCAGCTCGATCCCGACACCACCGACGTCGAGCACCGCCGACGTCAGGCCGACCGTGGCCACCTCGCCGCGGACGAACGCGATCATGACTTCCTCCCGTGGGCCGCGACCGCCGCCGCGTACCTGTTCGTGGGCGCCGCGGCACCCGCCGCGGCGCGTGCCGCCTCGATGCGGTCGGACGCCCCGCCCCGCCACACGTGCGTGATCGCGAGCGCCAGGGCGTCCGCCGCGTCCGCGGGCTTCGGGGGCGCGTCGAGACGCAGGATCCGGGCGACCATCGCACCCACCTGCGGCTTGGCCGCACGGCCGCTGCCGGACACGGCCGCCTTCACCTCGCTGGGCGTGTGCAGGGCGACGGGGATGCCCCGCCGCGCGGCGACGACCATGGCGACGCCGCTCGCCTGGGCGGTGCCCATCACCGTGCTGACGTCCGAACGGGCGAAGACCCGCTCGATCGCCACGACGTCGGGCCGGTGCTCCTCGATCCACGCCTCGACGCCGCGCTCGATGGTCACCAGACGCACGGGGATCGGCTCCGTCGCCGACGTCCGCAGGACGTTCACGTCGACGAGCGTCAGCGGACGCCCCAGGCGGCCGTCGACCACGCCGATGCCGCAGCGGGTGAGCCCCGGGTCGATCCCGAGCACGCGCATCCGGAGCCCTCCTGCGGTCGTCGACGTCGAACGTGTGTTCTACCCCGGAACGCTACCGTGCGGGCGCACCGCTGCCGCGACCGACGCGCCGAGGCAGTCGGGGCGCGTCCTGCGCTCAGCCCCTCAGGCGTCGACCTCGGCCAGGACGTCGTCGGGGATGTCCGCGTTGGTGTAGACGTTCTGCACGTCGTCCAGGTCGTCGACGACGTCGACGAGCCGGAAGACCTTCGCCGCCGCGTCGGCCTCCGCCACCGGGATGTCCATGGTCGCGACGAACTGCACCTCGGCCGAGTCGTAGTCGATCCCCGCCTCCTGCAGCGCGGTGCGGACCGCGACGACGTCGCCGGGCTCGGACTGCACCTCGAAGGCCTCGCCGTGGTCGGCGACCTCGTCCGCGCCGGCGTCGAGGGTCGCCTCGATCACCTCGTCCTCCGTGACCTCGCGACCCTCCTGCTCCTTCGCCACCACGACGACGCCTCGGCGCTGGAACAGGCGGGACACCGACCCGGGGTCGGCCATCGTGCCGCCGTTGCGGGTGACCGCGGTGCGGACCTCCATGGCGGCGCGGTTGCGGTTGTCCGTGAGGCACTCGACGAGCAGCGCGACGCCCTGCGGGCCGTAGACCTCGTACATGATCGTCTCGTAGTCGACGCCGCCGCCGTCGAGACCGCCACCGCGCTTGACCGCGGAGTCGATGTTCTTGTTGGGCACCGACTGCTTCTTCGCCTTCTGGATGGCGTCGTAGAGCGTCGGGTTGCCGGAGGGGTCGGGGCCACCCATCTTCGCGGCGATCTCGATCGTCTTGATCAGCTTCGCGAACAGCTTGCCGCGCTTGGCGTCGATCGCGGCCTTCTTGTGCTTCGTGGTCGCCCACTTGGAGTGGCCAGACATGCGTCCCTCTTCTACTCAGCTCGTACGGCGCGCCCGGCGACGGCAGCTGCCCGGGCCTCGGACGATCCTAGCGGGGCGGCGAGGTGGCGGTCCCGGGGTGCTAGGGGCGGCAGGTCGCGGTGAGCCCCACGAGCAGCGTCGACACCTGGACGCGGGAGGTGATGGCGGCCGGTGTCAGCCAAGGCGTGGTGGACGCTCCCGACGGTGCGGGGGCGTAGGCGCGCACGTCGACCTCGAAGTCGTAGGTGCCCAACCCGATGTTGAGGGGGAACCCGAAGTCGCTGAGGTTCGTGTAGGGCACCGACGACGCGGTCCCGGTCACGAGCCGCGTGGAGATCGTGGCCGCAGGCGCGGTCGTGCGCCGGAGCACCACCTGGTAGTCGAGATGGACGTCGGCCGTCCAGGACACCGTGGCCGAGTTGGTTCCCGTGCCGCACGTGAGCCGGCTCGGCCCGACGACGGTCAGGGAGCCGACGGCGCCCGTCGTGCCCGTCGCGGCGTCCGTGAAGCGGGCCGTCGTGGTAGGTCCGCCGGAGCCGACCAGCAGGAGCAGCACCAGACCGGCGACCGCGAGCAGGAGGCCCGCCGAGTGCCGCGACCTCACGAGACCGCCTGCGTGCCGGTGACGTCGAGCCGGATGGTGCCCGTCTTCCCCTGGTTGGCGTTCGTGGCGTCGCCCAGCATCCCGACCACGACGCACAGGGTCTCGACCGCTCCACCGCCCGCGAGACGTCGCGGGGCCAGCACCACGGTGTCGGTCGTGGTGACCGTCGTCGCGGTGCCCTGGAGCGGGCCGGAACAGGTTCCGGTACGCGGGTACGTCCCGGCCGCGGAGTTCGTCGCGGCGCCCGTCCCGACACGCACCGAGATCGTGGCGCCGACGTAGGTCCAGCTCGCACCCGTGCGGACCGTCGCCGCGTAGTCCAGCGGTGGGTCGCCGACGTTGCGGAAGGACAGGGGGAACGCGACGGTCTCCCCCGGCGCTAGCCCGCTCGCGGTGATCGACGTCGCATCCAGCCCGGCGCCGGTGCCGACGGCCGACCACGTGGTCGCACCGTTCGGCGAGGCGACCGCCGCCACCTGCAGGTCCATCGACCCCGAGCGGATGGCACCCGTCTGGACCGTCGCCGTGTCGTTCCACGACGCCAGCGTGCCGGCGGAGCCGAGGGCGAGCAGCAGCACGAGGGCGGCCAGCGCGCGGACCCGCCAACCGCTGGGAGCGCGGCGGGCAGCCCGGTGGACGCCGCGGTGCGCCGACGACCGGGATGCGCGGTGGTCCGTCACGTGCGTGCTCCTTCCTCGGTCGGGTGGGGCGTGGCCTCGGTGGTGGGCTCGGCCCCGGCGACGTGGCGGCCGGTCGCCGGCCGGCGCCGCCGCTCGGCGAGCGTGCTGGTGAACATCGAGGCGGCGTAGAGGGCCAGGAGACCCGCCACGCCGTAGGTCAGCAGGACGCGGCTGTCGCCCGTCAGGAGGGCGCTGGCGCGACCCAGGTGGGGCACGGAGTACCACAGCCGCCCGCGCACCTGTACCTCGCGCACCGTCTCCGCGTCCGGCACCGCGTTCGCGTCCCCCTGGGTGCGGAACCACGCCTCCCCGTCCGACTGGACGCCCTGCTCCACCACGCGGTGGGTCACGACGGTTCCCTCGCCGGACTCCAGCTGGTAGGTGATGACGTCGCCCACGCCGATCTCCGCGGACGGGACCGGACGGACCACGACCAGGGTGCCCGGCGGGTGCTCGGGGCTCATGGAGCCGGTCAGGACCGTGTACGGCGTCGCCCCGGCGAGCCGGGGCACGAGGACGGCGAGGACCACCGCGGCCAGGGCGAGGAGCAGGACGAGCCAGCTCGCGACCCGTGCGCCGGCTGCGGTCGCCGACCGGAGCCGGCCGACCACGTCAGGCCGTGTGGTTCTGCGTGACGGTGACGCTCAACGCGGCGAGCGTGGCACTGAGGCCGCCCAGCACGTTGGAGTCGTTGTCGAGCGCGCCGTAGGGCCAGTCGATCGTCATGGTGATCTCGACCAGCTCGCCGTCCGTGACGTCGACGCCGGTCGCCGTGCCCTGCGGCTCGCCGTCGAGCTCGACCGACGTCGTCACGCCGATCTCGTCGACGAGCGCCTGGGCGCCGGTGACGTCAGTCGGTGCCGTCACGGCGAAGTCGACCGTCTTCAGGTGCTCTCCCGCGACCGAGACCCGGTAGGTGCAGGTCTGGGTGAGGCTGTCGCCCGGCACGAGCAGCTGGTTCGCGTACGCCGTGTCGCCGTCCAGCTTCCACCCGCCGTCGCAGTCCTGGTCGGTCAGCTTCAGGTGGCCGCTCTGGATCGTCGTGCCGTCGGTGGTGGCGGTGTCCGTCCAGTAGGCGAGCGAGCCGGCTCCGCCGAGCAGCAGCACCGCCGCGGTGCCGGCCGCCAGCGCGCCCTTCGTCGTCTTCTTCATGTCGTGGTCTCCCTCGGGTCCGAGCCGAGAGGACTTCCCGGCACGACCCACGAAACGACGGTTCCGCGGGGAGATCACGGGTTTCGCGCCAAGTCCGTACCTTCGTCCGCACCGACCGCCCACTGTGACCAGGAGCAGCCGGGACCAACCGGCCCCGGGGGTCCCGGGACCTTCCGGCGGCGGCGCCCGCAGCGGGTCCCGGGTCGTCCCGGGTCGTTGGGGCTCAGCCCTGACGCAGGGTCACGACCACGACCTCCGGCGGCGCGGCCACGCGCACCGGCGGTCCCCAGGCGCCCGCGCCCCGGCTGGTGACCACCTGGATCCCGTCGACCTCGTCCACCCCCGCCAGCGTCGGCTGGTCGAGGCGGACGAGCCAGCCGAACGGCCAGAGCTGGCCGCCGTGGGTGTGCCCGGAGAACTGGACGTCGATGCCCAGGTCGGCCTCGGCCGCCTGGTGGACCTGCGAGGGCTGGTGGGCGACGTAGAGGACCGGCTCGTCGGGGGCGACGCCCTCCAGGGCCGCCTCCGGGTCGGCGGCCTCGTCGCCGGTGCCGTACGCGTCCTGCACCCCCGCGACGACGAGGGCGGCGCCGTCGCGCTCGACGACCACGTGGTCGTTGCGCAGCGCGGTGACGCCGAGTCCCTCGAGGCGCTCCAGGGTCGCCTCCGCGTCGCCGTTGATGAACTCGTGGTTGCCGGTGACGGCGACCGCGCCGTACGTCGCCTCGAGACCCTCGAGCGGGTCGAGGTAGGGCCCGACGTGCTCCTCGGCACCGTCCGCGTAGTCGCCGGCCAGCACCACGAGGTCGACGTCGGCCGCGTTGACGCGACCGACCACGGAGCCGACGAACCCGGCGTCGCGCACCGGCCCGACGTGCAGGTCGCTGACCACGGCGACGCGCAGGCCGTCGAGCGCCGGGTCGAGGTCGGCGACCGTCACGTCCACCTCGGTGGTCCGCACCGAGGCGGCCTCGACGAGGCCGTACCCGGTCACCACCGTCGCCACGGCGACGGAGCCGATCGCTCCCACGCGCGCCACGCGGTCGCGCCAGGCACGGCGTCGCGCCAGGCGCAGGACGCCGCAGACCACGGCGACCAGGGCGAGCGTCAGCGTCAGGTACCAGACGAACGCGACCCAGGTCAGCCCCACCCAGAACACCGGGCGCCACGGGCCCGGGTCGACCGAGCGCTGGAGGACCTCCGCGACGACCAGGAGCGCCGTGCCGACCACGATCGCCGCAGCGACACCGCGGCGCAGGCGCCGCTCGGTCGGCTCCGCCAGCACCTCGCCCCAGCACGGGGCCACGGCGAGCCGCCGTACCAGCCAGACGACCCAGCCGACGAGGAGCGCGAGAGCGAGGAGCAGACCGAGCCACATCACCCGGAGATCATCGCGGAGGAGCCCAACCGGGTCCGCCGGCGGGTGGCGGCACGTCGCGCCCGCGCGATCTCCACCATGGTCCCCGCGTCGACGACCTTGCGGCGGGGACGTCCCGACTCCGCGCCCCACGCCCGCTCGTACGCGTCGACGGCGCGCCAGTCCTCGCGGTCGAGCAGCGCCGGCACGCGCGACCGCAGCAGCCGGACCAGGTCGCGACGGCCACGTCGCGGCGTCGCCAGCAGGCCCGCGTTGAAGTCGGCCACCAGTCCGGCGACGGTCTCCTCGGCGTCGGACTTGTTGGTGCCGATGTAGCCGCTGGGGCCGCGCTTGATCCACCCGGCCACGTACGCCCCCGGGACGCGCCCGCCGCTCTCGTCGCGCACCCGGCCCGCGTCGTGCGGCACGGTCGCGCCGATCGGCTCGAAGGGCAGCCCGGGCACCGCGCGACCGCGGTAGCCCACCGAGCGCAGGACGAGGCCGGTGTCCAGCGTGGTGACGCGGTCGGTGGGCACGGCACGCACCGTCTGGTCGTCCGCGACGACGAGGTCGTTCTCGACCAGCTCCAGGCCGGTCACCCCGCCCTCCCCGAGGACCCGCACCGGCGAGACGCCGAAGCGCAGCACGATCCGGCGGCGCCCGCCGCCGCGCGGCGCGGGCAGCTCCTCCAGCGTGCGGATCTTGCGCTCCAGCATCGGGTCGAGCGTGCCCGCCGCGCGGCGACGCACGGTCTCGGCGTCGAGCCGCAGGCCGCCCTCGACGACGACGTCGAGGTCCTCGCGCATCACGAGGCCGGTGAGCTCGGGCAGCGTGTACGCCGCCTGTCCCGCGCCGCGGCGGGCGACGAGCACGACCTCGCGGACCTCGCTGTCCCGCAGCGCGGCCAACGCGTGGTCGGCGATGTCGGTGCGAGCCAGCCGCTCCGGGTCGGTGGCGAGGATCCGGGCGACGTCCAGCGCGACGTTGCCGTTGCCCACGACCACCGCACGGCGCGAGCCGAGCGGCACGTCGAGGTCGACGTGGTCGGGGTGCCCGTTGTACCAGGCCACCAGGGCCGTCGCGGTGCCGCTGCCCGGCAGGTCCTCGCCCTCGATCCCGAGACGGCGGTCGAGGGAGGCGCCCGTCGCGTACACCACGGCGTGGTGGTGCTCGAGGAGCTCGGAGTGCGTGACGTCGCTGCCGACCTCGACCCCGAGGGCGTACGAGAACCCCCGCTGACGCTCGATGGTGCGGAACAGGTCGACCACCCGCCGGGTGTCCGGATGGTCGGGCGCGACGCCGGCCCGGGCGAGGCCGTGGGGCGTGGGGAGCCGCTCCAGGACGGTGACCTCGGCACCCGGCTGCTTGAGCACCTCGTCGGCGGCGTAGAGGGCGGCGGGGCCCGAGCCGACGACGGCCACCCGCAGCGGTCCGCGCGCGGCGTCCGCCCGCTCGATGCGGCGCAGCGGCGCCTGGATCGGGCGCTCGGCGGGCGGCGTGTGGAACGCCTGGTTGATCTCGAGGAACGGCAGCTCGGCCTCGCCGAGCCGCGTGTGCGGCTTGATCGCCCCGACGGGGCACGCGCTGACGCAGGCGCCGCAGTCCACGCACGAGACCGGGTCGATGTAGAGCATCTCCGCGGTGGCGAAGTCCGGCTCGTCCGGGGTCGGGTGGATGCAGTTGACGGGGCAGGCGAAGACGCAGGACGCGTCGCCGCAGCACGAGCGGGTCACGACGTGGGGCACGGTTCGACTTCCTGGTCCGAGGCGTCCGCTCAGGCGAACGACGTCGCGGGCTCGCTGCGGTAGCGCGACGCGCGGCCGTGGATGCCGAGCGCCTTCCAGACGCGGCGGGCCACCGGGTTCATCAGGCCGGACTCCTCGGCCAGCATCCGCACGTCCGAGAAGAGCTCGGAGAGGAACTCCTTCGACTCCGCCGAGCCCCAGAACAGCTCGGCGAGCACCTCGTCCGGGATGTCGAACTCCTCCTGGAACTCCTTCGCCGGCACCAGGATCGCGTCACCGAGGACGCGCATCACGATCGGGAACGAGATCGAGGTGAGGAACCGGCTGAAGCGCCCGACGCGCGGAGCCTTGCGCTTGATGTACTCGTGGGCGAACGAGATGTGGCGCGCCTCCTCCGCCACGTGGATCTCCATGATCCGCTTGATCATGGGGTGCACCTCGGCGTCGTCGCGCAGCATCGCCTTCTGCGTGTGGTCGATCGGCTCCTCGCCGGCCAGGACGCCGATGAAGAAGATCAGCGGCAGCGGGCCGGCGGCCAGCGGCAGGAAGGAGCTGGCGCGGCGCAGCCAGCGCGGCATGCCCGGGGCGTCGGTCCCGATCCGGTTCACGCCCTGCTGGAACATCTGCGTGTGGTGGCACTCCTCCGTCGCCTCGTGGGTCAGGTAGCGGAACTCGCGCGACCCGTTCGGCGTCGTGAAGACGTACTGCATGATCCCGCGGATCAGGATGTTTTCGAACTGCAGCCCGACCTTGAAGATGTTGGCGTAGCGCCACTGGCCGACCCGGATCTGCTCCTCGAGCGGTAGCGAGCGGTACCACGGGTGGCGGCCCACCGGGTCGACGTGGGGCAGCACCCAGCGCGGGTCGTCCGCACGCACCTCGAAGTCCGGGTGGTCCCAGTCGATGTCGGCGAAGGCGTCGAAGTGCCGCTCGACCGACGCGACGGAGAGACGGTGCAGGACCTCGTCGTACTCCTCGTCCGTCAGGCCCTCCGGGACCTCCGGCTCCTGCCAGTCGATCAGCTCGAGACGGGACCTCGCCGGAGCGATCGGGCTCGACGCGGTGCTCTCGGATGCCTGGGCGGTCATCGCTGTCTCCTCACGGTCGCGGGCACCGCCCCGCAGGGGGCTCGGTGCCGTGGCGTGGGCGCCACGTCACTCGATCGTGCGTCGCTCGGAGAACGATGTCAAGGGTTATGTAACATTCGGAGTGTCAGATAGCCGGCGGGGGTCCCTCCGGGGCTGCGGCCTGCGCCGCGAGGGCCTGGCGACGCACCACCCAGATGCGCTGGACGACCGTGACGGTGCTCGCGGCGGCGAGCGCCCAGAGGGTCACCTGCATCAGGATCGGCAGTCCGAACAGGCCCGAGAGGCCGGTCATGACCAGGATCGCGACGAGCCGGTCGGCCCGCTCCGCGATGCCCACCTTGGCCTCGAAGCCGAGGCCCTCCGCGCGCGCCCGGGCGTACGACGTGACGCTGCCCATGACCAGGCACACGAGGCTCAGCACCAGGTACAGCTCCGAGTCCCCCGGGCCGGCGAAGTACAGCGCCAGGCCGCCGAAGATGGCTCCGTCGCCGATCCGGTCGAGCGTCGAGTCGAGGAACGCGCCGAACTTGCTGCTGCGGCCCGTCTCGCGGGCCATGAAGCCGTCGATGAGGTCCGAGAACACGAACGCGGTGATGAAGAGCACGCCGATGAGCAGCTCGCCCATCGGGAAGAACACGAGCGCACCGACGCACACGCCCAGCGTGCCGACGAGGGTGACCGCGTCGGGGCTCACGCCGCGGCGGATCAGGAAGCGGGCGATGGGCGAGAGGAGACGGGTCCAGAACCCGCGGAAGCGCTCGAGCATGATGGCGTGAGACTAGTCGTGCACGAGGGCCCGGCACGCCTCGGCCACGGCGCTCGGCGCGCCCGCCGCGTACCACTCCACGCCCTCGTGGGCGATCCGGCGGGTCGTGCCGCCGGCCCCACGGACGATGGCGGCCCCGGGGAGCTCGTCCCACGGCGGCACCGAGTGCTGCAGCACCAGGCCGAGGTGACCCTGCGCGACCGCGGTCGCGTCCATGCTCCCCGACCCGAGCACCCGGGTCACGGCCGCGCCCTGCGAGGCGCGCACGAACGCGGCGCCCGTGGGGCCGGACAGACTGCTGGGGTGGAAGTACGTCGCGAGGCTCGCGCGCTCGAGCGGCACGTCGGGAAGCGGGTCGAGCCGCCGGCCGTCGCGGGCCGAGCCGATCGCGGGGCCGCCCAGGAACAGCTGGTCGTCGTGGGGGTGGTAGATCGCGCCGAGCACCAGCTCGTCGCCGTCGAGCAGCGCGAGAGCGGAGCACCACCAGGTCAGGCCGGAGAGGAAGTTGTAGGTGCCGTCGACGGGGTCGACCACCCATCGGCGCCCGCTGCTGCCGGCCTCGTCGACGCCCTCCTCCCCCAGGATCCCGTCGGCGGGCCGGGCGTCGGCCAGGCGGCCGGCGACGAGCTCCTCGGCCGCGTGGTCGGCGGCCGTCACGACGTCCGAGACCGAGGTCTTGCGTGCCACGTCGAGGCCCTCGACGCCCTCGGCGCGCATCCGGGCCGCCAGCCCGCCGGCCTCGCGGACCAGCGCGCCCGCGAGGCGCATGTCCTCGACCAGGTGGGCGGGGACGTCCAGTCCTGCGACGCCGCTCACGACTCCCACACCCCGCGCAGCAGGTCGCGGGTCTCGACCAGCAGCTGCGGCAGCGTCTTCGTGCCACCGATGACCGTCATGAAGTTCGAGTCGCCCGACCAGCGGGGCACGACGTGCTGGTGGAGGTGGGCGGCCAGCGAGCCGCCCGCCGAGCGGCCGAGGTTGAGGCCCACGTTGAAGGCGTCGGGCTGCGCCACCGCCCGCACCGCCCGGATCGCCGACTTCGTCATCGCCGAGACCTCGTCGGTCTCCGTGTCGGTCAGGTCCGTGTAGTCCGCGACGTGGCGGTAGGGCAGCACCATGAGGTGGCCCGGGTTGTACGGGTACAGGTTGAGGACCGCGAACGTCTCCGCGCCCCGGGCCACGACCAGGTCGTCGGCATCGGCCTGGTCGCCCGCCACCATGGCGCAGAACGGGCAGGACGGCTCGGGGCGCGGCGCCGGGTCGTCTCCACCACGGATGTACGCCATCCGGTGCGGCGTGTAGAGCCGCATCAGCCCGTCGGGGTCGCTCACAGGTGCTCCTGTCTCGTCGGTCAGAACTGGTGGAACCAGCGTCCCAGGTCGGGCGCCACGCCCGGGCAGGTGACGTTCTGGTCGCGGTCGTCGGCCACCCACTGGCCCAGCACGGCGGGGCCGCCCTGGATCACCCAGTCGCTGCCGCACCGGCTCAGCGCCTCGTCGCGGGAGGTGTGGCCCGCGGCCCGCCACTCCCCGACGCCGAGCTCGAGGTCGCCCACGATCTGCTCCCACAGGTACGGCGTCGAGTAGACGCCGATGTCCAGGCCCGCGTCGGCGTACCCGCGGGCCAGCCCCTCCACCACCGCGGCGTTGGCGGCCGTGTCGTCGCTCCAGTCGAAGTCCGGGACGGGCTCGACGTCGATCCACACGGCCGGGGCGGGCAGGCCGGCCGCACGCATGGACGCGACGTTGAACTGCGCCTGGGCCCACCCGGTGTTGCGCAGGGCGCCGGCCGGGTCGTCGCCGTCGAAGGGCCCGGCGTCGCGGTGCGCGGCCAGCTCGGCGTCGTCGGGGTAGCTCGCCACGGCGTACGCCCCGCCCAGCAGCCGCCGCTCGGCGACCCACGCGACCTGGTCGGCCAGGCAGGGGTTGACGTGGAAGCCGGGGCCGTTGGTGAGGCCGACGACGACGTACTCGGCCTCCTCGAGCGGCATCGGCATCCCCAGCGTGCGCTTCTCGGGGATCCCCAGACCGCGCGGGCACTGCGGCCAGCTGATGTCGCCACCGGGCACGACCTCGTCCGCACCGCGGGTCGCCTGCTCCCCCGCCAGGTCCTCGGCCCGCCCGGCCAGGTCGGCGGCGTCCGCTCCCGGCGACGGCCCGGTCGTCGGACCCGCCGAGGTCGTGCTCGGGGACGCGCTCGGGGTCGAGGTCGAGCTCGAGGCGCCCCCGGCATCCCCGGCGTCCTCCGACCTGGGCTCTCCGCTGCAGGCCGTCAGGAGCCCGACGACGAGCAGCGCGGGGACGGCCGCGACGCGGCGCCGCGCCCGTCCCCGCACCGGCACGTCGAGCCTCAGACCTGGGTGCGCGAGGCGACGGCGTCGATGACGCGCTGCAGCGCCTCGTCGACGGGCACGCCGTTGTCCTGGTCGCCGTTGCGGTAGCGGAAGGACACCGCACCCGCCTCGACGTCCTTGTCGCCGACGATCACCATGAACGGCACCTTCTGCAGCTGCGCGTTGCGGATCTTCTTCTGCATGCGGTCGTCGGAGTCGTCGACCTCGACGCGGATGCCGGCCGCCCGCAGCCGCTTCGCGACGTCGTACAGGTAGTCCACGTGCCGCTCGGCGACCGGGATCGCCTGGACCTGGACCGGCGCCAGCCAGGGCGGGAAGGCGCCCGCGTAGTGCTCGACGAGGACGCCCATGAACCGCTCGATCGACCCGAACTT
This sequence comes from Nocardioides imazamoxiresistens, assembly GCF_032378595.1. Lineage (NCBI taxonomy): Bacteria > Bacillati > Actinomycetota > Actinomycetes > Propionibacteriales > Nocardioidaceae > Nocardioides > Nocardioides imazamoxiresistens. The sequence continues at coordinate 319,411 of NZ_JAVYII010000002.1, forward strand.
CGCGGCGTGGATCATCACCGGCTGCTGCTTCGAGCCGTCGGTCGAGGTGTAGGTCAGGTCGAAGCCCTGCGGCTGGTTGAAGTCGTACTGCACCGTGCCCATCTGCCAGGTCCGGCCGATGGCGTCCTTGGCCTGCACCGAGATCTTCGGGCCGTAGAACGCGGCACCGCCCGGGTCGGGCACGAGCTCGAGGCCGGACTCGGTCGCGACCTGCTCGAGGATCGCGGTGGCGGTCTCCCACTGCTCCGGCGTGCCGACGAACTTCTCCGCCTTCGTCTCGTCGCGCGTCGAGAGCTCGAGGTAGAAGTCGTCGAGCCCGAAGTCGCGCAGCACCCCCAGCATGAAGTCGAGGAGATGCTTGACCTCCGCGGGCGCCTGCTCGGGGGTGCAGTAGGAGTGCGAGTCGTCCTGCGCGAAGCCCCGGACCCGGGTCAGGCCGTGGATCACGCCGGACTTCTCGTAGCGGTAGACGTGCCCGAACTCGAACAGCCGCAGCGGCAGCTCGCGGTAGGACCGCCCGCGCGAGCGGAAGATCAGGTTGTGCATGGGGCAGTTCATGGCCTTGAGGTAGTAGTTCTCGCCCTCGAACTCCATCGGCGGGAACATGCCGTCCGCGTAGTACGGCAGGTGCCCCGAGAGGTGGAACGTGCCCTCCTTCGAGATGTGGGGGGTGCCCACGTACTCGAAGCCCTCCTCGATGTGGCGCTGGCGGACGTAGTCCTCCATCGCCCGCTTGATCACGCCGCCCTTGGGGTGGAAGACCGGCAGGCCGGAGCCGATCTCGTCGGGGAAGCTGAACAGGTCGAGGTCGCGGCCCAGCTTGCGGTGGTCGCGGCGCTCGGCCTCCTCGAGGCGGTGCAGGTGCGCCTCGAGGGCCTCCTTGCTCTCCCACGCCGTGCCGTAGACGCGCTGCAGCTGCTTGTTCTTCTCGTCGCCGCGCCAGTAGGCCGCGGCCGAGCGCATCAGCGTGAAGGCCGGGATCCGCTTGGTGGTGGGCAGGTGGGGCCCGCGGCACAGGTCCTTCCAGACCACGTCACCGCTGCGACCGATGTTGTCGTAGATCGTCAGCTCGCCGGCGCCGACCTCGGCTCCTGCGCCCTCCGCGATGTCCTGCGCCGCGTTCTCCGCCGCGCCGCCGCCCTTGAGGGCGATCAGCTCGAGCTTGTACGGCTCGTCCTTCAGCTCGGTGAGCGCGTCGGCGTCGGTGGTGACCCGGCGCGAGAAGCGCTGGTTCTCCTTGACGATCTTGCGCATCCGGGTCTCGATCTTCGCGAGGTCCTCGGGGGTGAACGGGGTCTCGACGTCGAAGTCGTAGTAGAAGCCGTCCTTGATCGGCGGCCCGATACCCAGCTTCGCCTCGGGGTAGAGCTGCTGCACCGCCTGCGCCAGGACGTGGGCCGTCGAGTGCCGCAGGATGTCGTAGCCGTCGGGGCTGGTCAGCTCGACGGCCTCGACCTCGTCGCCGTCGACGAGCTCGTAGGACAGGTCCTTCAGCTGGCCGGCCACGCGGGCGGCGATCACGTCGGGCTGCTCGGCGAACAGCTCCCAGGCCTTCGTGCCCGTCGTGACCGTCCGCTCCTCACGCGCGTCGGCGTGGATGCGGGCGATCTGGATCTCGGACACTCCGGTCCTCCTGTGCTGTCGGTGCCGACGGACGCGCCGTCGACCTGCGGTGGCGTGCAGGGCGTACGCACGTCGCGCCCGCCCGCCGCGATGCTATCGGCACCGGGCGGCCCGGCTCGCGCCGGTTTCGGGTGCGGTCGGGCCTCAGGCGAGGTCGCGGTAACGACGCGCCCTGGCGAGCTCGGCCTCCAGCACCGGCGCCGTGACCTGCCGGGGGTTCGCCCAGTCGCCGTCCGTGGCGTAGATGCCGGCGTAGGCGGGCAGGTCGCGCTGGTAGCGCCACCCCTCGGCGAGGGCACCGACGTCGTACGCGTCGTAGCCGAGGTCGTCGAGCAGGCCCGTGGCGGTCTCCTTCGCGGCGGCGTCGTCGCCCGCGATCGGCAGCACGCTGCGCTCGGGATCGCCGGAGGGACGGGCCAGGTCGAGGAGGTGGCGGAAGAAGATGTTGTTGAACGCCTTCACGACCGAGGCGCCGGGCAGGTGGGCCTGCAGGAGCTCGCTCGTCGTCGTGGACTCGTCGTCGAGCGCGCTGATCGCGCCGTCGCGCTCCGGGTAGTAGTTGTTGGTGTCGACGACGACCTTGCCGGCCAGCAGGTCCGCGGGCACCGACCGGTAGGCGTGCAGCGGGACCGTCACGACGACGATGTCGCCCTCCGTCGCCGCCTGCTCGCGGGTGCCGGGCCTCGCTTTGCCGCCGATGTCCGCGACGAGGTCGACGAGGGTCTCCGGCCCCCTGCTGTTGCTGAGCACGACGTCGTAGCCCGCGGCGACCGCGAGCCGGGCGAGCGTGCTGCCGATGTTGCCTGCACCGATGAGTCCGAGGGTGGTCATGCCGCGACAACCGCCGGGGCGGGCACAGGATTCCCGGCCGCCTCGAACGACGCCAGGCGGGAGGCGCGCAGCGCGAACGAGCCGGCCTCGCCGCGGTCCGCCTGCAGGTCGGCCAGGCGCCGCATCGCCGAGCACGTCGCGCCGTGCCCCGCGCTGCGGCACGCCCGGTCATCGGCGGCCAGCTCGACGAGCAGCTCCACGTAGCTGCGCAGCCGGCGTGACGCCCGCACGGGAACCGCCACCGCCAACGCGTGCGCCGCTCCGGTGAGCCAGGCGTGGCGGCCCCGGAGGTGGCCCACCTCGTGGGCGAGGACGGCGTCCAGCTCCGTGGCCCCGAGGGCGTCGACGACCCCCTCCGAGACGTAGACGCGGCCGCGGCGTCCCGGCACCGCGCAGGCGACCACGCGGTCGGTGCGCAGCACGACGACGTCGACGTCCCCGCGCCGTGACGTCCGCGATCCCAGCAGCGCGGCGACCTCGTCCATGTGGTCGCGCAGGTCGCGGTTGGCGAACACGACCCGGTCGAGGCGCGAGAGGCACCGCGCGAGGAGCGCGACCGTCACCGCCACCACGAGCCACACGGCGACCTCGGTGGCCACGACGAGGGCGTACGGCGTGGAGGCGTGCCGACAGTCCAGCAGCGAGACGCAGGACAGCACCAGCGCGCCGCTCACCGCGACCGCGCCGCTGGCCGCCGCTCCGAACCAGACGCCCAGCGCCAGCGAGGGGTGCCGCGACCACCACGTGCCGCGGGCCAGGAGGGCGGGACCGACGACGGTGACGAACGCTGCGTAGAGCCCGAGCGCGGCGGCGGCGAGGTGCCAGGGGCCGGTGAGGGCGGGGAGCCCGGCGAGCACCGACCCCATGTCAGGCCTGCCCGTCGGGGCTGCCGACCGCTCGCCGCAGGGCCGCGAGACCGTCGGCGTCGAGCCCCCCGGTGAAGTGCCGCAGCACGCCCTCGGGGTCGCGGCTGGCGAGCAGCCGCTCGAGCATGGCGTGGCCGACGTGCTCCTCCTCGGAGGAGGCGGCCTCGAACTGGATGTCGCGGGTGCCGGTGCGGCGGACCTGCCCCTTGGCCGCGAGGCGGTCGAGGGCGGTGAGGATGGTGGTGTGGGCCGGCCGGGGCTCCGGCATGAGCCCCACGACCTCGCGCGCGGTCAGCGGCCGGGCCGCGTCCCACAGCAGCCGCATGACCTGTCCCTCGAGCGCGCCGCGCGGGCGTCGCTGCACCACCATCGGGTCCCCTCCGTCCGGCGCCGACCGGACCCCGTCCGGCCTCGGTGCGCCGCGCCCGAGCGTACTGCTCAGCCGATCCGCCCCACGAGGTCCTCGAGGCCGGCGCCGGTCGCCACGGGCTGTCGCGCGAGGACCGTGCGCGCCTCGTCGAGGCCGTCCTCGACCTGCCACAGCAGCACGCCCACGACCTTCCTGCCGTCCTGCGAGAGGTGGTAGACAACGCTGCGCTCGTCGTTGAGGTGGTCCTCGACCAGCGGCGCCGAGGGGTCCAGCGTGCCGATCGCCTCGAACCGCGTGCCGAACACCTCGGAGTAGAAGTACGGGGTGTGGTCGTAGCTCTCCCCCGAGCCGGCGAGCACGCGACCGGCCACGGTGCCCATGGTCGTGGCGTTGTCGACGTGCTCCACCCGGGTGCGGCCCAGGATCCGGTCCGGGTACGTGGCCACGTCACCCGCCGCCCAGACGCCCGGAGCGCTCGTCGCGAGGTGGCTGTCGACGATCACGCTGCCGTCGTCGGCGGTCGTGATGCCCGCGGCCGTCGCCAGCTCGCCGGCCGGCTCGATGCCCAGGCCCACGACCACGACGTCGGAGTCCAGAGTGGTGCCGTCGTCGAGGTCGACGTGCACCGCGTCGCCCTCGCTGCGCCCGCCGGTGGCGCGGCGCCCGGGCAGCAGCTGCACGCCGTGCGTGCGGAAGAGGTCCTCGTAGCGCTGCGCGAGGGTGGGGGCGAGGAACGAGGCGCCGAGGACACCGTCGGGGTGCACGAGCGTGACCGTGCAGCCGTTCTGCACGAGCGCGGCCGCGATCTCGGTGCCGATCCACCCGCCGCCGACCACCGTGACCCGGGGGTGGGAGGCGGCCAGCTCCCGCAGGCGGTGGTAGTCGGTCAGCGTGCGGTAGTAGAGGACCCGCGGACCGGGCTCCAGTCCGGCCACCTGGCGCGGCCGGCCGCCGGTGGCCAGGAGCAGGCGGCCGTACGCGTACTGCTCCCCCGCCGCGGTGGTCACCGTGCGGGCCTCTGCGTCGAGGACCTCGACCGCGGTGTCGAGGCGCACCGAGGCGCCGGTCGAGTCGGCCGTCGCGAGGGCGGCGTCGTCGAGGCCGAAGTCGGGGTCGGTCCAGAGCTTCTTGGACAGCGCGGGACGCGGGAACGGTGGTGTCGGCTCCTCGCCGAGGACCGCGATCGTGCCGTCCCGGTCCAGCTCGCGGATGCCCTTGGCAGCGGCGTCGGCGCTCATGCCGCCGCCGACGATGACGTAGTCGAACCTGTGCTCGGCGCTCATGGCGCCACCGTGGCACCCGTGCCCAAGCGGGCCGGGACTTGGACGTGGGCCGTACAACCGTCTCGGACGGTGCCGCCACGGCACCCGCGCAGCGAGGAGCGGACCTGATGGACCTGGACATCGACGGCAAGGTGGCACTGGTGACGGGCGGGGACTCGGGCATCGGGTGGCACACGGCCCGGCTGCTGCTCGACGAGGGCGCGACCGTGGTGCTCACCGACCAGGACCAGGACGACCTGGACGAGGCCGCCGCACGCCTCGAGGCACCCGCGGGGCGGCTCCACGCCGTCGCCGCCGACGTCACCTCGGTCGAGGACCTCGCCCGGCTGCACGCCCGTAGCCGCGAGCTCGCGGGCGGCATCGACATCCTGGTGCAGTCCGCCGGCGTCACCGGGGCCCAGGGTCTCTTCCACGAGATCGACGACGAGGGGTGGACCTCCACGCTGGAGATCGACCTGATGGGCCCGGTGCGCATCACCCGGGAGTTCCTGCCGGACCTGCGCGAGGGCGGGTGGGGGCGCATCGTCTACCTGACCAGCGAGGACGCCACCCAGCCCTACGACGACGAGCTGCCCTACTGCGCCGCCAAGGCGGGGGTCCTGTCGTTCGCGAAGGGGCTCTCCCGCACGTACGCCCGGGAGGGCCTGCTGGTGAACTGCGTCTCGCCCGCCTTCATCCGCACCCCGATGACCGACGCGATGATGGAGAAGCGCAGCGACGAGCTGGGGGTCTCCTTCGACGAGGCGGTGACGTCCTTCCTCGACGAGGAGCGGCCGTACATGGAGCTCAAGCGCCGTGGGACGCCCGAGGAGGTGGCGGCCGTGGTCGCCTTCCTCTGCTCCGAGCGCGCGAGCTTCGTCAACGGCTCGAACTACCGCGTCGACTCGGGCAGCGTCGCGACGATCTGAGGACCGCCGGAGCCGGTGGGTGGGTCAGCGACCCCGGCGCCGGGCGGCCGAGCGGACGGTGAGCACGGCCGCGGCCAGCGCCGCCGCGGCGAGGACCAGTGCGACGACGCGCCCCGTGGTGCTCGTCGTGACCACCGCCAGCAGCACCCCGGCCGCGACGACCAGCGCCTGGAGACCGACGAACACCCTCTCGCCACCGTTCATGCCCCCAAGCATCTCAAGCCGGCCGGGGTGTCGTGGCGACGGGCTTCCGCTCCCCCGGCCGCGGGCGCAGACTGGTGGGATGCCGGTCCTCGTGCTGATCACCGCCGTGCCCGCCCTCGCGGTGCTCGCGCTCGCGGTGCTGACCGCGATCGGGGCGCGACGTCGCGGCGGAGGCTGGCCGGTGGTCGTCGCGTCCGGCGCCCTCTTCCCGCTGGCGTGGGTCGCCTGGTACCTCGTCGACGACCGGTCCGCACGCGCGCACTGACGCGCCGCAGCGCTGCGCCGGCGGGCGTACCCGCACCCCGCGGCGTCCGTGCTCAGCGGCGGCGCACGGCCTCCGCGAGGTCGGCGGCGGCCCCGGCCCACTCGGGATGGTCGAACTGGAAGCCCGCCTCCAGGAGCCGACCGGGCACCACGCGGCGGCTCTTCAGCAGCAGCTCGGGGTCGGTGCGCAGCGCCCAGGCGCCGAGCCCGGCCATCCACCGGGTGGCCGGCATACCGGGGCGCCGTCCCCAGGCACGGCGGAGGTCGCGCATCAGCTCGCGCTGCGGCACGGGCCCCGGGGCGGCGAGGTTGACCGGCCCCTCCAGGTCGTCGCGCGAGAGCAGGAGGTCGACCGCCCGGGCGAAGTCGGCGCCGTGGATCCACGAGACGTACTGGCCGCCGCCGGCGACGGGACCGCCGACGCCGAGCCGAGCCATCCGCAGCAGGTAGTCGAGGACGCCGCCCCGGTCCGGGGTCATCACCATCGCACTCCGTAGCGCGACCTTGCGGGTCCCCGGGGTTCTCGCGTCAGCGAGGGCCTCCTCCCAGCGTCGGGCGATCCGCACGCTGTACTCCCAGTAGAGGGGGACGTGGGGCTCCTCGCCGCCGATGACGCCGCTGGCCTCGTCGTGGGCGGGGCCGCGGGTGTCGGCGTAGATCGTCGCGGTGCTCATCTGCAGCCAGACGGCCGGCGGCCTCCGGGCCGCCGCGACCGCCTCGCCGACGGCCCGGGTCGACGCCACGCGGGAGTCCATCATCTGGCGCAGGTTGCGGTCGGTGTAGCGGCAACTGACCGAGCGGCCCGCCAGGTTCACCACGGCGTCCGCTCCGTCGACCTCGTCGTGCCAAGCGCCGGGCGAACGACCGTCCCAGGACACCTGGCGCACCCCGCGCTCGAGGACCTGGGGGGTGCGCGAGACCACCACCACCTCATGGCCCTGCGCGGCGAACGAACGTCGCAACAGCGCTCCGACCTGGCCGGTCCCTCCGGGGACGACGATCTTCATGCGGGCAGGCTAGCGTCACTTTTGAACGCGTTCAAGATAGGTCCACCTGGCCTCGCGGGGCCTAGTCAAAATCGGGTAATCGGCGCGTAGGCACCTGACCTGAGCACTTCCAGCGAACACTGTTCAGCCCGTACGCAGGACGTCTTCGATCCCGGGCCGGGCGACTGCGACGTGGGGAACGAGCCAAGAGACCGGGGTCAGACGTGAACGAGGATCCGAGCACCACGCGGGCGCCAATGCCGAACGCACCGCGGTGGGTCATCCGCGGCAGCATGCTGGCCGTGCTGGTCACCCTGGCGGTCCAGGTGGGCTCCGCCGTCGACGCACCGCGTGCCCCGAGCCCGGACGAGATCGCGGCGCTGGCCCTGGAGATCACCGCCCCCGTCGCCGTCCTGCCCGCGCTGGCGGCGATGCTCCGGCTCCGACTGCTCGCCGACCTGCGCACCGTGGCCCGGCTGACCTGCCTCGCCCTCGCGGCGTGCGCCGGGATGCTCCTGGCCCGCCTGGGAGGCCCGGTGCCCCTGCTGGGTCGTGGCCACCTCGACGGCTGGTTCGTCGACCTCCTGCTCACCAGCACCCTCGTCGTGGCCGCGGTCGGCGCCGGCGCCGCGAGCATCGCCGCCCTGCGGGAGGCCCCGCCCCGCGAGGACGGCGTCGACCGTCTCGCCCGGTCCGGCGGCACGGTGGCGCTGGTCGGCGGCCTGGTCGCGCTGTGCGCGGCGCACCTGCTCGGGTGGCCGTCGCCCAGCAGCAACGCCGACGCCGTGGCGGTCGTCGCGACCGCGCTGGTCGCCATGGTCCTGCTGACCGCCGCCGCGTTGGCGGACGTGGCCCTCGTCCTGCGCGAGCGCCACCGCCGTGCCGAGGCCCTGCGCGTCCACGTCGCGGAGCTGGAAGGGGCAGCCCTCGAGCAGCGCCGTCACCGCCACGAGCTCTCGAACGCGGTCGCGGCCATCGCCATGGCCTCCAACCTCATCCACCGCACGCCCGACCTGGACCCCGACGTGCGCTACCGCCTGGAGGAGATGGTGGAGCGCGAGGCGGAGCACCTCACCGAGATGATCGCGCCGCACCGCCAACGGGCCCACGCCCCCACCAGCGCCGAAGTCGTCGACCTCGACCACACCCTGGCCCCGGTCGTGCTGGCTCGAGCCGAGGAGGGACGCGAGATCGACTGGGTGCCGAGCGGGCTGCGGGTCGTCGGCGCACCGACGGACATCGCGACCGCGGTGGCCGCCGTCATCGACGAGGCCCTGGCGAGCGCCCCGCGGACACGGTTGAGCATCCGCGTGTGCCAGGTGGACGACACCGTCCGGGTGGCGATCTGCTCCGGCGCGCCGCGACTCTGGGCTCGAGGCACCACCCGCCACCGCACCCTCGGCTCCGGGGTGGAGCGCGCCCGCAGGCTCCTGGACGCCCACGGGGCGTGCCTGACCCTCGAGCGCGGTGCGACCGGTCCGACCGTGACGATCGGTCTGCGGGCTCCCGGCCGCGACCAGGTCGCCGGAGCCACTCGATGACCCGCACGGGCCAGGTGGGCACCCGCACCGTCATCGTCGAGGACCACCAGCTGTTCGCCGAGTCCTTGGAGATCGCCATGACGGTGGAGGGTTACGACATCCGTCGGATGCCCGTCCCCGACGCCTCCGTGTCGGTCCACCAGATGGTCACCTCGGTGCTGCGCCACCGACCCCGCATCGTCCTGCTCGACCTCGACCTCGGCACCTTCGGCGACGGGGTACGCCTCATCAACCCCATCGCGCGGGGCGGCGCGAACGTCGTCGTCGTCACCGGGTCGCTCGACCCCGGCCGGTGGGGTGAGTGCGTGTGGCACGGCGCGCGCCAGGTGCTCGCCAAGACCCGTCCCCTCAACGAGATCCTCGCGGTGGTCCGGCGGCTGAGCCAGGGGCTCAACGTCATGGAGGCCGAGGAGCGCGAGCGTCTCCTGCGGCACTGGCACGAGCAGCGCCGCGAGGTGCAGCAGCACCGCGAGCGGCTCGACCGGCTGACCCCGCGCGAGCGCCAGGTGCTCAGCGGCCTCGTCGCCGGCCAGCAGGTCCGGGACATCGCCCGCGCCAGCGTCGTCTCCGAGGCGACCGTGCGCACGCAGGTGAAGTCCATCCTCGCCAAGCTCGAGGTGTCCTCCCAGATCGCCGCGGTCGGGCTGGCGCGTCAGGCGCGCTGGCAGCCCCCGGAGCAGCGGGTCGTCTGAGCCGGGTGCCTCCGCGCCTCAGCGGGGCGCCGGCGACGCGCCGGGCAGGGCCTCGGCGCGAACGGCGAGCCGGAGCGCGGAGACCGCCTCGTCCGGCGTGGCCACGGCCAGTCGCCGCATGATCCGCCGCACGAGCGCGGCGACCTCGGGATGGGTGCCCGCGTGGGTGCGTCGGACCTCGCGCGGGGTGCGACCGGCGGCCAGCTCCTCCAGCACCGCCCGCTCGGGAGCACTGAGCAGCGGCAGCCGGCCCGCCGCGACGGCGGTCGCCAGCGTCGTGCCGTGCCAGAGGTCCAGGTACGCCGCGTGGCCGGCGCCCGTCGCCGCGTCCCCGGTCCGCGAGCCGCGCGGTCCGTCGGCGAGGGTCGCCAGGCGTCCGGCGACCGTGAGCAGGCCGGCGGAGCTGGGCACGACGTCGATCGCGCCCGCCTCCAGCACGGCCCCCCACACCGCTCCGGGAGGCGCTGCCGTCATCGCCAGCCAGTCCGTGCCGGCGCGCGCCAGCGCGAGCTGCGCGGCCTGCACCGTGGCGACTGCGTCCAGGTCGGACATGAGCAGCCCGACCGGGGGGCGGGCCGCACTGCGGTCGACTCCGGGGCGTACCCCCGGCCACGGCACCACGACCGCGCTCCCGGGGCGCGCCGACGACAGCGCGACCGCCACGGCCTCGGCGACCAGGCGCTGGTCGGAGGTCACCGCGATCGCCGGTCGCGCCGCGTCCCTCGGTCCGTCCCTCGTCATCCGCGTCCGTCGCTTCCCTCGTGGTGGCCGGCCGCCGGAGGTGGCTGCCGCAGGGGACTATGGCCACCGCTCACGACGGCGTACGCCCCGCGCGCACCGGCTCCCCTGTTTTCGGGATGGGCCCGTCGGCGGAGCCGGATCCGCCGATCACCCACGCAGGTGAGCCGTGCGGGCGTACCGTGACGAGGACCCGCGACCGGGCGAGCCACCGGCACCGCCGAGGCCACGGGGCGGGTCCGGTCCGCCGGAGGGACGGGGGTGGCATGGTGCGACGCGGCACGCCCCCGCCCGAGCAGGCCCCGGAACGCCTCGTCCCTGCGGCCGGCGTCGTCCTGATCGAGCGGCACACCCTCCTCGGGGAGGCCCTCGGCATCGCCGTCGAGCTGGGTGGGCACCGGGTCCTCGACGTCGGCCTGCCACCCCGTCGCCCGCCCTACGACTCCTACGTCGCCGCCCTGGTGGCGACGGGCGCGATGGTGGTGGTCGCCGACCTCGAGCCCACCGACGTCGGCGCGACCGACCTCCTCGCGGCGCTCACCCCCGCCGGACCGTCCACGGTCGTCCTGACGGCATCCACCGACCCGGTCTGGTGGGGCCTGTGCCTCCACCACGGCGCCCACACCGTGATCGCCAAGTCCGAGCCGCTCAGCCACGTGCTCGGCGCCCTGCACCGCATCGCGAGCGACCGACCGACGATGACCCCCGGCCGACGGCAGCGTCTCCTCGCGGTGGGCGCTCGGGCCGAGCTCTCCGGCGCCGAGCACCGCCGCCGCCTCGCCCTGCTCAGCGACCGCGAGCGCGCCGTGCTGGCCCACCTGATGGCCGGCCACCACGCGGCGGACATCGCCCGGCACGACGTGGTCTCCCCCGCCACGGTCCGCGCACAGATCCGGTCCGTCCTCGCCAAGCTCGAGGTCTCCTCGCAGCTCGAGGCCGTCGCCCTGGCCCACCGAGCGGGCTGGCGCGACCAGCCCTGAAGCGGACCTGAGGCAGGTCCGAGGCGGGCCGCGGCGCCCTCATCCGGATTGGGTAACTGGGCGCCGGGCGCGCCGTCGCCGGCCCGCGGACTCCTAACTTCGCCGCCGGAACCGGGAGACGGTCGCCGCCGGCGACAGCGTCCGACCCGGCTGCCGGGGACCGGAGGACGAGGATGACCGACCTGTCGCGCACCGCCGACACCAGCGGAGGGCACTCCGACCGGATCACGTTGTGCGGCTGCGCCGTCGACCTGATGGAGCTCGGCCCCGCCGTGGCCGCCATCGCCTCGTTCGACCGCACGGACCCGGCTCCGCCGCTGGCCGTCGCGTCGGTCAACCTGGACCACCTCACCCACTTCGGCGGTGGCTCGCGCTGGCACGGCGTGCTCGAGGAGTCGCAGGCGCGCGGTCGGATGCGCTGGCTCTCGCTCGTCGACGGCGCCCCCATCGCCACCCGGGCCGAGCAGGTCACGGGCCGCCACTGGCCCCGTCTGGCCGGCAGCGACCTCACCGCGCCCGTCCTGGACGCCCTGCAGGCCGCCGGCGCCTCCGTCGGGTTCCTCGGCGGCAGCGAGGCCACGCACGAGCGGCTCCGCGCGACGCTGGCCCGGACGCGCCCCGCGCTGCGGGTGGCCGGCACCTGGGCCCCGACCCGCGAGGTCGTCTCCGACCCCGTCGCCTCGCGCGCCCTGGCGGCCGAGATCCGCGCCAGCGGCACCGACGTGCTGCTCGTGGGGCTCGGCAAGCCGCGCCAGGAGCTGTGGATCGCCGAGCACGGCCACCTCACCGGGGCCCGACGCCTGCTGGCCTTCGGCGCGGTCGTCGACTTCCTCGCCGGCGACGTGCCCCGTGCTCCCGCGTGGATGGCGGAGCACGGCCTCGAGTGGTCGTACCGGCTCGCGAAGGAGCCGCGCCGGCTGGCCCGCCGCTACGTGGTCGACGGGCCGCTCGCGTACGCACGGCTGCACCGCACCGCAGGAAGCGCGACCGACCCGGCGCAGGCCGGTGCGACGGCTCCGGGGCCCACGTTCGTCCCCCCGGACGCGGCCGCCGACGTGACCGTCGTCGTCGTGACCCACGACAGCGCCGCCGTGGTCGAGCCCCTGCTGGGCGACCTGCGCCGCGAGGTCGGCCCCCTGCGTCTGCGGGTGGTCGTCGTCGACAACCGCTCCTCCGACGACACGCTCGACCGGGTCGCCCGGCACCCGGACGTCGTGATGGAGGCGGCCCCGAACGACGGGTACGCCGCCGGGGTCAACCGGGGCGTGCGCCTGGCCGGCGATTCCCGTGCCGTGCTCGTGCTCAACCCCGACGTGCGGCTCGAGGAGGGTGCGCTCCTGGCGCTGTGGGAGCGGCTGTGGCGACCGGGGGTCGGCGCGGTCGTGCCGGCGCTGCTCGACGACGACGGCCGCGTCACCCGCTCGCTGCGCTTCGAGCCGCGGCTCCTGCGCACGCTCGGCGACGCCGTCCTCGGCGACCACCTGCCCCAGCGGCCCACCTGGGCCACGGAGACCGACCGGGACGCCGAGTCGTACGCCCACCCCCACGCCGTCGAGTGGGCGACGGGCGCCGCGGTGCTCGTGCGCACGGACGTCCTCGCCGACGTCGGTGAGTGGGACGAGTCCTACTTCCTCTACTCCGAGGAGGTCGACTTCCTGCGCCGGGTGCGCGAGGCGGGCTCGTCGACCTGGTTCGAGCCGGCCGCCCGCCTGCGCCACACCGGCGGGGGGTCGGGCGGTCCCGCGGCCGAGCTGGCGGCGCTGCTGGCCGTGAACCGCGTGCGCTACCTGGAGGGGCTGCACGGGAGGGCGTACGGCGCCGGGGTGCGGGCGGCCGCCGCCCTGGGCGAGGCGCTGCGTGCCGGGTCCGGGGACCACCGACGCTCGCTCGGCTACCTGCTGTCCCGGGGACGCTGGGACCAGCTGCCCGGCCCCGAGAGCCGAGCGGCGGCGTCGGTGGGACCCGGCCTGCTCGCCCCGCCCTGCCGGGGGCGGTCGCCCGAGGGCTCGGTGGTGGTGCCCGCGCACGACGAGGCGGCCGTGATCGCCCGCGCGCTCGCACCGCTGGCCTCCCTCGCGGCCGGCGGGGAGGTCGAGGTGGTGGTCGCCGCCAACGGCTGCCGCGACACCACGGTGGAGCGCGCCCGGCAGGTCGAGGACGTGGTGGTCCTCGACCTGGCCCGACCGTCCAAGACGGCCGCGCTCAACGCGGCGGACGCCGTCGCGACGCGCTGGCCACGGCTCTACGTGGACGCCGACGTGGAGATCACCCCACGGGCCGTCGCGGACGTCCTCGCCACGCTGGCCGAGCAGGCGGGTCCCGGCGCGTCGCCCGTGCTCGCCGCCCGCCCCCCGTTCGTCTACGACTGCGCGCGAGCGAGCCGGTGGGTGCGGGCCTACTACGCGGCGCGCGGGCGCCTGCCGGAGGCGCACGCGCACCTGTGGGGCGCCGGCGTCTACGGCGTCTCGCGCGTCGGCCACGAGCGGTTCGGCCGCTTCCCGAGCGTCGTCGCCGACGACCTCTTCGTCGACGGCGTCTTCGCGCCCGACGAGCGCGCCGTGGTCGACACCGATCCCGTCGTCGTCCACACGCCCCGCGACCTGCGCAGCCTCGTCGTCACCCTGCGCCGCAGCGGGGCCGGCAACCGCGCCCTGGCCCGGCGCGCCGACCTCCTGCGCCGCGACGACGCCCCGGGGGCGGCCTCGACGGTGCGCCACCTGCTCACCACGGTCCGCTCCCCGCGCCACCTCGCCGAGGCGGCGGTGTACGCGGGGGTGGCCCTGGCCGCCCGCGTGCCCGCCCGGGTGCCAGCCCGGGCCCCGGGCGAGGCATCGACCGCGGCGCCGGCGTGGGGCCGCGACGACTCGTCGCGCGCCGCGGCTCAGGCCCCCGGTCGTGACCGCCGGCGGGCCAGCGACCGGTCGCCGACGGCGATCCCCGCCGCGAGCACCACGCCGACGACGCCGATCCCGAGCATCGAGCGCGTCGTGCTCCCGACGACCCGGGTGGTCTGAACGTGCTCGGGCGAGAGCTGGGTGCGGATCCGGTCCTCCGGCGCCACGCCGGAGTCCGCCTGGCGCCGGTCGGCGGTCCCCCGGACGTCCGCGAGGACGTCCTCGGCGAGACGGTCGGCCTCCGCGCGGGTGGGCATGACGACCTGCACGTTGAGGTACGGCTGGTCGAAGGCGCTCTGCCACTGGCCGCCCGAGCGGGCGAGCTGCACGGCGTACCCCTCCTCGACGCCGGCCGCGTAGAGCCGCGCGTCGCCGGAGGCCAGCACCACGCGCTGCGGGCGACCGACCACCTCGCGCTCGACGGCCGCCGCGAACGGCACCAGCGCGTCGTCGTCGCCCTCGAGCGCGTTGCCCGGCCGCTCCGGCGGCACGAACACGACGTCCACGCTGCCCCACCACACGGGGGCCGGCCGCAGCAGGAGGACCGTCGCCGCCGTGCCGAGGAGGACGAGACCGACGAGCAGCAGGGCCGCACCGGACACACCGATCCGGGTGGGTCGCAGCAGACGTCCGACCATGCCGCGGACCTCCGTCGCTCTCCGTGGGCGCAGGGCGCCGGGCGGTGCCCGACCTCGAGGGTGCCGGGGGCCGCCATCGTAGGGCGGCGCCGCCCCCGCCGACCTGCGAAACCGACCGAACCGACCGAACCGACCGGAGGACGCTGACATGGACCTCACCACCGTGCTCCGGATGCTGGCGCGTCGCTGGTACGTCGCCGTGGTCGCCGTCGCGCTGGCGGGCGTCGCCACGCTGACCGCGGCCGGGTCGGTGCCCACCACGACCACCGCGGGCGCGAGCGTGCTGCTGCTGCCGCCGGCGTCCAGCCTCGGCGAGGACGGCAACCCGTACCTCTACCTCGGCGGCCTCGGCCAGGCCGCCGACGTCCTCGTCGCCCGCCTCGACAGCGAGGACGTCGCCGGACCGGTCCGCGAGCGGCACCCGGACGTCGAGATCGTGGTCACCCGCGACACCACGACCACGGGCCCGATCCTGCTCGTCACCGCCACGGCCACGGACGCCAGCACCGTCGGGCCCGCCGTCGAGGACGTGCTGGCGACCGTGCCCGACCAGCTCCGCTCGCTGCAGGACTCCCTGGGGGTCCCGGAGGGCTCGGTCATCACCTCCACGACGCTCACCGACGTCGACCTCGCACCCGCCGACACCAGCGCCCGCACCCGCGCCGGGCTCGCCGCCGGCGCCGTCGGCCTCGGGGCGGCGGTCCTCCTGACCTGCGGTGTCGACCTGCTCCTGATGCGGCGGCGACGCGGCGCCGCTGCGAGCGACCGCGAGGACCACGGCGGCGGCGAGTCGGCCGGCACCACGGGACGCGACCTGGCCGCGGCGCGCTGAGATGTCGGGCGCACTGACGGGCGCGCTGACGGGTGCGCCCGCACGGGCCCTGCGCCGCCACTCCGACCCGGCCACCGTCCTCAGCGTCGTCGTGGTGGTGCTGCTGGCGGTGCCGAGCGAGCTGCGGGTCGGCGCGCTCGGGGCGGCCGGCTCGCCGGCGGTGCTGGCCGGTCTCGGGTGCCTGCTCGTGTGGTCGGCACGGGCCGCGTCCGGCGCCACCGCGATCCCGCTGCGGCCACGCCTGGCGGTGCTCGCCTTCGGACTGACCGTGCTGCTGGCCTGGACCGCCGCGCAGCTGCGTCCCCTGCCGCCCTCGGAGGGCAACGCCGCCGACCTGGGCGTGCTGCGGGCGGCCGCCTTCTGCGGGGTCCTGCTGCTCGCCGCCGAGGTCGGCCGCCACCGCGACCGCCTGCTCGTGCTGCAGCGACGGCTGGTCCTGGCCGGCGCCGCGCTGGCGTTGCTCGGGCTCGTCCAGTTCGTCACCGGGGCGGTCCTCGTCGACCGGGTCTGGATCCCCGGTCTCGTCTCGGCGCAGGAGTTCAGCGGCGTCAGCGAGCGCGGCGGCTTCGTGCGGCCGGCGGGCACCGCGATGAGCGCCCTGGAGTACTCGTTCGCCCTGGCGGTCGTCTTCCCGTACGCCCTCGGGCTCGCCGTCTGCGACCGTCACCGCGCGCTCGTGCGCAGGGTCCTGCCGTGCCTGCTGGTGGGCCTGGGGCTGCTGACGTCGGTCTCCCGCTCCGGGGTGGTCGGGATCGTGCTCGGTGCGCTGGTGCTCCTGCCCGCCTGGTCGCCCGCCCTGCGACGTCGGATGCTGCTGCTGGCGCCCTTCCTGGCGGTGGGGTTCTACCTCCTCGTGCCCGGGATGAGCGGCACCCTGCGGGACCTCTTCACGACCGCCGACCAGGACCCGAGCGCCCTGTCGCGCACCGGCAGCTACGAGGTCGCCGCCGCCTTCGTGGAGAGCTCGCCGGTGGTGGGCCGCGGGTTCGGCACCTTCCTGCCCGCCTACCGGATCCTGGACAACCAGTACCTGTTGCTGGCCGTCGAGGTGGGGCTGCTGGGTCTGGTGGCCTTCGTCGCCCTCCTCGGCTGCTGCGTCGTCGGGGCGCGGGGCACCCTGCGCACCCGCACGGCGACGGGTTCCACCGACGCCGACGCCGCCGACGCCGCCGAGCGGGACCGTCAGCTCCGCCAGGCGGCCCTGGGCACCGTGCTGGTCGGCGCGGCGCTGGCCGCCGTGCTCGACGTGTTCGCCTTCCCCATGGCCGCGGGGTCGCTGGCCCTGGTGTGCGGTCTGGCCCTCGCGCAGGGCAGGAGCGCGCCGTGAGCCCGCCGCTGGTCGTCTACGGCGCCGGCGTCCGCTTCGACGACGTCCCCGGCACAGACCACCACCTCGTGCGGCACCTGGCCCGCCACGTCGACGTCTGGTGGGTCGACCCGCCGGTCTCCGTGCTGCGGCCCCGCGGGAGGCCGGGCGCGTGCGGCGACGGCGTGCGTCGGGTGCCCGTGACGACCACGCCCCTGCCGAGCCGGCCGGGCGGACGGGTCCTGGCCCGTGCGGCCACCGCCCTGACCGTGCGGCGGTTGCTGCGCCGCGACGGGCGTACGCCCCTGGCCGTCGTGTCGGCCCGACCCGAGCCGCACCTGCGCGACCTGCCGGCCCGCTGTCACGTCTACTACGCGACCGACGACTTCGTGGCGGGCGCCGGGCTGCTCGGCCTGTCCGAGCGCGGACTGCGGCACGCCGAGCGGCGCAGCCTGGCCCGCGCCGACCTCGCCGTCGCGGTCACGCCGCTGCTGCAGGCGCGCTGGGGACCCGCGGTGCCGTCGATGGTGCTGCCCAACGGCTGCGACAGTACCCGGTACGCCGGCGTGCCCGACCCGGACCCGGTCACGGAGCCGGTCGCCGCCGTCGTCGGCCAGCTCTCCGCCCGGATCGACCTCGCGCTCCTCGAGGCGGTGGTCGACCGTGGTCGCCGCCTGCTGCTCGTCGGGCCGGCCGACCCCTCGCTCGACCGCCCCCGCTTCGACCGGCTCGTCGAGCGTCCGGAGGTGACCTGGCTGGGTCGTCGCCCGGCGTCCGAGCTGCCCGCGCTGCTCTCGGGCGTCAAGGTCGGGCTGACCCCCTACACCGACACCGCCTTCAACCGGGCCAGCCACCCGTTGAAGACCCTCGAGTACCTGGCGGCGGGACGCGCGGTGGTCTCGACCCCGCTCCCCGCCGTCGCCACGCTCGCCTGCCCCGCCGTCGCCACGGGCGCCACCCCGGAGGCGTTCGCCGACGCGGTGGACCGCGCCCTCGACGCGCCCGACGACTCCGCGTCGGTGGCCGGGCGCAAGGCCTTCGCGGCCCGCCACGACTGGGGCGTGCGAGCGCAGACGCTGCTCGTGGAGATCACACGGGTCGCGCGTTGAAGTCGTCGCGCGATCCGCGCCCGACGAGCCGCGCGCCGTGGCGGCGCAGCTTGTAGTCGGCCAGCCGCACCAGCGTCCGCGCCGGGGCTCCGGGGCGCGCGCCGTGGCTCGCGTCGGGATCGAGCGCCAGGGCGTACACCCCCTCCAGCAGGGCCGCCGCGCGCTCCAGGCTGAAGCGCCGCACGGCGAGGTCGCGCCCCCACTCCCCCAGCGTCGCCCGTCGGGCGGGGTCGCCGGCGAGGTCGGCGAGCAGGCCCGCCAGGTGCTCGCGCGCCTGCTCCGGGCCGCGGTCGCCGACGCCGTAGAAGCCGCGGTCGAGGAAGTACGGCAGCGTCCGCGGCTCCAGCAGCTCGAAGAAGCCCGACTCTCCCTGCACGACCAGCGGACGGGCGAACGCGATGGAGCGCAGCGCCGAGCCGCCCATCCCGACCGCGACGTCGGCGCGGTCGTAGACGGGGCGCGGGTCCGCCACCGCGCCCAGCAGCCGGACCGCCGGGCGGCCGCACCGCTCGTTGACCGCGTCGGCCCGCGCCTGCACGAGCCCGCGGGCGGGACCGTCCCCGGCGATCGTCAGGCGCACCTCGACGCCGCCGGACCCGACGTCGGCGGGCAGGTCACCCACCGCGTCCACCGCCGTGAGCAGGCCCTCCAGCTTGAGCTCCGGCACCAGGCGGCAGACCACCGCCACCTCGACGGGCGCCCCCGGCACGGGTGCGGGCCGCTCCCCCGCCCCGGGCCGGTCGGCGAGCACGTCGACGGGGGGCTCGATCACCACGACCGGCCCCGAGCGGCTGTCCACGCAGGACGCGCGGATCCGCTCCGTCCCCACGACCAGCGGCACGGCCTCCGGCAGGAACGGTGCCACCGACATCGACAGCACCGTGGCCACCACCCGGGTGGGCAGGCCCACGCACGCCGCGCCGGCCTCGAGCACCGGCGGCCACTCGTAGCCGTGCACCACGTCGATGCACCGGCTGCGCAGCACCCGGCGCAGGTGCGCGACCCGTGCAGCGCTCGGGCAGGAGCGGCCGGGCGGCGCGAGCACGTGCTCGAGGCCGCGCCCGGCCAGCGTGTCGACCAGCTCGCCGGCCTGGCTGTAGACGACGACCTCGTGGCCGCGCGCCTGCAGCGCGCCGGCCAGGTCGAGGGCGTTGAGCTGGCTGCCGCCGAGCTCCATCGCGTGCGGGTAGACGAGGATCCTCATGCCGGTGCCTCCGTCGCGGTGGTGGTCGTGGTCGTGGTGGTGGCCGCGGCGGGTACGCCCGGCAGCCCGGCCGTCAGCACCACCAGGTGGCCCCGACGCAGCAGCAGGAGCCAGGCGGCGAGCGTGGCCACGGCGGCGACGGCGAGGGTCACGAGGTCGCCGGCACCTGCGAGGCCGGCGAGCCCGACGGCGAGGGCGAGCGCCAGGCCCGCGCCCAGGGGGGCCACGGCACCGCGCAGCACCGGCACGACGGGCGTGCGCGCGGCGCGTAGCGCGAGGGCGTACGCCGGCAGCACCACGACCGGTCCGACCAGCGCCACTGCGAGCGCGGCGCCCGCCAGCCCGTCCAGGCGCAGGCCCAGGAGGACGGCCGGGACCAGGGCGACCAGCCAGACGGCCTGCACGGACAGCACCCGGGCGGTGCGCCCCGCGACCACCAGGTAGTCGTAGAGCAGCTCGCAGAGGACCCGCGCCACGGCCGCCAGCGCGAGCCAGCGCAGGGGCTCGGCCGCGGCGTGCCAGGCCGGACCGTAGACGACCGCGACCACCGCGTCGGCGCACACGGCGAGGGCGACGCAGCACGGCACCGCGAGGGCGAGGAGTCCCCGAGCGACCAGGCCGAGGGCCTCGTGGGCCGCCGGGGCGTCCGCGCGGCGGCGGGCGAACAGCGGCGGGGTGACCTGCCGCAACGGGGCGGAGAGCAGCTGCACGGGCCAGCCGGCGAGGTTGACCGCGAGGACGTACGCCCCCAGCGCCGTCGGCCCGAGCACCGCGCCGACCACGAGCTGGTCGGCGAACCCGATCCCGAACACGACGGCGCTCGCGCCGGCCAGCGGCACCCCGAAGCGCAGGAGCCCCGGCACGACGGCGGGGTCCCACCCCGCGCGCCACGGCAGCGGCGAGAAGCGCACCAGCAGGATCCCCGAGACCACCGCGCCGACCAGGCGCCCGACGGCCAGGCTGGCGGCGCCCGCCCCGGCGATCGCGAGGGCCAGCGATACGCCTGCCCCCAGCCACAGGTTGACCTGGTCGGCGACCAGACGCAGGTCCTGGCGCAGCTCGCGCTGCAGCAGCGCCGCCGGGGTCGCGACGATCCCGTTGACCAGCACGCACAGGGCGAGCAGCCGCACCGGACCGGTGGCGCCTGGCGCACCCATCGCGGTGGCGAACGGGGCAGCCGCGGCCGCCATCGCCGCCGCCAGCACCGCGCTGCTGGCCACGCTCAGCGCGGTCACCGTCGGCGCGATGCGACGCGGGTCGCCCGGCCACCGCACGATGGCCAGGCTGACCCCGAGGTCGTTGAACGCGAGCACGGCCATCAGCGCGACGAAGGCCACCGCGAACGTCCCGAACTCCTCCGGGCCGACGATGCGGGCGATCGCGATGCCGGTCGCGAGGCCCGCGACCTTCGACAGGGCGGTGTTCACCGCGCTGAACCCGAGGGCCCCCCGCTCCGAGGGGCCGGCGGGGGGCCGGCCCCTCATCGTGCGGCGACCGCTGCGGCCGAGGACCCGGAGGCGGCGCCCACGTCGCGCAGCGCCCGGGCCAGGCACGCGGCCACCCGCTCCTGCTGCGCCTCGGTGATCTGCGGGAACAGCGGCAGGGACAGGATCTCGCCCGCCGCCCGCTCCGCCACCGGGAAGCTGCCCGGGCCCAGACCGAGGTGCCGGTAGGCGCCCGTCAGGTGCACCGGGGTCGGGTAGTGCACCCCGGCCTCCACGCCCGCCTCGCGCAGGGACGCCCACACGCGGTCGCGGTGCGGCACCCGTACGACGTAGAGGTGCTGCACGTCGGTGGCCTCCGGGTCCCCCGGGCTCAGGCGTACGCCCGCGACGTCGGCCAGCAGCGCGTCGTAGCGCCGCGAGGCCTCACGGCGCAGCTCGTTCCACCGCGCCAGCCGCCGCAGCTTCGCCGACAGCACGACCGCCTGCACCGTGTCGAGGCGGGAGTTCATGCCGACGACGTCGTGGACGTACTTGCGCGGCGAGCCGTGCGCCGCCAGCAGCCGCACCCGGGCGGCGACCTCCTCGTCGCCGGTCGTGACGGCGCCGGCGTCGCCGGCGGCGCCCAGGTTCTTGCCGGGGTAGAAGCTCGTGGCCGCCGCGTCCCCCAGGGCGCCCGCCGATCGCCCGGCCCGGTGCGCGCCCTGCGCCTGCGCCGCGTCCTCGACGACGCGCAGACCGTGCGCGGCGGCGACCGCCTCGACCGGCTCCATCGGCACCACCCGGCCGAACAGGTGCACCGGGACGATCGCGCGGGTGCGCGGCCCGACGGCCGCAGCGACCGCCTCGGCGTCGAGCAGCAGCCGCTCGTCGTCGACGTCGACCGGGCGCGGCACCGCCCCGATCCGCGAGACCGCCTCGGCCGTCGCGACGAACGTGTTGGCCGGCAGGACGACCTCGTCGCCCGGCCCCACGCCGACGGCGCGCAGCGCGAGCTCCAGCGCGTCGGTGCCGTTGGCGACGCCGATGCAGTGCCGCGCGCCGACGAACTGCGCGTACGCCTCCTCGAAGGCCCGCACCTCGGGGCCCCCCACGAAGGCGGCCCGGCGCATCACGTCCTCCACCCCGGCGCGGACCTCGTCGGCGACCTCGGCGTGCTGCGCCACGAGGTCCATCAGCGGCACGGTCGGCGGGATCGGCGGGGTCATCGCGCACCCGCTCCGTGCCGACGCCGCGCCACGCCCCGCGCCCGCAGCGGTCGGGCCGGCACCCCGGCCCACGTCTCGCCGGGCGGGAGGTCCTCGAGGAGCACCGATCCCATCCCGAGCACCGCGCCCTCGCCGACGACGACGCCCTCGCGGACGCTCGCGTTCATGCCGATGGTGGCGCCGCGGCCGACGCGGACGCTGCCGCCGAGGCTGACACCGGCGCAGAGGGTCGCGTAGGACTCCACCACGACGTCGTGCGTCAGGGTCACCTGCGGCATCAGCACGACGTGCTCGGCCAGGACCACGTCCGTCGTGAGGACGCTCCCGGCCAGCACGACGGCGCCCCGCCCGGTGCGCCAGGGGGCCCACCGCACGCCCGGGTCGACGATGCAGACGTGGCGCGAGTCCGCGACGCCCATGGCGCGCAGACGCTCCACGAGGCGGCGGCGGGCCGCGCCGCTGCCCGCGCACACCACGACGCGGTCCTCGGGACGGTCGAGCAGCGTGTCGAGCCCGCCGAGGACCCGACGGCCCCCGACGGTGGTGCCCCAGCGGCGGGGGTCGTCGTCGACGAACGCGATCTGCGCGTGCTCGCCGGCGCTCTCCGCCGCGGCCGCGGCCTCGCGTCCCAGCCCGCCCGACGCCACGACCAGCAGCGTGCTCACGCAGCCCTCCCCGCGTCGCGCAGGACGTCGACGACGCGGGCCTGCTCGGACTCCGACATCTGGTGGAAGAGCGGCAGCACGAGGGTGCGCCGGCTCAGCCGCTCCGTCACGGGCAGGCGCGCGC
Organism: Nocardioides imazamoxiresistens; assembly: GCF_032378595.1. Lineage (NCBI taxonomy): Bacteria > Bacillati > Actinomycetota > Actinomycetes > Propionibacteriales > Nocardioidaceae > Nocardioides > Nocardioides imazamoxiresistens. The sequence continues at coordinate 342,119 of NZ_JAVYII010000002.1, forward strand.
CGCGCGCCAGCCGCCAGTAGGGCCGCTCGAGGTGGATCGCCATGATCCCGCGCCGCGCCGAGACGTCCGCACGCGCGAGCTCGGCGAGCAGGTCGTCGCGCTCGAGCGGGTAGTCGTCGAGGACCTCGACCCAGTACGACTGGAAGTTGGTCCGGCCGTGCGGCGGGTCCGCGACGGGGTGCAGGCCGGGCACGTCGTCGAGGGCCTTCGCGTAGGTCGCGGCGAGCGTGCGGCGCCGGTCGACGACCTCGGCGAGCCGGTCGAGCTGGACCAGCCCGATCGCCGCCTGGAGGTCGGTCATCCGGTGGTTGAAGCCGACCTCGCCGTACTCCTCGTGCGGGGCCAGCGCGTGGGCGTGCCGCTCGGCCGCGCCGGCGCTCATCGCGTGCTCGCGCAGCCTGCGGGCCCGTGCGGCCCAGTCCTCACGCGCCGTCGTCAGCATCCCGCCCTCCCCGGTGGTCAGGACCTTGCGGGGGTGGAACGACCACGCCGTGAGGTCCGCGCCGACCCCGACCGGGCGCCCGCCGTAGGTCGACCCGATCCCGCAGGCCGCGTCCTCGACGAGCACCAGGCCGCGCGCCTCGCACAGGGCCCGCAGCGGCGCGAGGTCCACGGGTACGCCCGCCTGGTCGACGACCACGACGGCCCGCGTGTGGGGGGTCAGGACCCGCTCGACGGTCTCGGCCGTCACGTTGCCCGTGCGCCCGCACACGTCGGCGAACACGGGCTGCGCCCCGACGTAGGTCACCGCGTTGGCGGTCGCGATGAACGAGAAGGACGGCACCACCACCTCGTCGCCGGCGCCGATGCCGGCCACGACGAGCGCCAGGTGCAGCGCGGTCGTGCAGCTGGAGGTGGCCACCGCGTGCGGCGCCTCGACCCGTGCCGCGAAGGCCCGCTCGAACTCCGCGACCCGCGGACCCTGGGCGACCCAGCCGGACGCGATCACCGCGGCGACCGCGTCCGCCTCCTCCTGGCCCAGCCACGGCCGCATCACCGGCAGGCGGCTCACGAGCCCGCTCCGACCAGCGTGCCGCGACCGGCGGCGATCTCCTCGCGCAGCGGGCGCCACCAGGCGACGAGCTCGCGCAGCCCGTCGACGAGGTCCGTCGACGCCTCGAAGCCGAGCGCGTCGCGGGCCGCGCGGGTGTCGGCGAGCCGGCGGGTGACGCCGTTGACCAGCCGCGCCGCGGTGTGCTCGGGCACCAGGTCGGCGCCCATCACGCCGAGCAGCGCCGCCGCCAGCCCACGCAGGCTGGTCTCGGTCCCGCTGCCCACGTTGAACGCGCCCTCGTGGACGGGGGCGGCCGCCGCCAGGAGGTTGGCGCGGGCGACGTCGCGCACGTGGACGAAGTCCATCGTCTGTGACCCGTCGCCCTGGATGACGGGCGGCAGCCCGTCGGCGATCCGCTCCATCCACCGCACCAGCACCTCGGTGTAGGCGCCGTGCACGTCCATCCGCGGTCCGTAGACGTTGAAGTAGCGCAACGCCACCCAGCGCAGGCCGTGGGTCGCCCCGAAGCTGCGGAGCACGCCCTCGTTGAAGCTCTTGGCGGCGCCGTAGAACGTCTCGTTGGCGTGGTGGTGGTGCCGCTCCGGGGTCGGGAACTCTTCGGCCATGCCGTACACCGAGGCCGACGAGGCGGCGACGAGCTTGTCCACCCCGTGCTCGGCGGCGGCCTCCGCCACCGTGAAGGTGCCGTCGACCAGCACCTCGAGCGCCGTGCGCGGCTCCTCCGCGCACCGGGTGATCCGCAGCGCCGCCTGGTGGAGCACGAGGTCCGCGCCGCGCACCAGGTCGTGGACGAGGTCGCGGTCGCGCAGGTCCCCCTCGACGAGCACCAGGCGCCCCGTGGCCGCGGCCGGTCCCAGGTTGGCGCGGCGGCCGCGGCTGAGGTCGTCGAGGACGACCACCTGGGCGGCGCCGGCGTCGAGCAGCTGGTCGACGATCGTGGACCCGATGGTGCCCGCGCCGCCGGTGACCAGCGCGCGGACCCCGGCCAGCGACCCCTGCGCCCGCGCGCTCACGCCGCGCCCCCGACCGTCACGAGCCCGGCCTCGGCGGCGATCGGGACGAACGCGCCGCCGCGCGCCAGGCTGGCGGCAGCCTGCTCGAGGACGGTGAGCACGCGCAGGCCGTCGCGGCCGTCGGTGCGCGCCGGCCGGCCCTCGCGGATCGCGGCGGCCAGCTCGGCCACGACGAGCGAGAGCGGCTCGTGCTCGGGCAGCGCCGGCGACCAGGTGTCGCCGAGGCGGTAGGAGACCCCGGAGCGTCGCCGGTCGTCGGTGTCCTGCTGGACCAGGTCGACGCCGCGGTCGTAGACGCTGAGGCGCTGCACCGGGTTGAGGTCGTCCCACACGAGCGTGCGGCGGGTGCCCCCGACGACCATGCGGCGGATCTTGGTCGGGCTCAGCCAGTTGACGTTGACGTGGGCCAGCGCGCCGCCGGGCAGCGGCAGGGTGAGGTAACCGATGCAGGCCTTGCCGGCCCCGAGCGGGTCGGCGGCGAACGCGGTCACCCCGGTGGGGGCGAGACCGCCGGGGAGGACGAAGTCGAGGATGGCCAGGTCGTGCGGCGCCAGGTCCCACAGCACGTCGACGTCGGGCTGGACGAGGCCGAGGTTGATCCGCGTGGCGTCGACGTAGAGGACGTCGCCGATCGCGCCCTCGTGCACGAGCTCGCGCATCCGCAGCACGGCGGGCGTGTAGCAGTAGGTGTGGTCGGTCATCAGGACGAGCCCGCGCTGCTCGGCGGCGGCCACCATGGCCCGCCCGGCGGCGACCGAGTGGGCCAGCGGCTTCTCCACGAGCACGTGCTTGCCGCTCGCCAGGGCGCGACCGACGACGTCGCCGTGCGTACGCGCCGGGGTGGCGACCGCGACGGCGTCCACGTCGTCGCGCCGCAGGACCTCGTCGAGGTCGTCGGTCGCCGTCACCCCGGGCCGCTCGGCGCTCAGCGCTGCGGCCCGCGCGCGGTCCAGGTCGCAGACGGCGCGCAGCTCCCAGTCCGGCGCCGTCGCGAAGTTGCGCACCAGGTTCGGCCCCCAGTAGCCGGCTCCCACCACGGCCACGCCGAGTCGGTCCCTCGCCATCTGCTTCTCCTCGTCTCGTGAGCCGACCGACCGGCCGACGTCCGAGGCGCATTCGACCCACCGCGCAGCCCCGCCGCAGCGGGCTCCCGGGGAGATACCGCAACTTGGGGAGCGGCCCGCGGACCCCTCCCCCAGATGGGGTAGCGCGGGCCTCCGGAGGCCCTGGCCGGTCCCGGAGCGCCGGAGGCTCCGCAACCACCGACGACCCCAGGACCGACAGGAGCCCCCATGTCACGCGCACCCGCCAGCCCACCGAGCGTCGCCCCCGGCGCGGACGTCGACCCCACGGCGCAGGTGGGCGAGCAGACCCGGGTCTGGCACCTGGCGCAGGTCCGTGAGGGGGCGAGCCTGGGGCGGCGCTGCACGGTGGGGCGTGGTGCGTACGTCGGCCCCGGCGTGCGGGTGGGCGACGACTGCAAGCTGCAGAACCACGCCCTGGTCTACGAGCCGGCCGTCCTGGAGGACGGCGTCTTCGTGGGCCCGGCGGCCGTGCTGACCAACGACCTGCACCCGCGCGCGGTGACCCCGGAGGGCCGGCTGAAGTCGGCCGACGACTGGACGCCGGTCGGCGTACGCCTGCTGCGCGGCGCCAGCGTCGGCGCCCGGGCGGTGTGCGTGGCCCCGGTGACCGTCGGGCGGTGGGCGATGGTCGCGGCCGGCGCCGTCGTGGTGCGCGACGTGCCGGACTACGCCCTGGTGGCCGGTACGCCCGCACGCCGGGTCGGCTGGGTCGGGCCGGCCGGTCGCCGCCTCGAGGAGACCCGGCCGGGACGTTTCCGCTGCCCGGCCTCGGGGCGGGAGTTCGAGGAGCTCGACGGCACCCTGCGTCCGCTCGGGGCCGGCGCGGAGCGGGGCGCGGGGCGATGAGCTCGTCGGTCCTGCGGGAGCGTCGGCCCCGGACCGTCCACGCGGTGCCCCTGGCGGGCAGCGTCGACGTCGTGCCCGCTCCCGCGCCCGCCCCCGTGACCGCCCCCGTGACGGACGCACCGGCCCCGGTGGCCCCGACTTCGCCCGTGTCGTCGTCCGCCCGCCGGCGCCCGCTCGCCTCGCCCACGGTCCTGGTCGCCGATCTCGCGGTCGCCGCGGCCGGGTCGGTCCCGTTCCTGGCCGTCGGCGGGTCGCCGGTCCTCGGCGGGGTGGTCGTCGTGACCTGGCCGGTGCTCGTCGCGGGTTCCCGACGGCGCAGCGCGTCGGGGGCCGCCGCCGGCCCCGTCGTCCGCGCCGGCGTCACCCTCGGCGTCCTGCTGCTGCTCGTCGACGCGTTCGCCCGCTTGACGCCCGATCCCCGCACGCTGCTGCTGCTGGCGCTGGCCGTGACGTTCGCGGGTGTCGTGGTCGGGGCGCTCGTCGAGGCCGGGGAGGCCTACGCCGCCACGCGCCGCCCGCAGCCGCTCCTGCTGGTCGGCCAGGCCGACCAGGTGGTCGCCGCCGTGACCGAGCTGCACCGTCGGCCCGGGCCGTGGACCCCGGCCGCGGTGTGCCTGCTCGGCGCGGAGGAGCAGACCGTGGTCGCCCACGGGATCACGCGGCTCGAGCTGCTGGGCGACCTCGACGACGTCGCCGGGTGGCTGGAGCAGGAGGGCGGCGCCGTCCTGGCCCTGGCCGGTCCCCACCTGCGGACCTCGGAGCTGCAGCGGCTCGGTCGCGCGGTCGGTTCCTCGGGCGGTCGCCTGTTCGTCGGCACCGGTCTGGTCGACCTGCCGGCGGACCGCCTGCGCAGCCACGCGCTCGGCAGCCTGCGTGTGGTGCACGTGCGCCCGAACCGGGCGGCTCCGGCCGCGCGGGCGTCGAAGGTGGTCCTGGAGCGCTCGGCGGCCCTGGTCGGGCTCGTCCTGCTCCTGCCCGTGCTCCTGGCCGTCGCCGTCGCCGTGCGACGCGACTCACCCGGCCCGGTCCTGTTCCGCCAGACGCGGGTGGGCCACCACGGCCGGCCGTTCGTGATGCTCAAGTTCCGCACGATGCACCACGGCGCGGAAGCGAGGCGGGCGGCGCTCGAGGCGGCCACCGGCGGCCGGGGCGTGCTGTTCAAGATCGCCGAGGACCCCCGGGTGACGCCGGTCGGCCGGGCGCTGCGGCGCTGGTCGCTCGACGAGCTGCCGCAGCTGGTGAACGTCGTGCGGGGCGACATGGCGCTGGTCGGCCCCCGCCCGGCCCTGCCGGCCGAGGTGGAGCGCTACCCCGTCGACATGTGCCGCCGCCTCACGGTGCGCCCGGGCATCACCGGGCTGTGGCAGGTCTCTGGCCGCTCCGACCTGTCGTGGCAGGAGACGATGCGCGTGGACCTCTTCTACGCCGACAACTGGTCGCTCGAGCTGGACCTGCGGATCCTGCTGCGCACGTTCGGCGCGGTGCTCGGTCGGCGGGGGGCGTACTGACGTGGACGCCCCGGTGACGTCCGTCGAGCTGCGGCGACCCGACGCCCGCCGCCTGGTGCTGCGCGCCGGCGCTCCCGTCGACGTGCTCGTGGTCGCGTGCGACCCGACGACCGGCAGCGCGGCATACCTCCACGTCGCCCTCGACGCCGTCCCGACGGTCGTGATGGCGCCGCTGGGCGGGGCGGGCGTGGTGATCGAGGTCGTCGACGCGCTCAGCGGCGCGACGCTGGCCCGTTCGGAGGCGGCTCCGCCGGCCTGACCCCGGCAGGCCCCGGAGACGCAGAAACCGCCCCTGTCCTGCATCTCTGCAGGTCAGGGGCGGTCTGTCCCGGTGGGCGATACTGGGTTCGAACCAGTGACCTCTTCGGTGTGAACGAAGCGCGCTACCACTGCGCCAATCGCCCGGGTGCGGTCACGTACGTTAGCGCACAGTTCGCCCGGAGTCCGCATCAGGGGTCGATGTCGCCCGCCTCGCGCTCCTTCCACACCGCTGCGGCCCGCTGCGTCAGCGGGCCCGGCTCCCCCAGGTCCCGCTCGCCCCAGCGCCGCACCGACTGCACGTCGCGGGTCGTGCTGACCAGGAACACCTCGTCCGCCCGCTCCGCGACCGCCAGCGGCTCGTCCACCTCGCGGGCCCCGACCCACTCCAGGACCAGCGCGCGCGTGACGCCGGCGAGGCAGCCGCTGGCCAGCGTCGGGGTACGCAGCTCGCCGTCGACCGCGTAGAAGACGTTCGAGCCCGTCCCCTCGCACAGGTGGCCGGCCGTGTTGGCGAAGACGGCCTCGGACGCGCCGCGCTCCACGGCGTACGCCAGCGCCACGACGTTCTCGGCGTACGAGGTCGTCTTCAGCCCGGCGACCGCGCTGTGCTCGTTGCGCGTCCACGGCACCGACACGACGTCGGTGGCCGCCGGCAGCGGGCTCATGGGCACGGCGGAGACCAGGACCGAGTACGCACCGTCCCCGCGCCCCGAGCCCAGCGGACCCGGACCGCCGGTGACGGTGAGCCGCAGGCGGCCCAGCGGAAGGTGCTCGGCGGCGAGCGTCGCGTCGATGCCGGCGCGCACCGCGTCGATGTCGATGCCCGTCAGCCCGATGCCGGCTCCCGAGGTCATCAGGCGGTCGAGGTGACGCGTCAGTGCGAACGGACGGCCGTCGACGACCTTGATCGACTCGAACACGCCGTCCCCCACGGTCACCCCGTGGTCGGTGGCCGTCAGCACGGCGGCGCCGGGATCTGTCAGGAGGCGGCCGTTCACCCAGGTCTTCATGGGGCGATCGTAGGCCGTCTGACCAGGGGTTTCCCGCCGCGCGGAGGGGCCCTCGTCCACCTGTCCGACACCCCGGGGTGGACCCGATTTTGCACGCCCCTGCCCATCCGCTAATGTTCTCGACGCACGCCGGGCCGGGAAACCGGAGCGGAGCGCAAGCGGACGTAGCTCAGTTGGTAGAGCGCAACCTTGCCAAGGTTGAGGTCGCGAGTTCGAGCCTCGTCGTCCGCTCGGAGAGAAGTAGGTGTACCAGCCTCCACGGTGGAGTGGCCGAGAGGCGAGGCAACGGACTGCAAATCCGTCTACACGGGTTCAAATCCCGTCTCCACCTCGACATCCTCGACCCGGCAACGGGTCGTGGCGTTGAAGGGCGATTGGCGCAGTGGTAGCGCGCTTCCTTGACACGGAAGAGGTCACTGGTTCAAACCCAGTATCGCCCACCAGCACCACCGAACCCCGTTCCGGCCCAGCCGGGGCGGGGTTCTCTCGTTCCCGAGCATGACGCCTCGCGCATCGGCCCCGGACGTTTCGGCCCGCGACGGCTCGGGCAACCCCGCCCGCATGGAGATCCCCGGCTTCGGCACGTTCGCAGATCCCGACGACCTCGGCTGGCACGTCGGCGAGCAGGAGGTGACCGTCCCCGGGCTCCGGGGCGCCCGGGGTCGGTTCGTGCTGGTGGGCCTCGACGACGACGCGTCCGTCGCGCCGCCCGCGCTCCTCGACGCGATGCGGGCCTTCCTCGCGATGGGGTCCGGGACGGCGGACGAGGCCGCGCCGCACGTCCACGCGTACTACCGCGACATGCTGGACCTCGACATGGGTTGGGACGCCTACGTCCCCGGCGACGTGCCGGTCGACCGGATCTGGGACCACGTGCGCGTGGGCGACGAGTTCATGGTCGCCTTCGAGCGGCTGCCCGGCGGCGGCGAGGACGCCTTCGTCAGCATCGAGTCCGGGTGCGACTGGGAGCCCGAGCACGGCCTGATGCTCAGCTTCCGCGGGGGCGACCGCCTCGCGCGCGTCGGCCCGTACGACGGCGGCGTGGTCAACGCCGACCCCGCGGTCGTCTACGCCGGGCTCGCCTGACCGGCCTGACCAGCCCGGTCCGACCGGTCCGACCGTCCGGTCGCCGCCGGCAGCAGCACCTCGATCCGCGTCCCGCGCCCCGCCGGGTTGTCCAGCACCGTGATGGTGCCGCCGTGCCGGTCGACGATGCGGCGGCAGATGGCGAGGCCGAGTCCGGTGCCGGAGTACGCCGTGGCGTGCGCGCGGTAGAACTGCTGGAAGACGAGGTCCTTGCTCTCGTCCGGGATGCCCACCCCGTTGTCGGTGACCCGCAGCGCGACCATCCCCTCGGGCACCTGCGGGTCGGTGCCGGCACCGACCCCGTCCACGACCACGTGCGCGGCGGCACCGGGGTCGACGTACTTCAGCGCGTTGCCCACGAGGTTCTCCAGGAGCTGGCGGATCATCGCCGGGTCGACGTGCAGGCAGGGCATCTCCCCCACCTCCACCCGGTCGGCGGCGTCGCGGCCCCGCGCGACGTCGCGGGCGATCGCGGCCACGTCGGTGTCCTCGGCACGCAGCGGCGCGTCCCGGCTCGTGGCGTGCTGCAGCAGGTGGCGGATCAGGCTCCGCATCCGCGACGAGGCCGACTGCACCCGCTCGACCGCCTGCACCACCAGCGCACGGTCCGGCGAGGCGCCGTCCTCCAGCCCGTCGGCGAGCAGCTCCACCCAGCCGTCGACGGCCGTCAGGGGGTTCTTGAGGTCGTGCGCCACCACCCCGGCGAACGCGACGAGCTCGAGGCGCTGCTGCTCGGCCTCCGTCACGTCGCGGAAGACGGTCACCGACCGGGCCGGGGCACCGTCAGCGGTCGGCATCGGGATCGCGGTGATCTCGACGAGCAGCTCGTCGCCGGCGGCCGTGCGCACGGCGTACCGGCCGTGGACCTCCTCGCCGGCGAGCGCGCGGCGCGAGGGGAAGTCCTCCTCGCCCAGCAGGCGGCCGTCGGCGTCACGCACCTGGTAGGTCCGCTCCGCACCCCACGCCATGCCCCGTGCGGCCGGGTTGCCGAGCAGCACCCGGCCACCTTCCTCGACCACGACGAGACCCTCGTGCATGGTGTCGATGATGGTGCGCAGCAGGGCTGCCTGCTCCGAGGCCGACGCCCGGGCCCCGCGGGCCTCCAGCAGCGCGCTGCGGCGCTCGTCGCGCCCCACGCCGAGCAGCAGACCCGAGACCAGGACCACCGAGACGAACAGCTGGGCGACGACGAGCCCCACCCGGTGGTCCTCGGCCAGGGCGAACGGCCCGGTCCCGTCCAGCGTGAACAGGACCACGACGAGGCCGAGCACCACGCCGTGCACGGTCGCGAAGGCGGTGGAGAAGCGCAGCGCCGCCCAGCCCGTGACGAGCAGCAGGGGGAAGGCGAGCGGCACGTCGGACTGCAGGAAGGCCGCGACGTACACGGCGACGGTCACGGCGGCGAGCGCGACGGCCTCGAGGAGGCCGCCCTCGTCGGCAGGTCGCGAGGTCCGGCGCACCGCGAGCGCCCGACCGACCACCAGCGCGGGCGGCACGACGAGCAGACCGCCGGCGACCGCGCGGCCCACCAGCACCGCGGCGTCCAGGGGATCGGGCGTGGCGCCCTCGACGAGCAGGCCGACGACCCCGGCGAGCCCGCCCAGGACGGCGCCGACGCCGGTCGCGCCGAGCACCCGCAGCAGTCGGTCCGCGGAGTCGATCGGCGCCGCGCCGTCGGCGACGCCCCACACCGGGCGGCACCAGCGACGCAGGAGCCCCACGGTCGCGCCGACCTGCACGAGGGCGCCGAGCACCAGCGCCACGGCGACGCCGACCGGCATCGCGGAGGCCACCGACACGGCGACGAGCACGGCGACGAGCAGCAGGACGTCGAACGAGCGTGCGCCCGCGCCCCGCGAGAGGAACCACAGCACCGCCAGGCCGATCGACGGGGAGACCAGGGACGGCTGTCCCGCGCCCTCGGCGGTGAGACGGCCGAGCGCCGTCACGCCGGCGACCACGGCCGCCCAGGCGAGCGCCCACGGCCACGTCAGGTGACGCAGCGGGACGGGCTCGCGGGCGGAGGTCGGGGCGAGGCGCCCGGACCCGGCGACGGGGCTCGACATCTCAGTCCTCCGTCGACACGGCTTCGCCGTGGGTGCCGGGCCGCGGGGCCCACGGGAGCTCCTCGGCGGGCCGCACCACGATCAGCTGGTCCCCTCGCGCGAGCTGGGTGACGACGGGGTCGTAGTAGCGGTAGACCCGCTCGTCGCGCACCACGGCGATCACCTGGTCGGGCAGCGACTGCGGGGCCTTGCCGACCTCCGTGACCAGCAGGTCCCGCTCGGCGACCTCGAGCCCGTCGCCGTAGGTGAGGAGGTCCTCCATCACCGCACCGAGGGACGGCGAGAGGGAGGACAGCCCCAGCAGGCGCCCCACGGCGTCCGACGAGGTGATGACGGAGTCGGCGCCGCTCTGCTTCATCAGGGGCACGTTCTCCTGCTCGCGCACCGCCGTGACGATGAACGCCTCCGGGTTGAGCTGTCGGACCGTGAGCGTGGCGAGGACGTTGGTGTCGTCGCGGTCGGTCGTGATGACGACCTGCGTCGCCTCGGGCACCCGGGCCCGCCGCAGCACGTCCCGCCGGGTGGCGTCGCCGATCACCAGCGCCAGCCCGTCGGTCTGCGCGTCGTCCTGGGCGGAGGCGCGCGGGTCGACCACGACGACGTCGTCGCGGTCCCACCCGTTGCGCACCAGGGTGTCGACGGCGCGGCGCCCCTTGGTGCCGTACCCCACCACGACCACGTGCCCGGCCATGCGCTTCCTCCATCGGTTGACGCGGAACATCTCGCGGCCCTGCGAGGCGAGGACCTCGAGGGTGGTGCCGATCAGCAGCACGAGGAACCCGACGCGCGCCGGGGTGATCACGAAGGCGTTGACCAGGCGCGCCGGGGTGCTCACCGGGGCGATGTCGCCGTAGCCGGTGGTGCTCAGCGTGACGGTCGTGTAGTAGATCGCGTCGACGAACCCGACCTCGCGCGTGGGGTCGTTGTTGTCGGTGTAGCCCTCGCGGTCCAGGTAGACCAGCAGCACCGTGCCGAACAGGATCGCCATCGCGGCCCCGAGCCGCTTGAACAGCTCGAACCACGGCGAGCGCTGCCGCTCCGGCAGCACCACCCGGCCACCCGATGCGGCCGCTGCGGACGTGGGGGCATCGGGCACGGGGGAAATCTAGTCCACCACGGTGCCGTAGATGAGCACGTTGGCCGCGCTCGCCTCCCCCGCCGGGGGCGTGTCGCTGGAGCCCAGGCTGAACTCGAACGCGTCGCCCTGGGCCGGGGCGGGCGCGTCGGCCGGACGCATCCAGTAGCCGCACAGCTCGGCGGCCTCGCCCTCGCCGTCGACCTCGTCCGCGACGTCCTCGCCCTCGGACGCGCCGTCGAGCGCGTCGGTGGCCTCGGAGACGTCCTCGCCCTGCAGGCACAACGTGTTCGCGTCGGCCGCGAACGAGGCCACCTCGGCGGTGAAGGTGTCGGGCTCGTCGGCGGTGACGACGACGCCGAGCAGGTAGCCGCCGGCCACGCAGATCACGGCACCGAGGCCCACGACGGGTCGGGGCAGGTTCACGTTGGCCACGGCGCTCAGTCTTCCACGGGGCTCCGGTCGGGGCTCTCCCCGGCCTCGCGGCTCCAGCGCGTACGCCTCGCCCGCAGGATCCGGGCGAGCTCGCGGCGGGCGGCGGCCGTGGTCCGCTGCGGGAACACGCGGTCGACGGCCGCGTTGACCGCGGCGCCGATCAGCATCGCGATCGCGAGCAGGTAGAGCCAGATCAGGATGTAGATCGGCGCCGCCAGCGGACCGAAGATCGACGCCGAGTCGGCCGACGTCACCGTCAGGCCCCAGCGCAGCAGGTAGGAGCCGAAGATCCAGCAGCCCAGCGTCCACACGGCCCCGGGCAGGTTGAACGTCCACTTCGTCCGCACGGGCACCGCGACGTGGTAGACGGTGGCGAGGAAGCAGATGCCGAGCACCAGCACGGTCGGCCAGTAGAAGCCGAGCAGGAACTCGAGCCGCTCGGGTGCGACCCGCCCCAGCAGGGTCGGGCCGGCGACCACGAGCGGCAGCGTCACCGCCCCGATCACCAGACCGAGCAGGTAGAGGCCGAACGAGAGGGCGCGGGTCGCCACGATCCCCCGCTTGCCGCCGAGCCCGTGCATGATCGTGATGGTGTCGACGAAGACGTTGAGCGCTCGCGAGCCCGACCACAGCGCCAGCAGGAACCCGATCGAGATGACGTCGAACCGCCCGCCCTCGAGGACCTCGTCGATCGTCGGCACCACCACGCGGTCGACCGCCGCGTCGGTGAGCGCCCGCGACGCCAGCTCGACGACGAAGGCCCGCACCTCGTCGACCTCCGCCTCCGAGAAGCGGTCGGAGACGTAGCCGATCGCGCCGGCGAGGGCGAACACGAGCGGCGGGACCGACAGGATCGCGAAGAACGCGGCCTCCGCCGCCAGGCCCGTCACGCGGTGCCGCAGGCACGCCGCGACGGTCTCGGTGACGACACGCCACAGCAGGCGCAGCACGCGTCGCGGGAGCCCGCGGTGCGCGGCGCCGGCCGAGGTGGCCGGCGGCGCGGTGCTCGCCGGGGTCGCGGGGGCCGTCACCGTCCCACCGTAACGAGGAACGGCCCCCGGACCGCGGCGACGGGGCCGCGGCACGGGGGCCGTTCTGCGAGGCGTACCGGGGATCAGCGCCCCGTGAGCTCGCTCTGCTTGTCCAGCGCGACCTGGCCGGACGTGGCCTGCTCGGGCGTGCCGTGGCCGTGGTCGTCGTCGACCATCGTCTCCTCGTCGAACGGGTCGGCGCCGGAGACGGCCGCCTCGTACTTGGCGCGGTCCAGGCCACCGGTCCAGTGACCGATGAGCACCGTGGCGACGGCGTTGCCGGCGAAGTTCGTCAGGGCGCGGGCCTCGGACATGAACCGGTCGATGCCGACGATGAGGCCGACGCCGTCGACCAGCTCGGGACGGTGGGAGCTGAGGCCGCCGGCCAGGGTGGCCAGACCGGCGCCGGTGACGCCCGCCGCGCCCTTCGAGGCGATCATCATGAACAGCAGCAGCGAGATCTGCTCGCCGACCGACAGCGGGTCGCCCAGCGCCGAGGCGATGAACAGCGACGCCATGGTCAGGTAGATCGCGGTGCCGTCGAGGTTGAACGAGTAGCCGGTCGGGACCACGACGCCCACGGTCGGCTTGTCGACGCCGGCGTGCTCCATCTTGGCGATCAGGCGGGGCAGGGCCGACTCGGACGACGAGGTCGACACGATGAGCAGGAACTCGCGGCCGAGGTACTTCAGCAGCGTGAAGATGTTGATGCCGGCGGCGAGCTTCAGCAGCGTGCCGAGCACGACGAAGACGAAGATCGCGCAGGTCAGGTAGAAGCCGAACATGAGGACGGCGAGGCTCTTCAGCGCGTCGACGCCGGTGGCGCCGACGACGGCCGCGATGGCGGCGAACGCGCCGACCGGGGCGGCCCACATGATCATCGCCAGCACGCGGAAGACGAGCTTCTGGGCGTGACCGACACCGGTGAGGATCGGCTGGCCGGCGCGGCCCATGGCCTGCAGCGCGAAACCGACCAGCAGCGCGACGAACAGCGTCTGCAGCACGGAGCCCGACGTGAGGGCCGAGACCAACGAGGTCGGGATGATGCCGAGCAGGAAGTCCGTGGTGGTGGAGTGGCCGGCCTGCTCGGCGTACTGCGCGCCGGAGGCGGCGACCGAGTCGCTGACCCGCAGGCCCTCGCCCGGGTGCACCAGGTTGCCGACGACCAGGCCGATGGCCAGGGCGAAGGTCGACATCACGATGAAGTAGCCGAGCGCGAGGCCGCCGACGGCACCGACCTTGGCAGCGCTGCGGATCGAGCCGACACCGAGGACGATGGTGCAGAAGATGACCGGCTGGATCATCATCTTGATCAGCGCCACGAAGGCCTTGCCGATGGGCTCGAGCTCGACGGCGACGCCGGGGGCCGCCAGGCCGAGCGCGATGCCCAGCGCCACCGCGATGATGACCGCGATGTAGAGGTAGTGGGTCCGGTTCTTGCGGCGAACCGGTGCCGTCTCGCTCGTCGACGACGACGTGCTCATGGGTGCTCCTCCGTGCTCGGGTCCCGCTGCGCGAGGGGACGTCCGTCACACTGTGCGGTCGGCTGTGAGCGCGGTCACCGTTGTGGTCGTTGTGTTCGCGGTCACCCGGCTCCGGCACAATGCCGGGCATGGCGAGGCGTGGAGGCCCGTCCGCGCGCGGGCGGCAGGACTGGTCGGTCGCCGGCCAGGTCCTCCTGCTGCAGCTCGTCGTCGTGCTGGTGCTGGTCACGGCCGCCGTGGGTCTCGCGGTGCTGGACGCCCGCTCCGACACCCGCGAGAACGCGACGAACCGGGCCGTCGCGGTGGCCGAGTCCCTCGCGGACGCCCCGGCGACGGTCGCCGCGGTCGCCTCACCCGACCCCACCGCGCTGCTGCAGACCTGGACGAGCACGGTGGAGACCGACGCCGACGTCGACTTCGTGGTGGTGATGAGCCCCGAGCGGATCCGCTTCACCCACCCCAACCCCGACCAGGTCGGCGGCCGCTTCGTGGGCGACGTGGGCCGGGCGCTCGAGGGCGAGGTCTTCGTGCAGGAGTACGTCGGCACGCTGGGCCCGTCGGTACGCGCGGTCGTCCCGGTGTTCGCGGACGGTGACGGCGGCGAGGTCGTGGCGCTCGTCTCCGTCGGCGTCAGCGTCGACCGGATCAGCGACGCGGTGCGCGGCGACCTCGCGGCGATCGCGCTGGCCGCGGCCGCCGTGCTGGTCGTCGGGGTGCTGGGCGCCGCGGTCGTCGCGCGCCGCCTGCGCCGCCAGACCCACGGCATGGGCGAGGTCGAGATCACGAGGATGTACGAGTACTACGCCGCCGTGCTCGGCGCGGTGCGCGAGGGCCTGCTGCTGGTCGACGACGACGGGCTGGTCACGCTGGTCAACGACGAGGCGCGCCGGCTGCTCGACCTGCCCGCCGACGGGGTGCTCGGCACCCCGCTGCGCGACCTCGGCCTGCCGCCGGGACTCGTCGCCGCCGTCGCCGAGGGCCGTGTGGCCAGCGACGACCTCTACGTCACCGGCGACAAGGTGCTGGTCGTCAGCTCGTCCCCGGCCGCCTGGGACGACGCCGACGTCGGCTCCGTCGTGACGCTGCGCGACCGCACCGACCTGCAGGCCGTGACGGGTGAGCTGGACGTCGTGCGGGCCCTCTCGGAGTCGTTGCGCGCGCAGAACCACGAGGCGGCCAACCGCCTGCACACCGTGGTGTCCCTCGTGGAGATGGGACGGGCGGACGAGGCCGTCGACTTCGCGACCGAGGAGCTCCAGGTCGCCCAGCTGCTGACGGACCGCGTCGTCGCCGCCACGGGCGACCCGGTGCTGGCCGCCCTGCTGCTGGGCAAGACCGCGGAGGCCGCCGAACGCGGGACCGAGCTGCAGCTGCTCGGCGGCGTGCCGGAGCAGCTGCCGGTCGGCCACCGCGACATCGTCACGGTCGTGGGCAACCTGGTCGACAACGCGCTCGACGCCGTCGGGGCGGCCGAGCGCCGCGTCGTCCGGGTCACCTTCGAGCCCCGCGACCCGGCCCGGCTGCGGATCACCGTCGAGGACAGCGGGCCCGGCCTGACGCAGGCGGAGGTCGCGCACGCCTTCGAGCGGGGTTGGTCCACCAAGGTGGCGCCGGCGGAGTCCGGCGGTCGTGGCATCGGCCTCGCCCTCGTCGCGCAGGTGGCGCGACGCCACGGCGGCGACGTCGCGGTGGGCGCATCGCCGCTCGGGGGCGCCGCCTTCACCGTCGACCTGGGGGGCACGGCATGAGCGTGCGGGTGCTCGTCGTCGAGGACGAGGCGACCGCCGCGCAGGCGCACGCGGAGTACGTCGAGCGGATGAGCGGCTTCGAGGTCGTCGCGGTGGCCCGTTCGACCGCGGAGGCCGTCCGTGCCCTGTCGCGGCACCCCGTCGACCTGGTGCTGCTCGACATGCACCTGCCCGACGGGCACGGGCTCGGTCTCGTGCGCGGCATGCGCGCCGCCGGGCACACCGCCGACGTGATCGCCGTGACCTCGGCCCGCGACGTCGCGATCGTGCGGCAGGCCGTCGCCCACGGCGTGGTGCTCTACCTCATCAAGCCGTTCACCTTCGCCGGGTTCCGCTCGAAGCTGGAGCAGTACGCGGCGTACCGCGCCAGCCTCGCGGGCGCGGACGACATGGCGCAGGAGGAGGTGGACGGGCTGCTGGGCTCGCTGCGGGCCCCCTCGGCCGCTCCCCTGCCCAAGGGGATGAGCGCGGAGACGCTGCGCGACGTGACCATCGCGGTGCGCGACGCGGCCGGCGGCGGGGCGGGGCTGTCGGCCACGGAG
Organism: Nocardioides imazamoxiresistens; assembly: GCF_032378595.1. NCBI lineage: Bacteria > Bacillati > Actinomycetota > Actinomycetes > Propionibacteriales > Nocardioidaceae > Nocardioides > Nocardioides imazamoxiresistens. The sequence continues at coordinate 358,324 of NZ_JAVYII010000002.1, forward strand.
GTGGCCGAGGTCGTCGGCGCCTCCCGGGTCACCGTGCGGCGCTACCTCGAGCACCTCGCCGACGCGGGGCGACTGGAGCGGGCGCCGCGCTACGGCGGCACCGGCCGCCCCGAGGTGGAGTACCGCTGGCGGGGCTGAGCCCCGGCGCGGAGCGGTTCCGGACCGGTCCCTGGACGCCGACGGGCCGGCACGTCGCGTGGACGTGCCGGCCCGTCGGGTCGGTCGGGGAGGGCCCGAGGCGGGGTGCGCTCAGGTGAGCTCGAGACCGGGGTAGAGCGGGTGCTTGTCGAGCATCTCGGCGGCGGCCGCGTGGGTGCGGTCGGCGACGCCGTCGGCGATGGCGTACGAGGCCTTCGAGGGGGCGCCGGCCTTGGTCGTGCCGGGCTCGGTGCTGCGCAGCACGTCGACCACGAGGTCGGCCACGCGGTCGAACTCGTCGTGGCCGAAGCCGCGGGTGGTCAGCGCCGGGGTGCCGAAGCGGATGCCGGAGGTGTACCAGGCGCCGTTCGGGTCGCCCGGGACCGAGTTGCGGTTCGTGACGATGCCGGCGTCGAGCAGGGCCGACTCGGCCTGGCGGCCCGTCAGGCCGAACGAGGTGACGTCGAGCAGCACGAGGTGGTTGTCCGTGCCCCCGGTGACCAGGTTCGCGCCCCGCTTCAGGAAGCCCTCGGCGAGCGACTGCGCGTTGTCGGCGACCTGCTGGGCGTAGGTCGCGAACTCCGGGCGACGGGCCTCCGCGAGCGCCACGGCCTTGGCGGCCATCACGTGCGAGAGCGGGCCGCCCAGCACCATCGGGCAGCCGCGGTCGACGCTCGGGGCGTACTCCTCCGTCGCCAGCACGAGGCCACCACGGGGGCCACGCAGCGACTTGTGGGTCGTGGTGGTCACGACGTCGGCGTAGGGGACCGGGTTCTCCTCGCCGGTGAACACCTTGCCCGCGACCAGACCGGCGAAGTGCGCCATGTCGACCATCAGCGTGGCGCCGACCTCGTCGGCGATCTCGCGCATCTTGGCGAAGTTCACGCGGCGGGGGTACGCCGAGTAGCCCGCGACGAGCACGAGGGGCTTGAACTCCTTGGCCTTCGCGCGCAGGGCGTCGTAGTCGAGCAGCCCGGTCTCCGGGTCGGTGCCGTACTGCTGCTGGTGGAACATCTTGCCGGAGATGTTCGGGCGGAACCCGTGGGTGAGGTGACCGCCGGTGTCGAGGCTCATCCCGAGCAGGCGCTGGTTGCCGAGCTCGTTGCGCAGCTCCTCCCAGTCGGCCTCCGTGAGGTCGTTGACGTTCTTGGCGCCGGCCTTCTCCAGCCACGGGCCCTCGACGCGGTGCGCCAGGATCGACCAGAAGGCGACCAGGTTCGCGTCGATGCCCGAGTGGGGCTGGGCGTACGCGTACTCCGCGCCGAAGAGCTCGCGCGCGTGCTCGGCGGCCAGGGACTCGACGGTGTCGACGTTCTGGCAGCCCGCGTAGAAGCGGTGGCCGACGGTTCCCTCGGCGTACTTGTCGCTGAGCCAGGTGCCCATGGTCAGGAGGACCGCCGGGGAGGCGTAGTTCTCCGAGGCGATGAGCTTGAGCGAACCTCGCTGGTCGGCGAGCTCGGCGCGGGTGGCGTCGGCGATGCGGGGCTCGACCGAGGCGATCACCTCGAGGGCCTGTGAGTACGCGCTGCTGATGAGGGCATCCGTCATGACCCTCAGCGTAGTGACGGAGGTCGGTGGACGACGATTTGCGGCGACGGGGGCCCGTACTGCCGCCACCAGGACGGCCCCCGACGTGTGACCTGGGCCTCACGGACGCGCGGGATCCCGCGCCACCAGGCACCCCTGTTCAGGATACGGACGTCCGTCTCGCCAGGCGAGACATTCGGTTGTGGCAAGCCGGTCCGCGGGTTGAGACTCCTGTCCATGGTCACTGCTGCAACGCACGCGCACCTCGTGGTTCGACGCCACGTGGACCTCATGCGCACGCGCAGCATGATGTGTTGCCCGTCCTGACGGTTGCCGCTGCCGGCCCCCACCGGCACCACCCGACCCCGACCTGACCACTCCGGTCGCAGGACCCGGCCCGACCAGCCCCGACACCACTGGTCGTCCCCTGCCCTGCGGTCGCAGACCGCCGAAGGACTCTGCAGTGAACTCCCCCACCCCGAGCCGTACCGCCCCCGCCCGCACTCCCCGCCGCAAGCGTGGCGAGGGCCAGTGGGCGCTCGGCTACACGGAGCCGCTGAACAAGAACGAGCAGTCCAAGAAGGACGACAACCCGCTCAACGTGCGCGCCCGGATCATCAACATCTACTCGAAGCGCGGCTTCGACTCGATCGATCCCGCCGACCTGCGTGGGCGGTTCCGCTGGATGGGCCTCTACACCCAGCGCGCCCCCGGCTTCGACGGCGGCAAGACCGCGATGCTCGAGGAGGAGGAGCTCGACGACCGCTTCTTCATGATGCGCGTCCGCTCCGACGGTGCGCTGCTCTCCCCCGACGCCCTGCGCGCCCTGGGTCGGGTCGGCACCGAGTTCGCCCGCGACACCGCGGACGTCACCGACCGCGAGAACATCCAGTACCACTGGATCCGCGTGGAGGACGTGCCGCAGATCTGGGAGATCCTCGACGCCGCCGGGCTCGACACGCTCGAGGCCTGCGGCGACTCGCCGCGGCCGTTCCTCGGCTCGCCGGTGGCCGGCGTCGCCGCGGACGAGATCATCGACGGCACGTCGGCCCTCGAGGAGATCAAGCGCCGCTACATCGGCGACCCGGCGTTCTCGAACTTCCCCCGCAAGTTCAAGACCGCGCTGACCGGCCACCCCAGCCACGACGTGTCGCCCGAGACCAACGACGTCTCCTTCGTCGGGACCGTCCACCCCGAGCACGGCCCGGGCTTCGACCTGTGGGTCGGCGGCGGCCTGTCGACCAACCCGATGCTGGCCCACAAGCTCGGCGTGTGGATCCCGCTCGACGAGGTCCCCGACGCCTGGGAGGGCGTCGCGAGCATCTTCCGCGACTACGGCTACCGCCGCCTGCGCTCCAAGGCCCGCCTCAAGTTCCTGCTGGCCGACTGGGGCAAGGAGAAGTTCCGGGAGGTGCTCGAGACCGAGTACCTGCAGCGGACGCTCGTCGACAACCCGTCGCCGGAGTCCCCGGAGCGCCAGAGCGACCACATCGGCGTGCACGAGCAGAAGGACGGCAAGCTCTACGTCGGTCTCGCGCCGGTCGTCGGCCGTGTCTCCGGCACGATCCTCACCGCGCTCGGCGACCTGGTCGAGGAGTTCGGTGCGGCGGGTGCGCGGCTCACCGCGTACCAGAAGGTCGTCGTGCTCGGCGTCGACCCGGAGAGCGTCGAGGACTTCCTCGCGGCCGCCGAGGCCATCGGCCTGTCCGGCCGGCCGTCGAACTGGCGGCAGAACACGATGGCGTGCACGGGCATCGAGTACTGCAAGCTCGCGATCGTCGACACGAAGGACCGCAGCCGCGACCTCATCGCCTCCCTCGAGCAGCGCATCCCCGACCTCGACGTGCCGATCACGATCAACGTCAACGGCTGCCCCAACGCCTGCGCCCGCACCCAGGTCGCCGACTTCGGCCTCAAGGGCCAGCTCGTCATGGACGAGGACGGCCGGCAGGTCGAGGGCTTCCAGGTCCACCTCGGCGGAGCGACCGGCCTGAACGCCAACTTCGGCCGCAAGCTGCGGGCGCACAAGGTGACCAGCGCCGGCCTCGACGACTACGTCACGGCCGTGGTCACGGCGTACCTGGACGACCGGCAGGACGGCGAGAGCTTCGCCACCTGGGTCGTGCGGGCCGACGAGGCGCTCCTGCGCGGCGAGCCGGTCGACGCGGCGAGGGAGGTGGCCCGTGTCTGAGCGCGCCGTCCCCTACCACTGCCCCTACTGCGCGGACGAGGACCTGCGTCCCCACGAGGTCACCGACGCCGAGACCGGCGAGGTGTCCTCCCCCGCGGGCGCGTGGGAGTGCCGCTCCTGCCTGCGCGCCTTCTCCGTGCGCCTGATCGGACGGTTGCGCCGCCCGGCCGGCGTCGGCACCCCGTCGAAGGGAGAGACCCGATGATCGCCACCCAGGTCGCCCGCGAGAACCGCGGCAGCCTCACCGAGGGCCGCACGCCCGAGGAGCTGCGCGAGATCGTGCAGCACGTCGGCGCCGAGCTGGAGCTCGCGCCCGCCGAGGACATCATCGAGTGGGCGTACGCCACCTTCGGCGAGCGCTTCTGCCTGACCTCGTCGATGGGCGACGCGGTGCTCGCGCACCTGGCGGCCAAGGTCGCCCCCGGCGTCGACGTCGTCTTCCTCGACACCGGCTACCACTTCGCGGAGACGATCGGCACCCGTGACGCCGTGGCCGCGACGATGGACGTCAACGTCATCACCATCCAGCCCCGTCAGAGCGTGGAGGAGCAGGACGCCGAGCTCGGACCCGAGCTCTTCCGCCGCGACCCCGACCGCTGCTGCGCGCTGCGGAAGGTGGAGCCGCTGCGCACGTCGCTCGACGGCTACGACGCGTGGGCCACGGGCCTGCGGCGCGCCGAGACCAGGAACCGGGTCATCGCCCCGGTGATCGGCTGGGACGCGAAGAAGCAGAAGGTGAAGGTCTCCCCCATCGCCCGGTGGTCCGACGACGACGTCGACCGCTACGTGGAGGAGAACGGGGTGCTGGTCAACCCCCTGGCCTACGACGGCTACCCGTCGATCGGCTGTTGGCCGTGTACGCGGCGCGTCGCGCCCGGCGAGGACCCGCGCAGCGGGCGCTGGGCCGGCACGAACAAGACGGAGTGCGGCATCCACATGTGATGCGGGCACCCGCCCGGTTCTGACACGTCACGCGGGCTCCACGGCGGAGCCTCGCCCCGAACACGCAGCACACACCGGTCGCCCCGCGACCAACTCCCTCGAAGGAGGCCGTCATGGCCGCCCCCGCTCTCATCGCCCTCGCCCACGGCAGCCGGGACCCGCGTTCCGCCGCCACCATCAAGGCCCTCGTCGGCGAGGTCCGCGCCCAGCGCCCCGACCTGCGCGTCGAGGCCGCGTTCCTCGAGCTGTCGAAGCCCACGTTCCAGACCGTCGTCGACAAGCTCGTCCGCGCCGGTCACGACGAGATCGTCGTCGTGCCGCTGCTGCTCTCGGACGCCTACCACGCCAAGGTCGACGTCCCGGCCGCGATCGCCGAGGCCACCGCGCGCCACGAGGGCCTGCAGATCCGCGCGTCGCACATCCTCGGTCTCGAGCAGGTGTTCCTGCAGGTGCTCGACGAGCGGCTGCGCTCCGCGCTGCGGGCCGCCCGCGTCCGTGAGCTCGACGCGCTGGTCCTCGCCGCGGCCGGCTCCAGCGACGCGCTGGCCAACCAGGCCGTCGCCCGCCTGGCCCGGGTCTGGGGCGCGCGCCACAAGCTGCCGGTGACCGCCGCGTTCGCCGCGAGCGCTCCCCCGGCCACCGGCGAGGCCGTGCGCGCGTTCCGCGCGGAGGGTCGTCGCCACGTGGCGGTCGCCTCGCTGTTCCTGGCGCCCGGCAAGCTGCCGGACCGCGCCGCGGAGCTCGCCCTCGAGGCCGGTGCGGTGGCCGTGTCCGCGCCGCTGGGCGCGCACCCGGAGGTCGCCCGCGTCGTGCTGGCGCGCTACGCCGTCGGCGCGGTCGAGCTCGTCCCGGTCTGAGACCCCGGCTCCTGGGGCCTCTCCGGCCCGACCAGCCGGTCCCGCAGCCGGCGCAGCGCGGCTGCGGGATCGGCTGCCACGCCACCGTGGACGGGGCCGGGCTGCACGACGGTGCTGCGCGGCGCCTTGAGGAACCCGAAGCGCGTGCCGGGGGCGTGCCCGCCAGCCGCACCGGCCCGCTCGTCGCCCGCGCACACGCCCTCGACGTACTCCAGCGCGCGGCACAGGGCTCCGAGGTCGAGGGCCGGGAACGCCGCCTGCAGCCGGGCCTCGTCCACGCTCCAGGCAGCGTCGAGGAAGCGCGACTCCTCGCAGTAGAGCACCACGCCGACGTTGAGGAACTCCTCGCGGTCCACGCGCGGCACGCAGCGCAGCACGACGTACTGGTAGGGGTGCTGCTCGGGCCCGCTCACGCGTCCACCCCCGGGAGCCAGGCGCGACCGGCCAGCCGGGCGCGCAGGAACCGCAGGTACGCCTCCCGCACGGCCGCCGGGTCTCCGGCGCCGGGCACGGGGTCGAGCCAGTCGTCGGGGACGCGCGCGACGACGTCGGCCAGCACGTCGCCGCCCAGCGCCTCGCGGGCCTGCGTGTCGTACGCCGCGAGCAGCGGCACCCGGTCGGCGAAGACGTGGTCGTCCACGCGCCAGGGCTGGGCCGCGAAGCGCGCGGGGTCGGTGACGCCGCCGGACCAGGCGTGGTGGAAGTACAGCGACGCGCCGTGGTCGATCGCCCACACGTCGCCGTGCCACAGCAGCAGGTTCGGGTTGCGCCAGGACCGGTCGACGTTCGCGGTGAAGGCGTCCAGCCAGAGCACCGCACGCGCGACCTCGTCGGGGGTCGTGCTGGTCTCGTCGAAGCCGAACGCGCCCGGCAGGAAGTCGACGCCGAGGTTGCGCCCGATGCTCGCGCGCAGCAGGTCCTGGACCTCCTCGTCGGCTTCGTAGCGGGCGATGTCGGCACCCAGGTCGAGGACGACGAGCCGGGGCGTGCGGATGCCGAGCGCCTCCGCGAGCCCACTGACGATCACCTCCGCGACGAGGACCCGCAGGCCCTGGCCCGCTCCGCGGAACTTGCAGACGTACGTGCCCAGGTCGTCGGACTCCACGATCCCGGGCAGGCTCCCGCCCTCGCGCAGCGGCGTGACGTAGCGGACGACGCGCTGGACGTCCAGGGACGGCACCGAGGGGCTCACGCCTGCTCCGCCGCGGTCGCGAGCGGGTCGGCGTCGACGAGGCGGCGGCGCTGCTCGTCGGGGTCGAACGAGGCGCTCGGCCACTCCAGGTCCAGCGCGCGCAGCTCGCGCAGCAGCAGCGAGGCCACGGCGAGGTTGCGGTACCACTTCGACTCCGCGGGGACGACGAACCAAGGCGCGTCGGGGGTCGTGGTGCGCTCGACGGCGATCTCGTACGCGCGCTGGTAGTCCGCCCACAGCGCCCGGTCGTCGATGTCGGCCGGCGAGAACTTCCAGTGCTTGGTGGGATCGTCGAGCCGCTCGAGCAGCCGCCGGCGCTGCTCGTCGGGCGAGACGTGCAGCAGCACCTTGACCACCCGGGTGCCGCCGGCCACGAGCTCGGCCTCGAAGTCGCGGATCGCCGCGTAGCGACGCTCGACCTCGTCGGCCGGCACCAGCGAGCGCACGCGGGCGATCAGCACGTCCTCGTAGTGGGAGCGGTCGAAGACGCCGACCTGGCCCGGCGCCGGGACCCGCGGGCGCACGCGCCACAGGAAGTCGTGGCTCAGCTCCTCGGGGGTCGGGCTGGAGAAGGAGGCGACGCGGACCCCCTGCGGGTCGAGCAGGCGCATCACCTTGCGGACGGTGCCGCCCTTGCCGGAGGTGTCCATGCCCTGCAGCACCAGCAGCACACGGCGGGCTCCCGGTCGGGTGCGTCCCTCCGCGAACAGCCGCTCCTGGAGGTCGGCCAGCTCGGGGCCGAGCGACTCGAGGTGCGCGCGGCCGGCGGCCTTGCCCTCGCTCCAGCCCGGGGTGGCGGACGGGTCGATGTCGGTCAGGGACCAGGGCCCGGTCGGGGCCGGCAGCTCGGAGACGTCCACCGCGCCACTATCCCACCGGGGCGGGGGCAGGCGGGTCGAGGGCCGGCGGGACCGGGCCTCAGAGACCGAAGTCCTCGCCCGCGCCGTCGAGACCGTCGAGCAGCTCGTCGTCGTCGCCACCCTCGCGGTCGCGCCTCAGCTCCTCGGCCACCACCGCGTACGCCACCCCGGAGCCGTAGCCCTTGCGCGCCAGCATCCCCACCAGTCGGCGCGTCGCCACCGCGGTCTCAAGGCCCTGCATCGAGCGCAGCTTGCGGCGCACCAGAACGCGGGCGGTCTCGCGCTCGTCGTCGGGGTCGACCTCGTCGAGCGCCGCCTCGACGGTCGGCGCGTCGATGCCCTTGCGCCGCAGCTCGTGGCCGAGCGCGCGACGCGCCAGCCCCTTCGAGGAGCGACGTCCGTCGACCCACATGCGGGCGAACGCCTCGTCGTCGACGAGGCCCACCTCTTCGAACCGGTCGAGCAGGCGCGTGGCCACCTCCTCCGGCACGTCACGGGAGGCCAGCTTGTCGGCCAGCTCCTTGCGGCTGCGCGCGCGGCCGGTGAGCTGGTCGAGCAGGATGGTGCGGGCGACCCGCTCCGGGTCGGCTTCCTCACCCTCCACCGCTGGGTCGGGGGGTGGAGGGGATGCGGCCTCGCCCGGCGGGCCCGACCGGGCCGACGGGCCCTGCCGGGCCCGTCGACGCGAGCCGCGCGGCCGCTCAGAAGTCATCGACGCCGATCGGCTCGTCGGGCTGGTCGACCTGCGGGCCGACGCCCAGCTTCTCGAGGATCTTCTTCTCGAGCTCGTTGGCGAGGTCGGGGTTGTCGCGCAGGAAGTTGCGCGCGTTCTCCTTGCCCTGGCCGAGCTGGTCGCCCTCGTACGTGTACCAGGCACCCGCCTTGCGGACGAGGCCCGCCTCGACGCCGACGTCGATGAGGCCGCCCTCGCGGCTGATGCCCTTGCCGTACATGATGTCGAACTCGGCCTGCTTGAACGGCGGCGCGACCTTGTTCTTCACGACCTTGACGCGGGTGCGGTTGCCGACCATGTCGGTGCCGTCCTTGAGCGTCTCGATGCGGCGCACGTCGAGGCGCACCGACGAGTAGAACTTCAGCGCCCGGCCACCGGTCGTGGTCTCGGGCGAGCCGAACATCACGCCGATCTTCTCGCGCAGCTGGTTGATGAAGATGGCGGTCGTGCCAGCCCCGTTGAGGGCACCGGTCATCTTGCGCAGCGCCTGGCTCATCAGTCGCGCCTGGAGGCCGACGTGGCTGTCGCCCATCTCGCCCTCGATCTCGGCCTTGGGCACGAGCGCGGCGACGGAGTCGATCACGACGAGGGCCAGGGCGCCGGAACGCACCAGCATGTCGGCGATCTCGAGCGCCTGCTCACCCGAGTCGGGCTGCGAGACCAGCAGGGCGTCCGTGTCGACGCCGAGCGCCTTCGCGTACTCCGGGTCGAGCGCGTGCTCGGCGTCGATGAACGCCACGATGCCGCCGGCGCGCTGCGCGCTGGCGACCGCGTGCAGCGCGACGGTCGTCTTTCCGGAGGACTCCGGACCGTAGATCTCGACGACGCGACCGCGCGGGAGGCCGCCGAGGCCCAGCGCCACGTCGAGCGCGATCGACCCGGTCGGGATCACCTCGAGCGGCGCGCGGGTGTCGTCGCCCAGCCGCATGATCGAGCCCTTGCCGAACTGCTTCTCGATGCTCGCGAGCGCCGTGTCGAGCGCCTTGCCGCGGTCTGCACCAGCCATGGTCCTCATCCCCTCCGGGCCTGCGCCCGAGTCGTCGGCGGCCTCGTGGACCACCCCTGGTTCGTGTGAGCACGACGTTAGGCCGGACCACCGACAACGCGGGCTGGCCCGTCGTCGTCTGGGGAGAAGCTCGACCCGATGTGTGCTTGTGGACAGGAAGCGTAGACGAACATCTGTTCGATCACCGCCACCGTGTCGGCGTGTCGCGACGCGTCAGCGCTCGGAGGCGGGCAGCTCGAGCCGCTCCCACACGGCCGCCCAGACGTCCTTGGGGCTGACGCCCGCCGCCAGCGCCTCGTTCACCGTCCGCCCGCCGAGCGCGGACATCACCTGCATGTCCGCCCACGTCGCGGCGTGCGCCTCCCCGAGGGCGGCCTCCAGCCGACGGCGGAGCTCCGTGTGCCTCATGGGGCGGGCGTGGGACGGGTCGTGGCGGGCATCGGCACCCCTTCATCCTCACCCATCTGCACCTGCCGCGCACCACGGGGACGTCCGGTGCGAGAAGATAGCCGGATGTCGGAGTACTCGACCCGGTCGGCGACCGAGCGTGACCTGCCCAGCATCGCGGCGATCTACAACCACGCCGTGGAGCACACCCTCGCGACGTTCGACCTGGACCCTCCCGACTCGGAGTACTGGCGGGCGCGGCTCGACGGCGAGCACCCGGGCGACCACCTCCTGGTGGCCGTCGACACCGACGACCGCGTGGTGGGCTACGCGTACTCCTGGTCGTTCCGGCCCCGTCCGGCCTACGACCTGACCCGGGAGACGTCGGTCTACCTCGACGGGTCGGTGCGCGGACGCGGGGTCGGCCGGATGCTCTACCCCGCCCTGCTGCAGACGATGGCCGTCTCGGGCGTGCACACCGCGATCGCCGCCGTCTCGCTGCCCAACCCGGCGAGCGAGCGGCTGCACATCGCGTGCGGGTTCACCAAGGTCGGCGAGTTCCGCCAGGTGGGCTACAAGTTCGACCAGTGGATCGACATGGCCTTCTACCAGCGCATGCTGGTCAACATGCCCACCGGCGACGCCGTCCTCGGCTGAGCCGCCCCGGGCGGGGCCGGCACCTAGGACAGCAGCAGACGGTCCAGCCGGCGGCGCACCACGGCGAGCCCGAGCAGGCCGAGACCGACGAGGTAGACGACCGAGAAGGCGGCGCCCCAGGTGACGTGTCCGGTGCACAGCTCGCGCACGAGGACGACGCCGCGGTACAGCGGCGTCACCTCGATCACCCACTGCAGCCAGGTCGGGAACGCGGTGACCGGGAAGAAGGTCGCCGAGAACAGGAACATCGGCAGCGTCGCCAGCGTGACGTACTCGAAGTCCTGCCACGAGCGCATGAACGTGGTGACCGCCATGCAGACCCCGGCGAACGCCCACCCGATCAGCAGGGCGGCGGCGGGCGCCAGCAGGCCCCACCACGAGTCCACGAGCCCCATCGCGACCATCACCAGCCAGAACACGAGGGCGTAGATGCCGCCCCGCGCCAGCGACCACGTCATCTCCCCGCGCGCCACGTCCATGGTGGTCAGCGGGGTGGCGAGCATCTGGTCGAACAGCTTTCCGAAGCGCAGCTTGTGGAAGAAGTTGAAGGTCGCGTCGTAGAGCGCGCCGTTCATCGCCGACGTCGCGAGCATCGCGGGCGCCACGAACGCCGCGTACCCGATCTCCTCCCCGCCGACCTCGAACCCCGAGACCAGGGCCCCGACACCGATGCCGATCGAGAACAGGTAGAGCACGGGCTCGAGGAACCCGGTCGCGAAGGCCATCCAGTAGCGCCGGTACGCCATCAGGTTGCGCAGCGCGACGAGACGGGTGGCCTCGCGCGCCGTCAGCGGCGAGCCGCGGCGATCGCCCCGGCCGGCCCGGTCGCGCCGGGCGGCGTCGGCCGTCAGGGTCGCGTTCAGCAGCGGCATCAGTGCACCATCCTCGCGCCGAGGCGGCGCACGGCCAGCCAGCCGCCGACGGCGGTGAGCAGGGCCAGGTACGCCACGTGCACCACGACCGCGCCCGCGTCCACGGTGCCGAGCGCCACCATCCGGGTGAGGTCGACCCCGTGCCACAGCGGCGTGAGCTTGGCGAGCAGCTCCAGCGGCGCCGCCAGGTTCGCGACCGGGAAGAACGCCCCGGAGAACAGGAACATCGGGATCATCCCGAGCCGGAACAGCAGGTTGAAGGCCCACTCGTTGTCGAGGCCCGCGGAGAAGGCGTAGACGGGCGCCGCGAAGGCGCCGACGACCAGCACCTGCACCGCGACGGTGAGGAGCGGGGCGTACCACGTCGCGAAGAGCCCGAAGGGCGTCAGCACGGCGACGAACGCGGCGCAGGCCAGCAGCGTGCGGAGGCCGACGAAGACCAGGTGCGCCAGGACGATCGCGCCGATGCCGATCGGCGCGGCGTGCATCGCGTAGTACGTCTTGTTCCACTTCACGCCCGACATCACGGGATAGGTGGTCTCGCCGATCACCATCTGCATGGCGTGCGCCGCCAGCAGGCCGGGCGCCACGAACGCCAGGTAGGAGGTCGCACCCTCGAGCTCCGCGGCGTCGGCACGGACGAACCCGCCGAGCAGCACGCCCATCGCGACCACGTAGAGCAGCGGGGTCAGCAGCGCCGAGACCACGCCGCCGCGCCAGGTGCGCCGGAAGACCGTCGACCAGTACGCCGTGAGCCGCAGCGCCGCGGCCACCGTGCCGGGCGGCGCGACGCCGGTGCCCGGGCTCGTCGTCGTGCTCATCAGTCCACCAGCGTCCGGCCGGTGAGGCGCAGGAACACGTCCTCCAACGAGGCGCGCCGCACCAGCGTGGTCGACGGGGTCAGGCCGGCGGCGTGCACGTCGGCGACGGCGCGCTCCCCGTCGGCGCTGTAGAGCAGCAGGCGGTCGGGCAGGACCTCGACGCGCTCCGCGAAGCCCGCCACGCGCTCGGCGAGGTCGACGTGGGAACCGTCGGCGGCGGCGAAGCGGATCTCGGCGACCTCGCGGGCGACGTGCTCGCGCACCAGCTCCGCCGGCGACCCGTCGGCCGCGATCCGGCCCTTGTCCATCACCACGAGGCGGTCGCACAGCTGCTCGGCCTCGTCCATGTAGTGCGTGGTCAGCACGAGCGTGACGCCCTCGGCCTTGAGCCGGAACAGGCGGTCCCACACCACGTGACGGGCCTGCGGGTCCAGGCCGGTGGTCGGCTCGTCGAGCAGCAGGATCTCGGGGCGGTTCACCAGCGACCGCGCGATGGTCAGGCGCCGCTTCATGCCGCCGGAGAGGTCGTCGACCATGGCGCCGGCCTTGTCGCCGAGCTGCACGAAGTCGAGCAGCTCGTCGGCGCGCTCCCGGGCGGCGCGGCGCGGGATGCCGAAGTACCGCGCGTACACCACCAGGTTGTCGCGCACCGTCAGCTCGAGGTCGAGCGTGTCCTCCTGCGGGCACACGCCGATGCGGGCCTTGATCGCCGAGGAGTGCGTGGACGGGTCCATCCCGAGGATGCGCAGCGTCCCGCTCGTCGGCGGCGAGACCGCGGCGACCATCCGCATGGTCGACGACTTGCCGGCGCCGTTGGGGCCGAGGAAGCCGAAGGCCTGGCCGCGCGGCACGTCGACGTCGATGCCGCGCACCGCCTCGAAGGATCCGAAGGACTTGCGCAGGTCGCGCGCGTGGATGAGGACGTCGCCGGCGACCGCCGACCCGCTCCCGAGATGCTCCGTCACGGTGGCACACCCTAGGGCGTGCCACCGACGGGCGGCCCACGGGTTTTTGTCGGTGCCCGCTGTCAGACTCTGGTCCATGCCCCGGCCCACCTCCCCCCTCGCGCGTTTCGGCGAGCCGACGCGTGCCTGGTTCGAGGCCGCGTTCCCCGAGCCGACGGCCGCCCAGGCCGGCGCGTGGGAGGCGATCGGCTCGGGGCGCCACGCGCTGGTGGTCGCGCCCACGGGCTCGGGCAAGACGCTGGCCGCGTTCCTCTCGGCGCTGGACCGCCTGGCCACGGAGGAGACGCCCGAGGACCGGCTGCGGCGCACCCGGGTGCTCTACGTCTCGCCGCTCAAGGCGCTCGCCGTCGACGTCGAGCGCAACCTGCGCACGCCGCTGGTCGGGATCCGGTCCACCGCCGAGCGCCTGGGCCAGGAGGTCGGCGAGGTGACCGTCGGCGTGCGCTCCGGCGACACGTCGGCGGCCGACCGACGTCGCCTCGGCACCCGGCCGCCGGACATCCTCATCACGACCCCCGAGTCGCTGTTCCTCATGCTGACCTCGCAGGCGCGGGAGACGCTGCGCAACGTGAGCACCGTGATCGTGGACGAGGTGCACGCGGTCGCCAGCACCAAGCGCGGCGCGCACCTGGCACTCACCCTGGAGCGGCTGGACGCCCTGCTCGAGCGACCGGCCCAGCGGGTCGGGCTGTCCGCGACCGTGCGCCCGGTGGAGGAGGTCGCCCGGTTCCTCGGCGGCAGCAACCCGGTCGAGGTCGTCTCCCCCGGCTCGCCGAAGGAGTGGGACCTCGAGGTCGTCGTCCCGGTCGAGGACATGACCGCTCCCGGCGAGTACGACGAGGACGACCCCTCCTCGGGCCGCGCCGCCTCCTCGATCTGGCCGCACGTCGAGAACCACGTCCTCGACCTCGTGCTGGAGCACCGCTCGACCATCGTGTTCGCGAACTCGCGACGCGTGGCCGAGCGGCTGACCGGCCGGCTGAACGAGCTGGCCGCCGAGCGCCTGGAGGAGGGCGAGGCGGGCGCCCCCGAGGCGGGCGGGGCGCCGGCGTACCCCGCCCAGGTCGGGGGCGGGTCCGGCACGTCGGCCGGCGCGGCGCCCACGGTCGCGCGGGCGCACCACGGCTCGGTCTCGCGCGAGCAGCGCGAGCTGATCGAGGACGACCTGAAGACCGGCCGGCTGCCCTGCGTCGTCGCGACCAGCAGCCTCGAGCTGGGCATCGACATGGGTGCCGTGGACCTCGTCGTGCAGATCGGCTCGCCCCCGAGCGTCGCCAGCGCGCTGCAGCGCGTCGGCCGTGCGGGCCACCAGGTGGGCGAGACCTCGCACGGCGTGCTGTTCCCGCAGTTCCGCGCCGACCTCGCGCCGACGGCGGTCGCGGTCGAGAGCATGCGCACCGGCGCGATCGAGTCGATGCGCGTGCCGATGAACCCGCTCGACGTCCTGGCCCAGCAGGTCGTGGCGGCGGTGGCCCTCGAGCCGACGACGGTCGACGAGCTGTTCACCATGGTGCGGCGGGCGGCGCCCTACGCCGCCCTGCCCCGCAGCGCCTTCGACGCCACGCTCGACCTGCTCGCCGGGCGCTACCCGTCCGACGAGTTCGCCGAGCTGCGCCCGCGCGTCGTGTGGGACCGCGTGAGCGGCACGCTGACGGCGCGACCGGGCGCGCAGCGGCTCGCGGTGACCAGTGGCGGCACGATCCCGGACCGGGGACTGTTCGGCGTCTTCCTCGTCGGCGCGGAGGCGGGCTCGCCGGGTCGCCGCGTGGGCGAGCTCGACGAGGAGATGGTCTACGAGTCCCGGGTGGGCGACGTCTTCGCCCTGGGAGCGACCAGCTGGCGGATCGAGGACATCACCCACGACCGGGTCCTGGTCACGCCCGCCCCGGGCGTGCCCGGGCGCCTGCCCTTCTGGCGCGGCGACGCCCCGGGACGCCCGACCGAGCTGGGCGCGGCGGTCGGGGCGCTGCACGGCGAGCTGGGTGCGGTGGCCCCCGCGAAGGCGACCGCCCTGGCCCAGCGACGCGGCCTCGACGCGTTCGCGGCGGGCAACCTGGTGGCGTACGTGGGCGAGCAGCGTGAGGCGACCGGCAGCCTGCCCACCGACCGCACGCTGGTGCTCGAGCGCTTCCGCGACGAGCTCGGCGACTGGCGCCTCGTGCTGCACTCCCCCTACGGCGTTCCGGTGCACGCGCCCTGGGCGCTGGCGATCAACGCGCGGCTGCGCGAGCGCTTCGGCGTCGACGGCCAGGCGCACGCCGCCGACGACGGCATCGTGGTGCGCCTGCCCGACACGGGCGAGGACCCGCCCGGCGCGGACGTGGTGGTCTTCGACCCCGACGAGCTCGAGCAGCTGGTGACCGCCGAGGTGGGGTCGTCGTCGCTGTTCGCCTCGCGGTTCCGCGAGTGCGCGGCCCGCGCGCTGCTGCTCCCCCGCCGCGACCCCGGCCGGCGCGCCCCGCTGTGGCAGCAGCGCCAACGCGCGGCGCAGCTGCTGGAGGTCGCGTCGAAGTACCCGTCGTTCCCCATCGTCCTCGAGGCCGTGCGCGAGTGCCTGCAGGACGTCTACGACCTGCCCGGGCTGCTCGAGCTGCACCGGCGGATCGGCACGCGCGAGGTGCAGGTCTCCGACGTCGAGACCCCGGCCCCCTCGCCGTTCGCCCGCAGCCTGCTGTTCGGGTACGTCGCGCAGTTCGTCTACGAGGGCGACTCGCCCCTGGCCGAGCGCCGGGCCGCCGCGCTGGCCCTCGACCCCGCGCTGCTGGCCGAGCTGCTCGGCCGCGCGGAGCTGCGCGAGCTGCTCGACCCCGACGTCGTGCAGGAGGTCGAGGCCGAGCTGCAACGGCTGCCGGAGGAGCGCCGCGCCCGGGACGCGGAGGCGCTCGTGGACGTGGTCCGGGTGATCGGGCCGCTGACCACTGACGAGGCGGCCGCGCGTTCGAAGGAGCCCGACGCCGTCAGCGCCTGGCTCGACGGGCTCGCCGAGGCCCGACGGGTGGTCCAGGTGCGCGTGGCCGGCGAGGAGCGCTGGGCCGTGGTCGAGGACGTCGCGCGGCTGCGCGACGCGCTGGGCGTCGCCGTGCCGCCCGGCGTGCCGCAGGTCTTCACCGAGCCCGTCGAGGACCCGCTGGGCGACCTGGTGGCGCGGTACGCCCGCACCCACGGCCCCTTCACGACGGGCGAGGTCGCCGGGCGGCTGGGCCTCGGCGGTGCCGTCGTCGCCTCGGTCCTGTCCCGCCTGGCGGGCGACGGCCGGGTGGTGGAGGGCGAGTTCCGGCCCGGCGGCTCGGGCTCCGAGTGGTGCGACGCCGAGGTCCTGCGGCGGCTGCGCAGCCGATCGCTGGCCCGCCTGCGCCAGGAGGTCGAGCCGGTCGACCCGGCGGCGCTCGCGCGCTTCCTGCCCGCCTGGCAGTCGGTGCGTGCGGCCGACGTGCCCCCGCCCGAGGATCGCTCCGGGCGTCCGGAGCGATGGTCCGAGGCGCCCGCGCGGTCCCGGCGTCAGGGCGGTCTGCGCGGCGTCGACGGCGTGCTGAGCGTCGTGGAGCAGCTGGCCGGATGCCCCGTGCCGGCGTCGGCCTGGGAGTCGCTCGTGCTGCCGGGTCGCGTGCGCGACTACACGCCCGGCCTGCTCGACGAGCTGACGGCGAGCGGCGAGGTGGTGTGGTCGGGGCAGGGCACGCTGCCGGGGACCGACGGGTGGGTCGCGTTGCACCCGGCCGACACCGTCGACCTCACGCTCGCTCCGGCCGCGCCCTACGACGGCTCCGAGCTGCACGACCGGATCCTCGAGGTGCTCGCGCCCGGCGGCGCCCTGTTCTTCCGGCAGCTCGTCGACCTGACCGGCACCGGTCCGTCGCGGGAGACCGCGCTGACCGACGTGCTGTGGGACCTCGTGTGGTCGGGGCGGGTCACCAACGACACGCTCGCGCCGCTGCGCGGCCGGGTCGGGGGCTCCGGGGCGCACCGCACGCGGCGCGCCACCCCGCGCAGCCGCCCCGGCGGCGGCCGCGGCGTGGGGATCGGCTCGTTGTCGGCCCGACCCTCCGGCGGCCTGCGCGCGCGTCCCACCACCTCCGCCAGCACGTCGGGCCGGTGGGCTCTCCTGCCGGTGCCGGACGACGACCCGACGCGTCGTGGGCATGCCGGCGCCGAGCTCCTGCTCGGTCGCCACGGGGTCGTCACGCGCGGTGCGGTCGTGGCCGAGGGTGCCCCGGGCGGCTTCGCGGCGGCGTACAAGGTGCTGGCCGCCTTCGAGGACACCGGGCGGGTGCGGCGGGGATATTTCGTGGCCGGCCTCGGG
This sequence comes from Nocardioides imazamoxiresistens, assembly GCF_032378595.1. Classification (NCBI taxonomy): domain Bacteria; kingdom Bacillati; phylum Actinomycetota; class Actinomycetes; order Propionibacteriales; family Nocardioidaceae; genus Nocardioides; species Nocardioides imazamoxiresistens. The sequence continues at coordinate 375,772 of NZ_JAVYII010000002.1, forward strand.
GCGGCCCAGTTCGGCACGGCGGGGGCGGTCGACCGGCTCCGCACCTTCTCCGACGCGGCGGACGACGGCGACGACCTGCCGTCGACCTACGTGCTGGCGGCCACGGACCCCGCGAACCCGTACGGTGCGGCACTGCCCTGGCCGGACCCGCCTGCCGACCGCGAGGCGCCGGCCGACGGCGCCGGACGTCACCGGCCCGGTCGCAAGTCGGGGGCCGTGGTCGTGCTCGACGACGGTGCGCTCGCGCTCTACCTCGAGCGTGGGGGCCGCACCCTGCTGACCTTCACCGACGACCCGGAGGCGCTGCGGCGGGCCGCGGTCGCCCTGGCCGGGCCCGTCGTCGCGGGTGGCCTCGGGCAGCTGACGCTGCACCAGGCCGACGGCGTCCCGCTGCTCGGCTCCCCCGACTCCCCGCTGCGCCAGGCGCTCGGCGCGGCGGGCTTCGTCACGACCCCGAAGGGACTGCGTCTGCGTGCCCGAGGGTGACACCGTCTTCCAGGCCGCCCAGCGCGTCGACCGAGCGCTCGGACGCCACCGGCTCGACGTCGTCGACCTGCGCGTGCCCCAGCTCGCGACGGTCGACCTCGCGGGCTCGCTGCACGTCGGCACGGTGGCGCGCGGCAAGCACCTGCTGACGCGCCTCGAGCACGAGAGCGGCGCGTGGACCCTGCACACCCACCTGAAGATGGAGGGCGTCTGGCACGCCTACGGACCCCGGGACCGGTGGCGGCGCCCGGCCCACGAGGCCCGGGTCGTCCTGCGTCGCGGCCAGGTGCAGGCGGTCGGGTTCGCCCTCGGCGTCGTCGAGCTGCTGGCGACGGCCGACGAGGACTCCGTCGTCGGTCACCTCGGACCCGACCTGCTGGGCCCGGACTGGGACGCGAGCGAGGCGTTGCTGCGGCTGCGGGCCGAGCCCGACCGCGGGATCTGGGAGGCGTTGCTGGACCAGCGGCTGCTGGCGGGGGTGGGCAACGTGTTCGCCAACGAGATCTGCTTCGTGGCCGGCCTGCACCCGGCGACGGCGGTGGCGGACGTGGACGACCAAGGTCGCCTGGAGCGGGTGGTCGACCTCGCGCACCGGATGCTGGTGCTGAACCGCGAGCGCGTGAACCGGGTGACGACCGGCGTCGCCCGACCCGGGCGGGACCTGTGGATCTACGGACGCGCCGGCAAGCCGTGCCGGCGCTGCGGGACGACGGTGGTCAAGGCCGCCCGATCGGACTCGCGGGCTCCGGCCCACCAGGGCGAGCGCACGACGTCGTGGTGCCCGCGTTGCCAGCCCGAGCCGGCCTGACGCGACGGGCCAGGCGGCGGGACGGGTCAGGCGGCGGGACGGGTCAGGCGGCGGGACGGGTCAGGCGGCGCTGGCGACGACGTCGCCGGTTGTCCCGGTCGAGGCGCTCGGCGCGACCAGCGGCCGACGCACCAGGATCGGGGTCGCCCCGGCGAGCTCCGCCTCCTCGCGCGCGACCGCCGTGCTGACCTCGGCCAGCACGGACGACAGCGGGAGCTCGAGGGCGGCGCACAGCGAGGCGAGCAGCTCGGAGGAGGCCTCCTTCTGACCGCGCTCGATCTCGGAGATGTAGCCCAGGCTGACCCGGGCACCGGCGGACACCTCGCGCAGCGTCAGACCGCGATCGATCCGCTCACGGCGGAGCACGTCGCCCAGCGAGCGTCGGAAGAGCACCATGCGCGTCCCTCTCTGGTCCGGTCCGGATGACCCCGGGTGCTGTGCAACGCTACCCGATGCCTCCGACATTCCGCGCGGGTCGTCGCGAACGACGACGCCCCCGGCCTCGAGCTCACTCGAGGGCCGGGGGCGCCGCACACGTCGTGCGACCGGGTGGGTCAGCGGGCGGAGACCCAGATCCAGTACGAGTGCGAGACCGACTTGTACGCCGGGTCGCTGGGCACGAACGAGACCGTCACCTGGTGCGAGCCGCGCTGGCTGAACAGCGGGGTCCAGACGTTGCGGCCGTAGCGGTCGTACCAGTACGACGCCGTCGTGGTGGACGACGAGCCGAGCTGACGGGTGGTCACGTAGACGCGACCGGTGATCCGCTCTCCGTCGCGACCGCCGTACCAGACGGCGAGGCGCTTGGGCTTGCCCACGCCGCCGTAGCGGTACGGGTAGGCGGCCTGCACGTTCTGGTAGGTGCCGATCGAGCCCGGGGCCGGCGGCTCGGGCGTGTCGTCGCCCGTCGAGATGCCGACGACGTGCGGCTCGTGGTCCGAGGACCGGTACGGGTTCGGCGCGTGGAAGTCGGTCGCGTTGTAGTTGTAGCGGCTGTACTCGTAGGAGATCGGCTCGACGGCGTTGATCTCCCAGACGTCGGAGCCGGTGACGGTCGCGAGCGCGGCCTCGTTGGCGAAGACGTGGTCGAGCGACCCCGACATGGCCTGGAAGCTGTAGCTCCACTCGCCCTCGGAGACCAGGTTGGTGTAGCCGGCGTCTTCGAGGACCACGACCGGGTCCTCCTTCGAGTACGAGTTGAAGTCACCCGTGAGGAAGACGGCCTCGGTGCCTGCCTCCGTCGCGAACTCGTCGGCGAACGCGGACAGTGCGGTCGCCTGACGCACCCGGTCGCCGTTGAAGGCGCCGGTGATCGGGTTGTTCGCGTTGTCCCCGGTCGCCGCGTCCGAGTTGCTCTTGGACTTGAAGTGGTTGACGACCACCGTGAAGGGGTCGCCACCGTCGATCGGCTGGAAAGCCTGGGCCAGCGGCTCGCGGGCGTTGGAGAAGGCGGGGTCGCCCAGCAGGATGCTGGACTCGCCGACCGTCTCGACCACGTCGGGCTGGTAGATGAACGCCGTGCGGATGACGTCCTCGTTCGTCGGCACAGCGCTGGGCGAGGGGACGAAGGCCCACCGCTCCTCGCCCGCCGCCTCGTTGAGGGCGTCGACCAGCGTCGACAGCGCCTGGTCGCGGTCCTGGCCGAACGCAGCCGAGTTCTCGATCTCCTCCAGCGACACGACGCCGGCGTCGATCGCGTCGATCGCCGCGACGATCTTGGACTCCTGGCGCTCCAGGTTCACGTCGTTCGCCGCACCGCGCGGACCGTTGGGGTTGCAGCGGTTGGTCGTCACACGGTCACCGGCGCGGTCGGTGTAGTAGCTGCACTCGCGGCCCGTCCCGCCCGCGACCCAGTCCTCACCGGTGGTGGTGAAGTAGTTGAGGACGTTGAACGTCGCGATCGTCAGGTCGCCCCCGACGTCCTCGGGCGCGTCGGTGCGCGTGTCCTCGAACGTCGCCGGCCCCCCGTCGGCCGTGGTCTCGAGGCGCTCGGTCGGCTGGAACTTCCAGGCGTTGTTGCGCCAGTCGAAGATGACCGGCTCGGTGATCTGGACCGACGAGTTCACGCGCACGCTCTGCTCGACGTCGATCCACGGGAGCGGGATGTCCTTGTTCGACAGGAAGTCGATCGAGGCACCGTCGTCGAGGCGCACGTCGCGGGCGGCGTTCTGGGCCTGCGCCTGCGCGATCGCCTCGGTGTCGCCCGGGCGGGCGATCTCCGACGGGGTGATCAGCGGGGTGTCGCCGAGCGCGAGCCCGATCTCCGCGTACTGGTTCAGGCTGAAGTTGTTCGTGACCGTGTAGGTCTCGCTCGGCAGGACCAGCTCGCCCTCGTAGCGCTCGCGCTGCGCCTCCCGCTCGACGGCGTCGGTGGTCGCGGGCAGCGCGAAGTCCCGCGCCTTGACGGGAGCGACGACCTCGTCGACGACCGTGTACGAACCGTCGACGGCGTTGACCTGGGTCTGCCCGTTGTACTCGTCGGCCGTGCCGGTGACCTCGACGTACTCGCCGATGGCCGGGTACGCCTTGTCCCCGCCGCCCTGGAAGACGAACACGGCGTTCGAGCCCTGGTCCGGACCCTTCACCTCGTCGCCGGTGCCGGGCGTCTGGATGTAGAAGCCGTTGAAGCCGCCGGTCGGGTAGGTGGCGGTCACGAGGCCGCGGGTCACGACGGGCTGTCCCCGCAGCGGCGTGACGGCTGCGGTGCCCTGGATCTCGGCGATGGTGGCCTCGACCGGCTCGGCCGGCGGCTCGGGCTCGCTGCCGTCGTCGCCCGAGTTCTGCGGCGTCGGTGCACCGACCGCGAAGTCGGCGAGGTTGTTGTCCGAGTCGGTCGCCGCGACCTTGCGGGCCACGCTCGTGGCGTTCGCGGTGCCGGCGGCCGGCGCACCCTCGAAGGTCGTGGTGGCCGAACCCCAGCCGAGGGCGTCGACGAGGCCGGCGTTGCCGGCGACGTCACCGGAGCCGGTGAACGCGCTGGTGCCGTCGACCAGGAGGACCTGACCGGCGGAGCCACTCATCGAGAACGGGACGACCGCGTCCGGCGTGGGAAGGGGCGGCTGGTCCTTGTTGCTCCCCTCCGCCGCCTCGAGGAGGTAGTACCCGCCCGGGGCGACCGCGCCGCTGAGGGGCTCGAACCCGCCGCCACCGCCGGACGCGGAGCGGTACTGCAGCCCGAGGCCGTCGAGGCTGATCTCCTCGGTCGTCGGGTTGAACAGCTCGATGAAGTCGTTCTTGAACGCCCCACCGTTGTTGCCGCCACCGCCGTAGACCTCGGAGATGAGGAGACCGGTGCCCTGCGGGTTCGCGCTGGCGGGACTGGTCGGCACCGCGGCGAGCGCGGCCGCCGAGACGGCGACGGCGCCGACGGCCGCGGTGGCGCCGCGACCGCGGCGCCGGAGGGAGGAGAGGGGCCGGGAGTGATCGGCTGGGAATCGGGGCACGGACGGCCTTTCGGACATCGCCAGAGCAGCCCCGCGCAGGCTCGCGCGCGACTCGACCCGGACGAGACGGATGGACAGCCGGACCAGTCCACAACGAACTGGCCGCTCCGCGCAACGAAAAGCGGTGAACCTTCGGTGACGGTTCGATCGAGGAGGAGGTCGTCCGCGTGTGGTAGACCTCCGCCGGACGCGTCAGTCCGCGGCCGGGGTGCGGAAGGTGTGCCGCTGCTTCCACAGGTCGCGGTAGAACTCGTAGCCCGACCACAGGGTCATGGCCACGGCACCGGCGAGCAGGACCTGCGCGGCGTAGAAGACGACCTCGCCCGGCACGTCGAGCCAGCCGTCGACCTGGCGCAGCGGCAGCGTCAGGAGACCGAGCGCCAGCGCCTGCAGGGCGGTCTTGATCTTCCCGGACTGCGCGGCCGCGATCACGACGTGCTTCGCCACGGAGAGCCGCAGCAGGGTCACGCTCCACTCGCGCACGAGCACGAGGATCGCCACCCACCACCACACGTCGCCGACGATCGCGAGACCGATGAACGCCATCCCGGTGATGGCCTTGTCCGCGATCGGGTCCGCGATCTTGCCGAAGTCGGTCACGATGCCCCGCGCGCGGGCGATGTCGCCGTCGATCTTGTCGGTGACCATCGCGACGAAGAAGATCGCCCACGCGACCGTGCGCCACAGCACCGAGTCCCCGCCGTCGACCAGCAGCGCCCACGCGAAGAACGGCACCGCGACGATCCGCAGCGTCGTGAGCGCGTTGGGCAGGTTGAAGTTGCTGGGCTTGTCGGCCTGGCGGGGCTCGGTCATCGGCGCGTCTCCTCGGCGTCGGTGGGGCGGGCGACCAGGTCGGCACCCTCGCTCGCGACCACCACGGCGGCGACCAGGTCGCCGACCGCCGAGGCCGTCCACGGCGAGCCGTCCGCGGCGACGAGGCGCGTCGTACCGTCCACCTCGGGGCCCTGGTGGGCCGCGCGGCCCTCGGGACCGTCCTCGTCGACCCGCTCGACCAGCACGTCCACGCTCTCGCCGACGCGCTCCTCGGCGCGCTGCGACGTGAGCTCCTCGACGAGCGCGGTGACGTGGTCGACGCGGGCGCGGACCTCGTCGTCGCCGTGCTTGCCGTCGAGGCCGGCGGCCTCGGTGCCGTCCTCGTCGGAGTAGCCGAAGACACCGGTCACGTCGAGGCGTGCGGCCTCGAGGAAGTCGCAGAGGATCTCGAGGTCCTCCTCGGTCTCGCCCGGGAACCCGACGATGACGTTGGAGCGCACGCCGGCCGTCGGCGCGTGGTCGCGCACCCGCTGCAGCAGTGTCAGGAAGCTCTCCGGGTCGCCGAAGCGGCGCATCCGGCGGAGCACGGCGTTGGAGGCGTGCTGGAAGGACAGGTCGAAGTACGGCGTCACGCCCGGCGTCGCCGCGATCGCACGGATCAGGCCGGGCCGGGTCTCGGCCGGCTGCAGGTAGGACACCCGCACCCGCTCGACGCCGTCGACCGCGACGAGCTCCGGCAGGAGGGTCTCGAGCAGCTTCACGTCACCCAGGTCCTTGCCGTAGGACGTCGAGTTCTCGCTGACCAGGAACAGCTCCTTGACGCCCTGCTCCCCCAGCCACCGCGCCTCGGCGAGCACGTCGGCGGGGCGGCGGCTCACGAAGGACCCGCGGAAGCTCGGGATGGCGCAGAAGGTGCAGCGGCGGTCGCACCCGCTGGCGAGCTTGAGCGGCGCGGTCGGACCGCCGTCGAGCCGGCGACGCACGGCGCGGGGCCCGCTGGCGGGGGCCAGGTCGAGCGGCAGGTCGGGGGCGTGGCCGGGCACGCTGAGCCCGGATGCGGCGACGGCGGCGCCGCGCTCGACCGGGCTGATCGGCAGGAGCTTGCGGCGGTCCGCCGGGGTGTGGGGGTGGTGGGCCTCGCCCGCCACGATCGCCTGCAGGCGGGCGGCGATGTCGGGGTAGTCGTCGAAGCCGAGCACCGCGTCGGCCTCGGGCAGCGACTCGGCGAGGTCCGCGCCGTAGCGCTCGGCGAGGCAGCCGACGGCGACGACCGCCTGCGGGCGCCCGCCGTCCTTGAGGTCGGCGGCCGCGAGCAGCGTGTCGACCGAGTCCTTCTTCGCCGACTCCACGAACCCGCAGGTGTTGACCACCACGGTGTCCGCCTGGTCGGGGTCCTCCACGAGGACGAAGCCGCCGGCCTCGAGGCGACCCGCGAGCTCCTCGGAGTCGACCTCGTTGCGGGCGCACCCGAGGGTCACCATCGCGACCGAGAGCGGCTGGGCTGCGCCGGGCGCGTCGTCGGGGGCGGCGGTGCGGTCGGGGGTGGTGGTGGAGGAGGTCATGACCGGCCCGAGTATGCCCCTCGGGCGCCGCACCCGTCGAAACGAGGCGCGGCGCCCGAGCGGGGTCCGTGCGGGACGCGTGGGGTCACGGCGACAGGCTGCGCTGCACCGCGCTGCCGGCCTGGCCGAGCTCGCTGGCCGCTCCCCCGTCGACCGCTGCCGTCACGGCACCGTCGGAGGACGAGACCCGCACCGGCGGGACGGCGTCGACGCTCTGCGACTGCCCCGCGGCCAGCTCGCCCTGCCACACGACCTCGCCCTCGCCGTCGCGCACGGTCAGCGCGACCGCCGCGTCGGGAGCGGTCAGCACGACGCCCACCGGCTCGACGGAGGTCGTCGAGGACGACAGACCGGCGGCGCCGCCGGCGGCCGTCTCCTCATCGGAGCCGGAGAACAGCATCTGCGCGGCCGACCACAGCAGGATCAGCGACATCACCGCGGCCACCAGGACGGACCAGTTCGGACCGCCCCGGGTCGCCCGCATGGAGCCGCCGGGCACGGTCGCCAGCTCCGCCTCGAAGACCCGGCGCGCGTCGATCGGCGCGTCGGCGTACTCCGCGTCGAAGCGCGCGACCGCCTCCGCGCCGTCGACGCCCAGGATGCGCGCCAGGGTGCGCAGGTGGCCGCGGGCGTAGAAGTCGCCGCCGCACGGGCCGAAGTCGTCGACCTCGATCGCCTCGATGACGTGGGGCCGGATCCGGGTGCGCTCGGCGAGCTGGTCGACGCTGAGGCCCAGCCGGCGCCGCGCCGCGGTGAACACGGGTCCCACGACGGGCTCGCGCACGGGCTCCGGGTCGGACTCCACCATCGGGACGACGTCGACGACGGGCTCGTCGCGCTCGTACGCGGCCAGCCCCGGGTCGGTCGGACGCTGCAGCGCGGCCGCCTCCGGCAGCGGTGCCGCCGGAGCGGCAGGCAGCACCGGGGCGGACGGCTCGTCGCGCACGACCTCGGCCCGCACGGCGCGCCGGGTCTCGCGCAACGGGGAGACGGGACTCGCCACCGGAGCTGCCGGTCCGACCGGGGTGGCAGGCGCGGCGTCGTCCGTCGCGCGCGCCTCCACGCCGGCGTCGTCGGTCCCGGCCACGACGGGCTCGTCCTGCTCGTCCTGCTCGTCCTGCTCGCGCTCCGCGCGACGCTCGCCGACCCGGGCCAGCAGGCCGGCGGCCCAGGGGCCGACGCGGCGCGCACGGTCGCCGACCCGCTCGGCGGCCGCGGAGAGGGCGGCCGCCCGCGTGGGCGCCTCCTCGCCCTTGGGCTCGGTCGGGTCCGCGGTCCGGTCCTCGGACGCCGGCTCGGTCGGAACCTCGGCCGAGGCCTCGGTCTCCGGCTCCGTCTCGGTCCGGACCTCGTCCTGGGCCTGGGTCTCCGGCTCGACGGGCGGCAGCACGGTCACCACGTCGACGGCCGGGTCCACGACACGCTCGAGGGTCGCGCCGAGGTCGTCCGCGCCGACGACGCGCGTGGAGACGCCGAGCGGCAGGGCGAACGCGCCGCCGTACCACCGTCGCGCCCACCAGGCGTGCCACCGGGCGCCGCGGTCGAGCGCGGCGACGACCTCGTCGGACTCGAACGGCTCCACCAGCAGCCGCCCGTCGCGCCAGCGGCTCGTGCGCGGCGCGTGGGTGACGTGGTCGACGCTCTCCCACGGCAGGCCCTGCCAGGTGCGGCCGAGCCGCATGCGTACGCCCTGGGCGTCCAGCACCGCGACCGGCACCCGGGCGTCGACGAACGCCGTGAGGTGCGCGAGGGCCACGATCGCGAGCAGTCCGGTGACGCTCCAGCTCAGCACCCCGCCGTCGCCGAGCGCGCGTCCGAGCCAGGCCAGGCCGAGACCGGCGGCGGCGACGCCGACGAGACCGGTGACGAGCCCGCTGCGGCGGACCTCCACGACGTCGTCGGGCCGCGGCGCGGAGGCCGGGTCGTCGACGAGGGTGAGCACGCCGAAGCTCTCCCAGTCGGGGCGCCGGGGCAGTCCGAGACCGAAGGGGTCGCGGCGGGCGGCCGAGTCGGGGCGGTCGGGCAGGACGGCCGGGTCGCGTCCGTCGTGGCCGTGGAACGGGTTCGGGCTGGTGCTCACTGCTCCCCCTGCAACGTGACGATGACGCCGTCGACCTCGTCGGGCTTGACCAGCACGTCGCGCGCCTTGGACCCCTCGCTGGGCCCGACGACGCCGCGGCTCTCGAGGATGTCCATGAGCCGGCCGGCCTTGGCGAAGCCGACCCGCAGCTTGCGCTGCAGCATCGACGTCGATCCGAACTGCGTGGAGACGACGAGCTCGACCGCCTGGATCACCAGGTCGAGGTCGTCGCCGATGTCGTCGTCGAGCTCGCGCTTGCTCTGCTGCGGCGCCGTGACGTCGTCGCGGTAGGTGGGCTGCAGCTGCTCGCGGCAGTGCTTGACCACCTGCGCGATCTCGCCCTCGCCGACCCAGGAGCCCTGCACGCGGATCGCCTTCGACGACCCCATCGGCAGGAACAGGCCGTCACCCTGGCCGACCAGCTTCTCCGCCCCCGGCTGGTCGAGGATGACGCGGCTGTCGGCCAGCGACGAGGTCGCGAACGCGAGCCGCGACGGCACGTTGGCCTTGATCAGACCGGTGACGACGTCGACCGACGGTCGCTGCGTCGCCAGCACCAGGTGGATGCCGGCGGCACGGGCGAGCTGGGTGATCCGCACGACCGCGTCCTCGACGTCGCGCGGCGCGACCATCATCAGGTCCGCGAGCTCGTCGACGATGACCAGCAGGTACGGGTACGGCGACAGCACGCGCTCGCTGCCCGGCGGCACCTCGACCTTGCCGGCGCGCACCGCCTTGTTGAAGTCGTCGACGTGTCGGAAGCCGAAGTTCGCCAGGTCGTCGTAGCGCATGTCCATCTCGCGCACGACCCACGCGAGGGCCTCGGCGGCCTTCTTCGGGTTCGTGATGATCGGCGTGATCAGGTGCGGCACGCCCTCGTACGCGTTCAGCTCGACCCGCTTCGGGTCGACCATGATCATCCGCACCTCGTCGGGCGTGGAGCGCATGAGGATCGAGGTGATCATCGAGTTGATGAAGCTCGACTTTCCGGAGCCGGTGGCACCGGCGACCAGGAGGTGCGGCATCTTCGCCAGGTTGGCGACGACGAACTCGCCCTCGACGTCCTTGCCGAGGCCCGCGACCATCGGGTGCGGCTCCGAGCGCGCCTTCGTCGAGCGCAGCACGTCGCCCAGCGACACGATCTCCTTGTCGAGGTTCGGGATCTCGACGCCGACCGCGGACTTGCCGGGGATCGGGCTGAGGATGCGGACGTCGGCCGAGGCGACGGCGTACGCGATGTTGCGCTGGATGTTGGTGATCTTCTCGACCTTGACGCCGGGGCCGAGCTCGACCTCGTAGCGCGTGACCGTCGGGCCGCGGGTGTAGCCCGTGACCTGCGCGTCGATGTTGAACTCCCCCAGCACCTGGGTGAGCCGCTCGACGATGCCGTCGGAGGCCTTCGAGCGCGCCTTGTGCGGCGAGCCGGCCTTGAGCACCTCGCTGCCGGGCAGCGAGTACGCGATGTCGCCCGAGAGCGACAGCTGCTCCACGCGGGGCGGCAGCTGCGCGTGCGGCGGCGCCTCGAGGTCGCCGTTGTCGTCGCGGGGGGTGCGCCGGGCCGCGGCCGCCGCGGCGGCGCCCGCGGCAGCACCGGCCGCACCGACGGCGGCCGTGCTGGTGCGGTGCTCGTCGTCCGCGGCGGGGTCGGTGTCGGCGGAGCCGGGGGTGGTGTCCCCGGTGTCGTCGCTGCCGACCGACGTGTCCGGCGTCCGGTCGTAGGACTGAGCGAGGTCGAGGGCGTCGGCCTCCCGCTCGCCGTCGGCCTCCTTCTCCGCCTTGCGACGCGCCCGACGCTCCTTGCGGCTCTCGTGCTCGCCGACGAGCGGCGTGTCGTAGGCGGGGTCGCCGGCCTCGGGGTCGAGCTCGTCCGTGGCCTCGCCGGGGCCGCCGTCGGCCGCGCGGCTCGACGTCGCGCCGAGGAGGCGGTCGCGGGCCTCGCGCAGCCGGGCGGGGATCTGGTACACGGGCGTCGCCGTGATGACGAGGACGCCGAAGAAGCCGACCAGCACCAGCAGCGGCACGACCACCCAGGGCGTGCGCAGCAGGTCGAGCAGCAGGCTGGAGACGACGAACCCGATGGCGCCCCCCGCCTCCTCGAGGTCGGTGGTGTCGCCCAGCGCGGGCTCGGGGGTGCCGTTGGCGATGTGCACGATGCCGAGCAGGCCGAACGTCAGCGCGGTCCAGCCGATGACCTGACGCCCGACCGGGCCGTTGCGCTCCGGGTCGCGCATGTAGCGCCAGCCGATGTAGACGAGGGCCAGCGGCACGAAGCCCGCGAGCTTGCCGACCGAGCCGGCGACGACCGTGCGGACCGTGTCGAGCGCGGCGCCGTCGAAGCGCCACCACACGGCACCGGCGACCACGACCGCGAGGCCCATGAAGGTCAGCCCGACGCCGTCACGGCGGTGCTCGGGCTCGACCTCGCCGGCCGCGTTGCCGATGCTGCGGGCCAGGCCGCCGATCGCGTGCGCGATCCCCAGCCACGTCGCCACGATGCCGCGGCCGATCATGCCGAAGAAGCGCAGGACCGGTCCGGGCCCGGTGCGCACGGCGCGCGGGGCGGGGCGCGCCGGGGCGCGACGGGGTGCGGTCTTGCCGGACTTGCCGGTACTCCGGGGACGCGAGGCCGAGCCTCCACGGGTCCCTCCACCTCGGGAGGAACCGTTGCGGGACGTGCTCGAGCTGCGCGACCCCGGCGGGGAAGACGTACGGGTCGCCATGGTCCGAGACCCTAGGTGATCGGCGCGTCCGCACCCGGGTGCTGAGGAGCGTGTCGCGGCACGGGTTACCAGAGGCCTCCGACACAGCCGTCACCGGCCCCGACGCACGGGCTCACCCGGCGGCTCACCAGACGAGGCCGGCGACCGCCTCGAGCCAGGGCGCGACGATGAGCCACGTGGGCAGGACGAGGACGGCCACGGCGACCGCGACCACCGCCGGCCCCTGGCCCCGCGGGACGGACGGCTCGGCGAGCCTCTCCATCCGGGCGAGCAGGTCGGAGCGCGACCCGGTGCCGGCGCCGAGCGCCGCGGCGGGCGTACGCGCCTCCGCGAGCTGCACGAGCGCCTGCGCCAGCGGTCGCCGGCCGGCCGCGCGCACCGCCGTGGCGTCGGCGCACATCTCCACCAGCAGCCGGACCTCCGCCAGCGCCCGGGCGCTGGAGACCCAGCGCGGGAACGCCCGGTGCAGCACGTCGAAGAACTCGACGACGAGGTCGTGGCGGAAGCGCAGGTGCGCCCACTCGTGGGCCAGGACCGCGTCCACCTCGGTCTCGGCGAGGCGCTCGATGACGCCGGCGGAGACCACCACGCGGCCGCGGTGCAGGCCGGGCAGGCAGTACGCGACGGGCGTGTCGCCCTCGAGCACCCGCACCCCGCCCTCACGGGCGCGCCCGAGGAGGTCGACCTGGTCGGCGTGGCGACGTCGGATCCGGCGCAGGTCGGCGCCGACCCGGTGCCCGGAGAGCAGGAGCCGGCCGGCGACCAGTCCCGTGATCGTGAGCGCGACCGCGGCCACGGCGTACTCCATCAGGTGCGGGACGCGCTCGTCGGCCGGCAGGAGGTGGATGGTGACGAGGGCGAGGGTCGCCCCGAGGGCCGCGAGCACCGCGGCGAGCGCGACGGCCTGCCACAGCACGAGCGCGGCGTACGGCGTCCGGCGCAGCCGGTGGGCGCGCGCCAGCAGCGCCGGCACGGGGCCGGCGAGCGCGACGGCGAGGGCGCCGAGCACGAGGGGGGTCATGGGGTCCTCACCCGACCATGGTCGCGCGGACCCGGTCAGGCACCCGGGGACGCGGGGTCGGGGTCGTCGTTGATGCGGGCCAGCGCCTCCCGCAGCGCACGGACCTCGTCCGCGCTCGCCTCCCCCACGAACGCGACCAGCGCACCGGCGCGGTCCTCATGGCCGATGTCCTCGAGCGCTCCGCGCATGAGGTCGGCGGTCATCTGTCCGCGGGACGCGGTGGCGCGGTAGCGGTACGCCCGTCCCTCGCGCTCCTGCACCACGTGGCCCTTGCGGGCCAGGCGGTCCATGACGGTCATCACGGTGGTGTAGGCGACGTCGCGCTGCTCGGCGACCTGGGCGTGCACGTCGCGCACGGTGAGGGTCGCGGAGGTCGGCTGGGACCAGAGGACGTCCATCACGGCACGCTCCAGGTCGCCCAGCGCGGAACGTGACGAAGTCTTGCGGATCGGGGACACGGGAGGAGTGTACCTACGAGCAGACGTCGTACTACAGTGAGTCGTACTTACTACACGGCGTCGTAGATAGCCGGGTGGTGAGCGTGCGGCCGGGGAGAGGCCCCCGACCCGTCCTCTGACTGGAGGTCCGAGCAATGGAGCTCGTCGACATCGCCCGGTGGCAGTTCGGCATCACGACCGTCTACCACTTCCTCTTCGTGCCGCTCACGATCGGCCTCACGCTGATCGTGGCGATCTTCGAGACCTTCTGGCTGCGCACGAAGAACCCCGACTACCTGCGCCTGACGAAGTTCTTCGGGAAGCTCTTCCTCATCAACTTCGCCCTCGGCCTGGTGACCGGGATCGTGCAGGAGTTCCAGTTCGGGATGAACTGGTCCGACTACTCGCGCTTCGTCGGCGACGTCTTCGGCGCCCCGCTGGCCATCGAGGGCCTGCTGGCGTTCTTCCTCGAGTCGACCTTCCTCGGCCTGTGGATCTTCGGCTGGGACAAGCTCCCCCGCCTGGTCCACGCCGCCTGCATGTGGATCGTGCACCTCGGCGTGCTGGCCTCCTCCTGGTTCATCCTCGCGGCGAACTCGTGGATGCAGCACCCGGTCGGCTACGAGTACAACCCCGAGACCGGCCGCGCCGAGCTGACCGACTTCGCCGCGGTCATGTTCAACAAGGTCCAGCTGGTCACCTTCCCCCACGTCGTGCTCGCCGCCTACATGAGCGCCGCGGCGTTCGTCATCGGCATCAGCGCCTGGCTCTACGTCTCCAAGCGGCACGGCGGCCGCGTCGCGACCGAGGAGGAGGTGGCCGCGGGCGAGGCCGAGGCCATCGCCACGACCGCCCGCGGCGAGCGCACGATGTACCGCCGCGGCATCCGGATCTCCGCGGTCATCATGTTCGTCTCCGCGATCGGCGTGATCATCTCCGGGGACGTCCAGGGCAAGGTGATGACCGAGGTCCAGCCCATGAAGATGGCGGCGGCCGAGGCGCTCTACGAGACCGAGCAGAGCTGCGCCCCCTTCTCCGTCTTCACGATCGGGACCCCGGACGGGCAGGAGGAGAAGTTCGCCCTCACCGTGCCCTGCCTCCTCTCGTTCCTCGGCACCGGCAGCTTCGACGGCGAGGTCAAGGGCATCAACGAGCTGCGCGAGACGTACGCCGAGACCTACGGCAGCGACGTCGGCGCGACCTACTACACCCCCGACGACTACGTGCCCAACATCCCCGTCACCTACTGGACCTTCCGCTGGATGATGGGCTTCGGCGCCCTCGGCACCGCCGGCTCCGCGCTGGTGCTGTGGCTGACCCGCCGTCGCCGCGACGAGGTCGTGAACGCGGCCTGGCTGGGCCGCGTCGGCATCGCCCTGCCCGTCGTCACCGTGCTGGCCAGCTCGATGGGCTGGATCTTCACCGAGATGGGCCGCCAGCCCTGGGTCGTGTTCGGCCTGATGACCACCGAGCGCGGCGTGTCCCCCGGCGTCAGCATCCCGGAGGCCTGGATCTCGGTGATCACGCTGACCACGCTCTACGGCGTCCTGGCCGTGATCGAGGTCAAGCTCCTGGCCAAGACCGTCCGCAAGGGACCGGAGGAGTTCGTCGAGCCGCCCGACCCGGGCCGGGCCGACCACGACGACGACGCCCAGCTCACGTTCGCGTACTGAGGAGACAGACCCATGTTCGGACTCGAGCTCACCACCATCTGGTTCGTGCTCATCGCCGTCCTCTGGATCGGCTACTTCGCCCTCGAGGGCTTCGACTTCGGTGTCGGCATGCTCGTGCCGGTGCTGGCCCGCGACGAGACCGAGCGGCGCGTCATGATCAACACGATCGGACCGGTCTGGGACGGCAACGAGGTGTGGCTGCTCGTCGCCGGCGGCGCGACCTTCGCGGCCTTCCCGGAGTGGTACGCCACGCTGTTCAGCGGCTTCTACCTCCCGCTGCTGATCATCCTGGTCGCGCTGATCCTGCGGAACCTCTCGTTCGAGTACCGCCACAAGGGCGACACCGCGTCGTGGCGGGCGCGCTGGGACGTCGCGATGATCGGCGGCTCCTACGTGCCGGCCGTCCTGTGGGGCGTCGCCTTCGCCAACATCACCGCCGGCGTGCCGATCGACGCCGACAAGGAGTTCACCGGCACCCTGTTCACCCTGCTCAACCCCTACGCCCTCCTGGGCGGCGCGGTGACCGCGCTCCTGTTCGCCACCCACGGCGCGATGTTCGTGGCGCTGAAGACCGACGGCGAGATCCGCCACCGCGCCCGTGCCCTGGCGGTACGCCTCGGCGCGGCCGCCGCGGTCGTCGCCGTGGTGTTCCTGACCTGGACGCAGGTGCGCACCGGCGACCTCTCGTCCGCGGTCGCCTTCGTGCTCGCCGCGCTGTGCCTGCTGGCCGGGGTCGCGGCCGCGGCCGCCGGTCGCGAGGGCTGGGCGTTCCTCGGCACGTTCCTCACGATCGTGCTCGCGGTGGCCGGCCTGTTCCTGGCCCTGTTCCCCGACGTGATGCCGTCCTCGACGAGCGCCGCGTACTCCCTGACGACGACCAACGCGGCGGCGACGCCCTACACGCTGCAGATCATGACCTGGGTCGCCCTGGTCTTCACGCCGATCGTGATCGGCTACCAGACCTGGACCTACTGGGTGTTCCGCAAGCGCATCTCCACGCGGCACATCCCCACCGCCCAGCTCACCGCCGCCCGCGACTGACCCGGACGGAGCAGCTGCGATGAAGCCGGTCGACCCACGGGTCCTCCCCCACCTCGACCCCGCACGCGGGTCGCTGGCGGTCGTCGTCGGCGGCAGCGTCCTCGGCGCCGCCCTGCTGGTCGGGCAGGCGCTGGCGCTGGCCGCGCTCGTCGCGCGGCTGGTCGGCGACCCGACCGGCAGCGGCTGGCACCTGCCGGCGGCGCTGTTCGCCGGCGCGCTGGTCGCCCGCGCCGCCGTGACGTACGTCGTCGACGTGGCCGCCGCCCGCGCGGCCACGACGGTCGGCGAGCGGCTGCGCGACCTCGTGCTGGCCGCGGCCCTGCGGCCGGGACCGGTCGACGCCGCGGGCGGGGGGTCGCTCGGGGCGCACGGGGTGCTGGCGACCCGCGGGGTCGCCGCCACCGAGCCGTACCTGACCCGCTACCTCCCGGCGCTGGTGCTGGCCGCGGTCCTCCCCGTGATCACCGTGGTCGCGATCGCGGCGCTCGACTGGGCCAGCGCGCTCGTCGTCGTCCTGACCCTGCCGCTGCTGCCCGTCTTCGCCGTGCTGATCGGGTTGTCGACGCGCGAGCGCGCCGACCGCCAGTGGCGGCTGCTGAGCCAGCTGGCCGGCCACTTCGTCGACGTGGTGCGCGGCCTGCCGACGCTGGTCGCCCACCGGCGCGCCCGCGCGCAGGCGCCCCGGATCCGACAGGTCACCGACCGCTACCGGCGCGCGAACACCGACGTCCTGCGGCTCGCGTTCGCCTCCTCGGCCGCGCTCGAGCTGATCGCGACCATCTCGGTGGCGCTGGTCGCCGTCCTCGTCGGGCTGCGGCTCGCGGGCGGGGGCCTGGGCCTCGAGACCGCGCTGGCGGTCCTGCTGCTCGCGCCCGAGGCGTACTGGCCCGTGCGTCGCGTCGGCGCCGAGTTCCACGCGGCGGCCGAGGGCACCGCGACGTTCGAGCAGATCCACGCGCTGCTGGAGCGCACGGCCGGTTCCGCTTCCTCCCCTGCGCCCACCGAGCAGCCGACCGGGCGCCTGCGGGGCGACCTGCGCCTCGACGGCGTCACCGTCACCTGGCCCGGGCGGACGCGACCGGCCTTCGAGCCGCTCTCCGCGCACCTCCCGGAGCGCGGCCTCACCGTCATCACCGGCGCGTCCGGCGCCGGCAAGTCGACACTGCTGGCGGCGCTGCGGGGTGAGGTGGCGTACGCGGGCTCCCTGCGCGTCGGCGGCACGGAGATCGCCGGCGTGGACCCGGTGCGCTGGTCGCGCGAGGTCGCGGTGCTCGGGCAGCGGCCCTGGCTGCAGGACGCCACGATCGCCGCCAATGTCCGCACCGGGCGGCCCGACGCCACCGACGCCGAGGTGCGCGCGGCGCTCGCGGCAGTGCGCCTCGACGCGGTCGTCGACGCGCTGCCGCTGGACATCGAGACGCCGCTCGGCGAGGACGGCGACGCTCTCTCCGCCGGGCAGCGGGCCCGCCTGGCCCTGGCCCGCGTGGTCGTGAGCGACCGGGCGTACGTCCTGCTCGACGAGCCCACCGCCCACCTCGACGCGGCCACCGAGGCGGTGCTGGTGGACGTCGTGCGCGACCTGGCGGCCGAGCGCTGCGTGATCGCCGTCGCCCACCGCCCCGCCCTCGTCGCCGCCGCGGACCGGCGGATCGAGCTGGTGCGGGCCGGCGTGGAGTACCCGGTTCACCGGGGAACGCTCGACTCAGACCCCGTTCGAACGGGGTCCAGGTCGAGCGATACCCGGTCAACCGGGTACTCGTGGGACGGGAGTGACCCGAGCGACCCGAGCGACCCGGGCACCGACGCCCGCCGGGTCCGGCGCCGGTGGGCGCTCGCGGTGCTGCTCGGCACGGCGTCCTCGGCGTTCGGGGTCGCGCTCACCGCGACCGCGGGATGGCTCATCGTGCGGGCCTCCGAGCAGCCCCCCGTGCTGATGCTGATGGTGGCGATCGTCGGCGTGCGGACCTTCGGCCTGGGCCGCCCGGCCGCCCGCTACGCCGAGCGGCTCGTCTCGCACGACGTCGGTCTGCGCGAGCTGGCCGAGCAACGGGCGCGGGTCTACGACGTGCTGGTGCCGCTGGTGCCGAGCCGCCTCGGTGGACGGCGTCGGGGCGACCTGCTCACCACGGTGGTCGACGACGTCGACAGCCTCCTCGACGACCGCCTGCGGGTGCGGATGCCCGTTGCGACGGCGCTGGGCGTCCTCGGCCTCGCCGCCGTCGTGACCGTGCCGATGCTGCCCGCCGCCGGGCTCGTCGCCGTGGGGCTGGCCGCGCTCGCCGCCGCAGCGACCTGGTCGACCAGCCGCCGGGGCGTGGGTGCGCTGGCCCCCCGCACGGTCGCGGCGCGGGCCGAGCTGTCGGCCCGCACCCTCGGGGTGCTCGACGACGCCCGCGAGCTGCTGGCCTGGCAGCGGGACACGGCCGCCCGCGAGGAGGTACGCGCGGCGGGTCACCGCCTCGGCACCGCGACGGTCGCCGGCGCCGCCCGGGTCGCGCTGGCCCGGTCGTGGGCGAGCATCGCCGCCGCGGCCGCGGTGGTGCTGGTCGCCATCCTCGGTGCGGACGCGCTGGCCGCCGGCGGCGTCGGCGCCCCCGTGCTGGCGCTGCTGCTGCTCCTGCCGCTCGCGCTGGTCGACGTCGTCGTCCCGCTCGCCGACGCCGGGTCGCTGCAGGTCGCCACCGCCGCGGCACGCGCCCGCGTCGACGGTCTCGCCGACCTGGAGCCGGCCGTCGCGACGCCGGCCTCGCCGGCCTCGCTCGCCGACGGCCCGGAGAGCGCGGCGGTGCGGCTGCACCGCGTGGCGGCGGAGTGGGACGCCGGGCGCCCGGCGCTCGCGGCCACCGACCTGGACCTGCGCCCCGGCCGTCGGATCGGGGTCGTGGGCCCCTCGGGGTGCGGCAAGTCGACGCTCGCCGCGGTCCTCGTGCGGTTCCTGGCCCCGACGGCCGGTCGTCACGAGGTCGCCGGGACCGACGTGGCGCTCCTGGACCCGGACGACGTGCGCGCCCGCGTCGGGCTCGTCGACGACGACCCATACCTGTTCGCCTCGACGGTCGCCGAGAACGTGCGGCTGGCCCGCCCCGGCGCGGACGACGCGGCGGTCGACGCGGCCCTGCGGGCCGCCCGGCTCGACCTGTGGCTCGCCGACCTCCCCGCCGGGACGGCGACCCGGATCGGTGACGGGGGCCTCGCGGTCTCCGGCGGCGAGCGGGCGCGGATCGCGCTGGCCCGCGCGCTGCTGGCCGACGCGCCCGTCCTGGTGCTCGACGAGCCGACGGCGCACCTCGACGCCGACACCGCGCGCGAGGTCACCGCCGACCTGCTGGCCGCCGGCGCGGGCCGGTCGCTGGTCTGGATCACCCACGACGGTGTCGGGCTGGAGCAGATGGACGAGGTGCTGCACCTCGAACCGGCCCCGACCGCGTCCGCAGGTGCGATGCTGCCCGGGTGCTCCCCGTCGTCGTCTGGTGCCTCTTCGCGCTGATCGCGCTCGCGAACTGGGCGGCCGTCGTCCGCGGCGACCGCCGCACCGAGGCGGTCGTGAAGCCCGCGGCGCTGCTGGCGCTCACCACCGCCGCGCTGGCGGGCGGCGCCGCCGACGCGCACGCGGGCTGGTGGCTCGTCGTCGCCCTGCTGCTCGGCACGCTCGGGGACGCCCTGCTCCTGGGCGACTCCGACGAGCGGTTCCTCGCGGGGCTCGCGGCGTTCCTGGTCGGTCACGCCGCCTACCTCGTGTGCTTCGCGATGCTGGGCCTGCACGCGTCGGGCTGGCTGGGCGCGGGGGTGCTGGCCGCCGCGGCGGCACTCGTCGCCTCCCGCACGGTGCTCCCGCGCGTGCTGCGCGAGCAGGGGGCCGTCGTGGCGCTGCCGGTCGCCGCGTACAGCCTCGTCATCTGCGCCATGCTCGTGGCCGCGTGGTCGACCGAGCACCTGCTGGTGGGCCTCGGCGCGGCCGTGTTCGTCGCCAGCGACACGGTCCTCGCGCTCGACCGCTTCGACCGGCCGGCCCGCTGGGTGGCGCCGTACCCCCACCTGGTCGTCATGGTGACCTACCACCTCGGTCAGGCGCTGGTGGTGCTCGGCGTGCTGCACGCCCTCGGCTGAGGCGCTAGCGTCACCGGGGTGAGCATCCCGGTGGACCTCGACGACCTGGCGGCCACGCTGGCGGGCTTCGGCACGGCGTACCTGCTGACCTCCCGCGACGGCCGGGTCAAGGCGGTGCACGCGGTGGTCGAGGTCGCCGGCGACGAGCTGCTGGTACGCCGTCCGGGCGGCGGCTCGCTGCGCAACGTGGGGACCGTCCCCGCGACCACCCTCGTCTGGCCGCCCCGCGCCGACCCCGGTTTCTCGCTCATCGTGGACGGCACGGGCGCGGCCGACGGGGACGACGTGCGGGTCAGCCCGACCGGCGCCGTGCTGCACCGGCCCGTCGCGGAGGACGACGAGCGGGCCGCACGGCCGTTCTGGGTGACCGCGTTCGTGGACGTGGCCGAGGAGCACTGGGACCGTGTGCCCGCCTTCTGGGCCGCCGTGGCGGGTCAGCGCCTGGGTCCGTCGCGCGGGGAGGCCGGCGAGTTCGCCTCGCTGGAGCCGCTGCGCGGGCATCCCCACCTGAAGGTGCAACGGGTTCCGTCGACGTCACGGGTGCACCTCGACCTGCACGTACCGGACCCGCACCGCGCCGCGGCACGGGCGGAGCAGCTCGGGGCGCGGGTCGAGCACCGCAGCGAGCACGGCTTCGTGGTGATGCGCTCGCCCGGTGGTCTCACCTTCTGCTTCGTCGCCCACCCCGCCTGCCTGCGCGCGCCGGCCGCGACCTGGCCGGACGGGTCCGTCTCCGCCGTCGACCAGGTGTGCATCGACGCGCCCGCGCGGTTGCACGCCGCGGAGGCCGGGTTCTGGGCCGCGCTCACCGGCTGGGCGCCGCAGGCCTCGAGCGTCGGCTCCGCGTTCTCCTCGCTGCGCCGACCCGAGGGGCAGGCGGTGCGATTGCTCCTGCAGCAGGTCGAGGACGACCGGTCCGAGGTGAGCGCGCACCTCGACGTCGCGTGCAGCGACCGTCGCGCCGAGGCGGCCCGGCACGAGGCCCTGGGGGCCGTCCTCGTCGCCGAGCACGACCGGTGGACCGTGCTGCGGGCGCCGGACGGCGCGGCCTACTGCCTGACCGACCGCGATCCCGTCAGCGGCGTCCTCTGACCGGCCTCCCGCCGACGTCCCCGATGCACGTCCACCGCCTGGGCGTCGCCCCGCTCAAGGGAGCGAGCCACCCCGCGCTGGCGTCGCTGCGCCTCGACGCCGACGGGCCGGTGGGCGACCGTGTGCTCTGCGCGCTCGACGTCGAGCGGCGCACCGTGCTCCGCACGGTGGCCCACCCGCTGCTCCTCGCCGTCGAGGCGCGGCTGCTCGACGCGGACCGCGGGGTCCCGGGCGGGTGGGTGCTACGGACTCCCGGCGGCGAGGCGACGGGTGCGGTCGAGCTCGCCGACCCGGTGGACGTCGACTACTGGGGGCGGCGCGTGGTCGTGCGAACGCTGCGCCCGTCGCCGCACGCCGGGCTGCTCGCGGAGCACCTGGGCCGGGACCTGCGGCTCGCGACACCGCCGCGCGGCGGTGTCGTGTACGGCGGGCCGGTCAGCGTCGTCACCCGGGCGACGGTCCGCGCCCTGGCGGACGCCGCCGGGCTGGCCGAGGCCGAGGAGACGACAGCCGCGCGCCTGCGGGCGACCGTCGTGCTCGCGACCGACGGCGACGAGCCCTTCACCGAGGAGTCGTGGGGCGGTCGCGAGCTCGTCCTCGGTGCGGCGAGGATCCGGGTCCGCTCCCCGATCATCCGGTGCCGTGTGCTCGACCGGCACCCCCGCACCGGCGCGGACCTGCCGCGCGACCGGGGTGTGCTGCGGGCGCTGGGTGCCCTGCGCGAGCGACCCGTCGCCGGCGTGGACGCGGTCGTGACGCAGCCGGGCGCCGTCGCGGTCGGCGACGACGCCCGGCTGGTGTGAGCGGGTGGGGCGGCGCAGCAGCCGGCCCCGGGGCCTCAGGCCTGGATGACGACCGGGACGATCATCGGGCGGCGCCGCAGCGAGTTGCCGACCCAGCGACCGATGACGCGGCGCATCACCTGCTGCAGCTGGTAGGTGTCCGTCGTGCCGTCGGCGATCGCCTGCTCCAGCGCGGTGAGGATCGGCTGGCGCACCTTGTCGAAGGCGGTGGCCTCCTCGGCGAAGCCGCGGGCCGTGATCTCCGGTCCCGTGACGACCTTGCCGGTGACCGAGTCGACGACCACGATGACGGAGATGAAGCCCTCCTCGCCGAGGATGCGGCGGTCCTTGAGGGCCGGCTCGGAGAGACCGCCGACGGTGGAGCCGTCGACGAAGACGTAGCCGCACTCGACCTTGCCGGCGATCCGGGCGACACCGTCGACGAGGTCGACCACCACGCCGTCCTCGGCGAGCAGCACCCGGTCGGCCGGTACGCCGGTCGCCCTCGCCAGGTCGCCGTTCGCCTGCATGTGCCGGATCTCGCCGTGCACCGGCAGGACGTTGCGCGGCTTGACGATGTTGTAGCAGTACAGGAGCTCGCCGGCGCTCGCGTGCCCGGAAACGTGCACAAGCGCGTTGCCCTTGTGCACGACCTTCGCGCCGAGACGCGAGAGGCCGTTGATGACGCGGTAGACCGCGTTCTCGTTGCCGGGGATCAGCGAGCTGGCGAGCACGACGGTGTCGTTCTCCTCCAGGTGCACGAAGCTGTGCGTGCGCTGCGCGATGCGGCTCAGCGCGGAGAGCGGCTCGCCCTGCGACCCGGTCGAGATGAGGACCTGCTGGTGGGCGGGGAGCTTGTTGAGCTCCTTGGCGTCCACGATGAGGCCGGGCGGCACGGTGAGGTAGCCGAGCTCGCGGGCGATGCCCATGTTGCGCACCATCGAGCGGCCGACCCAGGCGACCTTGCGACCGTGCTTGACCGCGCTGTCGAGGACCTGCTGCACGCGGTGCACGTGGGAGGCGAAGCAGGCCACGATGATGCGCTGGTCGCTGTTGTGGAAGACCCGGTCGAGGACGGGCGTGATGTCCTTCTCGTGGGTCGTGAAGCCCGGGACCTCGGCGTTCGTCGAGTCGGTCAGGAAGAGGTCGACCCCCTCCTCGCCGAGACGCGCGAACGCGTTGAGGTCGGTGATCCGGCCGTCGAGCGGCAGCTGGTCCATCTTGAAGTCACCGGTGTGCAGCACGAGGCCGGCGCTGGTGCGGATCGCCACGGCGAGCGCGTCCGGGATGGAGTGGTTGACCGCCACGAACTCGAGCTCGTAGGGCCCGAACGTGATTGTCTCCCCCGCCGCGACGACGTGCTGGACCGTGTTCTTCAGCCGGTGCTCGCGGAACTTGCTCTCGAGCAGCGCCAGCGTGAGCTTCGAGCCGACGAGCGGGATGTCGCCCCGCTCGCGCAGCAGGTACGGCACGGCGCCGATGTGGTCCTCGTGGCCGTGCGTCAGCACGACCGCCTCGATCGCGTCGAGCCGGTCCCGGATCGCGGAGAAGTCCGGGAGGATCAGGTCGACGCCGGGGTGGTGGTCCTCGGGGAACAGGACGCCGCAGTCGACGACGAGGAGGCGGTCCTCGTGCTCGAAGACCGTCATGTTGCGGCCGACCTCGCCGAGGCCGCCCAGCGGGATGACGCGCAGGCCTCCCTTCGGCAGCGGTGCCGGGGCGGACAGCTCGGGGTGCGGGTGGGACAAGCGGACTCCTAGGGGATGAGCCCCGACTCCTCGAGGCCGGCGCGCAAGGCGGCGACCTCCTCGTCGTCGAGGGGAACGAGCGGGCTGCGCACGTTCCGGTTGTCGAGAACGCCGAGCAGCTCGAGTGCTGCCTTGGCGGTGGTCGCTCCGTAGTTCGCGACGCCCATGACGGCGTCGATCGCGGGGAGCATCCGCGTGAAGATCGTGAGGGCGCCCGCGGTGTCGCCGGCGTCGTGGGCGTCGACGAGGGCGCGCAGCTCGTTGCCGGCGGCGTGGCCGACGACGGAGACGAAGCCGACGGCGCCGTGGGCGAGCCAGCCCAGGTTGAGCTCGTCGTCGCCCGAGTAGACGGCGAGGCCGAGGTCGCGGATGCGTACGCCGCGGGCGAGGTCGCCGACCGCGTCCTTGACCGCGACCACCGGCTCCCAGGAGGCCACCTCGGCGTAGGTCTCGAGGGCGATCTGCGAGCCAGTGCGACCGGGGACGTCATAGAGCATGACGGGCAGGCCGGCGGCGTCCACGACGGTGCGGAAGTGCTGCGTGATCCCGCGCTGGCCGGGCTTGCTGTAGTACGGCGTCACCAGCAGGACGCCGTCGGCCCCCTGCTTGGCCGCCTGCTCCGCGAGGGTGACCGAGGTGCGGGTGTCGTTGGTGCCCACACCCGCGACGAGCGCCACGTCCGGGCCGACCGCGTCGCGGACCGCGGCGAGGATCTCGCCGTCCTCGGCGGGCGTGGTGGTCGGCGACTCGCCGGTGGTGCCGGAGACCACGAGGCCGTCGTTGCCGTTCGCCACCAGGTGGCGCGCGATCGCCTGGGTGCCCTCGAGGTCGAGCGCGCCGTCCGCGTGGAAGGCGGTGGCCATGGCGGTGAGGACGCGGCCGAACGGTGCGGCGGGAACAGCGGAGGTCACGGAGGACAGGCTAGCGCTGCCCCGCCCCGATCCCTGCACCCGCCGCGCCCGCGGCTCACACGTGGGGCAGCACCTCGGCCGCGACGAGGCGCAGGTGGTCGAGGTCCGCGAGGTCCAGCACCTGCAGGTAGACGCGCTGGGCGCCCGCCTCCGCGTACCGGCCGATCTTGTCGACCACCTCGTCCGGCGTGCCGGCGAGGCCGTTGGCGCGCAGGTCGGCGACGTCGCGCCCGATGGCGGCGGCGCGGCGCCCCACCTCGGCCTCGTCGGCGCCCACGCAGACGACCAGCGCGTTGGACCACGTCAGGTCGGTCGGGTCGCGGTCGATCGCCTCGCAGGCGCGGGCGACCCGGGCGAACTGGTCGCGGGTGGTGTCGAGGTCGACGAACGGGAGGTTGAACTCGTCGGCGTGGCGGGCGGCCAGCGCCGGCGTGCGCTTCTTGCCCAGGCCGCCGACGAGGATCGGCGGCTTCGCCTGCGCGGGCTTGGGCAGCGCGGGCGAGTCGGTGAGCTGGTAGTGCTCGCCCTGGAAGTCGTACGTCTCCCCCGTCGGCGTCGCCCACAGGCCCGTGACGATCTCGAGCTGCTCGGCGTACCGGTCGAAGCGCTCGCGCGTGGACGGGAACGGGATGCCGTACGCGCTGTGCTCGGCCTCGAACCAGCCCGCGCCGATGCCCAGCTCGACGCGGCCCCGCGACATCTGGTCCACCTGGGCGACCTGGACGGCGAGCACGCCGGGGTGGCGGAACGTCGCCGAGGTCATCAGGGTGCCGAGGCGGATGGTGCTCGTCTCGCGGGCGATGCCGGCCAGGCTGGTCCAGGCGTCGGTGGGACCGGGCAGGCCGGTGCCGCCCATCGAGAGGTAGTGGTCGGAGCGGAAGAACGCGTCGAAGCCGAGGCGCTCGCTCTCCTGCGCGACGGCGAGGAGGTCGTCGTAGGTGGCGCCCTGCTGCGGCTCGGTGAAGATGCGGAGGTCCATGGCGCACAGCCTGACAGGCCGGCCCGCGGCTCCGGGTCCTCCCTCAGCCCAGGGTGGCGGCGAACGCGGCGAGCCGCCTGCGCAGGGTCGGGCCGTCGAGCTCGGGCCGACCGATGCCGGCGTAGTTCGGCGCCCAGCCGGCGACGTGCGGCTCGGCGTAGGTCGCCGCGCGCCGGTCCCACCCGCGCACGTCGGGCACGCGCGCCCCGCGGGCCTGCTCGTACGCCTCCAGCATCAGGTCCGCGGCCGCGACCGACCCGAGCAGCACCAGGTCCTGGCGCGCCCACGCGACGTCGAGCTCGCCGGGGCCGTGGCGTGCCCCGGTCCAGTCGACGATCCCGCTGACCTCGGGTCCGCTCCAGAGCAGGTTGCCGCTCCAGAAGTCGCCGTGCACGAGCACGTCGCCGAGCGAGGCGGGCGCCGCCTCGAGGTCGTCGACCCTCCGCAGGCCGGCGCCGTCCAGCGCGTGCACCGCGGCGAGCGCGCGGCCCATCGCGGGGGCGAGCTGCTCCGGCTCGGCCTCGACCGGCGGCGGGCCTCCGGGCACCCGGGTGGTGACGACCAGCGGACCCCACGGCGTGGTCGTGTCGGCGACGTACGCCGGCACCAGCGCACCGAGGGGTGCCAGCCGCTCCAGCACCGGACGCTCGCGCCCGACGCTCGGGTCGCCCACGGGGAACCAGCGGGCCACGAGGTCACGGCCACCGGAACGCAGGGCGAGGGTCCGCGCGTGGGTGCCGCCGCGCAGGAGCGCGGGCCCCTTCACCGTCGCGTCGCCCGCGCCGCCCCCCGCTCCGAGCAGCTCGGCGAGACCGTCGAGGCGGTCACGGCGCCAGTGCGTGCGCACCGTGAAGCCCGGGTGCGGGGACGTCTCGACCACGGGCCATGCCTCGTCGTCGAGGTCCGGGTAGCGCACGTCGCCCGGCACCTCGAGCGGGATCCGGGTCAGGACCTGGGCGTCGACGAGGCCCGGGGCGGCGAGCGCGGCGGCGTACACCTGCGCCCCGCCCGCGACCGAGACCGGCCGGCCGATCCCGTCGGCGAGCGCGACGGCGGCGTCGAGGTCGGCGGCGACCTGCACGCCCTCGGCCGACCAGCCGGCGTCCCGGGTGAGCACGATCGTGGTGCGCCCCGGCAGCGGTCGGCCGATCGACTCGAAGGTCGTGCGGCCCATGAGCAGCGTCGTGCCGATGGTGCGGCGCTTGAACTCGGCCTGCTCGCCGGGCACGCGCCACGGGATGTCCGGGCCGTCGCCGATCACGCCGCCCGCGGCGACGGCGGCCACGCACGTCACCTCCAGGCCCGCCGGGGTCATGCGGGCCTCATCCGGCGCTCATACGGCGATCGGCGCCTTGATCCCGGGGTGGGGGTCGTAGCCCCTCACCTCCACGTGCTCGAGGTCGAAGGCGTCGATCTCGCGCACCGCGGGGTCCAGCCACAGGGTCGGCAGGGGTCGCGGCTCGCGGGTCAGCTGCAGGCGCGCCTGGTCGAGGTGGTTGAGGTAGAGGTGCGCGTCGCCCAGCGTGTGCACGAAGTCGCCGGGCTCGAGGTCGAGGACCTGCGCGACCATGTGCGTCAGCAGCGCGTACGAGGCGATGTTGAACGGCACGCCGAGGAACACGTCGCCCGAGCGCTGGTAGAGCTGGCACGAGAGCCGGCAGCGGCCGCCGTCCACGCCGGGCGCGACGTAGAACTGGAACAGCGTGTGGCACGGCATCAGCGCCATCCGGTCGATCTCGGCGACGTTCCAGGCGCTGACGACGTGGCGCCGCGAGTCGGGGTCGCGCCGCACCTGGTCGATGATCTGGCGGATCTGGTCGACGGAGCCGCCGTCCGGCGTCGGCCACGAGCGCCACTGCGCGCCGTAGACGGGACCGAGGTCGCCGTTCTCGTCGGCCCACTCGTCCCAGATGCTGACGCCGCGCTCCTGCAGCCAGCGCACGTTGGTGTCGCCGCGCAGGAACCACAGCAGCTCGGCGAAGACGGAGCGGGTGTGCACCTTCTTGGTCGTCACGAGGGGAAAGCCCTCGGAGAGGTCGAAGCGCATCTGGTGGCCGAAGACGCTGAGGGTGCCGGTGCCGGTGCGGTCCGACTTCTCGACGCCCTCGTCGAGCACCCGGCGGACGAGGTCGAGGTAGGCCTGCACGGGCGTGAGACTACCCCCGTCCGGGCCGGCGCCGCGGCTACGCTCGCTGGTCGTGCCCTCCGTCACCCACCAGCTCCCCGACCTCGCCGACCCCGACGCCGTGGTGGTCGTGCCCGCCCCGGCCCCCGGAGCCGGCAACTGGTCCGGCGCCGCGAGCGCGACGCTGGTCGACGGCACCTTCTACCTGACCTACCGGGTGCGCCGTCCGCTCACCGAGGGCCGGGGCGTCACCACCGTGGTGGCGCGCTCGGAGGACGGCGAGCGGTTCGAGACCGTGGCGGAGGTGCACCGCGACGCCTTCGGCGCAGAGTCGTTCGAGCGCCCCGTGCTGGTGCGACGGCCGGACGGCGGCTGGCGGCTCTACCTCTCCTGCGCGACACCGGGCAGCAAGCACTGGTGGATCGAGGCGGTCGACGCCCCGACGCCCGAGGGCCTGGCCGACGGCGAGCGCACCGTGACCCTGCCGGGCGACGACGGCGTCGCGGTGAAGGACCCCGTGGTGGCCGTCGACGCGGGCGGGCGCTGGCACGCCTGGATCTGCGAGCACCCGCTGGGCGAGGTCGGCGAGGAGGACCGGATGAGCACGGCGTACGCCACCAGCGCCGACGGCCTGCGCTGGGACCGACGGGGCACCGTCCTCGCCCCGAGGCCGGGCGCGTGGGACGCCCGGGGTGCCCGGGTCAGCGCGGTGCTCGCGCTCGAGCCGTTGACCGTCCTCTACGACGGCCGCGCCCGCGCGGCCGACAACTGGCACGAGACCACCGGGCTGGCCCGCGCCGCCGAGCCCGCCCTGGGCCCGGCCAGCATGCTCGTCGCCGACGAGGAGGTGCCGGTCCTGCGCTCGCCGCACTCCGACGGCGCCCTGCGCTACGCCGCGGCCGTGCCGCTGCCCGACGGGGGCGTGCGGTTCTACGTCGAGCGGGCCCGACCCGACGGCGCGCACGACCTCGTCACGGTAGTGCGTCCGGCCTGATTGCTCGGGTCAGGCGCCCCGGCGGCTCGCGAACGTCCCGCCGGTGCGGTCGGGGTCGAGCCAGTCGGCGAAGGACTCCCCCGTGACCTCCTCGAGCTGTGCGATGTCCTCGCGGTGCGGCGCCAGCAGCTCGGCGCGCTGCTCCGGCGTCAGCCGTGGTCGGCTGGCCGCGCCACCGCGGTGCAGCTGGCCGACGATCGGCACGCTGATGCGTCGCCAGTGCTCCGGCGCCGCGAACTGCCCGGCGTAGGCCCCCGCGCGGATCACGCGGCCGAGCACCGCGGCGCGCAGGCCCGGCCCGACGTAGCCGCGGGAGTTGTCCGACGGGATCTCGGCCACCTCGATCCCCGGGACGCCCAGGTGCGCGAACACCCGGGCGAGCGTGGTGGCCGGAGCGTCGACGATCTCGCGGTAGCGCAGCACGAGGACCTGCTCGCGGTCGAACAGCGCGTACAGGTCGGCGAGCTGCTCGCCGTAGCGCCCGAGCCCCGAGTAGTGCCAGAACGGCGCCCAGCCGGCGTCGACGCGCTCACGCTCGAGACGCGCCGCCGCGACGAGGTCCCCGACCGGCTCGAGGCCGTCCATCCACAGGTGCATCCAGTTGGAGTACGCCCGGTCGACCGGGTCGCGCAGCACGGCGACGATGCGCGCGGCGGGGTTGTCCGCCGCGATCCGCCGCCGGGCGTCGCGGCTGTAGAGGTAGAAGGGCGTGCTCTCGCCGCGCAGCGCACCCTCGGGCGCGGCGTCGAACTGGGCGAGGTAGTCCTCGCGGCGCCAGATCCACTCCCGCTGGCTGTGCGCGTCGCCCGGGCCGACGTAGGCCGGCGGCGGGGCGTCGCCGCACAGGTAGTACTTCGGCTCCTTCACCGGGCTCAGGTGCAGACCGGGGTGCTGGGCGAGGGCCGCGTGCAACGCGGTCGTGCCCGCCTTGGGCACGCCGACGAGGAAGAAGTCCGGGGGGCGACGCGTGGTCATGGACAAACCCTAGTGACTCACTGCGCTTTCCCGCTGCGCCCGCCGCTCCGTCCGCATGCCGGTCACGTCGCGTGCAGCGACATCGGTCCGTAGACCCTCCGCTCGTCCTCGAACAGGACGACGGCGTCGACGCCCAGCTCGGTCAGGTCTTCGAAGACCTCGCCGACCCACGACTCGGCCTCGGACTGGCTCGCGAAGCGCTGGTCGGCGAGGTCGCCGGTGATCGTGACCTCCTCCCCGGCGGCGTTCTCGAGGCGCCAGGTCCACGGCTGCTCCTCGGGCGGGGGCGTGCGGAAGGTGGACGGCAGGTCGGGGAGGTTCACGTCGCCGACCCTAGGACAACGCCGGTCGGACGGGTAGCGCGAGAATGCCCCGCGTGAGCGTGCGACTCCTCGGCACCGGCGCGGCGGACGGCTGGCCCCAGGCCTTCTGCCGCTGCGCGTCCTGCGGCAGCGAACGGGCGGCCGGACGGGTGCGCTCGCAGACCGCCGCGCTCCTGGACCGGACGGTGCTGCTCGACTGCGGGCCGACCACCCCCGAGGCGGCGCAGCGCGCCGGCGTCGACCTCGCGGACGTCCGCGTCCTGCTGCTCACCCACCAGCACTCCGACCACCTCTCCCCCGCCGCGCTGATGCACCGCGGCTGGGTCACCGACGCCCCGCTGGTGGTCGCCGGTCCGCCCGACGCCGTCGCCGCCGCCCGCGCCTGGCTGCCGCCCGACGCCCCGGTCCGCTGGCTCGAGGTCGCGCCCGGCGAGCGCCACGACCTGGAGGGGTACGCCGTCCGCGTCCTCGCCGCGGCCCACCGCACCGGCCTCGGCGAACCCGGCGCGGTCGAGGCGGTGCTGTACGACGTCACCACCCCCGACGGCGTGCGGGTGCTGCACGCCACCGACACCGGCCCCCTGCCCGCCGCGACGCTCGAGGCGACCGCGGGAGCGGCGTACGACGTCGTGCTGCTCGAGGAGACCTTCGGTGACCGCGACGACCTGGCCGGCGACGGCCACCACGGACTGTCCGCGTTCGCGGCGACCGTGCGCGGGCTGCGCGCGTCCGGGGCCGTCGTCGCGACGACCGACCTCGTCGCCGTGCACCTCTCGCACCACAACCCCCCGACCCCCGAGCTCGCCCGGCGCCTCGCCGCCTGGGGCGCTCGGGTCGTCGACGACGGGACGCTCGTGGGGCCGGGCGGTGCGGTCGGTCCCGCGGTCGGGGGTGTCCCCGGCGGGCGGACGCTCGTGCTGGGCGGCGCCCGATCGGGCAAGTCGGTCGAGGCCGAGCGGTTGCTCACGGCGACCGATCAGGTGGCGTACGTGGCGACGTCCTACCCGCGCGGCGACGACCCCGAGTGGGTGGCACGGGTCGAGACCCACGTGCAGCGCCGCCCGGCGCACTGGACGACGGTCGAGACGCTCGACCTCGTGGGGCTGCTGGAGGACGACGACCCGGCGGCGCTGCTCGTCGACTGCCTGACGCTGTGGCTGACGCGGGTGATCGACCGTCACGACGCCTGGGACCCCGCGGCGCCGTCGCACGCGGACGCCTGGGCCGGTGTCGAGTCCGACGTCGCCGACCTGCTGAGGGCGTGGCGCACGACGGCGCGGCACGTGGTCGCGGTGTCGAACGAGGTCGGGCAGGGCGTCGTGCCGGCGACCGCGTCGGGGCGGATGTTCCGCGACGCGATGGGCCGGCTGAACGCGGCCGTGGCCGCGGCCTCGGAGGACGTGCGCTGGTGCGTCGCCGGGCGGGTGGTCGCGCTGTGAGCGGGTGGACTGACCCGGTGCGGCTGGCGGTCGGCACGCTGTCGGTGCTGCCGACCCGGCCGCCCACCGTGGTGGACCGGGTGGTGGCCGGGCGGGCCATGACACTGGCGCCGGGCCTCGGACTCGTGCTGGCGGTGCTGGTGACGGTCCCGGGCGGGGCACTGGCGGAGCTCGACCGTCCACCGCTGCTGCTGGCCGTCCTCCTGGTCGGCGCGCTGGCCTGGCTGACCCGCGCGATGCACCTCGACGGGCTCGCGGACGTGGCGGACGGCCTGGGTTCGGGGCGCGCGGGCGAGGGCGCCCGCGCGGTCATGAAGAAGTCGGACATCGGCCCGTTCGGTGTCGCGGCCCTGCTGGTCGCGCTGCTGGCGCAGGTCGCGGCGGCCGCGACGCTGCTGGCCCAGGGCTGGTCCGGCGCCCTGGTCGCGGGGCTGGCCGTGGTGGGCGCCCGGGCGGTGCTGGTGTGGCTGTGCACCCCCGCCTTCCCGGCCGCGAGCGGCACCGGTCTCGGCGCGCTCGTCGCGGGCACGGTCCGTCCCCGTACGGCCGGCCTGGTGCTGCTCGGCCTCGCGCTGGCGACCGGAACGGTGCTGCTGGCGCTCGCCGGCGCCGAGGGCGTACGCCTCCCTCTCGCCGCGGCCTTCGGCCTCGCCGCCGGGCAGCTCGCGGCCCTGGCCCTCGCGCGCCGCTGCGTGCGCCGCTTCGACGGCGTCACCGGAGACGTCTACGGCGCGTGCCTCGAGACCGCCCTCACCTCCGCGCTCGTCGTCGCGGCGCTCGTGGCCTGAGGGCGCCCGCGCAACGACGACGGCCCGCCTTCCGGCCCCCAGACGCGCCCGGCGACCCGAGCATCCCCAGCCGCGCCGCGCTCATGGCCAGCGAGGCCCCCGCGGCCCGATGCTGCCCGCATGAGCTCACCCCTCGACCTGCCCGGCCTGCGCGGCCGTCTCGGCGACCAGGGCGGCGTGGTCGCCCGCGCCCACCTGTTGATGCACGGCGCCACGCCCGCCCGGCTCCGTGTCTGGGTCTGGGTGGCCCGACGCGACCTGTGCGCGGTCCAACCGGGCATCGCCCGGATCGGACGCCTGCTCCGGCTGCACGGCTGGCGGGGGACGCCACGCCCGTGCGGCCCCGGGTGCGCCGTCGCCGGCGCCGAGGCGGCCTGAGTCCTCCGGCGAGCACCGCCGCTGCGGAAAGGACCCGACTGTGTGCCGGTTCGCTCGACCTGGGCCCTGTTCAGACGGGGCCCAGGTCGAGCGTTACCCGGTGAACCGGGTAATCCAGACCGCTCAGCGCACCGACACCTCGACGAACGGCGGGCGCACGACGGTGAACGTCTCGGCGCGGCCGCGCACGTCGACGGCGACCTCGTCGCCCTCGGCGACGTCGGGCGCGAGCAGCGCCAGCGCGATACCGGTGCGCAGGGACGGGCTGAAGGTCCCGGAGGTCACGGTCCCGACCTCGCCGTCGCCGCGCAGCACCCGCATCCCCGGGCGCGGGATCCCTCGCTTGACCGCCCGCAGGCCCCGCAGCACGCGTACCGGTCCCGCCTCCTTCTCGGCGACCAGCGCGTCACGGCCCCAGAAGGTCGGCTTGCGCCAGCCCACGGCCCAGCCGAGGCGCGCCTGCACCGGCGTGATGTCGAGGGAGATGTCCTGCCCGTGCAGCGGGTAGCCCATCTCGGTGCGCAGCGTGTCGCGCGCGCCGAGGCCGGCGGGCACGATCCCGTGCTCGGCGCCGGCGGCGACCAGCGCGTCCCACACCTCGAGGGCCGCGGCCGCCGGCGCGACGACCTCGTAGCCGCGCTCGCCCGTGTAGCCGGTCCGGCAGACCGTCACGCCGACGCCTCCCGCGCCGCCGAGCGAGCCCTCCGCGAACGACATGTAGTCGTGCCCCACCGGGAGCCCGGCCGCCGTCAGCACCGCGTCGGAGGCGGGGCCCTGCACGGCGAGCACGGCGTGGTCGCGGTGCTCGTCGGTGACCTCGACCCCCTCCGGCGCGTCCGCGGCGAGACGGCGCACGACCTCGGCGGTGTTCGCGGCGTTCGGCACGAGGAAGACGTCGTCGTCGGCGCGGAGGTAGGCGATGAGGTCGTCGACCACGCCGCCGGAGGCGTCGCAGCACAGCGTGTACTGCGCCTGGCCCGCCCCGATCCGGCCGAGGTCGTTGCTGAGCACCGAGTCCAGGTACGCCGCCGCGCCCGGCCCCCGCACGCTCGCCTTGCCGAGGTGGCTGACGTCGAAGATGCCGACCGCCTCACGCACGGCCGCGTGCTCGGCGGCCACGCCGGTGGCGTACTCGATCGGCATGGACCACCCCCCGAACTCGGCGAGCTTCGCGCCGAGCGCGACGTGGCGCTCGTGCAGCGGCGAGGTCAGGAGCGGGGCGTCACCGTGGGCCATGCCGAGCAACCTACGCGAGGGCGGCGCGGGGACGGTGGCCGATAGAGTCGCGGCTGTGACGTCGTACACCCTCAGCAAGGCCAGCCCCGCCAAGACCCGCGCCGACGCCGTGGTGGTCGGTGTGGTCCGCACCGACGACGGGCCGCGGCTGGCGCCGGGCGCCGAGGAGGTCGCGGCGGCGTACGGTCGCCGCCTCAACCCGCTGCTGCGCTCGGTCGGCGTCACCGGCGCGGAGGGCGAGACCCACGTGCTGCCGGCGGGCGACGCCCTGACGACGCCGCTGCTCGTGCTGGTCGGCCTGGGCGCCGAGGCCGCCGGCGCGGACCCCGCCGCCGTGCGCCGCGCCGCCGGGACCGCCGCGCGCGCCACCACCAACGCCGCCTCCGTCGCCCTGGCGCTGCCCGCCGACACGCCCGCGCTCGTCACCGCGGTCGTGGAGGGCCACGCCCTGGGCGGCTACCGCTTCACGACCTACCGCCGCGACAGCGCGAGCGACGACACCCGGGCCCCCGAGGCCGTCGTGCTCACGCCGGCCGCCCGGCGCGCCGACGTGCAGCAGGCCGCGGAGGACGCCCAGGTCGTCGCCCGCGCCGTCGCCGTCACCCGCGACTGGGTCAACACGCCCCCGGGCGACCTCACCCCGCCGGCCTTCGCCGACGCCGTGGTCGCCGCCCACAAGGCCGCCACCAAGGGCCGCGGCGCCCCGCCCGTCTCCCTCGTCGTGCACGACGAGGCCGCCTTGGCCGAGCTCGGCTGCGGCGGGCTGCTCGGGGTCGGCGCGGGCTCGGACGCTCCCCCGCGCCTGGTCGAGCTGACCTACGCCCCCGACGACGCCGTCGCGCACCTCGCGCTGGTCGGCAAGGGCATCACGTTCGACTCCGGCGGGTTGTCGATCAAGCCCGGCGGCTCGATGAAGACGATGAAGTGCGACATGGCGGGCGCCGCCGCGATCGTGCAGGCGACGCTCGCGATCGCCGCGCTCGGCCTGCCGGTGAAGGTTTCCGCGTTCGCGGCGATGGCCGAGAACATGGTCTCGGGCTCCGCGACGCGCCCCGGTGACGTGCTGCGCATCTACGGCGGCACGACCGTCGAGGTCTCCAACACCGACGCGGAGGGCCGCCTGGTGCTCGCCGACGCGCTCGTGCGCGCCAGCGAAGTCGAGCCCGACGTGGTCCTCGACGTCGCCACCCTGACCGGCGCCATGGTGGTCGCGCTCGGCGAGCGGATCAGCGGCGTGATGGGCAGCGAGGAGGTCGTCGCCGACGTCGTCGCGGCCGGCGCCGCCGCCGGTGAGGACCTGTGGCCGATGCCGCTGCCCGACGAGATGCGCGAGCGGGTGCGCAGCAGCAAGGTGGCCGACCTCGCCCAGCACGACTGGGTCCGGTGGGGCGGCGGCCTGTTCGCCGGCGCCTTCCTGCGCGAGTTCACCGACGGCCTGCCGTGGGCGCACCTCGACATCGCCGGCCCCGCGTTCCACTCCGGTGGCGCGACGGGCCACCTGACCCCGGGCGGCACGGGCGCCGCGGTGCCCACGCTGGTGGCGTACGCCCGCCACCTGGCCGCCGGGAACGGCCCTCAGGCCAGCCAGGACGCGTAGAAGATCCCCAGCCCCAGGGCGACGAAGATCCCGCAGACCACCCAGAACCGCACGACGACCGTCACCTCGGCCCAGCCGATGTGCTCGAAGTGGTGGTGGATGGGCGCGATGCGGAACAGGCGCCGCCCGGTGCCGGTGAAGCGCCGCGTCAGCTTGAACCAGGTCATCTGCAGCAGCACGGACATCGTCTCGAGCACGAACAGCCCGGCGATCACGGCCATCAGCAGCTCGGTGCGCGACATGATCGCCAGGCCGGCGACCGCGCCACCGATGGCGAGCGAGCCGACGTCGCCCATGATGATCCGGGCCGGCTTGGCGTTCCACCACAAGAAGCCGACGCAGGCGGCGGTGATCGCCGCGGCGAAGACCGCGAGGTCCAGCGGGTCACGCACCTCGTAGCAGCGGGCCGCGACGGCGTCCGGGCGCGCCGAGCCGCACAGCTGGTTGCTCTGCCAGACGTTGACGATGACGTACGCCCCGACGATCAGCGCCGCCGACCCGGCGAGCAGGCCGTCGGCCCCGTCGGTCAGGTTCGCCCCGTTCGAGGTCGCGGCGACGATGAACCAGATCAGCACCAGCACGACCACCAGGGGCAGCTTCACGCCCCAGTCGTGGGTGGTGGACAGGTGCTGCGAGGCCGGGTGCACGCCGCGCTCGTCCGCGAACAGCTGCGTCGCCAGCACGCCGAACACCACCGCGACGACGGTCTGGCCCGCCATCTTGTTGCGGCTCGACAGGCCCCGGTTGTCCTGCTTCCACACCTTGATGAAGTCGTCGAGGAACCCGACGGCGCCACAGCCCAGGAAGAGCAGCATCAGCAGCCAGGCGCTCGCGCTCGGCAGCGAGCCGGTGACGAGGGTCGCGGCGAGGTACGCCACCACCGCCGCCACCAGGATGACCGTGCCGCCCATGGTGGGCGTGCCACGCTTGACCTGGTGCGTCGTCGGGCCGTCCGCGCGGATGGGCTGACCGAAGCCGCGACGACCGAACCAACCGATGGCCACGCGCGTACCTGCGAGTGAGAGGACGACGGCGAGGCCGCCGCTGAGGAGGATCGCGCGCACCCCGGGGACCCTACGCGGAGCCGCGGCTCTCGTTCTTCTTGCGTCGGTTGTAGTCGCGCATCCGCTGCGGGATGCCGACGACGGCGGCGTCGTAGGACGGCACCTGGTGCTTGTTCGCGAAGGCGTGGGCCCACTGCACCGAGGGCACGCGACGCCGGGTCCACTCCCCGTCGTGGGCCACGAGCAGCAGCGTCACGTCGCTGACCGCGGTGCGGGGCTCGACGAAGCCCTCGACCCCGCGACGGGTCGTGACGAACTCCTGGAGGTGCTGGGTGTCCATGCCGTCCGCGGCCCGGACCCGGGTCGACCCCGTGCGCGTCGCGTCGCGTGCGGGCGAGCTGAAACGGGGGCGGCGGCGGAATCGGTCGAACAGGCCCATGCACCACATTGTGCCGTCCCCGTCGGCCACCCGTGTTGCTACCCGGGAGTAGGGGCGACACGGCTGCCATCCGGGTGGGGAGAGGGTTCGGTGTAGTGCAAGGATGGTGCCCGACCGGTCTCCCGCCGCGGCCCGCGGGAGGTCAACTCGATCCGACCTTACGAAGAGGAAGCACATGGCGACCGAAGTAACCCTTCCGGCCCTCGGGGAGTCCGTCACCGAAGGCACCGTCACTCGCTGGCTCAAGGAGGTCGGCGACACGATCGCCGTCGACGAGCCGCTGCTCGAGGTCTCCACCGACAAGGTCGACACCGAGATCCCCTCCCCCGTCGCCGGCACGCTCCTCGAGATCAAGGCCGCCGAGGACGACACCGTCGAGGTCGGCGCCGTGCTCGCCGTCGTGGGCGACGAGGGCGAGTCCGCGGGCGACGCCTCCGACTCCGCCACCCCCGAGGCCCAGCCGGCCGACGAGGACGAGGCCGAGAAGAAGGCCGAGCAGGAGGAGGAGATCGTCGAGGAGAAGGGCGAACTCCCCGCCGGCGACGAGACCCCCGAGGCCGAGAAGGACGACTCGCCGGCCGAGAAGCCCGCCGCGTCCGGCGGCTCCGGCAGCGGCTCCGGCACCCCGGTCACGCTGCCCGCGCTGGGCGAGTCCGTCACCGAGGGCACCGTGACCCGCTGGCTCAAGCAGGTCGGCGACGAGGTCGCGGTCGACGAGCCGCTGCTCGAGGTCTCCACCGACAAGGTCGACACCGAGATCCCCTCGCCGGTCGCCGGCACGCTGCTGGAGATCAAGGCCGACGAGGACGAGACCGTGGAGGTCGGCGCCGAGCTCGCGATCATCGGCGACGGCTCCGCCGCGTCCGCCGACCCGGAGCCGGAGCCCGAGCCGGAGCCCGAGCCGGAGCCCGAGCCGGAGCCCGAGCCGGAGCCCGCCAAGGAGGAGCCGAAGGCCGAGGCCCCGAAGGCCGAGCCGAAGCAGGAGGCCCCGAAGCAGGAGGCCCCGAAGCAGGAGGCCCCGAAGGCCGAGCCGAAGCAGGACGCGCCCGCCGCCTCGTCGAGCGACGACGCCGGGGCGTACGTGACGCCGCTCGTGCGCAAGCTCGCCGCCCAGCACGACGTCGACCTGTCGTCGGTGACGGGCTCCGGCGTCGGCGGTCGGATCCGCAAGCAGGACGTCCTCGACGCCGCCGCGAAGGCCAAGGAGGCCGCCGCCCCGGCTGCCGCCCCCGCCGCCGCCCCGGCTGCGTCGGCGCCCGCTCCCGCGGCGAAGGGTGCTGCTCCCGCGGCCCCGTCCCCGCTGCGCGGCAAGACCGAGAAGCTCTCGCGCCTGCGCAAGATCATCGCGACGCGCATGGTCGAGTCGCTGCAGACCTCCGCGCAGCTGACTCAGGTGGTCGAGGTCGACGTCACGAACATCGCCCGGCTCCGGGACGCGCAGAAGGCGGACTTCCACGCTCGCGAGGGCGTCAAGCTGTCCTACCTGCCGTTCTTCGCCAAGGCCGCGATCGACACCCTCAAGGGGCACCCGTCGCTCAACGCCGCGATCGACCTCGACGCCGACACGGTGACGTACTACGACTACGAGAACCTCTCGATCGCGGTCGACACCGAGAAGGGCCTGATCACCCCGGTGATCAAGGAGGCCGGCGACCTGTCGGTGGCGGGGCTGGCGAAGAAGATCGCCGACATCGCCCAGCGCACGCGCACCAACAAGATCGGCCCGGACGAGCTGTCGGGCGGCACGTTCACGATCACCAACCTGGGCAGCTTCGGCGCCCTGTGGGACACGCCGATCATCAACTCGCCGCAGGTCGCGATCCTCGGCCCCGGTGCCGTGGTGAAGCGTCCGGTGGTGATCGACGACCCGAACCTGGGCGAGACGATCGCGGTGCGCCACATGGTGTACCTGGCGCTGACCTACGACCACCGCATCGTCGACGGCGCCGACGCCGGTCGCTTCCTGCGCGACCTGAAGCAGCGCCTCGAGGCGGGTCAGTTCGAGGTCTGAGACCCCGCACCCCGCTCGACCCGACGGCCCCGTCCCCCTCGTGGGGGCGGGGCCGTTGGCGTGGGCGAGCAGGATGGGGGCATGCACGTCGTCATCGCCGGCTCCTCCGGCTTCCTCGGCCAGGCCCTCGTGCGCGCGCTGCGCTCCCGCGACCACCGGGTTACGCGTCTGGTGCGCGGCGACGCCGACGCGCCCGACGCCTCGTCGTGGGACCCGTACGCGGGTCGCCTCGACGCCGCGCTCG
The DNA here is from genome assembly GCF_032378595.1 of Nocardioides imazamoxiresistens. Taxonomy (NCBI): domain Bacteria; kingdom Bacillati; phylum Actinomycetota; class Actinomycetes; order Propionibacteriales; family Nocardioidaceae; genus Nocardioides; species Nocardioides imazamoxiresistens. The sequence continues at coordinate 414,989 of NZ_JAVYII010000002.1, forward strand.
TCGCGACCGCCGACGTGGTGGTCAACCTGGCCGGCTCCCCCACGATGGGGAACCCGCACTCCGAGAAGTGGGCCACCGAGCTCCGACGCAGCCGCATCACCACGACGAGCCTGCTGGCCCGCACGGTCGCCGACGCCGAGCGCCCGCCGGCCTTCCTGGCGGGCAACGGCATCTCGTACTACGGCGACCACCGCAACGTGGGCGACCCCGTCCTCGACGAGTCGGCGGACTCGCGCGGCGACGCCCTGCTGACCGACGTCACCCGGGAGTGGCAGGCGGCGGCCGACCCGGCCGTCCGGGCGGGGGCGCGCGTGTGCTTCCTGCGCACGGCACCCGTGCTGGACCGCGCGAGCGCCCCGCTGAACCTGCTGCTGCCGATGTTCCGCCTCGGCGGCGCTGCCCGCCTCGGCGACGGCGCGCAGCACTTCCCGATCATCTCGCTGCGCGACTGGGTCGACGCCGTCGTGTTCCTCGCCGAGCACGACGAGGTGTCGGGGCCCGTGAACCTGTGCTGCCCCGAGGTGCCGACGAACGCGGAGTTCACGAAGGCGCTCGCCTCCCTCGTGCACCGGCCGGCGTTCCTGAAGGTGCCCTCGCCGCTGATCAAGGTCGCGGCGGGCCGCATGGCGCCGGAGGTGCTGGGCTCCCTGCGCACGCGTCCGGCCGCGCTGCTCGACGCGGGCTACGCCTTCCACGACGTCGACGTGCGCGACGTCCTCACCGCGGCGCTCGCCCCCTCAGCCTGAGTCCCTACGCTCCTCCTGCGCCGCCCCCAGGCGCCACCGGCCGCCGTCGCGCTCGAAGGTGAGCTCCCGGGTGGCGCGACCGCGCTCGGGCAGCAGGCCGACCTCCCGCCCCGCCCCGTCGAGGACCCGCGCCCGCGTCATCCGGTCCTCGACCCGCAGCACCAGGAGGTCCTCGTCGACCTCGACCACCTCCAGCCCGACCACCTCGAACCGCAGGTCGTCCACGACCAGGCCGCGCGCGGCGTACGCCTCCAGCACCGCGACGTCGGCGGGCCCCGTGCCGCCGCCGAGCGTGTGCAGCGAGCGCAGCGCGTCGACGTCGCCGGCGGCGTAGGCCGCGGAGCGCGCGGCGTCCCACTCCCGCAGGACGGAGGCCGGGCTCACCCCCGCGGCGCCCGGCCGTGCCGTCCCGCGCTCCGCGCCGGCCGCCTCCCGCGGCCGCTCGGGGGCCTCCGGCGTGCCGGACGCTCCCGTGGCGGTGCTCCCGACGACCAGTACCCCGCCGCCCACGAGCGACGCGGCCCCGATCACGACCAGCGCCAGCGCCGCCAGCAGCAGCGCGACCGGAGGTCGGCTCCGCCCGGCGCGGTGGCGACCCCGTGGCGCGTCGGCTGGCTGCATGCCCCCACTGTCGCCCGGATCGCCGCGCCCTGCCGTGCGCTGTCCACAGGCCCGCCGCGAGTACGCTCGGCGCCATGGCGCTGACGATGCGGACGATCGGTCTCGAGCACCCCGGCGACGGTGTGGCCTACCGCGACGCGTGGGAGCTGCAGCGCGAGGTGCACGCCGAGGTGGTCGCCTCCGCGGCGCCGACCGACGGCACCGTCCTGCTCCTGCAGCACCCTCCGGTCTTCACCTGCGGCAAGCGCACCGACGCCCACGAGCGCCCTCTCGACGCCGGCGGCGCGGAGGTGATCGACGTCGACCGCGGCGGGAAGATCACGTTCCACGGGCCGGGCCAGCTGGTCGGCTACCCGATCGTGCGGCTGCCCGACCACGTCAAGGTCGTCGACTACGTGCGACGCGTCGAGGAGGCGCTGATCGGCGTGTGCCGCGACCTCGGCGTGGCGACCGCCCGGGTGCCGGGCCGCAGCGGCGTGTGGCTGCGCGCCGACGAGCGGGGTCCCGAGCGCAAGATCGCGGCGATCGGGATCCGCGTCGCCAGCGGCGTGACGATGCACGGCTTCTCGCTCAACTGCGACGTCGACCTGGGCTGGTACGACCGCTTCACGCCCTGCGGCATCGCCGACGCGGGCGTCACCTCGCTCTCGGCGGAGCTGGGACGCGACGTGCCGATCGCGGAGGTGCTGCCGCTGGTCGAGGCGCACCTGCGCGACCTGCTGGCCTGGGGCGAGTACACGGCCACGCCCGACTACGAGCCGCGCCCCGAACCGCCGCGGGCGCCCCGCATCGAGCTCGTCACCCCCTGAGGCTCCGTCACCCCCGAGGAGGGCCCATGGTCGAGCACGCCGTCGAGACCCGCGGTCTGAGCAAGACGTTCCGCACCCGGCACGGGGTCCGCACCGCGGTCGACGGCCTCGACCTCCTGGTGCCCGCGACCGGGGTGCACGGCTTCCTGGGCCCCAACGGCTCGGGCAAGACCACGACGATCCGCCTGCTCCTGGGTCTGGCGCGTGCGAGCGCCGGCGAGATGCGCGTGCTGGGCCGGCCGGTGCCGCAGGAGCTGCCGGACGTGATCGGCCGCGTGGGCGCGGTCGTGGAGTCCCCCAAGTTCTCCCCCACCTTCACCGGTCGGCAGAACCTCGACCTCCTGGCCCGCGCCGGCGGGCTGCCGCGCACGCGGGTGGACCGCGCGCTCGAGCAGGTCGGCATGAGCGAGCGCGCGGGCGACCGCTACCAGGCGTACTCGTTGGGCATGAAGCAGCGCCTGGCCATCGCCGCGACGCTGCTGAAGGACCCGGCGCTGCTCGTGCTGGACGAGCCGACCAACGGCCTGGACCCCGCCGGCATCCGCGAGATCCGCGAGCTGGTGCGCAGCCTGGGCGAGGGCGGCGTGGCGGTGCTCGTCAGCTCCCACATCCTCGCGGAGGTCCAGCAGGTGTGCACCTCCGCCAGCATCGTCGGTCGCGGCCGGCTCCTGGCGCAGGGCCCGGTCGAGTCGCTGCTCGGCGCCTCGACGACCTACCGCGTGCGCGTCGCGGACCCCGCCGCCGCGCGGGCCGTGCTCGAGCGGGCCGGCTGGACGGTACGCCCGGAGCCCGCGGCCCCGGGGAGCACGGGGAGCACCGGGAGCACGGGGAGCACGGCCGGCGCGCTGGTCGTGGACCCCGGCCCGGAACCGGCCCACCGGGTGGCGCAGGTGCTGGGCGAGGCCGGCCTCTGGCCCGACGAGCTGACCCCGCTGCGTCCCGACCTGGAGTCGGTGTTCCTCGACCTGACCGCCGAGCACGGTCTCGCGGGCGGTGCCCGGTGATCCGGCTGCTCGGCGTCGAGCTGACCCGGCTGCGGCTGCGGCGCGCGGTCGTGGTGCTGTGCGGCCTGGCGATCGTCGTGCCGGTGCTGATCGCGGCGGCCACGCTGTGGGAGGGCCGCCCGATCGACGCGCGCGACCGCGCCGAGGCGGAGCGGCAGGTCGCCGAGTCGCTCGCGTTCGCCGAGGAGGACGTGGCGCGCTGCGAGGAGGACCCGGAGGACTGGGGCCTGGGTCCCGACGCGGACCCCGGCGAGTGCTTCGACGTGGTGATCGGCGACCCGTCGTTCTACACCGCGGACAACTACCTGTGGCGGACCCCGCTGGACGTCGGGCAGGAGCGCACCAACACGGGCGTCGCGGTCGTGGTGGTGCTCGCGATCGCGCTGATGCTCGTCGGCGCGACCTTCGCGGGCTCCGACTGGGCGACCGGATCGCTGTCGGTGCAGCTGCTGACGGACCCGCGTCGCGGCCGCGTCTGGCTGGCCAAGGGCCTCGCGGTCGGCCTCCTGGCCGCCCTGCTCGCGACCGTGGTGCTCACCCTCTACTGGTCCGCCCTCGGCGGCGCGGCCGCCGCCTGGGACCTGTCCCCGCCCGACGGCGTCTGGGGCGACGTCGTGACGTCGGCGCTCGCGGGCGTCGTGCTGGTCACGGGCGCGGCGGTGACCCTGTACGCCCTGACCATGCTGCTGCGCTCCACCGTCGGCGCACTCGGCGTGCTGGTGGCGGCGTCCGTGGGCTCCACCCTGGTGCCCGCACTGCTGCCGGTCGCGGCGCCGGAGCGTTGGATCCTGCCGTCGCAGGTGTACGCCTTCGTGACCGGCCGCTTCGAGTACTACGACCCGTCGAGGGAGCCGTGCGGCGCGGTGTACGAGGACTGCGTGAGCGCGGTCGGCCGCGGTGACGCGACGGCGTACCTGCTGGTCGTCATGGTGGTCGTCCTCGCCCTGTCGGTCTGGTCGTTCCGCCGCCGCGACGTGCCGTGAACCGGGCGGGACGACGGGCGTAGAGTGGAGCCCGTGACCCAGACGCCATCCGCCGAAGGACGCAAGCTCCTCCGCCTCGAGGTGCGCAACTCGGAGACCCCGATCGAGCGCAAGCCGGAGTGGATCAAGACCCGCGCGAAGATGGGGCCGGAGTACAAGGCCCTCCAGGAGCTGGTGAAGTCCGAAGGACTCCACACGGTGTGCCAGGAGGCCGGCTGCCCCAACATCTTCGAGTGCTGGGAGGACCGCGAGGCCACGTTCCTCATCGGCGGCGACCAGTGCACCCGTCGCTGCGACTTCTGCCAGATCGACACCGGCAAGCCGCAGCCGCTGGACCGTGACGAGCCGCGCCGCGTGGCGGAGTCGGTGCAGTCGATGCAGCTGCGCTACGCCACGATCACCGGGGTGGCCCGCGACGACCTCGACGACGGGGGCGCGTGGCTCTACGCCGAGACGGTGCGTGCGATCCACGAGCTCAACCCCGGCACCGGGGTGGAGAACCTCATCCCGGACTTCAACGCCAAGCCCGAGCTGCTGGCCGAGGTCTTCGACTCACGTCCCGAGGTCCTCGCGCACAACATCGAGACCGTGCCGCGGATCTTCAAGCGGATCCGCCCCGCGTTCCGCTACGAGCGCTCCCTCGACGTGCTCACCCAGGCCCGCGCGGCCGGGCTGGTCACGAAGTCGAACCTGATCCTCGGCATGGGCGAGACCCGCGAGGAGGTCTCCGAGGCGCTGCGCGACCTGCACGAGGCCGGCTGCGACCTGATCACCATCACGCAGTACCTGCGTCCCTCGCTGCGCCACCACCCGGTGGAGCGGTGGGTCAAGCCCCAGGAGTTCGTCGAGCTGCAGACCGAGGCGATGGAGATCGGCTTCGCCGGTGCCCTGTCGGGTCCCCTCGTTCGTTCGTCGTACCGCGCGGGGCGCCTGTACCGTCAGGCCGTCGAGGCGCGCGGCGGCCAACCGCTGCCCGTCGCGACCGCCACCGCCTGACACCGCCTCAGCCAGCCGAAAGTAGGCACCGACCGCATGTCCAGCTCCACGCCCGCCCCGAAGAAGTCCCGTCGCGGCCAGATCGCCGAGACGTTCCGGATGGCGAAGCGGGGCGACCCGCGGCTCGGCCTGATCCTGCTCGGCACGTTCGTCGTCGCGGCGGCGCTCGGCTTCCTCGTCTTCCAGCTGCTGCCCGGCAGCGGATGGCTGTCGATGGTGCTCTCCGTCATCTCGGCGCTGCTCGTCGGCACGCTCGCGACGCTGATCGTCTTCGGTCGCCGTGCGCAGTCGTCGATGTACCGCCAGATCGAGGACCAGCCGGGCTCCGGCGGCGCCGCCCTGCGGATGCTGCGCCGCGGCTGGGACACCTCCGAGGTCATCGCGTTCAACCGCCAGCAGGACGTGGTCCACCGTGCCGTCGGTCGCGCCGGCATCGTGCTGATCGCCGAGGGCAACCCGAACCGCACGAAGCAGCTGCTCGCCGCGGAGAAGCGCAAGCACGAGCGCGTCACCGCGGACACCCCCATCACCGAGGTCGTCGTCGGCCGCGGCGAGGGCCAGGTCCCGCTGCCGAAGCTGGTCAAGCACCTGCAGAAGCTCCCCAAGGCGATCCGGCCGGCGGAGATGACCGACGTGCTCTACCGGCTCAAGGCGCTCGACGCGCAGCGGGGTAAGGTCCCGCTGCCGAAGGGCCCGCTGCCCACGAACATGAAGGGCATGCGCTCGAACATGCGCGGCCGCTGAGCCCCGCTCTCCCGCGCATCCCGGCAGCACACCACCAGCGCCACGCGAAACGCCCCCGGCTCCGAGGACCCGGGGGCGTTCGTGTCGTGCGGGAGCCGTCAGGCGCCGGCGCCCGGGAGGGGCGTGACCGTCGACGGGTCCGGGGCCTCGACGTCGACCTCGACGCCGAAGTCCGAGTACGTCGTCGTGGTCGAGGACTCCGGAACGCCACCGGTGGCCGGCACGTCCTGGGTGGTGCGCACGACGCGACCCTCCTCGTCGAACGCGATGAGCTGCGTCAGCTCCTCGGGGAGCTGGCCCTGCTCGACCAGCGCGGCGAAGTCGTCCAGGCCGAGGGAGGTGTAGTACGCCGCCGTGTCGATGGTGGTCGTGTACTCCTGCGCCTCGACGCCGTCGACGTCCACGACGCCGTCGTACGTGATGGAGGTGGCGGCCTCACCGAACGCCTGGGCGGTCTTCTGCTGGTCGGCGATGACCGTGATCGACGCGCCGAGGGGGTTGCTCGGGTCGGTGAGGTCGACCGACGCGTACTGCGAGCCGCTGGGGTCGACCGCGATGTACATCGTGCCGTCGACCACCAGCGCCGTCTGGGTCTGGCCGCCGGTCGTGATCTCGAGCTCCATCTCCAGGTTCTCGGGGTCGAAGCGGGCCACGCCCGTCTGGCTCTGCTCCTGGCCGCCCGCCTCGGTGACCTGGTCGATCCGGGCGGTCTCCACGGCGGCCGCGGCGTCCGCGTACGCCTCCGAGAACGCGGCGGGGTCGACCTCGTCGCCCTCGGCGGCGCCGTCGATGCCGGTGTCGCCCTCGGTCTCGGCCTCGTCGCCGCCCTCGTCCTGGCTGCTGTTCTCGCCCGAGCCGCCGTTGCTGCTGTCGGAGTCGTCGGAGCCGCAGGCGGCGAGGCCGACGGCTGCGACGGCGCTCACGGAGAGCGCCGCGACGGTACGGCGGATCTTCAGGTGGGACATGGGTTCCTCTCGGGGTGGGGAATGCGGGCCCCTGACCGGGCCCGGCCCCGGCCCTACCCAGCCGCTCACCTGGTGAAACTGGCCGACTCGGCTCGTGGCCGAGCCGTGACCGTTCGCGTCGTCAGAGGGACTGTGCCGCGAACTCGTCGAACGGGATGGCGTCCGCCGGGGCCTCGACGTCGACCTCGACGCCGAACTCGGAGTAGGTGGTGGTCGTGGTGATCTCCGGCGTGACGTCCGTGGCGGGCATCTCCTGCACCATGCGCACGACCCGGCCCTGGTCGTCGAGGACGATGGTCTGGACCGTCTCCTCGGGCAGGGCGTCGGGGTCGACGAGCTGCTGGAGCTCCGGGGCGTCGACGGCCTCGAACATGGCCGCGGTGTCGAGGACGATCCGGTACGCCTCCGCGCCCCCGCCGTCGATGTCGGCCGGGTCCAGGGCAACGACGGAGACCGCGGCCGCGGTCAGCGCGGCGGAGCTCGCCTCCGGGTCCGTGAGGGCGGACATCGTGGCTCCGAACGGGTTGTCGGGGTCGTCGAGGTCCATCGCGACGAACTCGCCCGAGCCGGGGCCAGCCGACGTGTACAGGATGCCGTCGACCAGCAGGACCTCCCCGGCCTCCTCGGATTCCAGGCGCATCCGCGGGTTCTCGGGGTCGAAGGCGACGACGCCGGTCTGGGTGACGACCATGCCCCCCGCGTCCACGGTCACCTCGACGGCGGCCGACTCGACGTCGAAGGCCGTCGCCAGGACCTCCTCGAGCTCGGCGACGCTGATCTCCTCGCCGTTGGCGGCGCGCTCCACGGTGCGGTCGTCGTCACGGGTGCCCGTCCCGGCCTCGGAGGCGGAGTCCTCCCCGCACGCGGTGAGCGTCAGGGCGGCCAGGAGACCCAGCGACACGGCGGCGAGCGAGCGACGGGGGCGAAGGGAGCGCATGGTCGACGACCCTAGGAGACCCGCCGCTCCCCCGCGCGCCTTTCGCTGGGATCCGGTCTCAGCGAAGCGCGGAGAGCGGCACCGTCGCCGTGCCGACGGCGAGGTCGTGCAGGCCGCGGCCGTCGGGGCGGAAGACCAGGGGCGGGATCACCAGCATGATGAGGACGGAGCGGGCGAAGGAGCGGATCGGGTCGACGCCGCCGCCCGACCAGCCGCCGCCGTCGACGCGTACCACCCGCAGGCGCGTGGCGAGCTTGCCGAAGGAGCCGCCGGCCACCGTGGTGAAGATCGTGCTCTCGAGCACGAAGACGATCGAGGTCCACAGGGCCGGGCCGCCGCCGGCGCTGTAGTAGTCGCCGGGGCCGATGAACACGATGACCACCAGCGTGGAGGCGAACCAGTCGATGAGGAGGGCTCCGGCGCGGCGGGCCCAGGAGGCCTGCTCGTTGATCGTGGTCGACACCTGCTGAGCGTATCGGCCCCCGTGGCGGCCTCACCGGACGCACCCGTCGCGACCTGTTACATGCGTGAAACAATCGGGTGACCGTTGCGAAACCGCCTCTCCCTAGGTTGCTTCGCAATCGTCCGGACGCAGGGCTGCGTCCGGACGGCCCACCGAGTACCACGAGCCCCTCGCCACCGGCGTGGGGACGAGGAGGACGAATGTCGTTCGCGAACAGCGACGAGCTGCTCAAGTTCATCAAGGAGGAGGGCGTCGAGATGGTCGACGTCCGCTTCTGCGACCTGCCCGGCGTCATGCAGCACTTCACCGTCCCGGTGTCGTCCTTCGACGAGTCGGTCTTCGAGGACGGCCTCGGCTTCGACGGCTCGTCGATCCGCGGCTTCCAGGCGATCAACGAGTCGGACATGTCGCTGTTCCCGGACCCGACGACGGCGTACATCGACCCGTTCCGCAAGGCGAAGACGCTCAACGTCAACTTCTTCATCCACGACCCGATCACGGGTGAGGCGTACTCGCGCGACCCGCGCAACATCGCGAAGAAGGCGCTCGCCTACCTCGAGACCACGGGCATCGCGGACACCGCGTTCTTCGCCCCCGAGGCCGAGTTCTACATCTTCGACAACGTGCGCTACTCGACCGGCGTGAACGAGGGCTACTACCACATCGACTCCGTCGAGGGCTGGTGGAACTCGGGCAAGGACGGCGAGGACAACCTCGGCTACAAGACCCGCCTCAAGGGTGGCTACTTCCCCGTCGAGCCGTACGACCACTACAGCGACCTGCGCGCCGACATGGTCAAGAACCTCGAGGCCTGCGGCCTCCAGGTCGAGCGGGCCCACCACGAGGTCGGCACCGCGGGTCAGGCGGAGATCAACTACCGCTTCGACACGCTGCTCAAGGCCGCGGACGACGTGATGAAGTTCAAGTACCTCATCAAGAACACCGCGTGGCAGCAGGGCAAGTCCGTCACCTTCATGCCGAAGCCCATCTTCGGGGACAACGGCTCGGGCATGCACGTGCACCAGTCGCTGTGGAAGGGCGGCGAGCCGCTGTTCTACGACGAGGCCGGCTACGGCGGCCTGTCCGACGTGGCGCGCTGGTACATCGGCGGCATCCTCAAGCACGCGCCGTCGCTGCTGGCGTTCACCAACCCGACGGTGAACTCCTACCACCGCCTGGTGCCGGGCTACGAGGCCCCGATCTCGCTCGTGTACTCCTCGCGCAACCGCTCCGCGTCGGTCCGGATCCCGATCACGGGCTCCAACCCGAAGGCCAAGCGCGTCGAGACCCGCTTCCCCGACCCGTCGGCGAACCCGTACCTCGCCTTCGCGGCGCTGATGCTCGCCGGCCTCGACGGTGTCAAGAACAAGATCGAGCCGGCCGCGCCGATCGACAAGGACATCTACGAGCTGCCGCCGGACGAGATGGCCGAGATCGAGCAGGTCCCGACCTCGCTCGGCGCGGTGCTCGACGCCCTCGAGGCCGACCACGAGTACCTGCTCCAGGGTGACGTGTTCACGCCCGACGTGATCGAGACGTGGATCGCGTACAAGCGCGAGCACGAGATCGCGCCCGTGCAGCTGCGCCCGCACCCGCACGAGTTCGAGCTGTACTACGACATCTGATCTGTCCGGTTTTCGCGGCCTCTGAACAACCGCGAAGGACCGCCAGAAACGGCGTCTGACCTGCAGAAACGCCCCTGACAGCCTTCCCGGCTGATCGGGGGCGTTTCGCGTTGTTCGGGGCTGTTTTCGGTCCTGGTGTGACGAGCGGTACGTGCGGGCGGACCTGAGCGGCGCCGTTCCCGCCCTTGCCGTCGGCGCTGCGCCTGACGTCGCGCCGTCCGCACGAGCTCCCCGGCGACGCTCTCCCAGCGCGCTTCCTCAAGCCGGCCCTCGAGCATCCAACTCCCCGATCTGTCGGACGATGCGGCCGCACGCGGCGGGCGAGGCCAGCACGGCGTCGACGTGGTCGCCGAGCGACAGCGGGGTGGTCACCTAGCGGACGGGCTGGTTGTCGCCCTCCGCGGCGCGCCGCTCCTCCGAGGCGAGCCGTCGGCACCGGTCGGTACACCAGCGCCGTGGGCGCCCCGGCCGGGGCCTGAGCGGCACCAGGAGAGGCCGGCCGTATCGCCCGCACACCGGCGCCTCGCTCACGCGCGCCCTCCTGCTCCGCGGTCCACCCAGCACGGTCGCCTCGCAATAGTGCAGGTGCTCTCCAACCCTGACCGCGGCGGGCCCGTACCCGGTCTGGCGCCACGAGTACACGTCTGCTTCGGCACGCCGAGGTAGTCGGCGACCTCCTCGATCGACCAGAGCTGCTGGGCGCGGCGGTGCTTCGCCCGCAGCGTCTCGGCGGGGACCACCTGCGCGGGCACCCCCCGCTCCCCCGGCTCCTCAGCCCACAGCGGCAGGGGCACGTCGTGCCTTCTCGATCCCATGGCTCGCTTCTCGTTATCGGGCGTCCTTCGAGAACGCCCCCAGAACCGAAGAGGCGCGGTCAGGGTCACCCGTGCTGACCACAGGCACCCGAAGTCGTCTCACCACTTGCATTTCGCCAGACGACTCAGGCCCGGTGATGCAAGAGGTGTGACGGTCGGTGAGGTCTTCTCCGAGAGGTGACCTCGCAGTCGCACGTCGGTTCGCGTGCCGCGCTGTGGAGAGGATGTCGGCTGTCCACAGATCCGCTCGGTCGAGGCGACAGATGGCTCGGACGGTCCTACCGTCGCGGACTCTCGACCGAGGAGCCGCGATGGCGAGCATGAGCACCGCTAAGACGCACTGCATTAGCGGCAGTCACGGCGTTGATCAGGGTCGTCGGCATGAACATCGACGCCAAACTGACCGGAATCATGGCGGCACTGCCAACGCTCACATCCGCCTACCTACCGCTCCTAGTCACGATGGTTCTGCCGCGGCTCTTCGAGAGCTACGACCGAAACAACGAAGTCGTTTGGCAGACCGCCTGAGCCGAGCCACACCGCTTCCCCTGCGGGGACGGACAACGACGCATCTGACAGGTCTCCGTTGCGGTGGTTGGGTGACTGCTGTTCCAGTCTGCGGCTGGCATGCCGCGCATCAAGGTCTGGCAACCCTCTGGTTTGTCTGACGAGTGCCCGGCGAGGGCGCTACCGTCCGGCCATGGTTTCTGCGGGGGTAGCACTTACCGATTCCGACTACGTGTGCGTTCTCAAGACCAAACAGGCAGAACTGGATTGCCTCTCTGGGATCGTTCGCGACGCCTTCGTGCCGCTCTTCGAGGCGCCGAGCCGCGAGCGAGCAGCAGGGCTAGTCGTGAAGTGGGGTGCCGGATCCGACGTGTGCTGGGTCCAACCGCTCAACATTGAGGGACTAGACGACCCCAGCTGGGGCGCAGAGATTGACGACATCTTCTCGACCCTTCGCGCAGGGTCGGTCGCCGCAGTGCCCGTAGCGACCCTCGAGGAGGTTCCGGACGCGATCGCAGCGCTGGCCAACGTGATCGCGACGGACGGTCGCGGAATCGTGCTTCGGCTGGACGCCGAGGACCTCGCAGTCTCGACGCCCGCAGTGACGTCGAGCGACCTGGTGGACTTCATGACGTCGTACTCCGTGGTCCACTCGGACATCGACTTGGTCATCGATGCCACTCTCGTCCGAAGCAGCGTCGCCAGCCGCATCTCGATCATCGAATCCGCACTGAAGGTCATCCCGACCATCGGCGCCTGGCGGAGCCTGATCCTTACGTTCTCTGCCTTCCCCGACGACATGGGCAACAAGATGGGGAGGAGCACCGTCGGTAGCTTCGATCGCGCGGACCGCGATGCGTACCTCTCATTGGTGTCTCGTGGCTTGCCGAGGGACGCGACCTACGGCGACTGCGGCATCGGTCTGCCGACCTACCCGAACTCCGATGCCGCGTGGTCGCCCATCCCGAACATCAAGTACACCGACGTTGCCGAGTGGCGAGTTCATCGGGGGGCAAGCAAGAGCGCGCCCAGCCCGCAGTACGTGCAGCTCGCGAAGGACCTCGCCGCCGCGCCCTACTACCGCGGGAGTGGCTTCAGCCATGGCGATGGCTACATCGCTTCGGTGGCTAGCGGGACATCCGCCGGGCCAGGAAACGCGACGACGTATCTGCGCGCCGGACTGTCTCATCACATCGAGCACGTCCTCGATCGTCTCGCCACCCACGGCGAACCTTGAGCACGGTTCGCACCTCGGCACGGAGCTCGTCTAGATCAACGGTCGCCGCGAGGCGCTCCCACGCGGCCTCGCGCGGGAGCGATCGCACACCCTTGTCCTGCCCTCGGGCCGCAAGTAGGCGGACAGCCTCGTCCTTCCACAGAAGTTGCACCAGGGAGGCAGCATCCACTCGCGGATTCTGACGAGGTACTCGGGCATCCGTCAGAAGAACGACGCCGTCAACTTCCCGCGCGATCTGAATACCCCACCACGGGCGAAGCTCACGCCGAGCGTGCTTGAGATGGTTTTCCGCGACGACGAGAACCGCGTAATCCAGCACCTTCGAGTATGTCGCTACCTGCGCAGGTAGGCGATCCAGGGTGTCGCGGGCACTCTTCAGCTCGTATCCGGACAACGCCCCGTTCACGACGGCAACGTCCACACGAGCAGCCCCGCACAGACCCAGCTCCTCGACGAACAGGGTGTCATCCAATTCGTGCTGGTGCTCCAGAGCGAGTCGACCCCGAAGGGCGAACCGAACATCGCTATCTCGCATGGACGTGAGTGTAGGCATCCTCCTGAGCCAGCCGTCAGCGTGTCCTTGCCGGTGAGTCCGACGCGGATGCTGCATACTCCGCGACGGGGCAAACTCGCACTTGCGGAAGCAGCCCGGGGAGAGGCTATGACTAGACGCGACGCTTCCCACTCGGCGCCCGGGCCGCCCCCGAACCACCACCCTGCGTGCGACTCGATCTCAACGCACTCCCGCTCAGCTTCCTCAACCGGCTCTGGGCGGGGTGCCTCGGGCGGTGTTACACGGCTGCTACATGCGACACCCTGTATCCGTCGTCGTAGCAGGCCAGAGACCTGCGGGATCGACATGTACGACATCTGAGCCCTCGGGCGTCGGCGCTCCGTCAGCTCGTCAGGATGCGCAGCGCCGTCACGCCGTCCGATCGCCACGGCTCGGGCACGAGACGCCAGGGACGAGGGTCGTCGGCGAGCGCTCGCGCCAGCCACAGCAGCCGCGAACGGTCGGACCCGGCCGCCGACGCTCGGTCGGCGCGCGGATCGGCGATGACGGACAGCAGGACGACCGCGTCCTCGAGGTGCCGCACACGGTCGCGCGGATCCGACCGGTGCGCGGCGGCCTTGAGCACGACGGCCGCATACGGCGACGGCACGCTGACGGTCGTCACCCGCCCATCGTCGATCTGCAACCGCGCGTGGACCGTGCGGCGCAGCGCTTGGGTGCCGCCCTCGATTGCGATCATCCGGTGTCCGCGCAGACGTTCGACGACACGCGGAGCGGCGTGGTCCGCCACCAGCACGTCCACGACGTCGTCGTCACGCCCCGCGGCGAGGTCGACGATCGCGTCGCCGCGGACGAACCGGTGGGCACTCGCCGACCGATCGACCGCCTGCAGCTCGTAGCCGAGGGACTCGAGCGCACGTGCGGCCTCCCCCGCAACGCCCCGGGTCGTCTCGACGTGCAGCACCATGTCGACGTCACTCGTCGGCCGCACCTCCCCGATGCCGTGGTGGAAGGCGTACAGCTGCGCCATGAGGCCTCCGACCAGGGTCCACCTGGTGTGCGGCAGCACGCGCTCGATCTCGGCGACGTTCGGCCACGGCGCGGTCCACCCCCCGGGAGGTGTCGCAACGTCGAACGAGGTGCGCTCAGCCACGGAAGGCCCTCAGCGCTCGGTCGAGGCCGTCGAGGCCGGCCCGTCGCTCGCGCGCTCTCGAGGACGATGCGAGGTCCAGCGCGGCCAGGGTCGTGCCGCTGCTCGCGAGCCGTTGCACGACGGCGAGGTCCGCGTCCGTGGCCCGCAGGGTGACCGACCCCGCGTCGTCGCGGACGAGCCCGTGGTCCCGCACCACCTCGGCGAGCTCGCTCCGACCGAGGTAGCCGTCGACCGCCGCGGTCGCGGTCAGGCCGAGTCGGCCCGCCGCATCACCCGTGCTGACGAGCCGTGCCGTCAGGTCGGCCGCGACGCTCGAATGGGCCGCGTAGCGAGCCACGCTCGCGCGGCGCCGCGTCCGCTCAGCGAGCTCGCTCGACGTGATGGTGCGCAGGCGCCCCCGGAGACGGGATCGCTGGCTCTCCCCCATCCAGTCGGCCGTGGCCCCGGTGAGCAGCGCCACCGCACCCCACGCCGTCTGCTCCGACCACCCCCGCGAGTGCGACCCACCCCGCGTCGCCACGAGCCGCTCGACGGATTCCCGGTCCACGATGCCGCGCTCGAGACGGCGGAGCTCACCGGCCTCGACCAGGTGCTGGACCTGCCGCGTGGACACGTCCAGCGCGCGCGCGGCGGCAGCGACGGTCATCAGGTCCATGACAGAAAGTTTCGCCTACGCGAAGCTCTGTGCCAAGCGTCTTCTGGTTGTCCCTCGCCGGTACACAGGAACGCATGCGAGCCATCGGAGTGACCGAGTACGGCGGGCCCGAGGCCCTGCACGCGATCGACCTCCCCGCCGAGCCGCTCGGGCCCGGCCAGGTACGGGTACGCGTCCGCGCGGCCGCCGTGAACCCCACCGACACCTACGTCGTCAACGGTGCGCGCAACCGCTCGGGCGTACCCCGCGACACCGCCGACGTGCCCGGGATGGACATCGCCGGCGAGCTGCTCGAGGTCGGCCCGGGCACCGAGACCGACCTGGCACCGGGCGACCGGGTGATGGGCGTCGTCGTGCCGTCGGACCAGCACGGGGCGTACCGCGAGGACATCGTGCTGCCGGTCGGATCCGTCGTCCGCGCACCCGAGGGCACCTCGCACGCCGAGGCGTCCACGCTGCCGATGAACGGCCTGACCGCGCTGCTGGCACTCCACGAGCTGGATCTCGCCCCCGGCGAGGTCGTCGCGGTCACCGGGGCGGCCGGGGCCCTGGGGGCGTACGTCGTCGCGCTGGCCAAGCGCGCCGGCCTCACCGTCGTCGCGGACGCGGCCGAGAAGGACGTGGAGCTGGTGCGCTCGTTCGGCGCGGACCACGTCGTGCCCCGGGGCGACGACGTCGCCGACCGAATGCGTGAGGTCTTCCCCGACGGGGTCGACGGCCTCGTCGACGGCGCGGTGCAGGACGAGAAGGTGCTGGGCGCGGTGAAGGACGACGGCGGCGTGGCGACCGTGCGGTTCTGGAAGGGCGACGGGAGCCGGCAGCTGCGCTTCCACCCGGTGCTGGTGGGCGAGGTGGCCGAGCGCAGCGACTGGCTCGACGAGCTGCGCGAGCTCGCCGAGGCGGGCGTGCTGGAGCTGCGGGTCGCCGACGTCGTCCCGGCGGACCGGGCAAGGGAGGCACACGAGCGACTGGCGGCCGGCGGAGTACGCGGGCGGCTGGTGCTCGAGTTCGCCTGACCCCGGAGCCCGACCGCGGGCCTACGATGGCTCCGCGATGACCGCCACCGACGACGCACCCCGCAAGCTGCTGCTCGTCGTCGACGCCCCGTCCCTGCTGCACCGCAACCACCACGCCCGCGCCCACACCCGCGCGCTCGACCGTGCCGGTCGGCCCGTCTGGGCGCTGCACGGGATGCTGCGCCAGATCATCGAGTCCATCGACCGGTTCGCGCCCGACGCCGTCGTCTTCGGCCTCGACGACCGGACGGCGTCGGTGCGCCGCGACGCGTACCCGGCCTACAAGGCCGGCCGGGCCGAGAAGCACCCCGAGCTCGTCGACCAGCTCGAGCGGGCCGGCGCGCTGCTCGACGCGCTCGGCCTCGCCACGCTCACCCCGCCCGGGCTCGAGGCCGACGACGTCAGCGCCTCGGGGGCCGCGTGGGCCCGGCGCCACGGCTGGGACTGCGTCATCATCACCTCCGACCGCGACGCGTTCGCCCACATCGGCGACCACACGAAGGTGCTGCGGCTGATCGACGGCGGCATCCACGGCTCGCCCCTGCTGGACCCACGACGGCTGCACACCATGTACGGCGTCGCGGCGGAGAACTACCTGGCGTACGCGGCGTTGCGCGGCGACGCCAGCGACAACTTGCCCGGGGTGCCGGGCATCGGGGAGAAGACGGCCGCCGCGCTCCTCGAGGCCGCCGGCTCCATGCAGGCCGTGTGGGCCGACGTCGAGCACGACGAGGGACGCACGGTCGCCGCGGCGCTCGACTCGTGGTCGGCCGACCTCAGCGGCCGTCGCCTGGGCGACCGGGTCGTGCGCCACCTGCGCGCCTCCGGCGCACGGGAGCGCTACGACTTCAACGTCTCGATGATGAGCGGTCGCGACGACCTCGACCTCGGCCTGCGGCCGGACGTCCCGGGCACCCCCGGCCTCCTGCCCCTCGACATCGACCGGGTGAGCCGGGTCGTCGGGTTTCTCAACGTGGAGGCGACGACGTCGCTGGCGGTGCGGGTGCTGACCGGTACGCCCGCCTCCTCGGCCACCCGGTGGGCCTGATCAGCCGACGCTGATCTCGACCTGGTCCGGGTAGAACGCCACGTGACCCGCGATCGATGCGACCGCCTCGTAGGGCTCGTCGTAGCCCCACACCGCGTTCTCCACGCGCTCGTCGCCGTCGACGAGGGAGAAGTAGCCGGACTCGCCCTTGTAGGGGCAGTACGTCGTGTGCTCCGTCCGTTCGAGGGCGGCGGCGTCGACGTCGGCCAGGGGCACGTACTGCACCGGCGGGTACGACGCCTCCTGCAGCGTCAGCGCCCGGTCGGTCTCGGCGATGACGCGTCCGTTGCGGGTGACGACCACCCGGCCGTCCGTGGGCGTCACGTCGATGGGGTGGGACTCGTCGGGGATCAGGTGCGGTCGCTGGGTCATGCGTATCCAACGACGCCGTGTGACGGGCCATTCCGAACAGCGCTTGAGAGCTGGCCAACGACCTTTGACAGAACTGAACGGTAGTCCGAATTCCGTCCCAGCTGTTGATGGGATGCGCCGGAACGTATCGCAGGAACTCGCACCTCGGCTCTACCTTGGCCAACCGTTCCCGTGCGTAGGTTGCAGAAGACTCGCGACGCGCCACCACCCATGCTCCCCTCAAGTGCTGGCGTTCCGCCCACAGACTTGCCGGGTCCTGTAAGTTCTGATGCTGCGTGGAGCGACCGCAGCGGAATCGCTTCTGTGTAGTTGTGCTTTGCACCTTTGACTGTGCGTCGGTGGCTTACCATGCGGCTCATGGCGAGTACCCCCCGTCGGCGATCCGGCAACGCGGCACCGCCGCGTCGCGCCCCCAAACCATCTCAGCCAGAGGGACCCGAACAGCCTCGGCCGAGCCTGCCCTCTGCCCCGGAGTCTCAGGTGCGGCAGTGGGCGAGGACCTTTGAGCGCCGGACCTACATCACTTTCGTGAGTCGTGCGCGCGCCTCGCAACGTTTGCAATTACGCGGCACTTTATGGATGATCGCGCTCTCGGTTGCCTCGGCCGCCACCCTATGCGCATCTGTTATCTCATTGTCAAACACCGCGAGGCCCGTCTCGACGTCCGATCTCTCGGCCACCCTCTTCGCCCTTGCCACATTAGTCCTTTCCCTGATCACGTCGGCACTTAATTATCAATCGCGTTCACGCGATTTGTTCCATAGTTTTCGCGCAATTCAGCGCGTTTCGGCCTCGATAGAGTCACTGCGAGCGACGACCACGACGGACACGGCAATATGCGACTCTAGGGCCGAACTCGAGTCGCGTTACCAGGATGCTCTTGACCAATCCGAGAATCACACCACCGCGGACTACCACCGCGCCATGCCGGAACGAGAGGACCCTGACAAGCGGGAGGCCGATCGACGGAAGCGCCTAGCCGCCATCGCCGGACAGAACGCTTTGAATGTAATCCCGATTGCCGTCGTCGCCTGCAGTTCTGGCTGGCTAGTGTGGGTCATCATCACGTTATGACCACCTCCAACCCCGGTAGACTATTCTGGACGGCGTCCACCCAGAAGTCGCTATTGCATTCACTAGCCGTGACGGTGCCAACGTCCCAAGGAGTTGGCCTCGACGGGATTCACCCAGCGTCGGTTGATGGCTGGACCACGAAACATAAACGCATCCTCGCTGCCAGCGTGAGCAAGTCTTTGCGGACTGGACACTATCGCCTGACAAGCTATCGAGAGGGACTCGCTTCCCGAGGAAGGGGGCGGCATCCTCGAGTTTTTTCGATACCGACCGTTCGTGATCGGGTCGCGCTGCTGGCCCTTAAGTCGACACTTCGCTCAATTTACGGGATCGGCGGCCCGGAGCCGCCACAACGAAAGATGAGTCGAGTCATCGACGCTGTGGACTCCGGTGTCTATGATTATTACTTAAAGATGGATATTCAAGATTTCTTTGGATCCATTCGCCACGAAACCCTGATCTCAACGGTCGCCCAGGACGTTCCGGTCGATCCCGTAATACGCTTCCTCGAGCGCGCACTGCGAAACTCGACCGTTGCGTTCGGCGAGCGGAGTCGCGGCCTTTCGTCTGCGCCAGATGGACTGCCTCTCGGGTTGCCGGTCTCTTCGCAACTTGCCGAGCTGTACTTACGAGACTTTGACAGATCGACACCGCCCACAATCAGATATTTCCGGTACGTCGACGACATCCTCGTCCTTTCCAAGCGTCCAGTCGAGTCGCAGTTCGACCTTCTCGTTGGACGACTGAACCGATTGGGTTTGACAACCCACCCCCTCGGAACCCCTGGCAAGTGCGATTCGGGGAAACTGTCCGAAGGTTTCGATTATCTGGGCTATACCCTTGGGCAGGGTGCCGTGAGGGTCACGCCCGCAGGAATGCGCAAGATCGAGAATCAACTTGCGCGGTTGATCTCGCAGTTGGGTAAGGCGTACCGTTCCACGAGTGGCGCAACAGATTTCCGAAGACTTCTCTGGCGCTTGGAGTTAACAATCGGCGGGTGCATTGTCGACGGGCAGGCCCGGGGCTGGATTCGGTACTACAACCGTACGACGGACCTCACATCCCTAGGCCACCTGGACGCACTGGTGCGTAATCTTTTGCGGCGATACGGACTGCCTGGAGGAACAGTGACGAAACTCTTCACGCAGGCGTACTGGGCCAGCAGAGATAACGATCGATTCCGGCAGTTCGCTCTTGACCTCGACTCCGTCGACGCGGTCGCGGCACGCGAACACCTTCGCGAGCACGAGGAATGGACGACCAGTGCGCTCGCCGCATTAAATGATCTAGAAGCGATTGCTGCGTTCCGTAGGGTCGTCCGTCGCCACGTTGTTGACCTGGAACACGATCTTGAGCCGGCTTCGTGATGACGTAGCCCCCGACGATGTGCGTATTCCGGGGATCACAGCAACATGTTTTCCACGTCGTCGATAGAGGCTTCTAACGACGCGTCGGCCCTCGACGCGACCCGCCGTTTTCCTTGCTCGTGATGGCACGTTCCGATTGATCCGTGACTTCCTGCCACGACGTGTGCTCCTACGGCGCTGAGGGCGCCACACCTTGCGCGGTACTTTCGACCCATGACCACCGCACCCGAGCTCGCCGAGGCCGTCCGCCGTGCCGTCGCGGACCAGCCGTACATGGTCACCGACCAGACGCCCGACGGGTTCACGGTGCAGATCGACGTCGTCGATCAGCAGTGGTGGACCCTCATGTACCGCAAGTCGCTGTCGACGACCTTCGCGCACGTCGTGCGCGTCGACCCCGCGACGAGCACGTACACCGTGACCGACAAGGCGTACACGGTCTCGTGGGAGGCAGGCGTCGACGTCGGCGGCGGGATCCCACGACCCACCCTGCGGGCGTCCGCCTCGACGAAGCAGGGGATCGTGCGCGAAAAGTCGTTCCGCAAGGAGTACGGCATGGACGACGACGGGAACGTCGGCGCCGCCGTCGACTACTCGTTCGACTCCGCCGAGGGCAACCGGCTCATCGACGCCGAGGCCCAGCGGCTCGGGCTCACGAAGAAGATGAACACGACCGCCAAGGTCGGCCTCGTGGTGGCCGCCGTCGCAGTGGGCGGCCTGCTCCTCGCCGGCATCGTCACGCTCGTGGTGCTGCTGCTGACCGGCGTCATCGGCTGAGAGAGGGTCCGACACATGAAGCGCTCCAAGATCCGTCGCCGCCTGGCGAGCTCCCTGTCGGAGGGCCGCATCGTCACCGTCGTTCGTGACGGCCTCGACCTCGAGCGGACCGACGGCCTCGTCGTCGCCCTGGCCGACGACTGGGTGGTCGTCCACGAGCTCTCCGACGGCGTCCACCTCGACACGGTGGTCGCCCTGCGACTGAACGAGGTCTCGCGCATCTGGTTCCGCGACGACGACGCCTACCACCACCGCGCGCTGCAGGGCCTCGGCAGGAAGCCGGCCGTCTTCTCCTGCGCCGACGACGTCGACGCCGCCGGGCTCCTCGCGCTCGCCGCCGACAAGGCGGACCTGGTGTCGATCCACTTCGAGGAGCTCGACGACGAGCCGCTGGCCCTCGGGCGCCTGCTGGAGCTGCGTACCAAGAAGTTCACGCTGCACTACCTCGGTCGCGACGGCGTCTGGGCCCCGCAGACGGAGGACTGGCGCTTCCGCGACGTCACGCGGATAGAGATCGGCGGGCGCTACC
This sequence comes from Nocardioides imazamoxiresistens, assembly GCF_032378595.1. Classification (NCBI taxonomy): domain Bacteria; kingdom Bacillati; phylum Actinomycetota; class Actinomycetes; order Propionibacteriales; family Nocardioidaceae; genus Nocardioides; species Nocardioides imazamoxiresistens. The sequence continues at coordinate 435,946 of NZ_JAVYII010000002.1, forward strand.
TCGACGCGCTCAGCCGGTTCGCGGACCCCTACCCGGCCTGAGCCCCGTCGCCCTGCGGGTCCTGCAGCGTCGCCAGGTCGCGTCGCACGTAGCGCAGGTGCGCCCACTCCTCCTCGAGGACCACGCGTACGCAGTCCCCCACCGTCGGCCGCCAGTCGTCCCCGCCCCAGGGGTTGGCGCGCTCCTCGGCCAGCAGCTCCGGCGTCGCCGTCGCGAGGAAGTCGGTGACCATCTGCTGACGCTCGGCGCGCGCGGCGAGCACCTCGTCGAAGTCCGGCTCGTCGGCGCGGAAGACCGACATGTCGAACCCGCTCTCCGCGGCGCCCGTGAAGATCAGGCCGAGCTCGTGGAACGGCTGCTCCACCCCCAGGATGCCGCGACGCAGCCACGCGTCCGTGGCGAGCACGAGGTGCCGCAGCGTCTGCGCCAGTGACCACTCCTCGTCGACCTGCCGGTCCACGAGCTCGCGCGGCGTGCCGTTGACGGTGGTGCGCCACGCCTCCTGCACCGCGACCCACCCCTCTCGCAGGCCCTCGGGCGTCTCCGCCTTCTGCAATGCGCGGCCGGGGAAGCGCCGGTCCAGCTCGGCCTCCACGAGAGGCACCACGTCGACACCGTTGACGAGGAGCGTGCCGAAGGCCAGGTCGTGGCTGTCGACGTCGAGGCCGTCGAGGTCGACGCCACGCATCGTCATCCCCCGCACGTCCGAGGAGCGCACGCGGACGCCCTTGAGGCTCGCACGCTCGAAGGTCGCGCCCTCGAACTCCTTCGTGCGGGAGTACGTCGTCATGGCTGCCTCGCCCTCGTCGGAGATGCTGACCCCACACGATCGGACGCGCCGCACGCCCGGTCAAGGGCCGCCGGTCCGCGACGCAGGCCGCGGCACGAAGTGAGCGGATCGGCCGACCTGTGACAGGCTCTCGCAATGCCCACCACACGCCGCACCGTGCCCGACCTCGCGCGACGGGCCGAGCAGCAGCTCGCACCCGTCGCCGTCGCCGGTGCCGACCCCGTCACCAACGCCTGGCTCGCCGAGCACGTCACCGCCGCCGACGAGAAGGTCCCGACCGCGCGGGTGATGGGCCAGGTGCTCACCCACCTGCGCGACCGTCCGGGGTCCTGGTCCTGGTCGCCGCGCCTGACGGCCTTCGTCGTCGACGCCGAGAGCGGCGAGCCGATGATCGCGTACGCCGTGCCGGGCCTCGACGACGCGGCCGCCGTGCGCGAGCAGACGCACCGCCGCCTCGCGACCGGCGTTTACAGCGCGGGCGACTGACGCGCTGGCCGGTGCGCGAACGGGTACCGGCCACTCATGAGGTTCCTCAAGGGTGCTGCCCTGTTCGCCATCGGCAAGCGGCTCTACTCCGAGTCCCGCAAGCCGCACAACCGCGCCAAGATCGACCGTGCCGTGCAGTCGTTCCGCGACCGCCGCGCCGGCCGGCGCAAGAAGCACTGAGGGAGGCGCGGAGATGAGCCAGGACCCCACGGGGGCCGAGATCGGCACCGACCCCGCGGTCGACGTCTCGGGCGACACGACCGACAACGAGAACTACCACGGCTACAGCGTCGACGACGAGAACCAGCCGCAGGACACGGGCGACAGCCTCGTCGACGACGACCGTGGGCTCGCCGACCCGCTGGACGAGGGCTACTCGCCGCCGGAGAAGTGGTCCGCCGGCCAGCGCTACGGCAACACCCCGCTCGAGGAGAGCCTGGGCGAGACGCTCGACCAGCGCGTCGAGCAGGAGGTTCCCGAGCCGGACCCGTACGAGGAGGCCGAGCGGGCCGCCGAGGCCGGCGAGCTGAAGACCCTCGTGACCGAGGCGCCGAACGCCGAGGATCCGGCCGCGGTCGGGACCGAGGAGCGCGAGGTCGGCGACGACCGTTCGGGGCGCCTCGTCGCGCCCGACGAGGGCGCGCGCGACGACGTCGAGAAGGACCTGGTCGCGACCGACGTCGGCATCGACGGCGCCGCCGCCGGCGCCGAGGAGGCCGCCGTTCACACCATTGACGAGGACGACCTGCTCACCTGAGGTGCGCGCGGCGGCCGCGACCCACGGGGCGTACGCCCGTCAGCGCGGCCGCCGCACCTCGAACGGCCCGGACGCCGTCGACGGGTCGACGACCCGACCACGCTGCACGATCTCGGCCTCGCCGCGCGCCACCATCCGGCGCGCGGCGCGGCGTGCGGGCTCGGCCAGCGCCCGCTGCTCGTCCGGGTCGTCGCCGGCGACGGCGCGCACCGCGTCCGCCGGCGAGACGCCCCGCCCGCCCCGCGCCCGGCCGCTCAGCAGCTCGGAGAGTGCGGCCTCGAGCCGGCGGTCGACGTCGTTCACACCCCGACGCCGGCAGCTCGTCGAGCAGTAGCGCACCTGGTCCCAGTCGCGCTCCCACTTCTTGCGCCACTCGATGGTGCGCCCGCACGAGCGGCACGTCTTCGGCTCCGGGCGCATGCGGCCAGTGTGGCGCGGGGGTGGAGGGTCAGTTCCGATTCAGGCCGTGGCGCCGGGAATCCAGAGCGTGCTTGAAATGCCCCTCCGCCGCGTCCACCTCGTGCCGGGGCGTCGCCGGGTCGAACACGCGCAGCAGCGAGAAGCGGAACGAGGCGGGGTCGAGGTTGCGCAGCTCGACGTTTCCACCGTGACCGTTCGTCGCATACGCCGTCCACCGTTGCAGGACGTTCTCCGCTCCGTCCGCCTTGCCGACGTAGTGGCGCCCGTCGCGTGTGTCGGTGATGAGGTAGATGCCGACCACCGACGCGAGCGCCGTGCGCCACGCCGCGTACCGGTGCTCGCGTACCACCGCAAGGAGTTGCCGGTGGTCGAGATTCAGGGCGTCGAACCCGGGAAACGGGACCGGCTGCGCGTCTGCGATCTCCACCACCGGGTAGGTCGCCGCCGTGGCTCCACTGAGCCGCCACGTCCTCGGTGAGCGCCAGCCGATCACCAGGCGGTTGCGCAGATCGCCCAGCAGGTCGGTCTCGCTCAGCGCGAACGTGCGTCGATGCTCGTCGCGCACGATCTCCCCGCCGTTCTCGAGGACCTTCCACAGGCGCGCCCGATCACCACCCTCCGGCAGGAACACCACCCAGAACCGCGGCGGCGACACCGGGAAGATCCTCGGGTTGGTGGATTGCGTCCGCGTGTACGCCGCGATCTCCTCGTTGGACGAGTCCGCGTGTATGCCTGCGGTGCCGTCCTCATGCTGTCGGACGTACGCGTGCCTGATCACTAGGACCTCGTCCGCGCCGGTGCCCGCGCTGGCGAGCACGTGTTCGAAGGTCAGCACGAGCAACTCACTTCCTCGTTCGGAAACTGCCTGCCGAGGTGGCGGTGGCGCGGCCCCGGGCCCGCCTCGTAGCGTCCCAGAGTTTCGCTCCCACGAGGAGGCGAACCGCGCGGCGTACCACCCCGTCCTCCCACCTCGGTGCAACGATGAGCCCGTGCACCGTCTCGTGGGCCTCCTGCTGACCGTCACGGTCGGGCTCGTGCTGGCCGACTCGGCGATCGTCACGCTCGCGCTGCCCGAGATGCTCGAGGAGCTGGACGCGACCGTCACCGAGGTGGCGTGGGTGCTGATCTCCTACAACCTCGTGCTCGGGGTGTTCGCGGTGCCGGCGGCCCTGAAGCGCGTACGCGCCCACCCGCGGCTGCTGGCCGCCGTCGGCATCGCGGTCTTCGCGGGCGCATCGGCGTGGTGCGCGGCGGCGCCCACCATCGAGGTGCTCATCGCCGCCCGCTGCCTGCAGGCGCTGGGCGGGGCGTTCGCCCTGGTCGGTGCTCTCGAGCTGATGGTCGCCCTGTGGGGCGAGCGGCGCGGCGTCGCGACCTGGGTCACCGCCGGCGTCGTCGGGACCGCGGCCGGCCCGGTGGCCGGCGGGCTCCTGACCGAGGCCATCTCGTGGCAGGCGATCTTCGTGGCCCAGGTGCCGTTCGCGGCGCTGGCGGTGCCGGCGGCCCTGGCCGTGCGCCCGGTGCCCGCCGCGCCTGCGGAGGACCCCGACCTGGAGGCCTCGCACCGGCCCGTGGTCGGGCACAACGTCACGCAAGCACTGCTCGGCGCGGCGCTGACCGCGGCACTGTTCCTCCTCGTCCTGCTCCTGGTCCAGGGGTGGCGGCACTCCCCCGCCGTCGCGGCCCTCACGGTGTCCGTCATCCCGGTCGCGGCGCTGGCCGCCCGGCCGCTCGCCCGGCTGCTGCGCCCACCGCCCGACGTGGAGGTCGCCGCCGGGTGCCTGCTCGTCGCGGGCGGCCTGGTCGGCCTGGCGCTGCCGCCGTCGGCCGACCTGTGGTGGACGGTCGCCCCGCAGGCCCTGGTCGGGCTGGGGCTCGGACTGAGCGTCGACCAGCTGACCTACCGCGCCATGGAGGGCCGCCAGCCGCGGGCCCGCCACGCCGCGTGGACCATCAGCGCGCGCCACCTCGGCGTCGTCGTGGGCCTGGCCGTGCTGACCCCGGTGTTCACTGCCGACCTCCTGGCCGCCGAGGAGCCTGCGACCGAGGCGATCGCCGCCCTGGTCATCGACGCGCCGCTGCCGCCGGGCGACAAGGTCTCGCTGGCCCGCGCGCTGGGCGAGCACCTCACCGAGCAGCGCGGACAGGTGCCCGAGCTCAGCGGAGCCTTCGCGGACCTCGAGGTGGCCGCCGAGGACGAGGCCGCGGTGTCGACGTTGGAGGCCGACCTCGACGACCAGCTCGACCGGGCGGTGTCCCTGGCGTTCCGCGACTCCTACCTCATCGGCGCGGGCCTGGCCCTGCTGGCCCTGCTCACGGTCGGCGTGACCGCGGCTGCGGGCGCCGTGACCCGCCGCAGGAGCGTCGCGTGAGCCCGCTCCTGCGCCTGGGTGCGCTGCCCGGTCTGGCTCTCGCCCTCGTCGCCGGTGTCGCCGGCGTGCAGGTCGCCGCCGGTGGCGGCGACTTCCGCCCGTTGCAGCCCGCCGACGCGTGCGTCGACCGGTCCGTGACCTCGCAGGCCGACGGCATCGAGGGCCTGACCGAGCAGCTGGTGCTCCTCGGGGTCGACGACGCCGCCTGCACGCTCGACGTCAGTCGCGAGGCGCTCACCCTCGAGCTCGCCCAGCAGGACGAGCCCACCGACGCCCAGGTCGACGCCGTGCGGGAGGGGCTGCGCGCCGCCGTGCAGGAGCTCGCGGACGACGACGCCCTGCCGCCCTCGTCCGAGCTCGTCGACGAGGCGCTCGACAGCGCCGACCTCAACGCCCTCGTCGCCGCTGCGATCCGGGCGCTGCCCGACTCCGTGATCGACGACGCCCTGCCCACCGAGGACGTGCTGCTGCGCGCCGTCGACGAGCTGGACGTGCGCGCGATCCTCTCCGACCTCGACGACGCGGACGCGCTCAACACCGCCGTGCAGGAGGCCGTGGTGCAGGCCGTGCGCGACGAGCTGACCGATCGGGTGAGGAACCTGCTGTGAGCGAGGAGCCGCTGATGGACGAGGTCGCACGCCGGACGAAGCGCCTGCCTCCCCCGCCGCACGTCGTGTTCGAGTCGCTGTCGCAGCCGCGCCGCTCGGCTGTGCGTCCGTGGCTGGACCTGCGCGACGGCGAGGTCGAGCCGCGGGTGCTCGTCGCCGAGGCGCCCGGCCGGGTGGTGTGGTCGACGCTGTGGGCCGACCGTGCCGGCGACGAGATCCACCTGGAGCTCGCAGCGCACGAGAGCGAGACGGCCCTGACCGTCGTCCTCCGCTCGCCGCAGGCCGCGTCGGAGGAGACGACGAAGGCACTGCGCCACCGGCTCAGCCAGCTGTTCTTCGGCGAGCTCCGCGAGTCGTACGGCGCCTGACCCGGGACGATCAGTCGGACGACCGGACTCAGCCGGCCGGCTGCTCCTCCGCCCGCTTCGCCCGCGCGGTCAGCACGCGGTCGAGCACGAAGCCGGCGGTCACGCCGATCCCCATGCCGATCGCCATCGCGAGCAGCGGCTGGTCGCTGAGGCCGAACCCGGCGACGGCACCGATCGTGACCGTGAACGAGGCCCACAGCAGGCAGGCCAGCGCGGCCAGCGGCACCCACGAGCGGTACCGCATCGCGCCGCCCGCCACCAGGTTGACGCCGATCCGGATGACCGGCAGGAACCGCGCGGTGACCACGATGCGCGCGCCACGGCGTACGAACTGACGGTCCGCGGCGCCCAGCATCCGCGCCAGCCGCGGGTAGCGCTTGAGCCGTTCCCGCGGCAGGCGCCGTCCGATCCAGAATCCGGTGCTGTCGCCGACGAGCGCGCCGCAGGCACCGACCGCGAGCAGGCCCACGAGCACGCCGGGCTCGCCCTCGGTCATGGCCAGCGCGGCGACGGCGATGATCACCTCGTCGCTCGGCACCGCCGGGAGGAAGCAGTCGGCCATCACGAGCAGCAGGACCACCGCGTACAGCCACGGGGAGCCCAGCAGCGACCGCGCGAGGTCGAGGAGCGTGTCCACCGGTGCCGCCCTCCCTGACAGCGCCGTCGTTCGGCACCGCACACAGGGTAGAGCGGCGGGGAAACGGTCAGTCGGGCAGCGCCGCCACGTCCGGCGCCACGACGCCGAACAGGTCCGCGATGGCGGCGAGGCTGGCCGCCTGCAGCGCAGGAGCCTCGACCCCGCCGCCGCCCGGCAGCCGACGGGTCGCGGTCGCGCTCGCGACGACCGTCGGGGCGAACCCGAGGCTGAACGCCCCGCGTGCGGTCGAGTTGACGCACATGTGGGTCATGAACCCCGCCACGACGATGCTCTCCTTGCCCGTTCGGCGCAGCCGGTCCTCGAGGTCGGTGCCGACGAAGGCGTTCGGGAAGTTCTTCACGACCACCGGCTCGTCGCCCCGCGGCGCGACCCGGTCGACGATCCGACCGATCTCGGCGCCCACGTCGTAGGGCGAGCCCGCGCCCGCGTCGTGCTGGATGTGCACGACGGGCGTGCCGAGGCTGCGGGCGCGGTCGAGGAGCTCCTCGGCGGCGTCCAGCGCGGCCTCGACCCCCTCCAGCTCCATGACCCCACGCGTGTAGGTGTTCTGCGCGTCCACCATCACCACGACGGAGTCGCCCAGGGACGCCGGCACGTCGCTCATCCCCGTCAGCTCCCGCAGCGTGACCGTCCCACCCATGGCCCGTTCCTCTCCTCGTCCGGCTCGGAGCGCCAGCACACGCCCGGGGAGGTTGCGAGCGCGTTGCGCGACCGTGCGGCGCTCAGCCGAGCCCGAGGCGGTGCGCGACCACGTCGCCGCCGATCCTGCGCACGACCTCCGGGTCGCCGACCACCACGAGCTGGTCCGTGGCCCGCGACATCCCGACGTAGAGCCGCTCGCGCGCCCGGTCGCGGTCGCCCGCCTCGTTGACGCACAGCACGACCGCCTTGCGCTCGAGACCCTTGCAGCCCAGCACGTGGCCGTAGAAGACGTCCTCGGCGGCGAAGTAGGACGACCAGTAGCCCTCCTGACCGTGCCGGTCGGTGGTCGCGATCTGCTCGGGATGCCGGTGGCCGGTGGTCAGCAGCGCGATGCTGCCGGGGCGCCAGCCGTCCTCCAGCAGCGCCTCGACCGCGTCGTCGGCAGCGGTCAGCGCGTCGTCCGTGGACGCGGCGACGAACCTCACCGCCGGTCCGTCGCCGCCGCGGGCACGCATCCGGCTCGGCGCCAGCGGCCCGAACGACTCGTGGATCTGCTTGGTGTTGCGCAGGTTGTGGTCGAGCACGAGCGGCACGAGCGAGACCGGGGCCGGCCGAAGCGGGCGAAGATCCGCTGGTGCTCGTCGGAGAAGACGTAGAGCCCGCCCGCCTCCTCGTCGCGCAACGCAGCCAGGACCGGTATCCACCAGTCGTCGGCGAAGTCCTGCGCCTCGTCCACCACGACCGCGTCGAAACGCTGCCCGTCGGGCAGTCCGGTCGCGAGCTCGCCCATCCGCCGCGGCAGCTCGTGCTCCCAGAAGTCGCTGTCCTGGCGGTCCCCGTCCGGCGCTCCCCACTGGCGACCGAACTCGTGGAACGTGCCGACGAACGCCGGGCGCTGGCGCCGCGACCACGTCGCGACCGTGCGCTTGAGGTGCTCTGCGAGCCCGATCGAGTAGCACAGCAGCGCGACCCGCTGCGGCGGACGGTCCTCGCGCCCGCGGGCCAGCTCCTTCGCCTGCAGCAGCGCCAGCACCGTCTTCCCGCTGCCGGCACCGCCCCGCACCTCGACGCGGTGCAGCAGCCGGGTCACGCCCAGGATCACCGCCTGCTCCTGGGTGAGCCGGTCCGCCGTCGCCGCGCGCTCGTCGGCCTCGGCGTCGACCTCGTAGGAGGTCGGCAGCCGGCCGGTGAGGATGTCCGCGACGTCGAGGACGTCCTCGTAGGTGGGCGGTTCGCGGTCGTGGCGCATGCCCCAGGCGTTGTCACGCACCCGCTCCCCGAGCGACGCCAGGTCGTCGCGGTCGTGCAGCGCCCAGCGCGGAAGCTCGGGGGTGTCGGAGTCGTCGAAGGAGGCGTACGGCGTGACGACCCCGTGCGCCCACGCGACGTGCGTGCGCGAGCCCCACCGCGGGTCGTGCGCGACGTACTCCCGCAGGGCGAACTTGGCGTTGCGAGCCTGGTCGACGGGGTGCACCCGCACGTCGCGGCCGCGACGCTTGAGCCACCAGCCGCCGTCGTACCAGACCGAGCCGCCCTTGACCTCGAGCGTCAGGCAGCCGACGTCCGGCATGAGGACCACGAGGTCCACCTCGTGGTCCTTGGTCTCGTCGGTCAGCCGCAGGTTGGCGATCAGCACGTCGTCGGGGCCCAGGACGGTCCGCAACCGCTCCCACACCAACCTCTCCGACTCGGTTGTGAACTGCGGGTCCTCGGGCAGCAGCAGCGGCATGACGTCACCCTTCCACGCCCCTCCGGCGGTTCGTCGGGTATTCGCTGGACTAGACCGCCAGCGGAAACTGTCGGTGGGTCCCTGCACCGTCCTCCTCGTCCGAAGCAGTCCACCGAGCACGGGGGTCGAGAGAGATGACGGAGCAGAAGGTGCCCACCACGGGCACGGAGGGTCAGGCGCCGCAGGGCGCACACGTGGGGCACGCGGGGTACGCCGCGCCGTGGCCCCCGCAGCAGCCGCCGGCGCCGCAGGGCGGGAGCGGCCTGGCGATCACTGCGCTGGTGGTCGCGGTCGTGTCGCTGCTGCTGTGCTGGGTGCCGATCGTGAACAACCTGTTCGCGGTCACCGCCCTGGTCGCGGTCGTGCTGGGCCTGGTGGCCGCGCGACGCGCGAAGAAGGGTCGCGCCGGCGGGCTCGGGATGGCCCGGGCCGGCTGGATCGTCGGGCTCGTGGCGCTGGCCGGGGTGCTGGCCACGCAGGCGTTCTACGTCGCCGTGCTCGACGAGGTGGGCGAGGAGATCGAACGCTCGAGCGAGGAGGCACAGCAGTCCTTCGACGAGCTCGAGGACGAGGCGGACGGGGACTCCGCCGCGTCGTCCGGCGACGTCGAGCAGCAGGTCGCAGCCGAGGAGGCCGGCGAGGTCCGCGCGCTCGGAACCAGCGCGACGGTCGGCGACTACGAGGTGACCGTGAGTGCGGTCGACGTCGAGGCCGACGCCGCGATCGCGGCGGCCAACCAGTTCAACCCCGCGCCCGACGGCCGCTACGTGCTGGCAACGCTCGACGTGACGTACGTGGGCGCGGACGAGGGCACGCCCTGGATGGACCTGACGACGACGTTCGTGGGCTCGGACGCGCGCAACTACGACGAGTACTCCTGCGACGCGGTGACGCCGAACGCGGGGTACGACCAGCCGACGCTCACCCCGGGCGGCCGGGCGACGTTCGACGTCTGCTTCGACGTGTCGCTCGCGGCGCTGACGGCGCCGCAGGTCTACGTCGAGGACATGTTCTCCTTCGGCGACGAGTCGCGGGAGTACTGGAACGTCGGCTGAGGCGACCTCGCCGGGACCGGTCGCTCGGGCGACCGGCCCCACCACCTCCCCGCTTCAATGGCCGGTGGACACAACCGGTCGACGTAGGAGGACGCATGCGCACGCGCACACTGGGCAACGACACCGTCGGGCACATCGAGGTCGGGGCGATCGGGCTCGGCCTGATGACGTTCGACCAGTCGGGCACGCAGCCGCGCCAGCAGCTCGCCGACACGGTGCGGGCCGCGCTCGACGCGGGGGTCACGTTCTTCGACACCGCCGACGCGTACGGCCCCGGGGACGAGAAGGGCGCCGACGCCCAGGGGGCGAACGAGCTGCTGATCGCGTCGCTGCTCGACGAGCTCGGGGTGCGCGACGAGGTCTTCCTCGCCACCAAGGGCGGGCACGTGCGCACCGAGGGCGGCGGGTGGGACCTCGACAGCCGCCCGGAGCACCTGCACGCCGCCGTCGACGCATCCCTGGAGCGCCTCGGGGTCCAGAGCATCGACCTGTGGCAGCACCACCGACCCGACCCCGATGTGCCCTACGACGAGGTGATCGGCACCATCGGCGACATCGTCGCCACGGGCAAGGTCCGCACCGTCGGGCTCTCGAACGCCGACGAGAGCCAGATCCGGGCCGCCCACCGCGCGCTCGGCGCCCACCTCGTCAGCGTGCAGAACCAGTTCTCCCCCGCGTTCCGCAGCAGCCGCGGCGAGATCGACGTCTGCGCCGAGCTCGGCCTCGCGTTCCTGCCGTGGAGCCCGCTCGGCGGGCTCGGCAGCGCCAAGGACCTCGCACAGGACCACGCCGCGTTCGCCCGCATCGCCGAGGAGCGGGGCGTGAGCGCCCAGCAGGTGGCGCTCGCCTGGGAGCTCGCCCAGTCGCCGGTGGTCATCCCGATCCCCGGCGCTAAGCGACCGTCCTCGATCCAGGACTCCGCGCTCGCGGCCGACCTCGACCTCACCGCCGAGGAGATCGCGGCGCTCGACGCCGACTGAGCAGCCGCCGGGTTGCGGTACCTCCGACAGTCGACGACTACCGGAGGTACCGCGACCCAGGAGGACGGGTACCGGTCGGCGCTCCGACCGTCCGGCTCCCCTCCACCCCGAAGACGAGGTACGCCCGTGTACACCGACGCCCAGCCCTGCGCCGCGTGCGGCAGCGCCGTCGACCTCCGCCCGCACGACCCCGACCGTGCCGACGGCGGCCCGGTCGGCCCCGCCGACGGGGTCGTGGGCGGCGCCGACCCGACCGTGGACGAGCGGGTCTGCACCAACCCCGACTGCCCGACCCGGGCGGCGGGCACCGAGGCGCCGAAGGCGTGAGCCTCGTCGGCCACCAGGCGTACCTGGACGAGGGCGGCGGGCGCGCCGAGGGCGCCGAGCGCGCCCTCACCCTCGCGCCGCTGTGGCCGCGGCGGCCCCGCGCGGTCGTCGTCGGCCTGCGCCCGGTGCCGTGCAGCGTCGAGGCGGGCCACTACTTCCACGGTCCCGTCGGGCGGCGCCAGCTGGGCCGGCTCGCCGGGACCGGGCTGTTCGCCCCGCCGGCGGCGGGCGGCCACCTCGACGACGCCGCGGTGGCCGGGGACGTCGGGCTCGTCAACCTCGTGCTGCGGCCGGGCTCCGGGGCACCCGGTCCCGACGAGCTCGCAGACGGCCGCGAACGTGTGGTCGCCGAGGTGACGTCCCGGCGCGTGGGGCTGGTCGTGTGCCTGACCCGTCAGCCGGCGATCGCGCTGCTCGGTCGCTCCGAGCGCCCGGGGTTCCAGCCCGGCACGCTGCCCGGCGGCGCCGAGGTGTTCCGGATGCCGGGCCCCTTCGCGGCGGCTGCGGACGTCGCACCGGTGCTGACCGAGCTGCGGGCGTGGCTGGACGCCGAGCAGCCGAGCCCGCCGGACCAGCTCGCTCAGTAGGCGTGCGCGTCGCGCAGGTCCTTCGGGCGGCCGTCCGGGTCGTGCACGGTGGCGAGCAGCAGCCGCGCGAGCGGTCGCAGCACGAGCGGGATCCGCTGCAGCGGGAGCCGACGCAGGTGGCCCGCCGGACGCTCACCGACCCGGCCCGACAGGTGCCAGGCGTCGAGGCGGCCCGCGTGCAGGGCGAACTGCTCGAACATGCCCTCGCCGCTCTTGCAGTCGGCCATCGTGCCCTGGTCGAGGACGTCGGGGTCCTCGGGCAGCCGGCCGAGGTGCTCGGCCGCCAGGCGCAGGCGCAGGCCGCGCGCGTGGGTGGGGTCGAGGACCGCGGCCGTGAGCTCGGAGTCGTGCGTCCACGAGCGGCGGTTGAAGTTGTCGGAACCGGTGGTCGCCCAGGTGTCGTCCACGACGCAGACCTTGGCGTGGACGTAGACGGGCGTGCCCTCCCGGTTCTCCAGGGAGTACGCGGCGACCCGGCCGGGTGCGATGTCGTGCAGGCGCTGCAGCGCGCGGCGCCGGGCGAGGCGCTGCGCGGCCCGGTTCACCCCCGTCTTGTCGGGGTGGCGGGGCACCACGATGACCACCCTCAGGCCCTGACGGGCCGCGAGCTGCTGCTCGAGCGCCGCGACCACGTCGTTGCCCCGCGGCTCGTTCTGGTCGCTGCGTCGCCGCCACGGCAGGTTGTGCTCGGTGTTGTGGCTCCAGAAGAACTGGTCCTCGATGTAGACCAGCTCGTCGGCCTGGCCGATGGCCTTGCTGTAGCCGCGCGCCACGCTGCGCTCGCCGCGACGGGCGAAGGCGTACCCGCGGTTCGGCGCCAGCGCGGGGTAGGTGCGCAGCAGCTGCACCGTCACCTCGCCCGCCTCGGGCGGCGCCGGCCGCTGCGGCGGCAGCGGGGAGGGGTCGGTCTCGACGCGCCGCAGCGTGTCGGCGAGCCGGCGCCACGGCGCCCGGGTCAGCGGCGTCGGGTCCTCCCAGCGCTCCCGGAAGGTCGTCTCGACGTCGCGCACCACGGGGCCACGCAGCTCCAGCTGGACGTCGTGCCACGGGCCGCGCTCGCCGTACTCCTCCACCAGCACGCGGCCCTGCGGGTCGCCGAGGTGGTGGTGGTCGTCGCGGCGGTTGCGGGCGAGGTCGATGCCGCCGACGAAGGCGACGTCGCGCTCGGGGTCGTCGGCGTGGCGCACCACGACGAACTTCTGGTGGTGCGACCCGCCCGGGCGCACCCGCATGTCGAGCGAGACCTCCGCGCCCCGCCGGCCGAGCTGCTCGCCGAGGTGACGGTTGTTGGCGGCGAAGAAGCCGACCTGGTCGGCGTGCGAGCGCCACACCAGGCCGCGGACCTCGACCCCCCGCTGCTCGGCGCGGCCGAGCACCTCGACGACCTCGCTGCCCGGCTCGCCGGTCAGCCGCAGGTCGGCGTCGCCCATCCAGTCCGTGAACCAGACGAGGTCGCCGGGGCCGGTGGCCTCGACGACGCGGTGCAGCGCCGCCAGGTAGGCCGTCCCGTCCACGTGGGCGTGGACCCGGTTGCCGCTCGACCACGCGACCGGGTCCGGCGAGCCGGAGATCTCGTCGAGCCGGGTGTCCGGGTTGCCGCGCTCGGACCGCGTCAGCAGCCACCTCTCCTCGTCCACCACCGGGCCAGTATGCGCCCGGTCCGGTCGGGCCGCGACGAGGCCGGTGCTCAGGCCCGCACCATGCCGCCGTCGACGTGCAGGCACGTGCCGGTCGTGTAGTCCGACCCCGGCCCGACGAGGTACGCCACCGCTGCCGCGACCTCGTCCGGCTGCCCCAGGCGGGGCACCGGCAGGTCCTCGACGCCGTACTCCGCGCCGGCCGCCATCGGGGAGGCGATCGGCCCCGGCGCCACCGTGTTGCAGGTGATGCCCCACGCGCCGACCTGGCGCGCGACCCAGCGGCTGAGGTTGATCGCGCCGGCCTTCGCCGAGGTGTAGCCGGCCCCCGAGCGCCCGCCCGCGCCGTCCGCGGAGACCGGGCCGACGCCGCCGACCTTGCCCGAGACCGACGCGATGTTGACCAGGCGGCCGCTGCCCTGCGTCTTCATGTGCGGGAACACCGCCGCCTGGCAGGCGAAGGCCATGGCCGTCAGGTTGGTGTCGAGGTCGCGGCGCCACGTGGCCAGGCTGAGCTCCTCGAACGACTCCCGGCCGCAGGTGCCAGCGCAGTTCACGAGCGTGTCAAGGCCGCCGTGGGCCTCGGCCACCCCGTGGATCGCGGCCTGCAGCGCGTCGACGTCGGTGATGTCGACCCGCACGGCGCCGACGGCCCCGATGCGGCGTGCCGTCTCCTCCACGTGCGGCGCCACGTCGAGCAGGGTGACCCGGCCGCCGTCGGCGACCAGGCGGCGGGCGATCGCCTCGCCGATGCCCTGGGCGGCTCCGGTGACGACGGTGACGCCGGGCAGGGGGCGCGGGCTCATGGGGTCTCCTCGGTGGTGGATCGGGGGGTGGGTGGGGGCTCGGGGCTCAGGCGGAGCCGACGCGGAAGCGTCGGACCTTGCCGACGCCGGTGCGCGGCAGCTCGTCGATCAGGTGCCAGGCCCGTGGACGGGCGGCCGGGGCGAGCACGCTCACGGCGTACGCCTCCAGGTCGGCCGTGGCGGGCGGCGCCGCACGGTCCTTCGCGACGACGTAGGCGACCGGCACCTGGTCGCGCACCGGGTCGGGCTGCGCCACGACGGCCACCTCCAGCACGCCGGGCGCCTGCGCGAGCGCCGCCTCGACCTCGGTGAGGCTGACGTTCTCCCCGGCGACCTTGATGACGTCGTCCACGCGGCCGACGAACCGCAGCGAGTCGACCCCCGGCTCCCAGGCCGCCAGGTCCCCGGTGCGGAACCACACGCGGCGCTCGTCGCCGCCCGGCGTGGGCTCGGACGGCTCGACGGGCTCGAAGGCGCGCGCGTTGATCTCGGGGGCGTCGAGGTAGCCGGCGAACAGGTCGCGGCCGCGTTCGCCGCCGACCTGCAGCTCGCCCGGCACCCCGGCCTGCGTGACGATCCCGCCGGCGGCGTCCACCAGCCGCACCCGGCGACCGGGCACCGGCGGGCCGATCAGGTCGTGCACGGGCGGGTCGTTGCGGTCCGCGGTGACGACGGCGACCGTCTCGGTCATCCCGTACAGCTGGCGGGGCAACGTGCCCGCCAGCGCGCCGAACCGGCGGTGGTGCTCGGCGCCGAGGCTCTGGGCGTACCAGACGTGCTGCAGCGCGAGCGGCTCCTCGTCCTCGGGGCAGCGGGCCAGGATCATCCGGACGGGCGCGGCGAACAGGCTGGCGTGGGTGACCTCCAGGTCCCGGGCGCCGGAGACCCAGCCCGAGGCGGAGAACGACGCGGTCATCGCCACGCTGGCGCCGACCTGCACGGCGGGCGCGAAGCAGTAGTACTGCGCGTTGGCGTGGAACATCGGCAGCGTGACGTACCAGCGGTGCTCGGGCCGCAGGTCGACCGCGGCGGCCATCGCCGCCGCCACCGTGGCGTAGCAGGCCTGCGTGAGCACGACGCCCTTCGGCTCCGAGGTCGTGCCGGAGGTGAACATCACCGCCAGCCGGTGCTCGGGGCTGGCGGGGTACGCCGCCACCACCGGCTCCGCCTCGCTCACCAGCGGCGCACCGGGGGCCAGGTCCGTGGCGTCCTCGGCGAGCGCCACGACGGGCGTGCCGTCCGCACCCTCGGTGTAGACCCCGAGGCGCGAGGCCGCCGCCACCCCGAGGACCGGCTGGACCCGACGCACCTGGCCGGCCACGTCGCGGGCCGCCGAGGCGGGGTCGACCGGCACCATCCAGGCACCGAGGCGCGCCACGGCCAGCCACAGCGCGACGAAGGCGGGACAGCTGCGCAGCACGAGGTGGACCGACGTGCCCGGCACGACGCCGCGGGCGCGCAGGGTGCCCGCCACCCGGGCCACCACGTCGTCGAACTCGGCGTAGGTCCACGACGTGGTCGTGCCGTCGTCGGCCCGGAAGACGAGGAAGGGCCGGTCGCCGTGCTCGGAGACCGCGCGGCACCAGGTCTCGCCGAAGGTGCTGACGGCGGGCGGGACGGCGGGCATGGGATCTCCTCGGGTGTGACGACGGGCACAGGCGGACACCGCCAGTCTGGGTACGCACCGATGCACAGGCAATGACCGAAGTTGCGCCGCCGATCTGCAAGAGTGCACACGTGAGCGCCCGCGTGAGCCCCGACGACCTGCTGGTGCTGCTCGAGGTCGGGCGCACCGGTCGCTTCACGCGGGCCGGGGAGGTGCTGGGTCTGAACCACACCACCGTCGCGCGGCGGATCGGCGCCGCCGAGAAGGCGCTCGGCGGGCGGGTCCTGACCCGGTCCATCAGCGGGTGGGAGCTCACCGCCCTCGGGCGGCAGGCCGTCGCGGCCGCGGAGCGGATCGCCCGCGCGGTCGACGCCCTCGACGGGGATCCCGGCGGCGCCGTGCTGGAGGACGTCGTGCGCGTCTCGACGCCGGACGCCTTCGCCTTCCACGTGGCGGCGCCGGCGGCCGCCGCGGTGCGCGAGCGCCACCCCGGGGTGGGGGTCGAGATCATCGCCGCGACCCGGCGGGCGGCCTCCCAGCGCTCGGGCCTCGACGTCGAGGTGGTCGTCGGCAAGCCGGACGTGCTGCGGGCGGAGGCCACGCGGCTGGGTCGCTACGTGCTCGGGCTCTACGCCTCGCCGGCGTACCTCCAGCGCCACGGCACCCCCGAGCGCCTCGAGGACCTGCGCGCGCACCGCCTCGTCTACTTCATCGGCTCGATGCTCCAGCTCGACTACCTCGACGTCGGTCGCCGCCTCCTCCCGGAGATGGCGGACGCCGTCACCTCGACCGACGTCGTCACGCACGTCGAGGCGACCCGCGCGGGCGCCGGCATCGGCCTCGTCCCGACCTTCCTCGCCTCGCGCCACCCGGACCTGCAGCGACTGCTGCCCGCGGCGGTGGACCGGGCGCTCGAGTACTGGATCGTCACCCGGGCCGAGGGGATGCGCCGCGCGGCGGTCGCCGCCGTGGTCGAGCAGCTGTTCGCCACCTTCGCCGAGCTCAGCGACGACGAGGGGCGACTGCTCTGAGCGCCGCGCAGCGCTCAGTCCTCGCCGAACGGCTCCGCCCACGACAGCGGCGAGACGATGATCCGACGGTCCGGGTCGCCGTCCCACTCGACCGGCAGCCCCGCGGCCGTCAGCACGTCCGCCACCCGGCGACCGATGGCGACGACCTCGGAGTCCGGGGACCCGTCCATCCCGCCGAACCCGACCGGGAGCACGTCGCTGAGCACCGCGCGGTCGACGTCCTCGAGGTGGCTGTAGGCGTACCCCTTCGACGGCCTGCCCGTCTCCTGGGCGAGCTCCTGGGCCGCCTCGAGCCCGGCCTCCGAGGCCTCGGATGCGTTGATGCCCTCTCCGAGGGAGAAGCCGATGCCCTCGGCCACCAGGGTCTCGATCGCCCGCAGGAAGGCCAGCAGGTCGGCCGTCGGCTCGGTGACCACCCGGTCGTGCTCGGCGACCACCTCGTCGAGCAGCGCCAGCGCCTCCGCCACCGTCGGCTCGTCCTCGTCCGGGAACACCTCGGGGAACTCGTCGTCCTCGATCAGCTCGGCGACCATCTCCTGGAGGTCCTCGAGGTCGTCGAGTCCTGCCGCGACCTTGAGCATCAGCACCCCCGAGAAGGTGTCGTCGGCCGGCGGGAACCTCGTGGCGAAGGCGGGGTGCGTGCTCATGGGGACACTCTCGCGCACCGACGGCGAACGGGGAACCGGGCGGGCGCCCGCGGGCCTACGATCGCGAGGTGCACCGCATCTTCACGACCCCCGTCTCGTCGGTCTACCCGCACTACGTGACCAAGGTCGAGCGCAAGGGACGCACGGCGGCCGAGGTCGACGAGGTGATCCGTTGGCTGACCGGCTTCGACGACGCCACGCTGCGCCACCACCTCGACGCCGGGACCACCTTCGCCGACTTCTTCGGCGCCGCCGACCTCCACCCCGCGTCCAGCCTCATCAGCGGGTCGGTGTGCGGCGTGAAGGTCCAGGAGGTCGAGGACCCGCTGATGCGACGGATCCGCTACCTCGACAAGCTGGTCGACGAGCTCGCCAAGGGCCGGCCGATGGCCAAGGTGCTGCGCGGCTGACGGGGGTGGTCCGCGCGACCGGGTGAGCACGTCCTACCTTTCACCACAGGTACGCGACCCGTCGGCCGATGGGACGGACCGAGCACCTGTGCCCGCGGAGCAGCCGCGGACGCGACGTCGGTTCGCCGAGGACGGAGGCCCACGCGCCGTGACGCGTCGCAGCACCGCCGCGAGCCCGCAGGCCCGCGGCACCCTCGACCCGGTGGCCTGGCTGCTGGTCGCCCTCGTCGTGCTCGGGGTCGCCGCCGGCCGCGCGGTCGTCGGAGCCGAGGTCTACGGGGTGAACCCGGTGTGGGCGTCCGTCGGCGCGGGCTGTGCCGCGATCGTCGTGAGCAGCGGGTGGTGGCGGGTCGCGCTCGCCGTGCTCGTGCCCGCCTACGTCACCCTCAGCGCCGTGCTCGTCGGCTCGCCCGTCTTCGAGGCCGTCATGGTCGGCCTGGCGGGCGGCGTGGCCGCCCTGGGCGGTGCGTACGTCCTCGTGCGCACCGGGACCGACACCATCGACTCCCCGCGGGCCTTCCAGTGGCTCGCCCTGACCGCCGCGGTCGCCGGCGGCGCGATCGCCTCCGTGGGCATGCTGGTCGCGCTCGCCAACGACATCGACCCGCGCTTCGCGGTCGTCGCCGGCGTGGCCAACGCCTCGGCCATCCTGGTCTGGTGCCCGGTCCTGCTGCGCCGCAGCACGCGGGCGTACGAGCCCCTGCCGCCGCTGGAGACCGGCCTGCAGCTGCTCGTCCTCTCCGCCTCCACCGCGGTCGCGGTCGCGGTGGGCGGCTTCGGCACCGCGATCGCCAGCGCCGTCGTGCTGCTCACCCTGAGCTGGGCCGGCCTGCGCTTCGGGCTGCGCGTCACCTCCCTGCAGCTGGTGGCCCTCTCCCTCGTGGGCACCGCGGTCTGGCTCGTCGGCTCGCCGCTGCACTCCCTCAACATCGGCATCAGCGACACCCTCCTCCTCGACGTCGAGCGGTCGTGGTCGATCGGCGTCTTCGTCGCCCTCGCGGCCGTCTGGACGCTCCCGCTGGCCCTGATCGGCGACCGCCGGCGCGACGTCGAGATGGCGATGGACCACCAGCGCCACGCCCTCGACGCCACCCGCTCGCGGTTCGTGACCACGACGAGCCACGAGCTGCGCACGCCGTTGACCAACATCCTGGGCCGCCTCGACCTGCTGCGCGAGGGCGAGGCGGGGCCGCTGAACCCCGCCCAGCAGCACCTCGTCGACACCGTCGCCGAGAACGCGGGGCGCCTGACCGACCTCGTCGAGAGCATCGTCATCCTCAACCGGCTCGACGACCCGAGCACGCAGGCCCGGGTGCACCTGCGGCTCGACGAGGTCGTGCGCGACGCCGTCGCCCGCGAGCGCGCCAGCCGGCCCGACTCCCCCGATTCCCCCGTCGCCGTCCGCCTCGACCTGGACGAGGCCGGCACGGTCGCCGACGAGCGCACCCTGCACACCGCCGTGCGCCACCTCGTGCGCAACGCGCTCACGTTCGCCCGGACCGAGGTCGTCGTCTCCGTCTCGGACGACGGGGACCTCACCGCGCTCACGGTCGAGAACGACGGGCGACCGATCTCGCCGGACGAGCGGGACCAGATCTTCGACCCCTTCTTCCGCGGCGAGCGGGCCGAGCAGCAGGCGACGCCCGGCTGCGGCATCGGCCTGACCATCGTGCAGGTGGTCACCGAGCGTCACGGCGGCGAGCTGAGCGTGAGCTCGACCGAGGGGCGTACGCGCTTCCGCCTCGAGCTGCCCGCGCTCCCGGGCCCCGGGGGTCAGGACGCGCGCCGGGGGAACCGGGGTCCCGCACCGACCCCGACCCCGGAGGCCCCATGGACTGGACGCTCACGTCCCACGTCGTCTACCTCGCCGTCGCGCTCCCGCTGACGGTCTGGGTGGCGCGCACCCTCTTCGACAACGGCACGACGTTCCTCACCGAGGTGCTCGACCAGCGCGCCACGCTCGCCGCGGCCGTCAACCGGCTCCTGGTGGCGGGCTTCTACCTCGTCACCATCGGGTTCGTGCTGCTGTTCCTGCGCGCCGGCGGCCGGGTGGACGGCGTCACCGACCTCGTCGAGACGCTCAGCGTGAAGCTGGGCGTGGTGATGCTCGTCCTGGGGCTCGTGCACTTCGCGAACGTGCTGGCCTTCAACTCGGTGCGGCGCCGCCGGGCACCGGCCGCGTCGCCCGCCCCGGCCGGACCGGTCGCCCCGACGGACGCCTGACGCCGGACCTCAGTCCTCGCCCCAGATCACGGGCCACGCCCCAGACGTGGTGTTGGCCAGCACCGTCACCGTGGTGCCGCTGCCGGGGTGGTGGCGGGTACGCGCGGAGACCCCGGCGTCGCACCCCTCCAGCACCAGCGCGTCGTCGTCGAGACCCAGCCAGAAGCCGCGCCCGTAGCGCATGCCCTCGTCCTCGACCAGGCTGACCGGCTCGACGAGGCGGGCCAGGACGTCGGCCGACACGATCCGGTGCTCCGTCAGCGCCGACCAGAACCGGGCGAGGTCGCCGACGGTCGTCACGGCGCCGCCGTCCCCGCTGCCGACCACGGGCAGGTGCAGCGCGTTGGTGCGCGGACCCTCGTCGAGGTAGCCGGTGGCCACGTCGCCGGCCGGCTCGTCCATCCGGGGGTAGCCGCTGCGCGTCATGCCCGCGGGCGCGAACACCCGCTGCGCGACGAGGTCGGCGAACGGCGTGCCGCTGACGCGCTGCGCGACCAGGGCGAGGACGACGAATCCCGAGTTGTTGTACGCGAAGCGCTCCCCCGGCGCCGAGACCTGCGGCTGCGGGGCCAGCATCGGCAGGTACTCCTCCGTGTCGGTCAGCGTGTGCGCCGGCCTGGTCAGCACGTAGTGCGCCGGGTCGTCGTCCTCCGACTCGTCCAGGTAGTCGCCGATCCCCGACGTGTGGCTGAGCAGGTGGGCGACGGTCACGGCGTCGTCGACGAGCGGCAGGTCGGCGTCGAGGACGGGGCGCACCGGCGCGTCCAGGTCGAGCACGCCGTCGTCGACGAGCGCGCCCACCGCCAGCGCGGTGAAGCCCTTCGCGATGCTGGCCACGCCGAAGCGGTGCTCGGGCGTCGCGGCCACCTCGTGCGCGCGGTCGGCCAGACCGTACGCCCGTTCCAGCAGCACCTCGCCGCCGACGTCGACGCGCACCACCCCGCTGAGGCCGGTAGCGGTGGCGCGCTCGTGCAGGACCTGCGGGTCGTCGCTCTGGGGCATGGGCCGACGCTATCGTCGCGATCGCGTCCGTCTCCACCGATATCCGTCTCGCGGCCATGACGCCGGCACCTGCGGTGGAGGCGACGGCACCACGGTCCGGGCGAACCTCCTGGCATGACGATCCTGCTGTCCGACCCCCGGGTGCACGCCGTGCCGGTCCGCGAGTGCGGCGAGCCGCTCGTGACGCTGGGCCCGGCGTACGGCCCCGCCCGCGCCCGCGTCCGCACCGGCCTCGCCCGACGCCTCGCCCGCGCGGCCGCCGCACTGCCGGCCGGCGTCGGCCTGCGGGTGGTGGAGGGCCACCGCAGCGTCGCCGACCAGCGCGCGATCGTCGCGCGCTACGCCGCCGAGGTGCGCGCGGCCCACCCGCACGCCGACGCCCGCGAGGTCGAGCGGCTGACGAGCCGGTTCGTCGCGCCCGTCGCGGTCGCCCCGCACGTGGCCGGCGCGGCCGTCGACCTGACGCTCGTCGACGCCGCGGGACGCCTGCTCGACCTCGGCACCCCCATCGACGCCACCCCCGAGCAGTCCGGCGGCCGCTGCTACTTCGACGCGCCCGGCATCAGCCCGCGGGCCCGCGCGCACCGCGCGCTGCTCGCCGCCGTGCTCACCCCGGAGGGGTTCGTCAACTACCCCACCGAGTGGTGGCACTGGAGCCACGGCGACCAGTACTGGGCGCTCGCGACCGGGGTGGGCGCCGCCATGTACGGACCGGTCGGCAGCGCGGCCGGGGCGGCGGCATGAGCACCGTGGCGATGCGCCGCTCGGTGGCCCGGCCGGCCACGCGTCGGGTGCCGGCGGCCGACGACGACCTGCATCGGCGCGTGCCGGTGCTGACCGTCGACCTGGGTGCGGTCGCGGCCAACGTCCGCCTGCTCGCGGCCCGCGCGGCGGCGAGCGGCGCGGCGACCGCTGCCGTCGTCAAGGCCGACGGGTTCGGGCTCGGCGCCGCCGACGTGGCGCGCACCGCGCTCGCCCACGGCGCCAGCCGCCTCGGCGTCACCAGCATCGACGAGGCGCTCGCCCTGCGGGCCGCCGGCCTCGACGCGCCCGTCCTCAGCTGGCTCAACGCCGTCGACGCCGACTTCGGGTCCGCCCTCGACGCCGACGTCGAGCTCGCCCTGCCCTCGACCGCCCACCTCGCCGCGGTGGTCCGCGCGTGGCGCGCCCGTGCCCGTCGCGCGCCGGCGCTCGTGCACCTGCACCTCGACACCGGCCTGGCCCGCGACGGCGCCGCGCCCGAGGAGTGGGCCGCGCTGTGCCTGGCCGCCCGGCGCGCCGAGCGCGACGGCACCGTCCGCGCGGTCGGGGTGATGGGGCACCTGCCCGACGCCGACGCGGGCCCGCTCGCCGCCCCCGGCGCCGACCCGAACGCCGCGGGCCGCGACCGGTTCGCCGCGGGCCTCGACGAGGCGCGGGCCGGCGGGCTGCGCCCGGCGCTGCGCCACCTCGCCGCGACCGCCGCCACCCTGCGCGACCCCGCCACCCACCACACGCTCGTGCGGGTCGGCGCCGGCGTCGTCGGCATCGACCCGTCGGAGACGACGCCGTTGGCCGGGCCGGTCACGCTGACGGCCCCGGTCGTCACGGTCCGCGAGGTCACGGCCGGCACGCCCGTCGGGTACGGCGGCACGTGGCGCGCGCCGGCGCCCACCCGGCTCGCCCTGCTCGCCGTGGGGTACGCCGACGGCCTCCCCCGCACCGCGTCCGGCCGCGCGGAGGTCCTGCTCGGCGGACGCCGGGTGCCCGTGGTCGGGCGGATCTCGATGGACCAGGTCGTCGTCGACCTGGGACCGGGTGACCCCGGCCTCCGGGTCGCGCCGGGCGACGTCGCGACCGTCATGGGTCCGCCCAGCAGCGCCGCGCCGACCGTCCAGGAGTGGGCCCGCTGGTCCGGCCTCCTGCCCCACGAGGTCCTCACCGGCCTCGGCACGCGCCCCCGCCGCACCGTCCTGCCCGCCCCGTCCGACCCGTCCGCAACCAGGAGCCACCCATGAGCAGCACCACCTCCCCCACCCGCGTCGTCGTCATCGGCGGCGGCGAGAGCTGCGAGCACGAGGTGTCGGTCGCGTCCGCGGCGTCGGTGGCCCACGCTCTCGGCGAGGTCCGCGACGCCCTCGGCCGGGCCCGCTACGAGGTCGTCCCCCTCACCATCGGGCGCGACGGCACGTGGCGCGACCGCGGCGACCGTCCGGTCGGGCTCACGGGGGCGCTGCACGTGCTGCGTTCCGCGGACGTCGTCGTGCCCGTCGTGCACGGCCCACGTGGCGAGGACGGCACGCTGGCGGCCCTCTGCGACCTCGCCCACGTGCCGTACGTGGGCTCCGGCGTCGCCGCCGGCGCGCTGGCGATGGACAAGTGGGCCACCAAGCTCGTGGCCGAGGCCGTCGGCATCAGGACCGCGCCGGGGGTCCTGCTGACGCCGGCGGCAGCGGGGGCGTACGCCTTCACCCACCCGGTCGTCGTCAAGCCCGTGGCCGCGGGCTCGAGCCACGGCGTGACGCTCGTGCGCACCGCCGCCGAGCTGCCCGCCGCCCTCGCGGCCGCGTTCGCGCTCGACACCCGGGTGCTCGTCGAGGACGTCGTGGACGGTCGCGAGATCGACGTCGCGGTCCTCGCCACGGGGCCCGCCGGCGCCGAGCGCGTGGTCTCGCCCGCGCTGGAGATCGAGGTCGACGGGTTCTTCGACTTCGACGCCAAGTACGCCGGCGGCGCCCGCTTCACGGTGCCCGCGGCCCTGTCCGACGCCGACCAGGAGGCGCTCGAGGCGGCCGCGCTGCGGGCGTACGACGCCCTCGGCTGCCGCGGCGTCGCCCGCGTCGACTTCTTC
Organism: Nocardioides imazamoxiresistens; assembly: GCF_032378595.1. NCBI lineage: Bacteria > Bacillati > Actinomycetota > Actinomycetes > Propionibacteriales > Nocardioidaceae > Nocardioides > Nocardioides imazamoxiresistens. The sequence goes on from NZ_JAVYII010000002.1 coordinate 459,917, forward strand.
CTCACCGCCGACGGGCCGGTGCTGAACGAGGTCAACACCATGCCCGGCTTCACCGCGGCCTCGCAGGTGCCGCGGATGTTCGCGGCCGCCGGTCTCGCCTACCCCGACCTGCTCGACCTGCTGGTGCGCGACGCGCTCGGCCTGTCCGTTCCGGTCGCCGCGTGAGGGTCGCCGGCATCGACCTGCTGCGCGGACTCGCCGTCGCGCTGGTCGTCGGGCGCCACGCGCTGCCCGAGCAGCTGCCGGGTGCCGGGGTCGTGGGGGTCGTGATGTTCTTCGCGCTCAGCGGCTACCTCATCACCGGGGTGCTGCTGGGCGAGCTGGACCGTGACGGACGGGTGCGCCTCGGACGGTTCTACGCCCGGCGCGCGCGACGTCTCGTGCCGGCGCTCGTCGTGCTCGTCGTCGGCGTCGCGCTGGTGACCCTGACGCTCGACCCCCTCGGCGACGTCGACGAGCTGCCCCGCACGGTCGTCGTCGCCCTGACCTGGACCGCCAACCTGCCCTTCGACCAGGGCAGCGACGCGACCTTCCACCTGTGGACCCTGGCGACGGAGGAGCAGTTCTACCTGGTCTGGCCCGCTCTCCTCGTCCTCGCCGTCGCGCGGCGGCGGGTCGGCACGGTGCTCGTGGTCGCCGCGGCCGGGTGCCTGCTGGCCTGCGTCGCGACCCTGGTGTGGCTGCGCGACGCCCCGGACCTGGCGTACGCCCTGCCCACCAGCTGGGCGGTGTGCTTCGTGATCGGCGCCGCCGCGCGCGTGCTGGTCGAGCGTCGGCCCGCGACCGCGCTGCCGACCCTCGCCGTGCCGGCCGCCCTGCTGGGGCTGGCCGTCCTCAGCGTGGTTCCCTTGCGGGGTCACGCGCTCACCTACCTGGCAGGAGGCCCCGCCATCGCCGCCCTCACCGTCGTGCTGCTGCTGGCGTGGCGCTCGTGGACCGACGTGCCCCGCGCGCTGGCTCCCCTGGTGGCGCTGGGCGTGGTGTCCTACGGCGCGTACCTGTGGAACTACCCGCTGACACTCTGGCTGCGGGCGGGCACGGGCACGGTCGAGCTGGCCGGTGCGATCGCCGCCGTGCTGACCGTCGTGGCCGCCACGCTCAGCTGGCGCTGCGTCGAGCGGCCGCTCGCCGCGCGGGGCACGCCGACGGCCGCCGGGCAGGTGGCGTCGTGAGCGGCCCGGGTGTGGTGCGGGTGGCCGACCGTCCCTGGACCCAGGCGCCGCGACCGGTGCCGACGACCGCGTCGGGCTGGGTGCCCGACGTCGTGATCGGCCTGGCCGTCCTCGTGTTCGTGCTGGCCGAGGTGCTGCGGTTCTCGTGGGTCCCGGCCGGCGAGCTGGCGACCTACGCCCTACCGGGGGTCGTCACGGCGCTCGCCGTCGCCCTGGCCCGGCACCTGCCGGGCGCGGCGCTCTCGCTGGTCTGGGCCGCCTGCCTCCTGCAGGTCGGGCTGGGGCTGCCGGTGCTGGCCGCCCAGCTCGCCGTCGCCGTCGTCGCGTTCGGCACCGCGCGCTGGGGCAGCCGGGCGACCGTGCTGGTCTCGCTCGCCTCCATCCCGGTGGCGGGCTTCGTCTTCGTCGCCGCGGCCCAGATCGGCTCGATCGACCAGATCCTCTTCGGCAGCGGCGCGACCAGCACGTTCCTGCAGCTGTACTACCAGCTCGGCGAGACGTGGCCCGTGACCCTGCTCGTCCTGTTCACCAGCGTCCTGGCGCTGCCGTGGCTCCTCGGCGTCGCGCTCCGCTTCGCCGACCGTGCCCGGGCGTCGCGGGTCTCGCAGGAGGCGGCGGAGGCCGACGCCGCCGAGGCGCACCGCGAGTCCGACCAGGCCCACGAGATCGCGCGGCTGCGCGACGACCAGGCGCGGATGGCCCGCGACGTGCACGACGTGGTGGGCCACTCGCTGGCCGTGATCCTCGCCCAGGCGGAGTCGGCGCAGTTCCTCCGCGGGGAGGAGCGGCTCCAGGAGACGCTGGCGACGATCGCCTCGTCGGCGCGCTCGTCGCTGCAGGACGTTCGCCAGGTGCTCGCGAGCACCGACGACACCGGCCTGCAGCAGTCGGCGCCGACCGCCGACGTGGCCGCGCTCGTGTCCGGGGTCCGCAGCAGCGGGTACGCCGTCGAGCACCGCGAGCTGGGACCCGTGCGGCCGCTGCCGCCCGAGCTCGCGACGGTGGCCCACCGCGTCCTGCAGGAGATGCTGACCAACGCGATGAGGCACGGACGCCGCGCGGACCCGATCATGGTGGAGCGCCACTGGCCGGACGGTCGGTGGCAGGACGAGCTGCGGATCGAGGTGCGCAACATGGTGGACGGCGCGGACGGCGGCGCGGTGGGACCCGACGACCCGACCGCCCGGTGGGAGGTCGAGACCCTGCCCATCGCTCCGTCCGACGGTTCGGGCCGCGGCGTCGACGGCATGCGCCGACGCCTGGCGGCCGTCGGCGGACGCCTCGACGTCCGCCTGCGCGAGGAGGACGGGGCGACGTCCTACACCGCCACGGCCTGGGTCCCCGTGCGCGCCGGGGCGGGTCTCGGGTGAGCATCCGCGTCGTGCTGGTCGACGACCAGGAGCTGTTCCGCGCGGGCGTGGCCGTGATCCTCGACGCCGCCGACGACATCGAGGTCGTCGGTCAGGCGGCCGACGGCTTCGCGGCCGTGCGCGTCGTCGAGGAGACCGAGCCCGACGTCGTGCTCATGGACATCCGGATGCCCGAGATGGACGGCGTGGAGGCGACCCGCCAGATCTTCTCCCCCGAGCGGGCCGCGCGCCGGACCCGACCGGTGCGCGTGGTCGTGCTCACCACGTTCAACCTCGACGACCGCGCCGCCACCGCGATCCGGCACGGTGCGAGCGGGTTCCTGCTCAAGGACACGACGCCGCTGATGCTGCGCGACGCGGTCCGCACGGTGCACACGGGCAACGCGGTGCTCGCCCCGCAGGACCTGGCGACGCTCCTGGACGGGCAGTACCGCGCGCCGGCGGCGCCGCCCGGTGCGTACCTCTCGCTGACCGACAAGGAGCGCGAGGTCTTCGGGGCGGTCGCCCGCGGCCGCTCGAACGCCGAGATCGCGGGCACGGTCTTCGTCAGCGAGTCGACGGTGAAGACCCACGTCGGGGCCATCCTGCGCAAGCTGGGTCTGCGCGACCGCGTGCAGATCGTGGTGTTCGCCCACGAGCACGGACTGGTGCGCTGAGCCCGACGTCCGCCGGCTCGGAGGTCACGGCCGCGCGACGGCGTCGCGCCGGGCGGCCACCATCGCCGCGGCCCCGACCGCGGGGCCCACGGCGAGGACCAGCAGCGTGAGCGTCCAGGACGCCTCGCGGGTCAGCCACGGCACGAGCGCGATCGTCACCACGGTCGTGAGGTAGCCCATCGCCATCTGCAGCGACAGGGCCGCGCCGACCGCGTCGGGCGGGGCCGCCTCGGTGACCATGGCGGAGAACTGCGCCGAGTCGGCGACCACCCAGAAGCCCCAGAACAGGCACAGCGCGACCACGACCGTCAGGGGCGCGGTCCGGTGGGTCAGGGCCAGCACCACCGCGGCGCCGCCGGAGCACACGAGGCTGACGAGCGCCGCCTCCGCCCGTCCCCGGCGGTCGCTGATCACGCCGCCCGCCAGGCAGCCGAGCGCCCCGGCCCCGATGGCGGCGAACGCGAGGACCGCAGCGGTACGCCCCGGCTCCTCGCCCGCCGCGACCCCCGGCACAGCCAGGAGGAACGCGCCCACGCCCGCCCACATCGCGTACAGCTCCCACATGTGGCCGACGTAGCCGAGGTTGGCGAGGGCGACGCGCCGCTCCCCCAGCGCCCGCAGCCCGGCACCGAGCCGGAAGGGTCGCGGTGGCGGTGCGTGCGGGCCGGGACGGCGCAGCAGCTGGGCGAGCAGCGCGGCGGCGAGGCCCGCGACGCTGGTCGCGGCGACGACGACGCGCCAGTCCAGCGCCGTCGCGGCGCCGACGAGGTGCGGCAGCGCGGAGCCGAGGGTCAGCGCGCCGATCACCGTGCCCATCGCCAGGCCCCGTCCGCGGACGAACCACGTCGCCACCTCCCGCAGCGCGGGCGGGTAGACGAGGGCCAGGAAGACCCCGGTGAGCAGTCGCAGCGGGACCGCGACGGCGAGACCGTCCGCCGCGAGGAGACCCAGGTTGCACACGGCGGCGCCGGCCGCCCCGAGACCGACCAGGCGCCGAGCGGGCACGGCGTCCGGCAGACCCAGCACCGCGGAGGCCAGCGCGCCCAGGACGAAGCCCACCTGGACCGCGATCGTGAGCAGCGTCGCGCCGCCCTCGCCCAGTCCCCACTCCCGGGTCAGCGGGCGCGCCACGAACGTCGCGGAGAACCACACCGACATGGCGAGGAGCGTCGTCGTGGCGATCACGGCGAGGGCCGCGCCGGACCCCCGCGGGAAGAACCTCAACACGTTGTGGAGGTTTGACGGAGGGAGACCGGGCAACACTGCACGTCATGCGCGCCGACCCGACGTCCCCCACGCACCCCACCGCGAGACGTCCCTCCCACGGCTGAGCAGCACCCACCCTGAAGAGGCGCCACCTCTTCGGGTGATTCCTGGGAAATCATCAGTTTCCCTTCTTACGATCGGTCGCCGGAGGCGACCACGCGGATCCGGGCCGCACCACGGCGAGGAGGCCGCACATGGTTGATTCTGCCCGCGAGCTGGAGCGCACCCCGCAGTCCGGCGCACCGCGCAGCGTCCGCCGCACCGATCCCGACGGACTGGCGCAGACCCTCGAGGGCTGCCTGGGCCGCCTCGACTCCCTCAGCGCGGCCGGCACGGCAGAGCGACTCGTCGAGGTGGCCGCGCTGTGCGCCCTGTCCTCCGGCGTCCGCGGCTGGTGGGTCGGCAGGGTCGACGGCGACCAGGTGCGGGTCGTGGGCCAGGGCGATGTGCGTCCGGGTCCGGAGGGCCCCGCTCACCGGGTCGTCCCGCTCGCCACGCTGCCGCTGCGATCCCTTACCGTCGACCCCGACCTCGCGGCCGCGCTCGAAGGAGGCTCCTTCGCGGGACCGTTCCCCGACACGCCGTGGCGCGCGGCGTACGCGGCCCTCGGCATCCGGTGCGCCGCCGGCGCGGGCGGCTACGACGACGACGCGCACCAGTGGCTGGTCGCGCTCGTCGACGACGGCACCGTGGACGTCCGACCGCTGCGCCTGCTCGTCACGGCCGCGGTGCACGCCGCCCTCGGCGTGCCCCTGCCCCGTCGGGCGGCTCACCAGCCGACGTACGGCACGGAGGGGTAGCCCGTGTCGAAGTGCATGTAGTCCGGCACGTCGATGTTCTGCCAGATCCAGCCCTCGTCCGCGAAGATCTGCCAGACCGTCTCGCCCTGCAGGATCTTGCCGGGCCCCGGCGTCCGCTCGTTGTTCTCGGGACCCGGGGTCCAGCAGCGGCACCGCAGGTCGACCCACGGGTTCTGCACCGGGTTGATGTCGACCGCTCGGCCGTTCGCGTGCGGCGAGTCGCCGAAGGGCGCGTTGATCTGGTCGGCGCGTCGACAGTTGTACGCAGACGTGTTGTTGGCCTCCAGGCTGGCGGCGACGTCGCCGTCGAAGACCTCGACGCCCTCCATCCTCTCGATCGGGAAGCCGGCCTCGTAGATGCGGTCGAAGATGCGTTGCGTCGTCTCGGCCGTGTCGTCGCGCACGACCAGGTGCCCGCGCTGGTCCTGGCCCGAGAAGTCCACGTAGTTCAGCTCGACGCGTCGCAGCTGCGTCCGCTCGCTCACCGGGCACTCCGGGCGCACCATCCCGGCGGCCACCATGGCGTTCCACTGGTCCTGCGGCACCTCGACGATGCGCGACGGCTCGGGGCCGGGCGGCTGCGCAGGCTCGGCCGGTGTGGTCGTCGACGGGGCCGTCGGGGTCGAGGGGGTCGACGGTGCGACGCTCGTGCTGGTGGTCGGCGCGTCCGCTGCGTCCCCGTCGTCCGCACCGTCGCCGCCCGACGCGCAGCCGGCCAGGACGAGCAGCAGAGTCGCCGCGGCGGTGGCCCGCCGGGCGCCGGTCGTGGTGCTCACCTGCTGGTCCCTCCCACCGTGCGCTCGTAGATCCGCAGGTGCCGCCCGTCGAACGTGCGTCGGCGGGCCTGCAGCCGCCAGCCCCGCCGCTCGTACAACGCGCCCGCCCCGCCGTCCTCGGCCGTGGCCAGGCACATCCGCGCGGCGCCCCGTCGTTCCGCGACCTGCTCGAAGTGGTCGATCAGGCTGCTCCCGGCGCCGCCCCCGCGGGCGCCGGGCTCGACGGCGACGTGCGAGAGCACGGCGACCGGGCCCGGACGGACCCGGGCGACCGAGCTGCCGTCCACGGTGGGCGCGACCTCGACCACGGTGCCGCCCGCGGCGCGGGGCCGGAGCCGGCCGGCGAGGGCGCGCAGCCGCACGACGAGACGCCGGCGGAGCAGGCCGGCCGCGAGCACGGGGTGCTGCAGCAGGGCCGGCAGGGCGGCGGCCAGCAGCGCGCGGAGGTGGTGCTCGCGCACCCAGCGCCGGTGGTGGTCCGTGGCCAGCACCCCGACCAGGTATCCCACCGGAGCGCCCTCGTCGTCGGTCGCTACCGTCGCGACGGCCTCGGGGCTGGTGACGAACGAGCGGTAGTAGCGCTCCAGCAGCGCACCGCCGAACCGGCCCACGACGTTGTCGGGGAAGGCGCGGCGGTGCAGGCGCACGACGACGTCGAGGTCCTCCACCGCCATGGGTCTGAGACGGACCGCGGCCCGGTGCCGCGTGGCCCTCGGCACGGGCCCGGCAGCGGGCGGCGCGGCATCCATGGCCCCGACCGTAGCGGTCTGGACCAGCGGACCCGGCCCGCACGCGGGGGTTTCGAGACGCTACGCGTGGGTAGGCACACTGTTCTGGTCTGACGACGGAAGGGGCGCCACCCGTGGGCGACTTCATCTCAGAACGGCGAACCCAGATCGCCTTTCACATGCTCCAACACCTCAACCTGGTCGTGCAGTGCGTCCTCGTCGCCACGGTGGTGGCGGTCGCGCTCGCGGTCGTGATCAACCGCTACCGGGCCCTCGAGCCCGTGGCGAACGCCGTGTCGGCCATCGGGCTGACGCTGCCGTCCTTCGCCCTCATCGGCCTGCTGCTGCCCCTGTCCGGGCTCGGCACGCCCACGGCCTTCCTGTGCGTCGTCTTCTACGCCGTGCTGCCGGTGCTGCGCAACGCGGTGGTCGGCCTCGCCGGCGTCGACCAGCACCTCCTGGAGTCGGCCCGCGGCATGGGCATGAGCCCGCTGACCGTGCTCTTCCGGGTCCAGCTGCCGCTGGCCTGGCCGGTGATCCTCGCCGGCGTGCGCATCTCGATGCAGATGTCGATGGGCATCGCGGCCATCGCCGCGTACGTCCTCGGCCCGGGTCTCGGGTCCTACATCTGGACCGGGCTCGTGCAGGCCGGCGGCGCCAACGCCCTCAACTACGCCCTGGTGGGCACCGTGGGCATCGTGATCGTGGCGCTCGTCGCCGACCTCCTGCTCCTCGCCCTGGGGCGAGCCACCGTCTCGAAGGGAATCCGCGTCTCATGAGCGAGTCCACCCAGCACCACCAGCAGGCCGACGAGAAGGGTTCCGCGCGCACCGTCAGCGGCGCCGAGATCCAGCTGAAGGACGTCGTCAAGCGCTACCCCGGCCAGAAGAACGCCGCCGTCAACGACCTCTCGATCACCGTGCCCGCGGGCGAGGTGGTCATGTTCATCGGCCCCTCGGGCTGCGGCAAGACGACCTCCCTGAAGATGATCAACCGCCTGATCGAGCCCACGTCGGGCACCATCACGATCGACGGCGACGACATCCGCGGGCGCGACGCCGACGAGCTGCGCCGCACGATCGGCTACGTGATCCAGGGCGGCAGCCTGTTCCCCCACCTCACCGTGGCCGACAACATCGCGGTCGTGCCCAAGCTGCTGAAGTGGGACAAGAAGCGGATCGCCGAGCGCACGGAGGAGCTCCTCGACCTCGTCGGCCTGGAGGCGGGCCGCTACCGCGACCGCTACCCGCGCGAGCTCTCCGGCGGCCAGCAGCAGCGCGTGGGCGTCGCCCGCGGCCTCGCTGCGGACCCGCCGGTGGTCCTCATGGACGAGCCCTTCGGTGCCGTCGACCCGATCACCCGCCAGCGCCTGCAGGACGAGATGCTCGGCATCCAGCGCGAGCTCGGCAAGACGATCGTCTGCGTGACCCACGACATCGACGAGGCGATCAAGCTGGGCGACCGGATCCTGATCTTCTCCGAGGGCGCGAAGATCGAGCAGTACGACACCCCCGAGAACGTGCTCGCGGCGCCGGCCAACGACTTCGTGGCCGACTTCGTGGGCGCCGGCTCCACGCTCAAGCAGCTCAGCCTCTCGCGGGTCAACGAGCTGAACTTCGTGGACTGGACGACCGCCCGCATCGGCGACGACGCCCAGGACGCCGTCCGTCGGGCCGAGGCCGCCGGCCAGGAGTGCGTGGTCGTGCTGGACGACCGCGGCCGACCGATCGCCTGGCCGTGGAACCGCAACCTGCGCCGCGCCTCGACGATCGACGTGAAGCGCCGCGAGGAGCTGGTGACGCTCGACGAGCGGGCCACGCTCAACGACGCGCTCGACACGATGCTCAGCTCGTCGCACGCCGGCGCGATCGTCACGGACGCCCGCGACAAGTACCTCGGGGTCGTGGACTTCGAGTCGGTCACCGCCCACATCCGCACGCAGGAGGCCGCGGCCCAGGAGGCGCAGGAGGCCCGCAGCGAGGAGGCGGCGTCGTGACCGACCTCGCCACCCCGCCCTCCACCTCCGCGAGCACCCCGGCCGAGGGGTCGGGCGGCTTCCGGACCTGGCTGTCGCGCAAGGGCGTCACGCGCGAGACGCTCGGCATGCTCGTCGTGCCGCCGCTGCTCATCGCCGCGGTCTTCGTGGGCTTCGTGATCTGGCGTCAGACCGCCGAGCTGGACTCCATCGAGGCCCAGCAGCTGCGCTGGAGCGAGATCGGCACCCTGTTCCGCGAGCACCTCGCGCTGACGGTCACCTCGGCGATCATCGTCGTCGCCCTGGCCGTGCCGCTCGGCATCGCCCTGACCCGCGGTGCCCTGCGCCGCGCCGCGCCGATCGTCGTGGCCGTCGCCAACGCCGGGCAGGCGGCCCCGTCGGTCGGCCTGCTGGTGCTGCTGTTCCTGTGGCTCGGCAGCGGCTTCTGGACCGCCGTCATCGGCCTCTCGCTCTACGGCCTCCTCCCGGTGCTGCGCAACACCATCACCGGCATCCAGGCGGTCGACCCGACGCTCGTCGAGGCGGCCCGCGGGGTCGGCATGTCGAACGTCGGCACGTTGCGGAAGATCGAGCTGCCCCTCGCGATCCCGGTGATCATGGCGGGCGTGCGCACCTCGCTCGTGCTGATCACGGGCACCGCTTCGCTGGCGTGCTTCATCAACGCCGGCGGGCTCGGCGAGATCGTGCAGACCGGCATCGCGCTGTTCCGCTTCTCGCTGATGGTCACGGGCGCGCTGCTGATCGCGTTGCTCGCGCTGTTCATCGAGTGGGTCGGCCGCCTGCTGGAGATCGCCTACCGACCGAAGGGGGTCTGACATGACCCGCACAACGACCGCGCCCGCAGGGCGTACCCGCTCCCCCGGCCGGAGCGCCCGTCGCCGGCTCGGCGTCGGCGTGGCCTGCCTCGTCTCCACCGCAGCGGTGCTGTCGGGGTGCGCGCTGGGCACGGCGGGCGGCTACGTCCCGACCGGCGAGCTCGGCTCGGACCTCGAGGGCATCGCGGACCTCGAGGGCGTCGAGATCACGGTCGGCTCCAAGAACTTCAACGAGAACGTGATCCTCGGCAAGATGGCGATCATCCTCATGAGCGCCGCCGGCGCGGACGTCACCGACCTGACCAACATCCCGGGCAGCGCGGCCGCGCGGCAGGCCCACCTGGTTGGAGAGATCGACGCGATGTGGGAGTACACGGGCACCGGCTGGATCACCTACCTCGGCGAGACCGAGCCGGTGCAGGGCGAGCAGGAGCAGTACGAGGCGGTGCGCGACGCCGACCTCGAGCAGAACGACCTGGTGTGGCTGCCCCCGGCGCCGATGAACAACACCTACGCGTTCGCGATGAACCCGGAGGTCACCGAGCAGCTCGGCATCACGACGCTGTCGCAGATCCAGGACCTGCCGGTGGAGGAGCGCACGTTCTGCGTCGAGTCCGAGTTCACCAACCGCGCCGACGGGCTGCCGGGGATGCTCGAGACCTACGGCATCCCGCTCGAGGACCCGCAGGGCGTCCCGGAGTCGAACCTGCGCACCTACCAGACCGGCGCGATCTACGACGCGACGGCGAAGGGCGAGTGCAACTTCGGCGAGGTCTTCACCACCGACGGCCGGATCCTGGCGCTCGACCTGACGGTGCTGGAGGACGACCAGAGCTACTTCCCCCAGTACAACGTGTCGCTGGTCGTGCGCGAGGAGCTGATCGAGGAGCACCCCGAGATCGAGGACCTGATGGCCCCCGTGACCGAGGAGCTGACCGACGAGGTGCTCCAGGAGCTCAACGCGCGCGTCGACGTGGACGGCGAGGAGCCGGCCGACGTCGCGTTCGACTGGCTGCAGGAGCAGGGTTTCGTGCAGTGACGCGCCCCTGACAACGGCCCGACGCGCCCGCGCCCCGACGCCCTCGGCAGCACCGCTGCCGGGGGCGTCGCCGTGTCCGGGACTCAGCCGCGGCGCTCGCGGAACGCGACGGGCTCGCCGAGGTACGCCCCCAGCGTGGCGCGCGTGGTCGCGTCCAGCGCCCAGGGCCGCGACGCTCCGGTGTCCCACAGCACGACGGTCGCCTCGCCCACGAGCGCCGGGGCGTGGTCGGCCTGCGTGCGCATCTGGGCGGCGACGGTGAACGACGAGCGGCCCACGTGGCTGACCCACAGCCGCAGCAGGAACGGCTGGAAGGGCGCGAAGCGCATCTCGGCGTGGTAGTCGACCCGCTGGCCGCCGACGAGGTCCGTCACCGTCTCGGGCGTGACCCCGAGCAGCCCCGGACGCGCCGATCCCTCGACGAGCGGGGCGAAGCGCAGCAGCTCGGTGCGCGCCTCGTTGACGATGCGGATGGCCTCGACGTTGTCGACGTGCCCGGCGAGGTTGACGTCGCGCAGGCGCGCCTGGATCTCGGTGTCGTAGACGGCCGTCACGGCCGCGATCCTCGCACGCCACCGCGCCGCGGCGGCCGGGAGCCTCCCCGCGGCTCCTATCCTCGGGACCATGGCCGACCCCCTCCCCGACGCCCCGACCGAGACCGAGACCGCTGCCGCCCGTCTGCTCGAGGCCCAGGTGGCGTGGGTGGTCGACGGCCTCGTCGGCGCGCGTACGCCCGACGCGCTCGCCGCGGACGTCGACCTGCTGCTCGACCTCGGTGCGCACCTGACCCTGGCCGACGTGGCGGACCCGGACGTGGTCGCCGACGTCGTGTGCCGGATCCTCGTCACGGTGCCGCCCAGCCCGCGCGCCACGGCGGTGGCGACCACGCTCGGCAGTGCCGTCGCGATGGGCCCCGAGTCGACGTTCACGCTCGCCGAGGTCGTGCGCCGCGAGCGCGTCGAGGACCTCGCCCGCCGCCTCCTGGCCCGCGTCGACGTCCTGGAGTCCGCCCTCGACCGTGCGACGCGCAGCCCGCAGGCGACGCGGCTGGCGGGCACGTTCGTCGGGCGGCTCGTCGGCGAGGTCGTCCAGGCCAACCGCGCGGTCGCCGAGAAGATCCCGGGCGTGGGCTCGCTGGTGTCGTTCGGCGCCCGCGCGGGCGGCAGGGTGCTCGGCGCCGCGGAGGGGCACCTCGAGAGCCTGCTCGGCGACACGACCGGCAAGGGGGCGGCCCTGGCGGCGCGGCGGCTCAACAAGGTCGTCGCCGACACGCTGCGCGACCCGGCCGCCCTGGAGGCGGTCCTGGAGCTGTACGACCTGTACGCGACCACGCCGCTGCCGCCCGCCACCCCGCCGGACCGCGCGAGCGACCCCGACGCGCTGGTCGAGCTCGCCGACCTGCTGCACGTCGTCGTCGCGGAGGCGGCCGCCGCCGCGCCCGTGCACGAGGTCGTCCGCTCCACGGTGCACGCGGTCCTCGCCGCGCACGGCGACGTCCCGCTCGACCGGCTCCTCGCCGAGCTCGGTCTCGACCGCGACGCGCTCGTCGCGCACGCCGGCGCGCTGCTGCCGCCGCTGGCCGCCGCCGCGCACCGGGCCGGGCGCCTGGAGGACCTGGTCCGCCGCCGGCTGGCGCCGTTCTACGCCTCCTCGGCGGTCGCGGAGATCCTCGGGTCCCGGGACCCCGGGTCCGGGCGGCCCCCTGGCTAGGCTCGTCGCCCGCAGGCCCGAGTCGACGGCAGGAGGATCGACGTGAGCGACCCGGCCGCCCCGGGCGACGACCCCGCACCGGCGACCTTCGACCAGATCGCCGCAGACCTCCAGGCCCTGCGCGCAGCCGCCGGCCACCCGTCCTACGCCGAGATCGTGCGGCTGGTCGGCCTCCAGCGCGACCGGACCGGCGGCGGACCGGTACGCCCCGGCCGGACGACCGTGTACGAGGTCTTCCGTCCGGGCCGGCGCCGCGTCGACGCCCGCCTGGTCGGCGAGATCGTCCGAGCCCTCGGCGGCACCGCCGAGGAGGCCGCCGGGTGGGAGGAGCGGTGCCGCCGGGCCCGCGCCCACGTCGACGCCGGCGTCGCCGCTCCCCCGAGCGAGCCGCCCGACGCCCCGCCCCCGGCGGCGGAGCCGATCCCCGCGGCGGAGCCGACCGGGCCGCCGGCCCTGCCGGAACCGTCGGACGGGCCGGCACCCGCGCCACGGCGAGGTGGACGGCGTACCCCCTCGCGCACCGCCGTGGCGCTGCTCGTCCTGGCCTGCGTCGCCCTCAACCTGCTCGGCCGCGCCGTGGTCGACGTGGCCGCCGTGCCGCTGTTCCTCGACATGGCCGGGACCGCGGTCGCCGCCGTGCTCCTCGGCCCCTGGTGGGGGGTGCTGGTCGCGGTCGCGACCAACGTCGGCGGCACCGCGATCAGCGGATGGGTCTCGCTGCCCTTCGTGGTCGTCAACGTGGTCGGCGCCCTGCTGTGGGGCTACGGGGTGCGGCGCTTCGACGCCGCGGCGAGCATCCAGCGCTTCTTCGTGCTGACCCTGGTGGTCGCCGTGGCCTGCACGGCGGTGGCCTCGCCGATCGTGCTGCTCGTCTTCGACGGCGAGGTCGGCCACGGGGCGGACGTGGTGATCGCGACGATCGGGGAGACGTACGACAACCTCGTCGCCTCCGTCCTGTCCGCGAACCTGCTCGTCTCCTTCGCCGACAAGCTGATCTGCGGCTTCGTGGCCCTGGTGGCCCTCGAGGCCGCACGCTCGCGCTGGTCGACGACGCCCGCGCCCCCGGAGCTGCGACGGTGAGCCCGCGCCGCGACCTCGTCCTGCTGCGGCACGGCAAGTCGGACTGGTCGCACGACCTGCCCGACACCGAACGGCCGGTCGGCGAGCGGGGTTGGCGCCAGGCCGCAGCGGCGGGACGCTGGCTCGCCACCCGCGGACCCGCGCTGGCGCCGGGCACCGCCCGGGCCGTGGTCTCCACGGCCGTTCGGGCGCGCACGACGTGGGTGCTGGCCTCCGCCGCCCTGCCCGCTCCCCCACCCGTGCACCACCTCGACGAGCTCTACACGTGCGACGCCGAGGACGTGGCCGCCGTCGTCGCCGCGCTGCCCTCCGCGGTCCTCGCCGTGGTCGTCGTGGGCCACGAGCCCGCACTGGGTGACCTCGCGCGCGACCTGTCCGGGCGCGACCTGCGGATGCGCACCAGCGAGCTGGCCTGGTTCACCTGGGCCGGGGCGTGGGCGGACGTCGGCCCGCACGCCGCCGGGGGCCCGGCCCGTCTCCTGGCGCACGGACGCCCTCCCGACGAGCGCACCGCACCACCACCTTCGGGAGTGTGACGGGCGCCACACGAGAGGCATAGTGGGCCCATGGAGTCGTACGCACAGGGAGAGACCGACCACCCGCTGCTCGAGGAGACCGTCGGCGAGGTCCTGGCCCGCACCGTCGCCGCCCGACCCGACGGCGAGGCGCTCGTCGAGGTCGCGACCGGGCGCCGCTGGACGTGGGCCCAGCTGTCCGTCGACGTCGACCGCGCCGCCCGCGCCCTGCTCGCGCGCGGCGTCGCGGCCGGCGACCGGGTCGGCGTCTGGGCGCCGAACTGCGCCGAGTGGACCGTCGTGCAGCTCGCGACGGCCAGGGTCGGAGCCGTGCTGGTCACCATCAACCCCGCCTACCGGGCGCACGAGCTCGCGTACGCGATCGACCGTTCCGGCGTGCGCCTGCTCTTCGCCGCCTCCGGCTTCAAGGGCAGCGACTACGTCGAGATGGTCGCCCGCACCGCCGACGACTGCCCGACCCTCGGCGAGACGGTCTGGCTCGACACCGACGCCTGGCCCGCCTTCCTGTCCGCCGCGGACGGCGTCGACCAGGACGCGCTCGCCGCGCGGGCCGCCACGCTGCGGCCCGAGGACCCGATCAACATCCAGTACACGAGCGGGACGACCGGACGCCCCAAGGGCGCGACGCTGAGCCACCGCAACATCGTCAACAACGGCCACCAGGTCACCGAGCTGATCCGGCTGACGGCCGAGGACCGGCTGTGCATCCCGGTGCCCTTCTACCACTGCTTCGGGATGGTGATGGCCAACCTGGGCTGCATCAGCCACGGCGCCACGATGGTCGTCCCCGGCCCTGCCTTCGAGCCCGAGACCGTGCTGCGCACCGTCGAGGCCGAGCGGTGCACGGCGCTGTACGGCGTGCCGACCATGTTCATCGCGATGCAGAACCACCCGACCTTCGCCGAGCACGACCTCACCTCGCTGCGCACCGGGATCATGGCCGGCTCCGTGTGCCCCGTGGAGGTGATGAAGCGCTGCGTCGAGGAGATGCACATGGACGAGGTGTCGATCGCGTACGGCATGACGGAGACCTCGCCCGTCTCCTGCCAGACGCGCGCGGACGACGACATCGAGCGGCGCACCGCGACCATCGGGCGGGCCCACCCGCACGTCGAGGTCAAGGTGGTCGACCCCGTCAGCGGCGCCACCCTGCCGCGCGGGGAGGCGGGCGAGTTCTGCACCCGGGGCTACTCGGTGATGCTCGGCTACTGGGACGACCCCGAGCGCACCGCCGAGGCGGTCGACGCCGACGGCTGGATGCACACCGGCGACCTGGCCGTCATGCGCGAGGACGGCTACTGCACCATCGTCGGCCGCATCAAGGACATGGTGATCCGCGGCGGCGAGAACATCTACCCGCGCGAGGTCGAGGAGTTCCTCTACACCCACCCCGACGTCGAGGACGTCCAGGTCGTCGGCGTGCCGGACCCCCGCTACGGCGAGGAGCTGTGCGCGTGGGTGCGGATGCGCGCGGGCAGCACGCCGCTGGACGCCGACGCCGTCCGGGCGTACTGCCAGGGCCGGCTCGCGCACTACAAGATCCCCCGCTACGTGCTGGTCGTGGAGGAGTTCCCGATGACGGTGACCGGCAAGGTCCGCAAGGTCGAGATGCGCGAGCGCTCGAGCGAGGAGCTGGGCCTGCTGGGCTGAGCGCGGGGTGGGGCTGACGCTCGGGGCCGGGGGTACCGGGCGTCCCATGGATGCCGAGATCACCCTGCGCGTCGACGGCCAGGAGCGCACCGTCACGGTGGACACCCGCACCACCCTCCTCGACGCGCTGCGGGAGCGGCTCGGCGTCACCGCCCCGAAGAAGGGGTGCGACCACGGCCAGTGCGGCTCGTGCACCGTGCTCCTCGACGGCCGGCGCCACCTGACCTGCCTCGCGCTGGCCGTCGCCCACGACGGCGCCGAGGTCGTCACGGCCGCCGGTCTGGGCGGCGACGAGGGGCTCCACCCGGTGCAGCAGGCGTTCCTCGACCACGACGGCTACCAGTGCGGCTACTGCACCCCCGGCCAGGTCTGCTCGGCCGTCGGCGTGCTGGACGAGGTGCGTGCGGGCCACGCCAGCCACGTCACCCGCGACCTGGACGCGCCGCCCGGGCTCGACGACGACGAGGTGCGCGAACGGATGAGCGGCAACCTGTGCCGGTGCGGGGCGTACGCCGGGATCGTCGCGGCCGTGCGCGCTGCCGGCGAGGCCGCCGACCGGACCGCGGGCGGTGCCGCATGAGGGAGCTGGCCTACCACCGCGCTCGCGACGTCGAGGACGCCGTCCGCACGGTCGCCGACGACCCCGAGGCCCGCTTCCTCGGCGGCGGCACCAACCTCGTCGACCACCTCAAGCTGGGCGTCGCCCGGCCCGGCACCCTCGTCGACGTCAGCCGGCTGCCGCTCGACGCCGTGGAACGGCTCGACGACGGCACCCTGCGCGTGGGCACCAACGTGCGCAACAGCGACCTGGCCGCCCACCCGGACGTGCGCCGCGAGCACCCCGCGGTGGCGCGCGCACTGCTGGCCGGCGCGTCGGGCCAGATCCGCCACCAGGCCACCACCGGCGGCAACCTGCTGCAGCGCACCCGCTGCGTGTACTTCCAGGACGTCACGACCCCCTGCAACAAGCGCGAGCCCGGGTCGGGCTGCTCGGCGATCGGCGGCTACGACCGCTACAACGCCGTGCTCGGGGCCAGTGGCTCCTGCGTCGCCACCCACCCCTCGGACCTCGCCGTCGCCCTCGCCGCGCTCGACGCGACCGTGGTGGTGCAGGGCGCCGAGGGCGAGCGGCGCGTCGGGGCCGCCGAGCTGCACCGCCTCCCCGGCGACCGACCCGAGGCCGACACCGTCCTCGGGCACGGCGAGCTGATCACGGCCGTCGAGCTCCACCCCGCGCCGACGGCGACCCGCTCGACCTACCGCAAGGCGCGCGACCGGGCGTCGTACGCCTTCGCGCTGGCCTCCGTCGCAGCCGGGCTCCGGACCGACGGCGACCGCGTCGCGGACGTGCGGATCGCCTGGGGCGGCGTCGCGCACCGGCCCTGGCGGG
This sequence comes from Nocardioides imazamoxiresistens, assembly GCF_032378595.1. Lineage (NCBI taxonomy): Bacteria > Bacillati > Actinomycetota > Actinomycetes > Propionibacteriales > Nocardioidaceae > Nocardioides > Nocardioides imazamoxiresistens. The sequence goes on from NZ_JAVYII010000002.1 coordinate 476,901, forward strand.
CCCACCTCGCCGAGGAGGCGCTGCGGGGCGAGCCGCTGACCGAGGAGTCCGTGCGGCGCGCGGCCGAGGTCGAGCTGGCGGCGGCCACCGGCAGCGCGGGCAGCGCGTACAAGATCGAGATGGTGCGCGAGCTGACGGTCGCGACCCTGCTGGAGCTCGCGGGCTCCCCGGCCACCGACGGAGGTGCGCGATGAGCACGTCGCAGGACGAGCGGCCGGTGCCGCAGCCCGTGCGGGCCCGGGCGATGGGCACGCACCTCGACCGGCAGGACGGGGTCGCGAAGGTCACCGGAGCCGCGACGTACGCCGTCGAGCACCCGGCGACCGATGTGCTGCACGCCTGGCTGGTCACCTCGACGACCGCCCGCGGTCGCGTGGCGAGCATCGACGCCGGCCACGCGCTGGCCCACCCGGGCGTCGAGCAGGTGCTCGACCACACGAGCGCGCCCGACCTCGCCGACACCGAGGACCGCGAGCTCGCGGTGCTCGCGGACGACCGCATCGGCTTCCGCGGCCAGATCGTGGCCATCGTGATCGCGACGACGTCCGAGGCCGCCCGGGAGGGCGCCGCGCTCGTCGGGGTGACCGAGGAGGCCGAGGCGCACGAGGTGGTCTTCGACGAGCACAGCTCGACGTACGCGCCGGAGGAGGTGAACGCGGGCGCGGAGACCGACACCGTCGACGGTGACCCCGACGCGGGGCTGTCCGCGGCCCCGGTGCTCGTCGACCGCACCTACACCACCCCGTTCGAGCACAACAACCCGATGGAGCCGCACGCGACCACCGCGCACTGGGACGGTCGGCTGCTCACGTTGCACGACTCGACGCAGGCCGTCCACGCCGTGCGGGCCACCCTCGCCCCGGTGCTCGGCCTCGAGCCCGAGCAGGTCCGGGTCACCGCCCCCTACGTCGGCGGCGGCTTCGGCAGCAAGGGCCTGCCGCACGCCCCGCAGGTCGCCGCCGCCCTCGCCGCCCTGGCCGTCCCCGGACGCACGGTGCGCCTGGCCGTGACCCGGCAGCAGATGTTCGCCCTCACGGGCTACCGCAGCGCGACGCGGTCACGCGTACGCCTCGGCGCCACCACCGACGGCGTCCTGCTGGCCCTGCGCCACGACGCGGTCTCCCAGACGTCGCGGATCAAGGAGTTCGCCGAGCAGACGGCCACCGCGGCCCGGATGATGTACGCCGCCCCCGCCCGTGCCACCACCCACCGCGTGGCCGAGCTCGACGTCCCGGTGCCGTCGTGGATGCGGGCGCCGGGCGAGATGCCGGGCATGTACGCCCACGAGGTCGCGATGGACGAGCTGGCCGTGGAGACCGGGGTGGACCCGGTCGAGCTGCGGGTGCGCAACGAGCCGGAGCTCGACCCCGAGACCGGCAACCCCTTCAACGACCGCCGTCTCGTCGACTGCCTGCGCCGCGGCGCCGAGCTGTTCAGCTGGGAGCAGCGGCCGTCCGCGCCGCAGGCGCGCCTCGAGGGCGAGTGGTGGGTCGGCACGGGTGTCGCGTCGGCGACCTACCCGATGCTGTGGATGCCCGACAACACCGCCCGGGTCCGCGCGCTCGACGGCGGGCGGCTCGAGGTGGCGATCGGTGCCGTCGACATCGGCACGGGCGCCCGCACCGTCCTGCTGCAGATCGCCGCCGACGCGCTCGACGTGCCCACCGACCGTGTCGACCTGCTGCTCGGGGACACCGACCAGCCGTTCGCGACCGTCGCCGGCGGCTCGGCCGGCACCTCGTCGTGGGGCACCGCGATCGCCGCGGCGGCCGAGCGCTTCCGCGCCGAGCACGGCGACGAGCCCGCGCCGGGGGCGGCGAGCACGGCCACCTCGGGGCAGTACGCCGACACCGAGGGCCACTCGCTGCACTCGTTCGGCGCGGTCTTCGCCGAGGCGCACGTGCACCGGTTCACCGGGGAGGTCCGCGTCGAGCGGCTGCTCGGCGTCTACTCCGTCGGGCGCGTGCTCAACCCCACGACCGCACGATCGCAGCTGCTCGGCGGCCTCGTCATGGGTCTGTCCGCCGGACTGTTCGAGGAGGGCTGGCGCGACCCGCGCTCGGGCCACGTGGTCACGCAGGACCTCGCGACCTACCACGTCGCCGCGAACGCGGACGTGCGCGACCTGCGCGCGGAGTGGCTCGACGAGACCGACCACCTGTCGACGCCGATGGGCTCGCGCGGCATCGGCGAGATCGGCATCGTGGGCACCGCGGCCGCGGTCGCGAACGCGACCTGGCACGCCACCGGACGCCGCGTCCGCTCGCTGCCGCTCACGCCCGACCACTTCCTTGGCGTCCGCCCCGCCTGAGCCGCGGGGCGGCCGCGCCGGGCGCGGGTGCGCGAGGAGGTCAGCGGCGCCCGGAGCTGAAGGCGGCGGCGCTGTGCGCGCGCCCGCCCGAGGAGCTGCCGCCGGCGGCGCCGCCGGACCCGCCCCGCCGTCCCGAGCCACCACGGCGACCCGACGGCTGCGAGCCGCCGCCCGCGGCGGAGGACCCGCCCGACGACTTCGCACCCGACTGCGCGCCTCCCGCGCCGCCGGCGCCCGCACCCGAGCGGCCGGCGCCGCCGCGGCGCCGACGGCGACCGCCCGACGTGCCCGCGCCGCCGGACGACTCGCCGCCCTGCTGGCCCTGCTGGCCCTGCTGACCACCGCGGCCGCCGCCGGAGCGCTTGCGGCCCGAGCCCTGGCCCTGGTTCTGGGCGGGGACGACCGGCTCGAACGCCTCGCGGACGACCCGCTCCCCCGGCGCGAGCTCCCGCAGCACCGGGTGGTCGGCGCCGGTGACGCGGGTGGTGACCGGCGAGATGCCCGCGGCCCGCGTGAGATCGCGGACGTCGCGCTTCTGCTCGGTGGTCATCAGGGTCACGACCGTGCCGGTGCTGCCGGCGCGGGCGGTGCGTCCGGAGCGGTGCAGGTATGCCTTGTGCTCGGTCGGCGGGTCCGCGTGCACGACCAGCGCGACGTCGTCGACGTGGATGCCGCGCGCCGCGATGTCGGTCGCGACCAGCGCGGTGGCCCGGCCGTCGTGGAAGGCCTCCATGTTGCGGGTGCGCGCGTTCTGGGCGAGGTTGCCGTGCAGCTCGACGGCGGGCACCCCGCTGCGGTTGAGCTGACGCGCGAGCGCCTTCGCCCCGTGCTTGGTGCGCGTGAAGACGACGGTGCGGCCCGGGGCGCTGGTCAGGTCGACGAGCACCGGCAGCCGCTGCTCGCGCTCGACGTGGAGCACGTGGTGGCTCATCGTCGCGACCGGCGACTGCGCCGAGTCGGCCTCGTGGGTGGCCGGGTTCGTGAGGAACTGGCGCACCAGGGCGTCGACGGCCTTGTCCAGCGTCGCGGAGAACAGCAGCCGCTGGCCGCCCTTCGGCGTCTGGTTGAGCAGGCGGCGCACGGCCGGCAGGAAGCCGAGGTCGGCCATGTGGTCGGCCTCGTCGAGCACCGTCACCTCGACGTCGCCCAGCGAGCAGTGGCCCTGGCCGACGAGGTCCTCGAGGCGCCCGGGGCAGGCGAGCACGATGTCGACGCCGCGACGCAGCGCCGTCACCTGCGGGTTCTGGCCCACGCCACCGAAGACGGTGCGGGTGGTGAGACCGGCCGCGGCCGCCAACGGCGCCAGCGAGGCCTCGATCTGGCCGACCAGCTCACGGGTCGGCGCGAGCACCAGGGCGCGCGGCGCACCGGAGCGGGCCTTCGGACCGCCGGAGAGGCGGGCGACCAGCGGGAGCAGGAAGGCGTACGTCTTGCCCGACCCGGTGCGCCCGCGGCCGAGCACGTCGCGCCCGGCCAGCGAGTCGGGGAGGGTGGCCTCCTGGATGGGCGTCGGGGTCTCGATGCCCTGCTCGGCCAGCACCGCCGCGAGGGAGGTGGGCAGGCCGAGGTCGTGGAAGTTCGTCATGTGGATCCGATCATCGGGTTCCCGTCGGAGGGCGGTATCCCCGGATCAGGGGCGCCCTCGCACGGAGCCCTCCGTGGCTGGTTCGCCAGGGGTGGTCTCGACGTGCGGCCAGCTCGCGGCGGGAGCGGAACGAACTGAGGGTGCCAGCCTAGGCGCCGGCCGGCCCGCGACCCGCATCGACGTGCCCGGGCGGCGCCGTGACGACCGACACCACCTCGTCCGACGACGCGCGCTCGGTGCGGAAGCCGTTCGCCGGGTGGTCGGGGTCCGGGCGTCCGATCGCGATCGCGCACACGACCTGCCGGTCCTCGCCGACGTCGAGGAAACGGCGGACCGGCGCGGCGTACATCGCCACGGCCGCCTGCGCGCACGTCCCGAGACCGCGGCTCGCGGCCGCCAGCATCAGCGTCGAGACGAAACCGCCGCAGTCCACGGCGCCGTAGACGCCCTGCAGCGGGTCGGTCGTGACGACCAGGACGTGCGGCGCGCCGAAGAACGAGAAGTTGCGCAGCATCTGCTCGCCACGCCGCGCGTGGTCGTCGCGCTCGATGCCGAGGCTGGCGTACAGCGCGTACCCCGACGCCCGGCGCCGGTCGCGGTAGACGCCCTCGTAGCGCTCCGGGCCCGGCAGGTCGGGCGTGGGCGCCTCGTCGTGCACGGCCGCCGAGAGGTACGCCGCGAACGCGGCCGTCGCGGTGCCCGTCACGAGGTGCACCTGCCAGGGCTGGGTGTTGCACCACGACGGCGCCCCCTGCGCGAGGGCCAGGACCTCCAGCAGCTCCTCGTCCGCCACGGGCTCGGGCAGGAAGGCGCGGCAGCTGTGCCGGGCCGCCACCACGGCGTCGAAGGTGGGCTCGCTCATCCGGCACGCTCCTCGTCGTCCTGCTCGTCGTCCTGCTCGTCGTTCGGCTCGTCGTCCGCTGCGTCCCCGGGTTCCGCGGGGTCCTCGTCCACCGCGACCGGGAGCGGCGGGCGCAGGTGCGGGGGCACGAGACGCTCCAGGCCCCACAGGTCGTCGGGCCCGGCGACCTCCCCCGGCGCGAGGACCACCCCCGAGAGCTCGTCGTAGGCGGAACCGCCCAGCTCGGGACCGATCAGCACCAGCTCGGTGCCGCGGCGCGCTCCCGCCGGCACACCCGGCGTGAGGCGGACGTGGCGACCCACGCGGTGCACGGTCCAGCGCGTCGGGTAGCCGTCGACCGCGATGGTGAGGAAGCCCTTGACGCGGAACGCCTCGGGCACGCCGTCGTCGAGCAGCCGGGCCAGGCGGCGTGGGTGCAGCGCGGTCTCGCTGGTCCAGCTGACGGAGCGGAACGGGGTGTGCAGGTGGGCGTTCTCCCCGGCCCGCACGTCGCCGAGGGTGAGCTGGCGGTCGGGGTCGTGGCGCAGGTCGAACAGCAGCGCCGGGTCGACGGCACCGGACCGGGCCACCGTGACCGGGCGACCGGGCAGGGCGGCGCGCAGGTGCGCGCGCAGACGGGCCAGGTGTCCCTCGTCGACGCGGTCGGCCTTGGTCACCACGACGAGGTCCGCCGCCCGTAGCCCGCGCAGCAGCTGCCCGTCCGCGTCGCCCAGGTCGTCGGTGCTGGTGTGCTCGGCGTCGAGGAGCACGACGAGCCCGCCGAAGCGGGCGTTGCGCCCGAGGTCGTCGACGACCCGTTGCACGAGCTGCACGGGGTCGGCGACGCCGCTCGCCTCGACGAGGACCGCGTCGATGCCGGCGCGCGGAGCGGTGAGCCGACGTAGGAAGTCGGCGACCATGCCGTCGTCCGTGGCGCAGCACAGGCAACCGCCGCTCGCGGAGACCAGCATGTCGGCCTGTCCCGCGACGAGGAGTCCGTCGACGTCGATGTCACCGAAGTCGTTGACGATGACCCCGATGCGCGTGTCCGCGCTGTTGCGCAGCACGTGGTTGACCACCGTCGTCTTCCCGGCTCCCAGGGAACCGGCGAGGACGACGACCGGGACCGGACCGATCAGACGACCGCGCGCTTCTTCAGCTTGCGCCGCTCGCGCTCGGACAGACCGCCCCAGATGCCGAAGCGCTCGTCGTTCATCAACGCGTACTCCAGGCACTCGTCCCGCACCTCGCACGTCAGACAGACCTTCTTGGCCTCGCGCGTGGAGCCGCCCTTCTCCGGGAAGAACGCCTCGGGGTCGGTCTGCGCGCAGAGCGCGCGTTCCTGCCAACCGTCGACTCCGGCGTCGTCCCCATCGACGAGATCGAGTTCTCTCACGCTTCCCGTCCCCTTCCGACCCGGTATTCCATCGACCCTGCTCCCACCGACCGCGCACCAGCTCCGCAGTCGGTCGGCCACCCCGGTAGCCGTCTCACGCTGGTCAGACTAGGCGTGCGAGCCAAGTCCAGGAGGCGAAACGACACTGGACGAATTACATGCCTGTCGTACCCGTAAGTCAAGCCCGTCGTCTGGTACAAGGCACCCGCCGCGAGGCCCTCCGCGCGCATCGGGCAGGGTGACCCCATGACCTCGACCCCGGCTCCCGTCCGGCGCGTCACGGTGCTGTCCGGCGGGATGGGCGGAGCCCGGTTCCTGCAGGGTCTGCGCCACGCGCTGCGCACCGGTCTCGTGCCCGCCTGCGACGACGTCGAGATCACCGTCGTGGCGAACACGGCGGACGACATCTGGATGCACGGGCTGAAGATCTGTCCCGACCTCGACACGGTGATGTACACCCTCGGCGACGGCATCGACCTCGAGCGCGGCTGGGGCCGGCGCGACGAGACCTGGAGCGTCAAGGAGGAGCTGGCGACCTACGGCGTCGAGCCCACCTGGTTCGGGCTCGGCGACCGCGACGTCGCGACCCACCTCGTGCGCACGCAGCTCGTGGAGGCCGGCTACCCGCTCTCCCAGGTCACCGCGGCGCTGTGCCGCCGTTGGCTGCCCGACTCGGAGCCGGTGCCGGTGCGCCTGCTGCCGATGACCGACGACCGCGTGGAGACCCACGTGGCGATCGCGGACCCCGAGGCCGCCAGCGGCCGCCGGGTCGTGCACTTCCAGGAGTACTGGGTCCGCCTGCGCGCCGAGGTCGCCGCCGAGACCCTGGTCTTCGTGGGCCTCGACGAGTCGACGCCCGCCCCCGGCGTGCTCGAGGCGATCGGCGACACCGACCTCGTGGTGCTGCCGCCGTCGAACCCCGTCGTGTCGGTCGGCACCATCCTCGGGGTGCCGGGGGTGCGCGACGCCCTGCGCACGACCTCGGCCCCCGTGGTCGGCCTGTCCCCCATCGTGGGCGGCGCGCCCGTGCGCGGGATGGCCCGGCAGATGCTCGAGGCCGTCGGGGTCGAGGTCTCCGCCGCCGCGGTAGGACTGCACTACGGCGCCCGTTCGGCGGGCGGGCTGCTCGACGGCTGGCTCGTCGACGAGCGCGACGCCGACCAGCTGCCCGCCCTCGAGGCGGGCGGCCTCGCCGCGAGCGCGGTGCCGCTGATGATGACCGACCACGACGCCACCGCCGCCATGGTGGTGGCCGCCCTGGCCCTGGTGCGCCCGTGAGCTCGCTGGAGGTGCACGCGCCCGACGGCGTCGGCGAGGTGCACGTGGACGCCGACCTCGTCGCCCTCGCCCTCTCGGTGCTGGACCTGCGCGACGGCGACGTGCTCCTCGTGACCAGCAAGGTCGTCGCCAAGGCCGAGGGACGCCAGCGCGAGCAGGCACGCGACGACGCGGTCGCCGAGGAGACCGTCCGGGTCGTGGCCCGCCGCGGCCCCACCCGCATCGTGCGCACCCGCCACGGCCTGACCCTGGCCGCTGCCGGTGTGGACGCCTCCAACGTGACCGCCGGCTCCGTCGTGCTGCTCCCCCTGGACCCGGACGCGTCGGCGCGGCGGCTGCGCGAGGGCGTACGCGCGGCGTGCGGCGCCAACGTTGCCGTCGTGGTGACCGACACCGCCGGTCGTGCGTGGCGCGACGGCCAGACCGACATCGCCGTCGGCGCGGCCGGGCTGCGGGTCCTCGACGACCACGCGGGACGCGTCGACTCCTACGGCAACGAGCTGGCGGTCACCGCGCCCGCCGTCGCCGACGAGATCGCCGGCGCGGCCGAGCTGGCCCAGGGCAAGCTCGGCGCCCGCCCCTTCGCCCGCCTGCGGGGACGCGCGGACCTGGTCCTCGCGGTAGGCGACGACGGCCCGGGGGCGGCAGGGGTCCTGCGCGCGCCCGCGCGCGACATGTTCGGCTTCGGTGCGCGCGAGGCGGTCGTCGCGGCGCTGGCCGCCGGCGTCGAGGAGTCCGAGCTGCGCGACGGCTTCGGTGCGCCGTCATCGCCCGCGGACCTCGCCGACGCGCTGGCCACCGTGCTGGCGGCACCCGTGCTCATCGACGCCGAGGGCGCCCGCGAGCTCGACGGCGCACCCGTCGTGCAGGTGGTGGTGCACCTCGACGACCCCGCCCTGCACGTCACGGCCCTCGACGCGCTCGCCCGCGCCTTCCGCTGGACCTGGCACGCCAGCGGGGCGGAGGTCCGCTTCTCGCCCGACGTTCCGTAAACTCTCCCACCGTGCCTCCTGCCGGACGCACGATCAGCCGACGTCCGACCCGTGAGGAAAGCCAGACCGTGGCGAAGACCCCGAGCAACGACCGCGCCGCCAAGGCGAAGAAGCAGCTCAAGGCGCACCAGCGCGCCGAGCGCCGCGGCAGCTACATGATCGTCGGCGTCTGCGCCGCCGTCGCCATCCTCATCGTCGGTGCAGCGGCCTACCGTCCCGTCATGAACTGGTGGGACCTGCGCAAGTTCAACGACATCGAGCTCGCGAGCATCGGCTCGTCGGCGGACGTGTGCGGGCCGGAGATCGTGATGCCGGCCAGCGGCGAGCAGGACCACCGCGACAGCGGGCCCATCGACTACACGACCTCCCCGCCCATCTTCGGTCCGCACCGCAGCGTGCCGGCCACGATGGACCGCAAGTTCTACACCCCGCAGGACCGGCCCGAGGTCGAGCAGCTCGTCCACAACGTGGAGCACGGCTACACCTTCCTGTGGTACGACCAGACGGTCGCCGAGGACGACGAGCTGATGGACGAGATCGAGGGCATCGCCACCAAGCTGCGCGGCACCGACAACTTCCGGCTCAAGTTCAAGGCTGTGCCGTGGAACGGCGCCGACGAGAACCAGGACGGCGCGAGCTGGGCCACCGACTTCGACGCCGGCATGCAGCAGGCGCTGGAGATGGCCGGCTTCCCGGACGCCGAGGTGGCGCTCGAGGGCGGCGCGCACATCGCGATCACGCACTGGGCGGCCACCAACGAGGTCGACGACGGCGGCGAGGCCTCGGAGTACGCGACGACCGACGAGAACGTGGACCCCGAGACGGGGCAGCCGGGCAGCTTCGGCGTGGTGCAGTACTGCAGCGCCCCCAGCGGCGAGGCGCTCGAGGACTTCATGCTCCGCTGGCCGTACTACAACTCGACCGAGCCGAACGGCATGTGAGCCACGGGCGCCCCTCCTGGGAGGATGGCGCCCGTGATGCTTCCCGCCGCCCGCACCCTGCCCGACCGGATCGCCGCGCTCGTGCGCGCCGACCCGGGCCGCCCCCTGGTCACCTACTACGGCCACGACACCGACGGTGCGGTCGTCGAGCGCACCGAGCTCTCGACGACGACCTGGGCCAACTGGGCGGCGAAGCTGGCCGGGCTGCTCACCGACGAGCTCGAGGTCGAGCGGGGCGACCGCCTCGCGGTCGACCTGCCCACCCACTGGATGCTCCCCGTCGCCTGGGGCGCGGCCTGGTCGGCCGGCATCGAGGTCGTCGCGCCGGACGCCCCCGGTGCCCCCGCTGCCGTGCTGTGCGGCCCGCGCTCCCTCGACCGGTGGGCGCCCCTGGCGGACGACCTCGTCGTGGTCGCCGCCGCCCTGACCCCCCTCGCCCGACCGTTCGGCGGTGGGGTGCCCGCCGGCGTGCACGACCTCGGCGTCGAGGTGTGGAGCCAGCCCGACGGCTACGTCCCCCTCGACCCGCCGGAGCCCGAGGACGCCGCCCTCGCCGGCGCGTCGCACACGGACCTGCTCGCGTCGGCGCGGGCCGCCGGGTCCGACGAGCGTCGCCTCCACACCGGTCTCGGCGACCCCGACGCCGCACGCGCCGCCGTCGCGGCGCTCCTGGGCGGCGGCTCGCTGGTGCTCGTCGACGACGACGCGCCGCCCGCCCCGTGGTGGGGCGAGCGGCGCGCGGTGATCGAACGGGACGAGCGGGTCAGCCGAGCAGGTTGAGGTTGTCCGAGATGTCGACGAACCCGGTGTGACGCGTGACCCGGCCGTTCGTGTCCCGCTGGATCACCCGCAGCTGCTTGCTCGCGCGGTGCCGGACCACGAGGTCCATCCCCCGGCCGCCGCTGAGCGAGGCGCTGACCGAGACGAGGTCGGCACCCTGCAGGTCCACGCCGGAGTGGTCGAACCAGCGCACGAGCGCGGGGTTGACGGAGCGGCCCGCCACGAAGCCCTTGCGCCCCCAGCCGGGGTGCACCTGCCACGTCTTCTTGTCCTTGGCCAGGCCCATCAGGTCGCCGAACCCGTCGCCGGTGACGTCGCCGACGTAGCGCAGGTTGCTGATCCCGGCCAGGCTGCGGCCCAGGTCGAAGGCCCAGAACCGGCCCGTGCTGTTGCCCCGCCACAGGGTGAGGGTGCCGTCCCGCTCCTGGCTCATGAGGTCGCCGTGGCCGTCACGGTCCCAGTCCCCCACGTTCCACAGGGCGACCGCGGTCGGGATCTTGATGTTCGTGGTGATCGTCGGTGCCACGTCCTTGCGACCGGAGTGCGCGACGACGAACAGGTCGTTGCCGACGCGTCCGACCAGGTCGGGCTCACCGTCGCCGGTGAGGTCGATGCCCCCCGACAGGTTGGTCAGCTGTCCGGGCCAGTTGACCGGACCGCGCATCCCGCGGACCACGCCCGGGCGCAGGTACGACATCAGGTAGACGCTGCCCGAGGTCAGCCGCAGGGCCAGGTCGGGCCGACCGTCGCCGGTGGCGTCGCCGACGCCGGCGATCGCCGCGACCTGGGGGAAGGAGCCGGGGATCGGGATCCGCTGGCCGAGGGCCGCGTGGCCGCGCCGCGACGAGGTGATGGGGTAGATCCAGAGCTTGTCGTCGCGGTCCTTGACGATGAGGTCCGGCACCCCGTCGCCGGTGACGTCGCCCATCGTGGTGATGAGCTTGACCGTGTGCCACTGGCGCCCGAGCGTCATCCAGCGGAAGCCGCCCTTGCCGTCGCCCAGGTAGAGGGTGAGCAGGTTGTTGCTCGTGTTGCGGGCGATGAGGTCGTTGTTGCCGTCGCCGTCGACGTCGCCGATCGCGGTCAGGTTGGTGGTGTTCGTGAAGATCGAGCGGCTGATCGGCGTGAAGTCGTGCACGAACCGCGTGCCGCCCTCGCCGCGCTTGAGCCACGCCGTGCCCTGCGGGTCCACGTGGACGATGTCGGGCCGCCCGTCACCGGTCAGGTCCGGCGAGACGACGACGCCGGACGCCTTGGTGTAGCCCTTGGCGAAGGCGTGCTTGCCCGAGAACCAGGTGCCGCCCTGGGTGGGCGTGATGTAGACGGTGCCGTCGGAGTGCCGGTAGGCCACGTCGGGGTAGTCCGAGCCGACCAGGCTCGAGTCGGTGATGTTCGGCGCCGACGCGCTCACCTGCGGCGGGGCCGGCGTGGGGTTGGTCGCGCCCTGCGACTGCAGCTGCTGGGCACGCGTGCGGATCGCGCCGAGCTTGGCGTAGAGGTAGCGGCCCGGGCAGGCGGTCGACCCGCCGTCGCGGTGACCGATGATCGCCGGCATCCGCACGCTGCCCCACGTCTGCGTCGACGTCGCGCTGATGCCGTGGATCGACAGCTTCCACGCGATGAGCTTGGCGATGGCCTCCTGCATGGCGGCCGTCGGCTGGGCGGTCTCGTAGTTGCCGATCGCGGAGATGCCGAACGCCCAGTCGTTGTGCGCGGCGATGTGGGCGCCGCGCACGGCGCGGGTGATCCCGCCCGCACGGCCCTCCCAGAGCCGGCCGAACTTGTCGACGAGGAAGTTGTAGCCGACGTCGGACCAGCCCTGCGAGCGGACGTGGTACGCGTAGATGCCGCGGATGATGCCCGGCACCTGCGCCTCGGTGTAGTTGTTCGCGTTCACCGTGTGGTGGATGACGGCGCCGCGCACCGTCGCGTACCGCGGGTTGCCGTCGCGCATCGACTCGTCGGCACCCCACTGGCTGCGCGAGTAGATGGCCGGCTGCGCCGCGCCGGTGCTGGCCGCCTGGAGCGCGACGTCGCCCTGGTCGGTGCTGAGCGTGGTCTCCGTGTCCTCGCCCGCGGCGACGGAGCCACCGGCGTACTCCGGGGCCTCCTCCACGGTCTGCGTCGAGCCCGGGTCGATGACCGCGACCTTCAGGTCGGCGGGCAGCCCGCCGGGCGCCACGGCCCGCACCTGCGCCTCGTCGACCTCGCCGACCCAGACCAGCTCGGTGCCCGGGCGGGTGCCCTCCGACTCGGTGTCGCCCGCCGGGACGTCGTCGGAGCTGTCGTAGGCGTCCTCGTACGGGATCGTCTCCCACGCCGTCCACTCGCCGCCGTCGTCGCGCGTGCGCACCGTCAGCGAGATGTCGTCGCCGTAGACCGGGGTGTCGGGGCTCCAGGTGACGCCGACCGCGCCGAAGCCGGTGACCGGCTGCGGGTCGCTGAGCAGCTCGGTGGACGCGCCCGCGACCTCGGTGGGCTCGGTGGGCTCGGTGGGCTCGGCGGACGGCGTCGCAGGGGCCTCGGGAGCCTCGGTGGCCTCCGTCCGCTCGACGGCCTCGGGGGACGTCTCGGTGGACACCTCGGGCGACGCCTCGGGCGCGGGCGCCTGGGGCACCTCGGTCTCGGTCGTCGCCGCGTCGGCGGCTCCGGCGCCGTCCGTGAGCGCGACCTCCTCGACCGTCGACTCGACCGGCCCGGTCGCCACCGGCGCCTGGTCGTCGCTCGTGGCCGCGTCGACGCCGGCAGCGGCGGGAGCTGGTACGCCCGGGACCGCGGCCGCCGTGCTCGCCGCCGGGACCTCCGGGCCGTGGACCACGTCGAGGGCCACGACGTTCGCGGCGGTGACGCCCACGGCGCCCACCGCCAGGAGGGTCAGAACCTGCTGGCAGAGGGAGACGTACCGGGCCTTGCGTGGGGACATCGAGGGGTGCTCCTGGCGCGCGAGAGGGGGAAGTTGTCACACGAGTCGGCAGTAATCACACACGTCACACGAGCCCCACACAACCGAAGTGGTTGAAGATCAACGTTGTAATTATCCGACGACCCGTCCCACGGGCCTCTCCGCCGCCCGGAACCGACGCCGGAGGGGTCAGCAGGAGCTGCTGACGTCCTCCGAGTCGTTGGCCGCGTAGCCCTCGTCCCGGGAGCCCACGGAGCCGCCCGTGACGACCTCATCGGCAGCCCCGGCGTCGACCTGTGCACCTTCCGCCGATCCGTCCGCGGCCGAGCCGTCGGAGCCGCCCGAGCCGCCCGAGCCGCCCGCCGCCTGCTCGGTCGCGCCGCCCTCGCGCTCCGTGCTGCCGGCCACCGCGTCCGCGATCAGCTGGTGGACGACCTCCATGTCCGGGTCGGCCGTGTTGACGGCCGGCGGGACGATCGAGACCGACGACACCGGGTGGTTGCGCGCCTCGATGCCCAGCTGCGCGAACCGGTCGAGCTCACCGGCCGGGATGCTCGTGGCCAGCATGGCCGACCCGGCCTGTGCGATCTCCCCGAACCGCGTCACCAGGCTGGCGGGGTCGAGCTGGGCCAGCAGCGCGGTCATCATGCACTTCTGCCGTGCCATGCGGGAGTAGTCGTCGGAGTCGGCCCGCGAGCGCGAGAACCACAGCGCCTCGTAGCCGTTGAGGGTCTGCTCGCCCGCCTCGATGTAGCCGGTGACCGGCGCCCCGACCCCGCCGATCGGGATCCGGCCGCGCACGTCGACCTCGACTCCGCCGAAGGCGTCCACCAGGTCGCGGAAGCCGTTCATGTCGACGACGGCCCAGTAGTTGACCGACAGGTCGGTGACGCCCTCGACCGCGGAGACCGTGGCGTCCATGCCGAGCTCGAACAGCTCGTCCTCGCTGGCCTCGCGGGAGCTGCCGAACAGCTCGGGGTGGTCGGTGGCCCACGTCGCGACGCCGTTGAGGTAGCAGCCGTCGCAGTCGAAGCCGTCGGGGAACTCGTCGTCGAGCACCGACCCCTCGCGGAACGGGAAGTTCTGCAGGTTCCTCGGCAGCGAGACGAGGACGGTCTCCCCCGTCTCCTCGTCGATGCTCGCGAGGGTCATCGAGTCGGAGCGCATGCCGATCCGGCCCTCGCCGGCGTCGGCGCCGACGAGCAGCACGTTGTAGCGGCCGTGGGTCGGGTCCGTCGCGACGCCGTCGCCCGAGATCGCCGAGACGAGGTCGCGCTGGGCCGTGACGAGGTGAGCGCCGAAGAGGAGCCCGCCGACGACGGAGAAGCAGACGAGGCCGTTGACGGCGACGAGCGCCAACCGCTGGTTGCGCCGCAGGGAGCGCGGGTTGGCCAGGCGCCACGCGTCCACGAACAACGCCGCCCACCCCAGCGCCAGCCCGATCAGCACGAGCCGGACCACGCCCAGCGAGAACATGCTGAAGGCCAGGCTCAGCAGCACGCCGTGCCACACCGCGCCCACGAGGGCGACCAGCCCGACGACGGCGAGCAGCCCCAGCCACGTGCGCAGCACGATGCGACCCAGCGTCCGGTTCCCCGCCGCGACCTGGGCCGAGCCGGGCAGGACGAGGGTCATCAGCAGCAGTGCGACCGCGCGACGCATCCGGACGCGGCCCGCGCGGGTGTCGGCGTCGGCGCCCGTACGCACGGCGCGCGGGGCGCGCACGGGCGCGCGGACGGGCCGGCCCGCGGGGTCGACGGGTCGGTCGACCGCGGGGTCGACCGTGGGGTCCGTGGGACGCGGCGGGGCGCCGAGGTCGGACGGGGGCATCTGCAGGCCTTTCTCGCCGGGGAAGGGACGCACGGGCTTGCGAGCGCCATCTCACCAGCCACGCCCGTCCCAGGCGTGACGCCACGCCGAGGCGGCGAGCGGTAGCGTCCTCGCCATGGCAGACGGTCGCAACGGCGGAGGGCGCCCCCGCGAGGGCACGCCGGAGTACGAGTGGCTCTACGGCGGCGGGTCCGGCGGAGAGGGCGCGACGCGTCCCTACCGGCAGCGCCCCGGCGACGACGAGTCGACCCAGGTGCTCGGTGGCCCCGGCACCCACGACGCCGACCTGTACCCGGCGTACCCGCCCCCGCCGCCCGGGCGACGCCGCGCGCGCCAGGAACCTCCGCAGGGCCCACCCCACGGCCCTCCCGGTGGCCGGCCGCCCGGCCGCCCCGGGCCCGCCGGACCGCCACCGGCCGCGCCGCGTCGGCGGCGGCGCTTCCCCGTGCTGCGCACCGTGCTGCTGCTGGTCGTGCTGTGGCTCGTCTTCCTCGTCGCCGTGCCGATCTGGGCCTGGAACAACGTCGAGCGGATCGGCGCGATGCCCGAGGGCGACCGACCGGCCGACCAACCGGGCACGACCTACCTCGTCGTCGGCAGCGACTCGCGCGCCGGGCTCAGCGCCGAGGACCGCGCCCGCCTGGGCACCGGCAGCGTCGACGGCGACCGCACCGACACCATCCTGATGATCCACACCGGCGGCGGCGAGCCCGTCGTCGTCTCGTTCCCCCGCGACAGCTTCGTGGACCTGCCCGACGGCGCGGGCAGCACGAAGATCAACGCGGTGTACGCCCGCGGGGGCGACGAGGGCGCCCGCTACCTCGTCGAGACCGTCGAGCTGAACACGGGCATCCGCATCGACCACTACGCCGAGATCGGGATGGGCGGCGTCGCGGACGTCGTCGACGCGGTCGGCGGCATCGAGATCTGCCCCGAGGACCCGATCAAGGACGACGGCGCCCACCTCGACATCCCGGGCGGCTGCCAGGAGGTCGACGGCGTGACCGCGCTGTCGTACTCCCGCGCGCGCTGCTCGAAGAACGGCCCGCCCGAGTGCCCGCTCGTGCGCTCCGACCTGGACCGCGTCAAGAACCAGCGCGAGGTCGTCTCGGCGGTCGGTTCCAAGGCCGCCGACCCGCTCAACGTGCTGCTGCCCTGGCGCTACGTGTCGCTCAACAAGGCGGCGACCTCCTTCATCGCCGTCGACGAGGACACCAACGTCGTCGAGGCGGGCCGGATGGCCCTCGCGCTGCGGGCCATCGGCGGCGGGGCACGCAGCTGCACGGTGCCGATCGCGGACAGCTCCGCGAACAGCTGGGACGACGCCCGCGCGGACGTGCTGTTCGGCGCGATCATCGCCGACGACACGTCGCAGATCACCGACGACGTCTGCACCGAGTCGGGGCTGGCCCCGTGAGCGGCGCGGTCCCCGACTACTCCACCCTCGGGTGGAGCTTGTTCGACGGCGTCCTCACCCTCACCCTCGAGCGGCCCGACGCGCTGAACGCTTTCACGGTCACGATGGCCGACGAGCTGGAGGACGCGTTCCGCCGCGTCAACGACCACGACGAGGTGCGCGCCGTCGTGGTCACGGGCGCGGGACGCGCGTTCTGCGCCGGGATGGACCTCTCGGGCGAGGGCAACGTGTTCGGGCTCGACGAGAGCCTCTCCCCCACCCCGGAGGACCTGCGCACCCGCCTGGACGCGCCCGAGATCCACGACGGCGTGCGCGACACCGGCGGTCGCGTCTCCCTGGCGATCTTCGAGTGCCGCAAGCCGGTGATCGCCGCGATCAACGGCGCCGCGGTCGGCATCGGCGCGACCATGACGCTGCCGATGGACGTCCGCCTCGTGTCGTCGCGGGCGAAGGTCGGCTTCGTGTTCGGCAGGATCGGCATCGTGCCCGAGGCCTGCTCGTCGTGGTTCCTGCCCCGGCTGGTCGGGCTGCCGCGGGCCCTGGAGTGGATCTACACCGCCGACCTGCTGGGCCCCGAGGAGCTCCTCGCGGGCGGGCTGGTCCGCTCGGTCCACGAGCCCGACGACCTGCTGCCCGCCGCGTACGCCCTCGCGCACCGCTTCACCGACGACCGCTCGCCCTACGGCGTGGCGCTCGCGCGTCAGCTGCTCTACCGCGGCGCCGGCGCCACGCACCCGATCGAGGCCCACCGGGCCGACTCCCTGGCGATGTTCCACACCTCCGTCGCCGACGGCAAGGAGGGCGTGGCGGCCTTCCTCGAGAAGCGCCCGCCGCGCTTCACCCGCGCCGCGTCCGAGGTGCCCGACGTCTTCGGAGGAGACACCCCGTGAGCAGCCCCGTGTCCTGGCAGGACCCCGCCGCCGTCGCCCTGATGCTCGACGAGCTCGAGACGTGGGCGGTCGTGGGGCTCTCCGACGACCCCAGCCGCACCGCGTACCAGATCGCAGCCCTGCTGCAGAGCCGCGGCAAGCGGATCGTGCCGGTGCACCCGCGCTCGCCCGTGGTGCTGGGCGAGCAGGGGTACGCGACCCTGGCCGAGGTGCCGTTCCCCGTCGACGTCGTCGACGTCTTCCGCCGCTCGGACGCCGCTGGGCGCTTCGTCGACGAGGCCGTCGCGATCGGCGCGAAGGGCGTGTGGCTGCAGCTCGGGGTCGTCGACACCGAGGCGTTCGAGCGGGCCCGCGCGGCGGGCGTGCCGATGGTGATGGACACCTGCCCGGCGATCGAGTGGCGCCGTCGCGGGGAGTGAGCCCCGCTCAGAAGCCGGTGCGTCGCGGCGCCGCGGTCGCGCTGCGCACGATCTCGCCCTTGGCGTGGGCGGCGTCGCGCAGCCCGGCCTGGAAGGTGACCATCCGTGCGCGCAGGTCCGCGTCGGTGGCGGCCAGGATCCGCACGGCCAGCAGACCGGCGTTGCGCGCGTTGCCGACCGCGACCGTGGCCACCGGGACGCCGGCGGGCATCTGCACGATCGAGAGCAGCGAGTCCATCCCGTCGAGGTGACGCAGCGGGACGGGCACCCCGATGACCGGCAGCGGCGTGACCGCCGCCAGCATGCCCGGCAGGTGGGCCGCTCCCCCGGCGCCCGCGACGATCACCGAGAGCCCCCGGTCGGCGGCCTCGCGGCCGTACGCCAGCATCTCGTCGGGCATCCGGTGCGCCGAGACGACGTCGGCCTCGAAGGCCACGTCGAACTCCGCCAGCGCCGTCGCGGCGGCCTCCATGACGGGCCAGTCGGAGTCGGAGCCCATCACGATGCCCACGCGGGCGGTCGTGGGGCCGGTGCCGGTGGCGGGACTGGTGCTGCTCACGCTCATCACTCGCTCTCGTTGCCGAGGTCGCCGGCGAACCAGGCCGCCGCGTGGCGGGCCCGTTCGCGGCAGTCCTCGAGGTCGTCGCCGTAGACGTTGACATGACCCACCTTGCGGCCCGGACGCAGGTCCTTGCCGTACAGGTGGACGCGCAGCCCGGGGTCGCGGGCCAGCGCGTGGGGGTAGCCGTCGTAGAGCCGCCCGGCGCGCTCCGGGTCGACGTCCGCGGAGCCCAGGACGTTGACCATGACGGTCCAGCGCGCCCGCGGCGCGGGGCTGCCGAGCGGGAGGTCGAGCACCGCGCGCAGGTGGTTCTCGAACTGCGACGTCACCGCGCCGTCCTGGGTCCAGTGCCCCGTGTTGTGCGGCCGCATCGCGAGCTCGTTGACCAGCACGCGACCGTCGGCCGTCTCGAACAGCTCGACCGCCAGGAGGCCGACGACGCCCAGCTCGCCGGCGACGCGCAACGCGATCTCCTGGGCGCCCGAGGCCAGGTCGGCGTCGAGGTCGGGGGCGGGGGCGGTCACCTCGTGGCAGATCCCGTCGCGCTGCACGGTCTCGACGACGGGGTACGCCGCCGCCTGGCCGCTCGGGGAGCGCACGACGATCGCGGACAGCTCGCGACGGAAGTCGACGAGCTCCTCGGCCAGGACCTCGACGCCGGCCGAGGCCGCCGCGTCGAAGGCCGCCCGCGCGTCGTCGGCGCTGCGCACCACCCACACGCCCTTGCCGTCGTAGCCGCCGCGGGTGGTCTTCAGCACGCACGGGAGGCCGAACTCCTCCACGGCGGCGACGTGGGCGACGACCGCGTTGCGCGGGCACGGCACGCCCAGCTCGGCCAGCCGGCGCCGCATCACCGCCTTGTCCTGCGCATGCACCAGCGCGTCCGGCCCGGGGCGCACGGCGAGGCCGTCGGCCTCCAGCGCCCGCAGGTGCTCGGTCGGCACGTGCTCGTGGTCGAAGGTGACCGCGCTGCAGCCCGCGGCGACCGCGCGGAGGTCGTCCAGGTCGCGGTGGTCGCCGACCCGGTGGTCGCCGATCACCTGGGCGGCCGAGACGTCCGGCCCCTCGGCCAGCAGCCGCAGGGGCACGCCGAGCGCGGCGGCGGGCTCGGCCAGCATCCGGGCCAGCTGCCCGCCACCGATCACCGCCACGCGCGGGGCGCGTTCCGCCGGGGCCTGCGTCATGTCGTGCTCCTCTGGTCGTGCTGGTGCTCGTGCTGGTGCTCGTGCTGGTGCTCGTGCTGGGGGTCGGGCGAGGCGTCGACGCCCACCACGAGGTCGGCGAACGCAGCGGCCATCCTCGCCGGTGACCGCTCGCGGGCGAGCCGCAGGGCCGCCTCCTGGGCGTCGTGCAGGGCCGCGGGGTCCTCGACGAGCGCGAGCGCGGAGCGCACGGCCGCCGCCAGCGACGCGTCGTCGTCGGGCGCGAAGCTGCGCACCTGCGGCTCGGAGGCGAAGCGGGCCAGCGCCCCGTCGTGCGGCGCGACCGTCGGCAGCCCGAAGGTCTGGGCGAGGAGGAAGGCGCCGGAGTTGAGGATGTTGCGGTACGCCAGCACCGCGACGTCCGCGGCCCGCATCCACACCTGCAGCTCGTCGTCGGGCACGAAGTCGAAGCGGCACACGATCCGCGGGTCGGCCAGGCAGGCGGCCTCGAAGGCCGCCGAGCGGGCGCGCTGCCCCGGCCGACCGGCGATGAGCAGCCGCAGCCGGGGATCCTCGGCATGGAGCGCGTCGAACACCTCGACCAGACGGTCGAGGCCCTTGTAGGGCCGCACGCCGCCGACCGCGATCAGCGCGCGCTCGTCCGCCCCGATCCCGAGGCGTCGGCGTGCCTGGGCGCGGTCGACGGTGTCCGGGTAGTGCCCGAGGTAGCTGGCGTGGTCGATGACGACGGTGCGCGCCGGGTCGAGGTGGAACCACGGCTCGGCCGCCGCGAGGGTCTCCTCGGAGAGGACGTGCACGACGTCCGCGGAGCGGGCCAGCAGCCGGCAGAGCTCGATCTCGGCCCACGGGTGCCCCCCGTCGTGCGGCAGCACGTTGTGCACGGTCCAGACCAGGCGTCCGCCCGCGGCCGCGTACGCCTGCAGCGCGCGGTCGAGGTCGTCGAGGAGCAGGCGGGCGGCGAAGGGTCCGCCGACCCCGCGCAGCACCGGGTCGGTCCACTGGACGTTGAGCACCCCGGCGGGTCCGGGCGCCCAGGTGCGCCGGCGCAGGTGCGTGAGCAGGTCCTCGACCCGGACGCGCTGGTAGCCGCGCTGCGGCAGCCCCGCGTACAGCAGCTGCTGGAAGGGGTTGCGCGCGAAGTCCGGGTAGGTGTGCAGGGAGCGGGGGGCCCGCCGGGGGGCGGGCGAGCCCGCGGCGCGGCGCCCGAGCTGGTCGGCGACGACGGCCGCGAGCCGGTCGGCCAGGTCGCCCGGGTCGCCCGGGTCGCCCGGGTCGCCCGGCTCGTCGAGCGAGGCGGGGACCGTGGCGTCCGCACCGGGATCGGCACCGGCTGCGGCGCCGGGGGCGGCCACGGCGATCCGCACGACGGCGTCGGGCAGCACCGACCAGTCGGTCCCGGGCGCCGCGACGAGGACGTCGAGGTCGGCGAGCCCCGCGAGCGTGGTGCGGTCCCAGGCCGCGGGCGTGCCGAGCACCCGGACGCCGAGGCCGTGGTCGGCGAGCCGCAGCGCCAGGTGCGCGGCGGCGAGGGCGGGCGGCTCGCCCTGCTGGGGGTCCTCGACGTCGACCACGAGACCGACCCGCGCCCCGGCGCCGTCGCCGGTCCCGGCCCGCAGCACCTCCGTGAGCCGCGCGGCGGTGGGCTGCGGCGCCGTGCGGGGACCTCGAGCGGTCACCGGCGGGCCTGGAGCGCGTCGCGGACGCGGCGGGCCAGCAGCTCGGCACGGGGGTTCGACCGCACGAGCCGCAGCGCGCGCGCCCGCAGGCGGGAGCGGGTCGGCGGGGCCGCGTCGTCGACGAGCTCGCGCTGCCAGCGACCGAGCTGGCGACGCAGGGTCGCCCGCTGCTCCCGGGCGGTCTCGACCTCGGTGCGCAGGGCGGCGAGCTCCGCCGCCCCGGCCCTCAGCTCGGCGGCGAACGTCGCGCGCTCCTCCTCCAGGGTGGCGCGCAGCGCGTCCAGCTCCGCGCGCAGTCGCTCGGTCTCGGACGTCGCGTCGCCCGCTGGTCCGCGGTCGTCGTCACGCATGCGAGCAGTCCTCTCCGGCCGCGCGGCGCGGACCTGCGGGACAACCTGCCACACCGCCGCGGGGTGCCCCAACCCGAGCCGCGGCGACGAGACGGGTCCGGGGCGGGTGCCGGTTCAGGCCAGCTGCGAGTCGTCCGCGGGCGCCGCGACGGCGCCGGGCGCGAGGCGCTCGAAGCGCAGCCCCTTGCCGCGGATGGTCGTGATGAGGTGAGGGTGGCGGCTGTCGTCGCCGATCTTGCGCCGCAGCCAGCCGAGGTGCACGTCGATCGTCTTCGACGACGTCCAGAAGTCGGTCTGCCAGACCGTCCGCATGAGCTCGTCGCGCGTGACGATCTCGCCGGCGCGCGCGATCAGGGCGTGCAGGAGGTCGAACTCCTTGCGCGACAGCACGACCTCGGTGCCCTGCGTCCAGACACGACGCAACGCGGGGTCGAGCCGGACTCCCTGCACCTCGATCACGGCCACAACCTAGGAAGCCGACGCCCCTCACGTGGGCGAACGCTCGAAATTTTGCCTAGCGACCGCAGCCCCCGGGTCCGATCGGACCCGCGGGTCCCGCGCCCTAGACCCGACGGACCGTCACGGGCTCGAGGAGGCCGAACCCGCGCACGGGCCGGGCCGGGAGCAGGCGGGTCTCGAACTGGCCGGCCGGCAGCAGCGCGGCCGTCTCGTCGTCGATGATCACCCGGTTGCGACGCGCGATGTTGGTGAGCCGGGAGGCCAGGTTCACCGGGGGCCCGAAGACGTCGCCGAGCCGCGTGACCACGTGGCCGGTCGCCATCCCCACGCGTACGTCCGGCAGCCGGGCGTCGCGGCCGATCACCTTGATGATGCCCTCGGCGGTCTCCAGGGCGCGGACCGGATCGTCGTTGACGAACAGCACGGAGTCGCCCAGGGACTTGATGAGCCGACCCTGGTGGGCCTGGATCACGTCGTGGCTGCGGGACTCGAACTTCTCGACGAGGTCGCCGATGCGGTCCTCCTCCAGCCGGTTCGACAGCGCCGTGAAGCTGACGAGGTCGGCGAAGGCGACCGTGATCCGTGAGCTGTCGTAGGCGTCGTCGATCTCGCGCAGCGCCTCGACCCGCCCGACCGCCGCCGCGAGGTGACGGCGCCACGCGTTCACCATGACCTGCTCGAAGACGTCGCGCAGCTCCTCGACGACGTGCACGGCCGTGCCCACGCGGCTCCCCACCGACGTGGGGCCCGACTCCCGTTCCTCGACGTAGGGCATCAGCGCCGAGATCTGCCAGTCGGCGAGCCGCGCCATCGTCTGGCCGGTCGCCCGGGCGAGGTTCACCACCGTGTCCATGTCGATCGCGTCGCGGTCGACCGCGTCGAGCAGCGCGCCGATCGTGGTCGTGTCGGTGCCCGTGAACGTCACCGCGTCGTCGTTGAGGGGCAGACCCAGCGCCCGCCACAGCCGCCGCACGTCCGCGATCGAGATCCCGCCCTCGTCGAGGTCGTGGGCGCTGAAGACCGGCACCTCGCCGAGGATCGCGCGCTCGAGGTCGACCAACGACGGCCGCGGCTGCTCGGGCTGCTCGGGCTGCTCGGGCTGCTCGGGCTGCTCAGGTGCCATCGTCGGCCCGGTCGCCGCCGAGGGAGAGGCGGTGCAGCTCCTCGGAGACCATCAGCTGCACCTGCTCCACGCGCGGGATGTCGTGCAGCTCGACGCGTCCGAGCTCGCTGGCGTCGGAGACGACGAGGGTGCCGCAGCCGAAGATCCGGTCGATCACGCCGATCTCGAAGTCGACGCCGCTGATCCGGTTGAGCGGGATCGTGCGGCCCTCCTTGGCGATGAAGCCGGAGCGCTTGATGAAGCGACGGTTCGTGAACGTGTAGGTGGTGGTCAGCCACACGACGAGCGGTCGGAGCACGAACCAGACGAGCAGGACGGCGGCGACGACCCAGACGGCGATCCGCCCGACGTCCCCGCTCGAGCCCCCGGGCAGCAGCACGCTGGCCGTGACGGCGGCCGCCAGCACGACGAGCAGGGTCAGCGTGGCGCCGAACAGTTCCTTGACGTGCGTGCGCGTCGAGACCACGACGTGCTCGCCCTGGTTGAGGAGCTTCTCTGGAAAGGGCACGGTCGTGATTCTGTCACCTCGGCCACGTGGGGGGGGCGACGTCGCTCACGCGCGGCGCACGTGCACGACGTCCCCCGCGCTGACGGCGTGGTCGCGCCCCCCGGAGCGCACGACCAGGCGGCCGTCGGCGTCGACGTCGACGGCCTCGCCCTCGAGGGGCTCGCCGGCGGGCACCACGACCCGCACGGCCTGGCCGACGGTCGTACAGGCCGCGGCGTACGCCCCGCGCAGCGCCCCCTGCTCCCCGCCCTGCCACAGGTCGAGCACCGAGGCGAGCTCCGCGAGGACCGCACGGAGCAGGGCGGTGCGGTCGAGGGTGGCCTCCGGCGCGCCCGCCGTGAGCAGCGAGCAGGCGGTCGGGACCGGCAGCTCGTCGGCGCGGGTGGAGACGTTGACGCCGATGCCGAGGACGGCGGCGGCGCCGGCGGGGGTCTCCACGCGCTCGGCGAGGATGCCGCACACCTTGCGGTCGACCCCGTCGGCGCCGTGCACGAGCACGTCGTTGGGCCACTTCAGCCGCACGTCCAGCTCCGGGTGGCGCGCCCGCGTCCCGGCCCGCACCGCGAGGCCGGCGGCCAGGGGCAGCCACGGCCAGGCGCTCGGCGCGACGTCGGGGCGCAGCAGCACCGAGAACGTGAGCGCGGCGCGGTCGGGCGTGACGAAGGTCCGGTCGATCCTGCCGCGGCCGGCGGTCTGGTGCTCGGCCACCAGCACCGTGGCGGCGGGGGCGCCCGCGCGGGCCCGCGCGGCCAGGTCGGCGTTGGTCGACCCGGACGCCGCGACGACCTGCACGCGCCAGGGCGAGAGGTCCTCGAGCTCCTCGGTGCGGATCGGGGGGCGGTCGGCGGCGGACGTCACGGGCCCACCCTAGGTGCGCCGCCCGCTTCGTAGACTCGACACGTGTCCGCCTCCCCCCGTCTGCCCGTCGTGCTCGCCACCAGCAACGGG
The DNA here is from genome assembly GCF_032378595.1 of Nocardioides imazamoxiresistens. NCBI lineage: Bacteria > Bacillati > Actinomycetota > Actinomycetes > Propionibacteriales > Nocardioidaceae > Nocardioides > Nocardioides imazamoxiresistens. The sequence goes on from NZ_JAVYII010000002.1 coordinate 501,272, forward strand.
GTCGGCATGGGCCACCTGACGCGCCAGCTCGCGGTGGCCCTGTCCGGCGAGCCGCTGGACGTGACGCTCCTGTCCCTCTCGGGCGCCGTGCCCACCGTCGCGCGGGCGGCGGCCGACGGCCGGCTCCCCGGCGCCTCGCGCGTCCGCTTCGAGTACTGCCCGAGCCGCACCAGCCCGTGGCAGGGGTCCGGTCCCGCCCTCGTCGCGTGGCGGACCGCCTGGGACGCGTACTTCGCCGACCGCCTGCGCCTGCTCGTCGCCGAGACCGGCGCGCGGGTGGTGGCCTACGACGGCGTCGTGCCGTACGCCGGGCTGCTCGCGGCCCGCCGGGCCCTCCCCTCCACCGCCTTCGTCTGGGTGCGGCGCGGGATGTGGCGTCCGGGCGTGGGCGCCGACCGGGTGGCGCTCGGCGAGCGGTTCGAGGCCGTCGTCGAGCCCGGCGACCTCGCCGCCACCTCGGACGCCGGGGCGACCGTCGGCGCGCCGGGGGTCGTGCGCACCGCCCCCGTGTCGCTGACCTCCGCCGTGCCGCCGGTGGACCGTGCCCGCGCCCGGGCCGCGCTCGGGCTGGATCCCGACCGGCCCGCCCTGCTGCTCGCGCCGGGCTCCGGGGCGTACGCCGACGTGTCCACGCTCGTGGCCGCGGTGCTCGACCAGCTCGCCCACGAGGCACCGGAGTGGCAGGTGGCCGTGACCCGTCAGGCGATCGCGCGCCGTCGCGACGACGCGACGGGGGCCGCCGACGACGGCCGGGTGGTGGTGCTCGACGACGTCTACCCGCTCTCGCGCCACCTCGCCGCGTTCGACGCCGCGGTCGGCGCGGCCGGCTACAACGCCGTCCACGAGCACGCGGCGGTCGGGCTGCCCACGCTGCTGGTGCCCAGCACGGCGCACGAGACCGACGACCAGGTCGCCCGTGCGCACGGTCTCGCGCGTCTCGGCGCCGCCCTCGTAGCCGACGGCGAAGGGGACCTGGAGCGCGGGATGCGGCAGCTGCTCGACCCCGACGTGCGCGTCGCCCTGCGCGACGCCGCCCTGCTGCTGCCCGCGGCCATCGGGGCCCGCGACGTGGCGCGCGCCCTGCTGGAGGTCGGCGCCGGCCGCCCGGAACCGACCTGGCCGGACCGTGTCGGTCCGCCCCCCTGGCGCCGGGTCGTCGGCACTCCCCTGGCCCGGCGGCGCGGCAGGCCCGAGGTCGTCGAGGACGTCACGGGCCTGGACGCCCGCGGCCCGCAGCCGGTCGAGCACCTCGTCGCAGGGTCGTCGCGCCGCTACCGCGAGCAGCGGGCCGCGGCGGCGCGGTGGCTGTACGCCTGACCCGACGTGTCGCGCCCCGCCACCGAACGGAACGGGGTCCCACAATTCCGGTACGCGAGACCCCCCGGTCCCACGGCGGGGTCCACGGGCTACATTGCGGCCCATGAGCGCACAGGTGGGCGAGGGCACGGACGTGCCCGACGAGATCGACGTGACGACGACCGCCGGCAAGCTGGAGGACCTCGAGCGTCGACTCGACGAGGCCGTGCACGCCGGATCGGCCAAGGCGGTCGAGAAGCAGCACTCCCGCGGCCGGCAGACCGCCCGGGAGCGGATCGAGCAGCTCTTCGACGAGGGCAGCTTCGTCGAGCTGGACGAGCTCGCCCGCCACCGCTCGACCGCGTTCGGCCTGCAGGAGCGCCGTCCGTACGGGGACGGCGTCGTCACGGGCTACGGCACGATCGACGGGCGCCAGGTCTGCGTGTTCTCGCAGGACTTCACGGTCTTCGGCGGCTCGCTGGGCGAGGTGTACGGCGAGAAGATCACCAAGGTGATGGACCTCGCCATCAAGACCGGCTGCCCCATCATCGGCATCAACGAGGGCGCCGGCGCCCGCATCCAGGAGGGCGTCGTCTCCCTGGGCCTGTACGGCGAGATCTTCCGCCGCAACGTGCACGCCTCCGGCGTCATCCCGCAGATCAGCCTCATCATGGGCAACTGCGCGGGCGGCCACGTGTACTCCCCCGCCGTCACCGACTTCACCGTGATGGTCGACCAGACCTCGGCGATGTTCATCACCGGTCCCGACGTCATCAAGACCGTCACCGGCGAGGACGTCACGATCGAGGAGCTGGGCGGCGCCCGCACCCACAACTCGCGCTCCGGCAACGCCCACTACATGGGGGCCGACGAGACGGACGCGCTCGAGTTCGTGAAGACGCTGCTCAGCTACCTGCCGCAGAACAACATGGACGAGGCGCCCGCCTTCGACGAGGTCGCGGACCTCGAGGTGACCGACCTCGACCGCTCGCTCGACACGATCATCCCGGACAGCCCGAACCAGCCGTACGACATCCGCGAGGTGATCGAGGCCGTCGTCGACGACGAGGAGTTCCTCGAGGTCCAGCCGCTGTTCGCCCCGAACATCGTGGTGGGCTACGCCCGGGTCGAGGGCCGCAGCGTCGGCGTCGTCGCGAACCAGCCGATGCAGTTCGCCGGCACGCTCGACATCGACGCCTCGGAGAAGGCCGCGCGCTTCGTGCGCACCTGCGACGCCTTCAACATCCCCGTGCTGACGTTCGTCGACGTGCCCGGCTTCCTGCCCGGCACGGACCAGGAGTACAACGGCATCATCCGCCGCGGCGCGAAGCTGATCTACGCGTACGCCGAGGCGACGGTGCCGCTGGTCACCATCATCACGCGCAAGGCGTACGGCGGCGCGTACGACGTGATGGGCTCCAAGCACCTCGGCGCCGACATCAACCTGGCGTGGCCCACCGCGCAGATCGCGGTGATGGGCGCGCAGGGTGCGGTGAACATCCTGTACCGCAAGGAGATCAAGGAGGCGACGGAGGCGGGCACGGTCGACGCCAAGCGCGCCGAGCTGGTCGACGAGTACGACAAGCACCTCGCGAACCCCTACATCGCGGCCGAGCGCGGCTACGTCGACGCGGTCATCGCCCCGCACGAGACCCGCGCCGAGATCGTGCGCGCGCTGCGGCTGCTGCGCACCAAGCGCGAGACGCTGCCGCCCAAGAAGCACGGGAACATCCCGCTGTGAGCGCCGACGAGGCACCCGACCGCCCGCTGCTGCGGATCGTCGACGCCGACGCGACGCCGGAGGAGGTCGCCGCGATCGTGGCGGTCTTCTCCGCGCTCGCGGGCGGCGGCGAGGCGCCGGCCCCGGCGCCCCGCTCCGTGTGGGCGGCCCCCGGCGCACGGGTGCGCCGCGGCCTGGACCACGGCCGGGGCGCGTGGCGGGCGTCGGGCCTGCCGCGCTGAGCGCGTCGGCGAGGCGTTTGACACAAAACTGAGGGAAAGTTCGGCGACTCGGCCACGCGAGCAGAGGCATCGCCGCCACTATGTTCACCGTGACCCTCCCATCCGACCTGCCCGGCGCCGGTCGCGCCCCGGGCGGCACCCCGGGGCCGAACCAGTACGTGCGCGTCCCCGACGCCGGCCTCAACGCCTACGCCGACGAGTTCCTCGCGGGCGTCGAGGACCTGCCGACCTACCGTCCCACCGTGGGCTGCGTGATCCCGGCCTACAACGAGGGCGAGACCATCGCCGGCGTCCTCGACGCGCTGCTCGCGCAGACGCGGCTGCCCGACGTCATCCACGTCATCGTCAACAACACGACCGACGACACGGTCGAGGTGGCGGGCTACTACGCCGGCGAGCACGTGCGGATGACGCGCAACGGCGAGCAGATGACCGAGATCTTCGTCCACGACATCGGAAAGAACCCGGACAAGAAGGTCGGGGCGCTCAACTACGGCTACTCGCTGGTCGAGGGGTACGACTACCTGCTCGGCGTCGACGGCGACACCACGCCGGAGCCCGACGCCATCGAGGAGCTCGTCGACGAGATCGCGAGCGACGACCGCATCGGCGGCATCTCGGCGATCTACAGCATCGACGACAGCGCCGTCGACGGCACGATCGCGAAGTTCCTCGTCGCGGGCCAGCGCGCGCAGTTCGCGGCGTTCAACATGCAGAACCTGCTGCGCGGGCGCAACATGGCGGTGCTCGGCGGCCAGTTCTCGATCTTCTCGACGCAGGCGCTGCGCGACGTGCTCGACGACAGCCACCAGCGCACGCCGTGGGTGAAGGACTCCGAGGTGGAGGACTCCCTGCTCTCGCTGCAGATCAAGAGCGCCGGCTACCTGACGAAGATCTCCGCCGCGGCCCGCGCGCACGTCGGCGGCATGACCACCCTGCGCTCGCTGGACGCGCAGCAGGTGAAGTGGAACTTCGGCGCCATCGACCTGATGTGGCCGGGCCAGCGCGGCGACACGCCGGGCCAGCCGCTGCACCCCAACCTGCGCCTGCGCTGGTTCGAGCACATCTCGATGGTCATCAACATCACGACCCGTCTGATGTTCCTGCTGCTGCTGCTCGGCTCGCTGTCGATCAACGCGTTCGTCTTCTCGCCGTGGTGGCTGATCCCGCCGCTCGCCGCGGTGTTCCTGAACTTCCGCGTCGCCCGGTCGATGTACTACGGCAACCGGCGCGACTACCTGTTCTCCCTGCTGCTGTTCCCGGCCGAGATCTACATGTGGATCCGGATCGGGCACTTCCTGCGCGCGTGGACGAAGTTCGCCTCCCGCGCCCAGACCGACAACTGGGCCGCCCAGGCCAAGGCCGAGCGCGGCGCCGGGCAGGCGTACCTCGCCCCGCTGGCCGCCCTCGCGATCATCGTCGCCGTGATGTCGGCGATCTGGCTGCAGCTGCCGATCGACGCCAAGTCCGACGTCCTGGCGGTGGGGTGGCCGATCCTCGGCATCATCACCATCCTCCAGACCGGCTGGATGACCACGAAGCTGCTGCGCCGCTACAAGGGGTACAAGGGGTGACGCGCTCGCGCGCCCCCCACGTCCCCGGCACCGACCGCCTCCCCACCGAACGTCCGGAAGAGACCATGACCGCAACCCGGCCCCGCCGTGCCCGCGCCCTGCTGACCGCCGTGACCGCCCTGGTGCTCGCCGCCGTGCTGAGCTCCTGCTCGCTCGTCGACGACCTCACGGGCCGTGGCGACGCCGAGCCGAGCGCGGCTCCGTCGTCGAGCCCGACGGAGACCTACTACGAGTCGCAGTTCACCCGGGACGGCACGTTCCAGTCGCACATCACGCTCGAGCAGGTCGACTTCGTCTACACGCTCTACCCGACGAAGTCGACGCCGCGGACGAACGAGTGGTACCCGCGGGGCAGCAAGTACTTCTCGTTCACGTTCCAGGCCTACGACCTCTCGCGCGGCCTGCGCGACCCGTTCGACACCAAGCGCGAGGTCTACCTGTCGAACATCACCGTCACCAGCACCACCGTGCGCTCCGACGGCGGCCAGGCGCAGTCCCCCTACGCGCTGAACGCGGACGCGCAGACCATCACGCTCGACCCCGAGCCGCTGACGCGCGGGCGCTACGGCATGCTCATCACCTCCCCGAAGGGCGCCTTCGAGCTGCGCAACCAGGAGATCACCGAGACCGACCTGGCCACGACCGGGCTCGACCTCACCTTCAACGCGACCGTGTGGATCGAGACGGCCGCCGGCTCCGCGAACTTCGTGCAGCAGACGATCACCCAGCAGGTGCCGATCGCGATCTTCTCCTCCGAGGAGGTCACCGAGGCCGCGGAGATCCCGGTCAACGCCAACTGAGGCTCCACGCAGCAGCGCCCCCGCCGGTCTCCGGCGGGGGCGCTGTGTCGTTCGCGGTCGGGACGCAGCCCGGGGCGGTCTCAGACGGCCGGCGCCATCCGGAACCCGACGCCGCGCACCGGCTCGATGTAGCGCGGCACCGCGCCGCCGTCGCCCAGCTTGCGGCGCAGGTCCTCGATGTGGGCCTCCACCGTGCGCTTGTCGGCCTCGTTGACGAAGTACGCCGTCACGTAGTCCTGGCCCCGCATGGTCAGCACGAGGTCCGCCTTGGAGCGGACCCGGCGGCCGGTGCTGATCAGCGACGCCAGCAGGTCGAACTCGACCTTCGTGACGTCGATGCCGCGGCCGTCGACCAGCACCACCCGCGTCGACGGGTTGAGGGCGAGGCCGTTGTGGCGCACCCACCCGTCGCCGCCGACGACCTGGTGCGAGCCGCCCGCGGCCATCGCCGAGGCCGGCGTGCCGGTCAGCGGGCTCGGTGCGGGCTCGTAGGCGACCTGCTGGGCGTACGCCTGCTGCTCCGCCGCCTGCGGGACCGGGGCGGGCTGGGCGACCGGCTGGGCGACCGGCTGCTGGACCGGTGCCGGCTGGTACGCCACGGGGACGGGCTCGGCGACCGGCTGCTGCGGCTGGTGCGCGGGCTGCTGCGGTTCGGCCGGCGCCTGCTGCGCGGGGGCCGGCTGCGCGGCCGCGGGCTGCTGCGGCTGCTGGGTCGGCGTCGGGCCGATGGTCGACCGGTTGCCCTCGCTGAACGCGCGTCGCGCCTCCACGGCCCACGGCGTGGGCTCGCGGTCGGCCGGCTCGGTCGGCGCGGGGGTGACCGGGACGGTGGCGACGCCGGGCTCGTCGTCGGTCTCCGTGCCGTCGACGCGCCGGGGGCGCCGCAGCATCGACTCCGCGCGTGCCCGCAGCTCGCGCGGACGGAAGGGCTTGACGAGGTAGTCGTCGGCGCCGGCCTCGAGGCCCATCACGACGTCGATCTCGTCGCTGAGCGCCGTGATCATGATGAGGTAGGTCGAGCTGAACTCGCGGATGCGGCGGGCCACGGCGAAGCCGTCCATGCCGGGCATGGAGACGTCGAGGGTGGTCAGGACCGGCTCGTGCTCCCGCACGGCCAGCAGTCCGTCCACGCCGTTGGGGGCCAGCTTGCAGGTGTAGCCGCTCTGGGTCAGCACCAGCTGCAGCAGGTCCGCCACGTCGGGGTCGTCCTCGATGATGACGGCCACCCTGGGCTGTGCTCGCTCTTCCACCTGCTCAGGCTAGCAACGTGCACGGCGCACCACGGGGCAGACGCCGCAAGAATCACAGAACGGGGTCTCAAGGACCTCTGGTACCCCGCGGCCGGGACCTCAGCCCCAGCCGCTCGCGGCCGCCATCGCCAGCGCCCGCTCGGCCCAGAAGCTGCCGGCGGCCGGGCCGCCGGCGCACTCCGCACCGCTGCCGTCGCTCTCCCCCGGGGGCTTGATCCACAGCCGGGCGTCCTGGTGGGAGCCGTCCTCGACGGCACCGGGATCGGCGCCGAACGGTCCCACCGGGACGGGGTTGCACCACTGCGAGCCGGGGCGGTCGGCTCCCCCGTTGCGGCCCGTGTCGACGACGTAGTGGGCCTCTCCGCCGAGCGCGGCGGTGAGGCTCTCGGCGTACTCCCGCTCGTCGGCGTCGCTCTGGTAGGCGGCCACGTTCGTCGAGAAGCCCCGCACGCGCTCCACGCCGACCTGCCGGAGCAGACCGGCCATGTCCTCCACGGAGCGCCAGTCGGAGTGCCCGGCGTCGACGTACGTCGGCACGTTCGCGTCGACCAGGCTGCCCACCGCACCCGCGAGCAGCCGCACGCGCTCGGCGGCGATCCCCGGGCAGTCGAAGGTCGAGGCGAGCCCGTCGGGCTCCAGCACCGCGACGGCGCGCCCGTTGCCGGCCGCCATCGCGGAGGCGATCTCGCCGACCCACGACGCGTACTCCTCGGGCGGCAGGCCGCCGGCGGACTCGGCACTCTGGCAGTCGCGGTCGGTGACGCCGTAGACGACGAAGACGGCGACCTCGCCGGACGCCGCGGCGTCCTCGGCGATCGGGCGGACGTACGAGCCGACCCGGCCCTGGCCCAGCGCCTCGGGCGTGAGCCAGATCGAGGTCGGCACGTCCGCGAGCCGGTCGAGCAGGGCGGCGTCGCCGCTGCGTCCCGTCGCCGCGGCGTCCGCGGAGGCGTCCGCGGCCTGGGTCCCGTCCTGCACGTAGAGGCCGCGACCCGCGAACGGGTTGTCGGCCTGGGCGTCGCTCCAGGGCAGCCGGCCGGTGAGCGGACCGTCGAGGACGGTCCAGGCGATCACGGCGGACGCGACGAGCGCCAGGACCGTGCCCAGCGCCCACCAGCGTCGACGCCGCCGCCGCTGCGTGTCCCGCGCCGCGGCGACCTCGCGGTCGGTGGGCCCGGGGCGCGCCGTCTGCCCCTGGCGGTTGACGGCCTCGACCACGGCCGGATCGGCGCGTCGCACGTGCCCCGGGAGATGACGGTGGCCGCTCAGCTCGGGACGGCGACCGTCCCGCTCGTCGCCGACCTCGTCGTTGCGCTTCGCCACGGGGCGAAGCGTAGTCGGCGCACCGCCCTAGAGTGAGGCACCATGACGAGAACAGTGGACGAGCGCTCGGAGCAGCACGTCGCGGACGTGTGCCGCCTGGACCCGGTGACGGCGACGTACCTGGGGGTGGCCGGCCACGACACCGAGCTGACCGACTACTCCCCCGAGGGCTACGAGGCGCGCCTCGACCTCGCCCGCTCCGCGCTGCGCGACGTCACCGCGGCGACCCCCGTCGACGAGCGCGAGGCCGTCGCTCGCGACGCGTTCCTCGAGCGCACGGGTCTCGAGGTGGAGTACGACGAGGCGGGCTTCGCGCGCGCCGAGATCAACGTGATCGCCTCCCCCGTGCAGGCGATCCGCGAGGTCTTCGACCTCATGCCGACCGAGGAGCCGGAGCACTGGGAGGCGATCGCCGCACGGCTCGACGCCGTGCCCGCCGCCCTCGCCGGCCTGCGCGTCACGCTGGCGGAGGAGGCGGCGCACGGGCGCGTGAGCGCGGCACGCCAGTACGCGCAGGTCGCCGCCCAGGTCGAGCGCTGGACCACCGGCAGCGGGGTCTTCGCCGACCTCGTCGCCCGCGGCGTCGCCGCCGGCACCGTGCCCGCGGGGCTGCAGCCCGCCCTCGAGCGGGGCGCGGCGGCCGCGACGCGGGCGTACGCCGACCTCGGTCTCTTCCTCAGCGACGAGATGGAGCCGCGCGGGCGCCGCGTCGAGGCCGTCGGCCCGGAGCAGTACGCCCTGGCCTCGCGGCTGTTCCTCGGCACCACGATCGACGTGGAGGAGACGTACGCCTGGGGCTGGGAGGAGCTGGCCCGGATCGAGGCGGACATGGCGGCCACCGCCGCCCGGGTCACGCCCGACGCCGCCGGGGTCGCGGGCGACGAGGCGATCCGCCGCGCGGTCGCCGTGCTCGAGGGCGACCTGTCGCGCCGCATCGAGGGCCGCGAGGCGTTCCGCGACTGGATGCAGCAGCTCGCCGACACCACGGTCGCGCATCTCGCCGACGTGCACTTCGACATCCCCGACCCGATGCGCCGCATCGAGTGCTGCCTCGCCCCCACCAACGAGGGCGGCATCTACTACACGGGCCCGAGCGAGGACTTCTCGCGCCCCGGGCGGATGTGGTGGTCGGTGCCCGAGGGTGTCGACACCTTCCACCCCTGGCGCGAGACCACCACGGTCTTCCACGAGGGCGTCCCGGGCCACCACCTGCAGGTGGGCCAGACGGCGTACCGCTCCGAGCTGCTCAACCGCTGGCAGCGCACCCTGTGCTGGGTCTCCGGGCACGGCGAGGGCTGGGCGCTGTACGCCGAGCGGCTCATGGACGAGCTGGGCCACCTCGACGACCCGGCCGACCGGCTCGGCATGCTGGACGCGCAGGGCTTCCGCGCCGCGCGGGTGATCGTCGACATCGGGATGCACCTGCAGCTCGAGATCCCGGCCGACAACCCCTTCGGCTTCCACCCGGGCGAGCGCTGGACCCCCGAGCTCGGCCTCGAGTTCATGCGCCAGCACAGCCGCGACGACGACGCGACCATCCGCTTCGAGGTCGACCGCTACCTGGGCTGGCCGGGCCAGGCCCCCAGCTACAAGGTCGGCGAGCGGGTCTGGCTCGAGATGCGCGAGGCGGCGCAGCGTCGCCACGGGTCGGCCTTCGACCTCAAGGCCTTCCACCGCGCGGCGCTCGACCTGGGCTCGATGGGCCTCGACCCGCTGGCCACCGCCCTCGCGCGGGTCTGAGCCGTGACCCGCCCACCCGGTCCGACCAACACGGTCCTCGACGTGCCCGGCCTCCGGGTGGGCCACGCGACCCGCACCGGCGACGGCTGGCTGACGGGCACCACGGTGGTGCTGCCCCCCGCGCACGGCGCGGTCGCCGGGGTCGACGTGCGCGGCGGCGGCCCCGGCACCCGCGAGACCGACCTGCTGGACCCCCGCAACCTGGTCGAGCGGGTGCACGCCGTGGTGCTCGGCGGCGGGTCGGCCCTCGGGCTGGCTGCCGCCGACGGCGTCGTCGCCGGCCTGCTCGACGACGGTGTCGGGTTCCCGATGGGCGCCGCCCCCGGTGACGTGGTGCCGATCGTGCCCGCGGCGATCCTGTTCGACCTGGGCCGCGGCGGCACGTTCCGCCACCACCCCGGCGCCGAGACCGGGGCGCAGGCGTACGCCGCCGCGTCCGGGAGCACCGACCCCACCGATCCCACTGGCCTGCACGGTGTCGTCGGGGCCGGCACGGGGGCCCGGGCCGGTGGTCTCAAGGGCGCGGTCGGCTCGGCGTCGTCGGTGCTGGCGGACGGCACCCGCGTCGGCGCGCTCGTCGCCGTCAACGCCGTGGGGTCGTGCGTCGACCCGGCCACCGGGGAGCTGTACGGCGCCGCGTGGTGCCGCCCCGACGACCTCCCGTCCGGCGGCCTGCGACGTCCCGACCCGCGCGACCTCGCCCGGGCCACCGACCTCGCCGCCGCCCTCGAGGCCGACCGCCCGGCGACGCTGGCGACCACCATCGGCGTGGTGGCGACCGACCTGCCGCTGACCAAGGCGGCCTGCGCCAAGGTCGCGGGCGTCGGCCACGACGGCCTCGCCCGGGCGATCGCCCCCGTGCACTCGATGTTCGACGGCGACACGCTGTTCGCGCTGTCGACGGCGGCGCCGGGGGCCGCGGCGCCCGACCCCGCGGCGTACCCGCTCGTCTTCCACGACCTGCTCACCGAGGCCGCGCACTGCGTGACCCGGGCGGTGGTGCGGGCGATGCTCGCCGCCACCTCGGTGACGACGCCGTGGGGCACGATGCGGTCCTACGCCGAGGCGTTCCCCAGCGCGTTCCCCGACGGCTCCCCCGGCACGCCGGCCGGCGGGTTGGAGGACCGCCCGTAGGGTCGGTCCGTGCCCTCCTCCACCGCCCGCGCCGAGCGTCTCGCTCTCGCCGACCTCGCCGAGCAGGTCGGCGCCGACGCCCCCACCCTGTGCGAGGGCTGGGTGGTGCGCGACCTGCTGGTCCACCTCCTCGTCCGCGAGCGCAACCCGCTGGCCCAGGCCGGCACCCTGCTGCCGCCGCTGCGCGGCCTGACCCGCCGGGCCGAGCGACGCTGGGGACGTGCGGACCTGCCGCTCCTGGCCGACCAGCTGCGTCGCCCGGTGCTCTCCTGGGCGTCGGTCCCGCTGCTGGACCGGCTGGCCAACACGGTCGAGATGTTCGTGCACCACGAGAACGTGCGTCGGGCGCAGGAGGGCTGGAGCCCCCGCGACCTGGGGGACGACGTCGAGGACGACCTGTGGCGCTCGCTGCGGCCGGTCGCCGCGATGGCGACCCGCACGGTGGGTGCCCCGGTGGTCGCGGTGGACTCGCGCACCGGGGCCGAGGCGACGGTACGCCGCGGTGACGGCCCCGCGGTCGTGCGCGGGCGCCCCTCCGAGGTGGTGCTCGCCCTGCTGGGTCGCACGCAGGTGCACGACGTGGAGATCACGGGCCCGGACCTGGCGGTGCGCCGCCTGCGCAACGCGACCCTGGGGTTCTGAGCCGCCGGCGACGCGCCGCTCGACACGCCTCTCAGCGCACCGGGTGGCCGGCGTCGGCCAGGGCTCCCTTGACGTCCGCGATCCGCAGCGTGCCGAAGTGGAACACCGTCGCGGCGAGCACGGCGTCGGCACCCGCGTCGACCGCCGGTGCGAAGTGCTCGGTGGCGCCCGCGCCGCCGGAGGCGATCACCGGGACCGAGACCTCGCGGCGCACGGCTGCGAGCAGCTCGAGGTCGAAGCCGTCCTGGGTGCCGTCGGCGTCCATGGCGTTGAGCAGGATCTCCCCCGCGCCCAGCTCGCTGGCGCGCGCGGCCCAGGCGACGGCGTCGACGCCGGCGGAGCGGCGGCCTCCGTGCGTGGTGACCTCGAAGCCCGAGTCCGTGGGTGTGCCACCCGCCGGGACGCGTCGGGCGTCGACGGAGAGCACCAGCACCTGGTTGCCGAACCGGTCGGCGATGTCGGCGACCAGCTCGGGCCGCGTCAGCGCCGCGGTGTTGACCGCGACCTTGTCGGCCCCGGCGCGCAGCATCCGGTCGACGTCGGCGACCTCGCGGATGCCCCCTCCCACCGTCAGCGGGATGAAGACCTGCTCGGCGGTGGCCGAGACGATCTCCAGGGTCGTCGCCCGGCCCTCGTGGGAGGCCGAGATGTCGAGGAACGTCAGCTCGTCGGCGCCCTCGGCGTCGTAGGTCCGGGCCAGCTCGACCGGGTCGCCGGCGTCACGAAGCTCGCGGAAGTTGATCCCCTTGACGACGCGGCCCCCGTCGACGTCGAGGCACGGGATCACCCGCACGGCGAGGCTCACGCGCGCTCCCCGCGGGTGATCACGAGGGCGTCGGCGAGCGTGAACCGGCCCTCGTAGAGCGCCGTGCCCGCGATGGCGCCCTCGACCCCGTCGGGCACCAGCGCGACGAGGGCGCGGATGTCGTCGAGGGTCGTGACGCCGCCGGAGGCGATCACCGGACGGTCGGTGGCGGCGCACACGTCGCGCAGCAGCTGCAGGTTGGGCCCGGCCAGCATCCCGTCCTTGTTCACGTCGGTGACGACGTAGCGGGCGCAGCCTTCCGCGTCGAGACGCGCGAGCGTCTCGTAGAGGTCGCCGCCCTCGCGGGTCCAGCCGCGGGCGGCCAGGGTCCGGCCGCGGACGTCGAGGCCCACGGCGATCCGATCGCCGTGCTCCGCGATCGCGCGGGCGCACCACTCGGGGTGCTCCATCGCCGCCGTGCCGATGTTGACCCGTCGGCACCCCGTGGCCAGGGCGGCCTCGAGCGAGGCGTCGTCGCGGATGCCGCCGCTGATCTCGACGTCGATGTCGAGCCGACCGACGATCTCGGCCTGCAGCGCGCGGTTGCTGCCGACGCCGAACGCGCCGTCGAGGTCGACCAGGTGCAGCCACTCGGCACCCTCGGTCTGCCAGCGCAGCGCCGCGGTGACCGGGTCGCCGTAGCGCCGCTCGGTGCCGTCGACCCCCTGCGTGAGCTGGACGGCCTGCCCGCCCTTGAGGTCCACCGCCGGGAGCAGCTGCAGGCGGTCGGCGTCGTGCGTGTTCTCGGGCGAGCTCATGAGAGGGTTCCGATCCAGTTGCGCAGGAGGGCGGCGCCGGCGTCGCCCGACTTCTCGGGGTGGAACTGGGTGGCCCACAGCGGACCGTTCTCCACCGCGGCCACGAAGCGGTCGGGAGCGGGGGCGTCCTCGCCGCCGTCCCCCGGCGCGCCCGGGGCGCCGTGCGAGGCCCACGTGACCAGCGGAGCGCGGGTGCGGTCGTTGGTGACCAGGTCCCACGAGCGGGCGGCGTAGGAGTGGACGAAGTAGAACCGCTCGTCCTCGATGCCCGCGAACAGCTGCGAGCCCTGCGGCACCTCGACGGTGTTCCAGCCCATGTGCGGCACCACCGGTGCCTGCAGGCGGTCGACCGTGCCGGGCCACTCCCCGCAGCCGGCCGTCTCCACGCCGTGCTCGACACCGCGGTCGAACAGGATCTGCATGCCCACGCAGATGCCCAGCACCGGGCGGCCGCCGGACAGGCGGCGACCGATGATCTCGTCGCCCCGCACGGCGCGCAGACCGGCCATGCACGCGGCGTACGCCCCGACGCCCGGCACCAGCAGACCGTCGGCGTCGAGCGCGGCCTGCTTGTCGGAGGTCAGCTCGACCTGGGCGCCGGCGCGCTCGACGGCGCGCACGGCGGAGCGGAGGTTGCCCGACCCGTAGTCGAGGACGACGACGCGCGGGGCGCCACCGCTCACAGCGTGCCCTTCGTGGACGGCACGCCCGTCTCGCGCGGGTCCAGCGCGACGGCGTCGCGGAACGCGCGGGCGAACGCCTTGAACTGCGTCTCGACGATGTGGTGCGGCTCGCGACCGGCCAGCACGCGCACGTGCAGGGCGAGGTGGCCGTGGAAGGCGATGGTCTCGAAGACGTGCTTCGTCAGGGAGCCGAGGTAGGAGACGCCCGAGCCGCCGAGCTGGACGTACTGCTGGCCCTCGGGCTCGCCGGTGTGCACGCAGTAGGGACGACCGGAGATGTCGACGACGGCCTGCACGAGCGCCTCGTCGAGCGGGACGGTGGCGTCGCCGAAGCGACGCGTGCCCGCCTTGTCGCCGAGCGCCTGGCGGATCGCCTGGCCCAGCACGATCGCCGTGTCCTCGACCGTGTGGTGGGCGTCGATCCACGTGTCGCCCTCGGCGCGCACCGTCAGGTCGACCAGCGCGTGGCGCGCGAACGCGGTGAGCATGTGGTCGTAGAAGCCGACGCCGGTGGCGATGTCGTGACGTCCGGTGCCGTCGACGTCGATCTCGACGACGATCTTCGACTCGCTCGTGGTGCGCTCGAGGCGCGCCGTGCGCGTGCTGCTCACTGGTTCTCCTTGGTGACGATCGTCAGGGCGTCCCGGAACGCCGCCATCTCCTCCGGGGTGCCGACCGAGACGCGCAGCCAGCCCTCGGGTCCGGTCTCGCGGATCAGCACACCGCGCTCCAGCAGACCCTGCCAGACCGCGTGCCGGTCCGCGAACCGGCCGAACAGCACGAAGTTCGCGTCCGAGTCGGCCACGTCGTGGCCCTGCGCCCGCAGCCAGTCGACGAGCGTGTCGCGCTCGCCGCGCAGCGCGTCGACCTGCCCCAGCAGCGCGTCCGCGTGCCGCAGCGCCGCCAGCGCGACCGCCTGGGTGGTCGCGGACAGGTGGTAGGGCAGCCGCACGACCCGGATCGCGTCGGCGATCGCCGGGTGCGCGGCGAGGTAGCCGAGCCGGAGGCCGGCGCCCGCGAACGCCTTGCTCATGGTGCGGGTGACCACGAGGTTGCGGTGGACCGGCAGGAGCTCGAGGGCGCTGGGGGTGCCGGCGCGCCGGAACTCGCCGTACGCCTCGTCGACCACCACGACACCGTCGTCGCCGACCGCGCCGCACAGCACGTCGACGGCCTCCGGCGAGAGCGCCGTGCCGGTCGGGTTGTTCGGGCTCGGCAGCAGCACGACGCTCGGCCGGTGCTCGCCCACCGCGGCGCGGGCCGCGTCGAGGTCGAGGGTGAAGTCCTCGGCCCGGCGTCCGGCGACCCAGGCGGTGTGGGTGTCGCGGGCGTACTCGGGGTACATCGAGTAGGTCGGCGCGAAGCTGAGCGCCGTGCGCCCCGGCCCGCCGAAGGCCTGCAGGAGCTGCAGCATCACCTCGTTCGAGCCGTTGGCCGCCCACACCTGCTCCGGCGCCACCGGCGCCTGGCCCGGCGCCACGTCGCGCGAGAGGTAGGCCGCCAGCGCCGCCCGCAGCTCCACGAACTCGCGGTCGGGGTAGCGGTT
Organism: Nocardioides imazamoxiresistens; assembly: GCF_032378595.1. Lineage (NCBI taxonomy): Bacteria > Bacillati > Actinomycetota > Actinomycetes > Propionibacteriales > Nocardioidaceae > Nocardioides > Nocardioides imazamoxiresistens. Next base: position 516,785 of record NZ_JAVYII010000002.1, read on the forward strand.
CAGCGTCTCGGCAGCCCGCGCCACGGACTCGGCGATGTCGGCCACGCAGGCCGCGGGCGGGGCGTACGGGTTCTCGTTGACGTTGAGCGCGTACGGCACGTCGAGCTGCGGAGCCCCGTAGGGCTCGATGCCGCGCAGCTCCTCGCGCAGCGGCGGCCAGGCGCCGGCGCCGACCTCGGCGCCGGACCCGGACGTCACCGGAACCTCACCCGCACCGCCGCGCCGTGACCCGGCAGGTCCTCGGCCTCGGCCAGCGTCACGACGTGGTCCGCGACCTCCTCCAGGCCCTCGCGCGAGTACTCCACGACGTGGATCGACTTGGTGAACGCGCGCACCGACAGACCGGACGAGTGGCAGGCGCACCCGGCCGTGGGGAGCACGTGGTTGGAGCCGGCGCAGTAGTCGCCGAGGCTGACCGGGGCGTACGGACCGACGAAGACCGCGCCCGCGTTGCGCACCCGCGCCGCCACGCCCGCGGCGTCGGCGGTGTGGATCTCGAGGTGCTCGGCCGCGTACGCGTTGACGACGTCGAGGCCCTGGGCGACGTCGTCGACCAGCACGACGCCGGACTGGCGACCCGCCAGGCTGGTGCGGATCCGGTCGACGTGCTTGGTGACGCCGACCTGCTTGTCCAGCTCGGCGTCGACGTCGTCGGCCAACGTCGTGCTGGGCGTGACCAGCACGGACGCGGCCAGCGGGTCGTGCTCGGCCTGGCTGATCAGGTCGGCGGCGACGTACGCGGCGTCCGCGGTGTCGTCGGCGAGGATCGCGATCTCCGTCGGACCGGCCTCCGAGTCGATGCCCACCAGACCCTTGAGCAGGCGCTTGGCGGTGACCACCCAGATGTTGCCGGGACCGGTGACGAGGTCGACCTTGCGGCAGGGACCGGTGCCGTGCGCGAACATGGCGATCGCCTGGGCGCCGCCCACGGCGTACACCTCGTCCACGCCCAGCAGCGCGCACGCCGCCAGGATGGTCGGGTGCACCGAGCCGCCGAACGCCTTCTGCGGCGGGCTCGCGAGCGCGATCGACTCCACGCCCGCGACCTGCGCGGGCACGACGTTCATCAGCACGCTGGACACCAGCGGCGCCAGGCCGCCCGGCACGTAGAGGCCGACCCGCTCGACGGGCACCTTCCGGTGGGTGACCCGAGCGCCCGGCGCGAGGTCGGTGACGGCGTCGCGCTCGAGCTCCGCCTCGCAGGTCGCGCGCAGCCGGCGCACCGACTCCTCGAGACCGGCGCGGATCGCGGGGTCGAGCTCGGCGAGCGCCTTCTCGGTCGCGCCGGCGGGCACCCGGATGTCGTCGAGACGGACGCCGTCGAAGCGCTCGCCCAGCTCGAGGATCGCCTCCACGCCGCCGGTGCGCACCTGCTCGGTGATCGCGTGCACGGCGGGCACCGCCGCCTCGACGTCGAAGTCGGCGCGCGGCACGACGGCCCGGTAGTCCACGGATCCGGGGGTCGCTCCGCGAAGGTCGATGCGGCGCAGGCTCATGGTCCCCGATTCTAGGCGCCGTCCAGGCGTCCTCCCCCATCGCGCCCGCGGGGTGGGCCGAGGCCGAGCGGGGTGTGCGGCCGTCCCCCGGACTTGGGCCGCACGCTCTAGGGTCGTCACCGTGAGCGACGACACGAGCGGCGACTCGAGCAGCGACCCGGGGCCCGAGGAGCAGGCGGCGTCCGTGCGGCTGCCGATGTTCCCCCTGGGCGCGGTCCTGTTCCCGGGGCTCACCGTGCCGCTGCGTGTCTTCGAGGACCGCTACCTCGCCCTGGTGCAGCACCTGCTCGCGCAGCCCGACCCCGCCGAACGCGTCTTCGGCTCGGTGGCGATCCGGGAGGGCTACGAGGTCGGCAGCCGCGGCAACCAGTCGCTGCACCGGGTCGGCTGCCGCCTCCAGCTGACCGAGGTGGAGGAGGGTGACGACGGCACGCTCGAGGTGGTCGCCGTGTGCCGCGACCGCTTCCGGCTCGACTCCCTCGAGGTCGACGGACCGTTCCCCGTCGGCGACGGCGAGGTGCTGCCGGAGCCCACCGAGCGGGTGGACCCCGAGGTGGCCGACCACGCCGACGCCCTCTTCGCCGCCTACCAGGCGGTGGTGGCCGAGATCGGCGGCAACGTCGTCGCCGGCGCGATGCCCGGCGACCCGACGTACCGGTCCTGGGCGATGTCGGCGGTCGCGCCCCTCCCGCTCCCGGACCGGCAGCGGCTGCTGGAGACCGACAGCACGACCGAGCGCTTCGAGCTCCTCGCGGAGTTCTTCGCCGCCGAGCTGCGCGCGATCAACGTCATCCCCTCCCTGCCGGCGGTGCAGCTCAACCGCACCGGCTGGTCCCCCAACTGAGCGTGGCGCGCAAGAAGGCCGTGGGCCCGGCCGGATCGGGCGGTACGCCCGCCACCGTCGCCCTCGCGCAGGCCGGGGTGGCCTTCACCGCCCGCCCCTACGAGCACGATCCTCGCGCGACCTCCTACGGGCTCGAGGCGGCCGAGGCCCTCGGCGTGGACCCGGCCCGTGTCCTCAAGACCCTGGTCGTCGACCTCGACGGCGAGCTCTGCGTCGGCGTCGTCCCGGTGGCCGGGCAGCTGGACCTCAAGGCCGTCGCCGGCGCCCTGGGCGGTCGTCGGGCCCGGATGGCCGAGGTGGCCGCCGCGGAGCGGACAACGGGCTACGTCGCCGGCGGCATCAGCCCGCTCGGGCAGAAGCGACGGCTGCGCACGGTGGTGGACTCCTCCGCGCTCGAGCACGCCACGGTGCTGTGCTCAGGCGGGCGGCGTGGGCTCGACGTCGAGCTGGCGCCCGCCGACCTCGTCGCGCTGACCGGCGCGGTCGTCGCGCCCGTCGCCCGCGACTGAGCCCCGCTCGGCACCGTGTTCACTTGGCTGTCGACGCAGCCGACCCTTGCCACCGCGGAGGGTGACCTGCGACACTCCGGGCTCCCCCGATTCATGATCACGATGATGAGGATTGGAGAGCGGTGTGAGCGAGGAGCGCACGACCCCCGACGTCGACGCGACGGTGGACCGCTGGCTCGAGGACTTCGCGACGGCCGTCGGTGACGGCGACCCCGGGGCGGCACCGACGCTGTTCGACGACGATGCCTGGTGGCGCGACCTGCTCGCCTTCACCTGGGACCTGCGCACCGCCCACGGGCTGTCCGCGATCGCGCGTCTCCTCGCCGACGGCAGCGTCGGCGGGGCGCTCGCGCCCGTCCGAGCGGGCGCCGCGAGCCTGGTCGATAGCGGGGCGGAGCCGTGGATCCAGGCAGTGGTCGACCTCGAGACCCCGGTGCTGCGGGGGCGGGGCGTGCTGCGGCTGGTCGAGCGCGACGGCGCCTGGAAGGCCTGGACGCTGCTGACCGCTGCCGAGTCGCTGGTCGGTCACGAGGAGCGCACCGGCACCCGCCGGCCCGCCGGAGGGGCGCAGGGCGCCGACCGGCTGGGTCGAGGGTGGGCCGACGGACGTCGGCGCCGCCACGAGCTCGCGGACGGTGACCCGGCCGTCCTCGTCGTCGGCGCCGGCCACAGCGGGCTCGGACTGGCCGCACGGCTCGGCTGCATGGGCGTCGACACGCTCGTGGTCGACCGCAACGAGCGCATCGGCGACAACTGGCGGCACCGCTACGACTCCCTCGTGCTGCACGACCCGGTCTGGTACGACCACCTGCCGTACGTCCCGTTCCCCAGCAGCTGGCCCGTCTTCACGCCGAAGGACAAGCTGGCCGACTGGTTGGAGTCGTACGCGGGCACCATGGACCTGAACGTGTGGACCGGCACCGAGCTGGTCGACAGCAGCTTCGACCCCGGGACGGGCACCTGGACGGTCACCCTGACGGGGCCTCAGGGCACGCGCACGATCCGGCCACGCCACGTGGTCCTGGCGACCGGCGTCAGCGGCACCGAGCCGAACGTGCCGGACCTGCCCGGGGCGGCCGACTTCGACGGCACGCTGTGCCACTCCAGCGGGTTCCCGCGGGGCGCGGACCTCGCCGGCCGACGAGCCGTCGTCGTCGGCAGCTGCAACAGCGGCCACGACATCGCCCAGGAGCTGTACGAGAAGGGCGCTGCCGTCACGATGGTGCAGCGCTCCCCCACCTACGTCGTGAGCGTCGCCGCCTCCGGCATGGCCATGGCGGGCCTCTACGACGAGACGGGCCCGCCGACGGACGTCGCCGACCTCCTGGGTGCGTCGTTCCCGTTCGCCGCCGTGCCGGAGGTCCACCGGGCGACCACCGCGGCGATGGCGGAGGTGGACCGCGACATCCTGACCCGGCTGGAGCAGGTGGGCTTCCTGCTGTCCTCGGGCATCGACGGCACCGGCGCCCTGCAGCTGTTCCTGCAGAAGGGCGGCGGGTACTACATCGACGTCGGCGCCTCGGCGCTCCTCGCGGACGGTCTCATCGGGCTCCGCTCGGGGGTCGGGGTCGCCCGGGTCACCCCCGGCGGTCTCGAGCTCGACGACGGGACCTCGATCGACGCGGACCTCGTCGTCCTCGCGACCGGCTACCAGAGCATGGTCGCCACGGCCCGACGGCTGCTCGGCGACGAGGTGGCCGGCAGGTGCGGACCGGTCTGGGGCCTCGACGAGGAGGGCGAGCTCCGCGGCGTGTGGCGACGATCGGGCCACGACGGGCTGTGGTTCATGGGCGGCAACCTCGCGATGGCCCGCTTCTACGGGGGCTTCCTCGCGCTGCAGATCCTCGCCGCCGAGGTCGGGGCCGCCGTCCCCGACCCGTCGACGAACGACGCTCGTCGGGACGACCCGGCGAGCACCACCTCTCGGAAGGCAGTGACATGACCGCACCACTCTCGGGCAAGGTCGCCCTCATCACCGGAGCAGCGCGCGGGCAGGGACGCAGCCACGCGCTGCGCCTGGCGCGCGACGGGGCCTCGATCATCGCCGTCGACCTGTGTGCCCCCGTCGACAGTGTCGCGGGCTACTACGACCTGCCCACCCCCGAGGACCTCGCCGAGACGGTCCGGCAGGTCGAGGCGGCCGGCGGACGGATCGTCGCCACCCAGACCGACGTGCGCGACCTCGACGAGCTGCGTCGGGTCGTCGACGCCGGCGCCGCGGAGCTCGGCGGCGTGCACGTCGTCGTCGCCAACGCCGGCATCTTCACCTTCGGCTCCCGCACGCACGAGATCGACCCCCTCGCGTGGAAAGAGCTGATGGACATCAACGTCACCGGCGTGTGGCACACCTACGCCGCGGCCGCTCCGCACCTGCTCGACGCGGGCCCGGGCGGCTCGGTGATCATCATCGCCTCGCTCGCGGGCTTCAAGGGGCTGGCGAACGTGGCGGCCTACACCACGACCAAGCACGCCATCGTCGGGCTCATGAAGGTGCTGGCCAACGAGCTCGGCCCCGCCGGGATCCGGGTCAACACCATCCACCCCAACTCGATCGACACCGAGATGGTCAAGAACGTCCGCACCTACCGCCTCTTCCGGCCGGACCTCGACGAGCCTCGCGCCGAGGATGCCGAAGCAGCGTTCGCGGGGCTCAACCCGATGGGCAAGGCGTGGATCGAGAGCGAGCACGTCTCCAACGCCGTGGCCTGGCTGGCCTCCGACCAGTCGTACTACGTGTCGGGGGGCCAGATCCCCGTCGACGGCGGGGCGTCGGTGCAGTGACCCGCGCCGGCGGCGCCGCCACCGTCAGCCGGGGACGCGCCCGGCGGCCACGGCGGCCCCGTCGGAGCGGCCCGCCTCCCCCGCCTCGCCGGACCCGCCCGTGCCAGGCCCGCCGCCGGCCGAGCCCGCCGGGGCCTCGTCGTCGCGACGCCGCACGAGGAACACCCCCGCGGTCGCCGTCAGCGCCGCCGCAGGCGCCGCGAGGTACGCCCCCGTGCCCTCCACCCGCAGGTCGACCAGCACGCGGGAGCCGTCCTCGCTGCGGGCCGCGACCGCGTCCGCGTCCTCGGGGCCGAGCAGGTGTCCGGTCAACGCCATCAGCAGACCGGCGGCGACCCCCGCCGCCACGGAGACGCCGAGCGCGCCCCACGGCTGCCGCCCGTGGCGGCGGGCGGCCAGCAGGCCGCCCACGAGACCGACGACCGTGGCCACCACGAGGTAGCGCGCCGTGCCGGTGATCGAGCCCTCGATGCTCGTCGTGCGCCAGTAGAACTCCCCGCCCGAGGCGACGCCCGTGACCGGGTGCCACCACCAGAACCAGACGAACGCTCCGACGACGGCCAGCTCGAGGAACAACCGCACCGTGCCCGCGTAGCGCCGCGCGTGCTCAGACGCGGACATCGACGCCGCCCAGGCAGCCGGGGCCGAGCAGGGCCTTGAGATCGGCGTACAGCGCCGGGCTGGGGGTCACCCGCAGGCGGTCGTCCAGCTTGAGCAGGGTCGTCGTCCCACGGGTCAGCAGCTTCAGGTGCACCTCGGTCATGCCCGGGTGGGTGCCGAGCACCTCGCGCAGCTGGCCGACCACCGGCGGTGTGCAGCGCGTCGACGGCAGCGACAGCACGACGGGGCCGCTGGGGCCCTCGGTCAGGTCGGGGACGCTGACCTCCTGGCCGCGGATCTCCGGCTGCTCCTTGTCCTTCGAGAGCGCCCCGGTGACCCGGATGATCGAGTCGGGCACGAGGTGCTGCGCCACGAGCTGGTAGCTGCTGGGGAAGAACAGCACCTCGATGCCGCCCTCGAGGTCCTCGAGCGTGACCGTCGCCCAGGCGTCGCCCTTCTTCGTGATCTTGCGCTGCACCGCGGTCACCAGGCCGCTGACCGTGATCCGCGACCCGTGCGGGCGCTCCTCGTCGAGCAGCAGCTGGCCGACGGTGGCGTCCGTGCCCTGCGAGAGCACGTGCTCGAGGCCCAGCAGCGGGTGGTCGGAGACGTAGAGGCCCAGCATCTCCCGCTCGTGACCGAGCAGGGTCATCTTGTCCCACTCGTCGAGGTCGGGGATCGTCACGCTGATCCCGAAGCCCTGGTCGTCGGCGTCGTCGAGACCGCCGAACAACGAGTCCTGGCCGATGGCCTCGTTCTTCTTGATGTCGACGAACTGGTCGACGGCCGTCTCGTGGACGGCCACGAGGGCGCGGCGGCGGTGCTTGAGGTCGTCGAACCCGCCGGCCTTGACCAGCGACTCGATCACGCGCTTGTTGCACGCCTGCAGCGGCACCTTGCTCATGAAGTCGTTGAAGTCGGTGAAGCGGCCCTTCTCCTCCCGCGCTCCGACGATGTGGTCGACGACGTTCCACCCCACGTTGCGGATCGCGGTCAGCCCGAATCGGACGTCGGTGCCCACCGGAGTGAAGTTGTGCGACGACTCGTTGACGTCGGGCGGGAGCACCTGGATCTTCATCCGCCGGCACTCGTTGAGGTAGATGGCCGACTTGTCCTTGTCGTCCTTCACCGAGGTCAGCAGGGCGGCCATGTACTCCGCCGGGTAGTTCGCCTTCAGGTACGCCGTCCAGTACGACACCACGCCGTAGGCAGCCGAGTGGGCCTTGTTGAAGGCGTAGTCGGAGAACGGGAGCAGGATCTCCCACAGCGCTGTGATGGCGGCCTGGGAGTAGCCGCGCTCGAGCATGCCGCCCTGGAACCCGGCGTACTGCTTGTCGAGCTCCTCCTTCTTCTTCTTGCCCATCGCGCGGCGCAGGTTGTCGGCCTGCCCCAGGCTGAAGCCCGCCAGCACCTGGGCGATCTCCATGACCTGCTCCTGGTACACGATCAGACCGTAGGTCTCGCCGAGCACCGTCTCGAGCGGCTTCTCGAGCTCGGGGTGGATCGGCTCGATGGGCTCCCGGCCGTTCTTGCGCCGTGCGTACTTGTTGTGCGAGTCCGCGCCCATCGGGCCGGGTCGGTAGAGCGCGCCGACCGCGGAGATGTCCGCGAACTTGTCGGGGCGCATGCTGCGCAGCAGCGCACGCATCGGCCCGCCGTCGAGCTGGAACACCCCTAGCGTGTCGCCGCGCGAGAGCAGGTCGTAGGTCGCCTGGTCGTCGAACGGCAGGTCCTCCAGCACCACCGTCTCGCCGCGGTTGGCCTCGATGTTGCGCACCGCGTCGTCGAGGACGGTGAGGTTGCGCAGACCCAGGAAGTCCATCTTGACCAACCCGAGCGACTCGCACATCGGGTAGTCGAACTGCGTGATGATCGCGCCGTCCTGCTCGCGCTTCATGATCGGCACGACGTCGATCAGGGGCGCGCTCGACATGATCACGCCGGCCGCGTGCACGCCCCACTGGCGGATCTGGCCCTCGAGACCGACGGCCGTCTCGTAGATGGTGCGCACGTCGTGGTCCGCGGCGTGCAGCTCGCGGAACTCGCCGCCGTCGTTGTAGCGCTTGTGGCCCTCGTTGAAGAGCTCCTTGAGCGGCACGCCCTTGCCCATGATGTCGGCGGGCAGCGCCTTCGTGATCTTGTCGCTGACCGCGAAGCCGTAGTCGAGGACGCGGGCGGCGTCCTTGATCGCCTGCTTGGCCTTGATCCGGCCGAAGGTGGCGATGTACGCCACGTACTCCGAGCCGTACTTGTTGACCACGTACTGGATGACCTCGGTGCGCCGACGCTCGTCGAAGTCGATGTCGAAGTCGGGCATCGAGGGGCGCTCGGGGTTGAGGAAGCGCTCGAAGATCAGGCCGTGCTCGAGGGGGCACAGGTCGGTGATCCGCAGCGCGTACGCCGCGATCGAACCCGCGCCGGAGCCACGGCCCGGTCCGACCCGGATCCCGTTGTCCTTCGACCACTGGATGAAGTCGGCGACCACGAGGAAGTAGCCGCAGTAGCCCTTCGCGGCGACGACGCCGAGCTCCATCTCGACGCGGTCGCGGACCTCGTCGGTCAGCTTGTCGCCCGGGTAGCGCGACTCGATCCCGCGCCAGACCTCCTTGCGGAACCAGGACTCCTCGGTCTCCCCCGCCGGGATGTCGGCGCGCGCCATGTAGCCGCCGGTCGACTCGGTGAAGTCGACCGAGCACCGCTCGGCGATCTCGAGGGTGTTGTCGCACGCGTCCGGCATGCCGAACCGGTCGGCCCACAGCTCGCGCATCTCGGCGGCCGACTTGATGTAGTAACCGCCGCCGTCGAACTTCAGCCGGTTCGGGTCGGCCAGTCGGCGGCCCGAGGCGACGCAGATCAGGGCGTCCTGGGCGTCGGCGTCCTCCGGGTTGTTGTAGTGCGAGTCGTTGGTGGCGACGCGCGGGATCTCGAGCTCCTTGCCGAGGCGCAGCAGGTCGTCGCGCACCCGCTTCTCGATGTCGATCCCGTGGTCCATCAGCTCGAGGTAGAAGTTCTCCTTGCCGAAGATCTCCTGGAACTCGCCCGCGGAGCGCTTGGCCTCCTCGTACTGCCCCAGCCGCAGCCGCGTCTGGATCTCCCCCGAGGGGCACCCGGTGGTCGCGATCAGGCCCTTGCCGTAGGTCTGCAGGAGCTCGCGGTCCGCGCGGGGCTTGTAGTAGTACCCCTCCAGGCTCGACTTCGAGGAGAGCCGGAAGAGGTTGTGCATCCCCTCCGTGCTGGAGGCCCACATCGTCATGTGGGTGTACGCACCACCGCCGGCGACGTCGTTGCCGCTCTCCTCCTTGGTGTCGCCCTTGCCCCAGCGCACGCGGCGGCGCTCGCTGCGGTGCGTCTGCGGCGTCAGGTACGCCTCGATCCCGATGATCGGGTTCACGCCGTGCTTGCGGCCCTTGGACCAGAAGTCGTACGCCCCGTGCAGGTTGCCGTGGTCGGTCATGGCGATCGCCGGCATCCCGAGGTCGACGACGCGCGAGAAGAGCCCGTCGAGGAGCGAGGCACCGTCGAGCATCGAGTACTCGGTGTGGACGTGCAGGTGGACGAACGAGTCGGAGGATCCGGCAGCCATGGGGGTCAGCGCACTCCTAGGCGGGCGAGGCGAACAGATGCGGACGAACGGTGCAGGCGCGAGGCCCGTGGCCGGGTCGGGAGCCGTCGGGGAAGGACGTCAGCCTACGTGACCAGCGGCCCCCAACCTGCCACCCGCCACCGACAGTCCCGCGCCTGCGCGGACCGGGGCCTCAGTGGGCGTCGCGGATGACCTCGAGCGCCTGCGCGAGGTCGTCGGGGTAGGGCGAGGAGTAGCTCACGTACTCCCCCGACCCCGGGTGCTCGAAGCCCAGCCGGACCGCGTGCAGCCACTGCCGCTCGACCCCCGCGCGGCGCGCCAGCGTCGGGTCCGCGCCGTAGGTGAGGTCGCCCACGCACGGGTGCTTGAGCGCCGACATGTGCACGCGGATCTGGTGCGTGCGCCCCGTCTCCAGGTGGATCTCGAGGAGGCTCGCGAAGCGGTGCGCCTCGAGCGTCTCGTAGTGCGTCACGCTCGGACGACCGTCCGCCCGCACCGCGAACTTCCAGTCCGAGCGCGGGTGCCGGGCGATCGGGGCGTCGACCGTGCCCGTGTGCGGGTCGGGGTGGCCCTGCACGAGCGCGTGGTAGATCTTGTCGATCTCGCGGCGCCGGAAGGCGTTCTTCAGGCGGGAGTACGCCGTCTCCGACTTGCAGATCACCATGACGCCGGAGGTGCCGACGTCGAGACGCTGCACGATGCCCTGGCGCTCGGAGGCGCCGCTGGTCGCGATCCGGAAGCCGGCGCCGGCCAGGTGACCGACGACCGTCGGTCCCTTCCAGCCCGGCGAGGGGTGCACGGCGACGCCGACGGGCTTGTCGATCACGACGATGTCGTCGTCGTCGTGGATGATCCCGATGCCCTCGACGATCTCCGGCACGACCTCGAGCGGGTCGACGACCGACGGGATCGTGACCTCCAGCATCGCCCCCGCCCCGACCCGGTCGGACTTGGCGACGGTGGCGCCGTCGAGGGCGACCTGACCGTCGGCGATGAGCTCGGCCGCCCGCGTGCGACTGAGCCCGAACATGCGGGCCATCGCGGCGTCGACGCGCTCGCCGGCGAGCCCGTCGGGCACGAGGACGACCCTCAGGTCGCCGCTCATGCCCCGCGCTCCCGGCCGACCTCGTCGGCGTCGGCACCATCCTCCGCGTCGTGCTGGGTGTCGTCCTGGGTGTCGTCCTGGGTGTCGTCCTGGGCGTCGTCGTCGGCCACGTGGTCCTCGTCGCGGGTGCCGTCCAGCCGGATGCCGCGGAAGGCCTGCACGACGATCAGCACGGCAGCGACGTTGATGCACACGTCGGCCACGTTGAAGATCGGGAAGTTGGGCAGCTCGAACATGTCGACCACGTGCCCGTGGAACGGTGCGGGGTCGCGCAGGATGCGGTCCGTGAGGTTGCCGGTCACGCCGGCCAGCAGCACGCCCATCGCCACGGCCCACAGGGGGCTGCCGATGCGTCGGCTGAGCACGAGGATCGCCACCGTCGCGACGATCGCGACGATCGAGATGACGACGGTGAAGTCGGTGCCGAGGCTGAACGCGGCGCCGGGGTTGAACGCGAGCCGCAGACCGAACAGGTCACCGACCAGCGGGATCCGTCCCTCGCCGTCGAGCCGCGTGACGGCGAGCTGCTTGCTCACCTGGTCGACCGCGTAGAGCGTCAGCGCGATGATCGCGAACACCACCCGCAGACGGCGGCGGGAGGACGGGACGGACGGTTCTGGGTCGCCCGAGCCGGGGCTCAGCGACGCTCCTCGCGCTGCTTGCATGACACGCACAGTGTGGCACGCGGGAAGGCCATGACGCGCATCTTCGGGATCGGCCGGGCGCAGGAGGCGCACACCCCGAAGTCGCCGCCCACCAGGCGGCGCAGGGACCGCTCGATCTGGGCCAGCGTCTCCCGCTCGCTGGAGACGAGGTGCAACTCCTGGTCGCGCTCGAGGTTGGCCGCCCCGAGGTCGGCGGCATCCGCGCCGGCACCGTCACCGCCGTCCGCGAGGAGGCCCGCCAGCTCGGCCTCCTGCACGGCCAGCCGCTCGGTGAGGTGGCGGCGCTGGCCGAGCAGCTCGTCGACGACCTCGGCCACCTCGGCCCGCGTCCACGGCTCGTCGCCGTCGGCGACCGGGAGCGAGGCGGGGTCGAGGTCCGTAAGAGCAGCGGAGTCGTCGAGCTGGTCCGTCATGGCGGCGCACCCTTCGTAGGCCCGGCCGTCGACCGAGGCGGTGCCGGGAGACTAGCCAAGGACCACCCCGCACACCAGCGACGGCCGACCACCCCGGGGGTGGTCGGCCGTCGCCGTGATCGTCTCCGTCAGCCGGGAGGCTCAGCCCTCGTCGTCGCCGAGGATCGAGCGCAGGCGCTTCGGCGCCGTGCCCGACTCGCTGCTGGCGTGCTGGACGTCGCTGCCGCCGCCCAGCGCCTCGAGCTGCTGCGTGAAGTACGTCTTGAGGCGCGAGCGGTACTCCCGCTCGAAGGAGCGGAGCCGCTCCACCTCGCCGTTGAGCTTGTCGCGCTCGCGCTCGAGGTCGCCGAACATCTGCTGGCGACGCTCCGCCGTCTCGGTGTCGAGCATCTGCGAGCGCGTGCGGGCGTCCGCCTCCATGCGGTCGGCCTTGCCCTTGGACTCCGCCTCGAGGCGCTCGGCCTTGGTGCGGGCCTCGCCGATGATCCGGTCGGCCTCGTTCTTGGCGTCGTCGACGAGCTCGTCGGCGTTGCGCGTGGCGATCTCGAGCAGGCGCGCCGCGGCGTTGGATGCCTGCGGGACCGTCTCGACCCGGATCGTCTCGACGCCGCCCGCGACCGGGGCGGCGGCAGGAGCCGGGGTCGGCACGGGGGCCGGAGCGGGAGCCGGGGTCGGCTCGGGCTTCGGCTCGGGCGCCTTCTCGAACACGGGGGCCGGGGCAGGAGCGCTGCTGCCGCCCGACGCCTGCGCGGCCGCCAGCTTCGACCGGAGGTCCTCGTTCTCGCGGGTCAGGCGCGCGAGCTCCGCCTCGACCTCGTCGAGGAACTGGTCGACCTCACCCATGTCGTAGCCCTCGCGGAGCCGGACAGGCGTGAAGCGCTTGTTGCTCACATCCTCAGGCGTCAGTGGCATGACCACACCCATTCATCTCGTCGGCTTGCAGAAACGTTCCGCGCAACCCTAGCGCCTCCGGCGGCGCCGGGCGCATCCCACCTGTCCGGTCGTTCACGCGGACAGCAGGAGGCTGCGGTTGACCTCCAGCAGCACCAGGCTGCCGATGAGCACGATCAGGAAGCTCAGGTCGAGTGCGAAGTTCCCCAGGCGCAGCGGGGGGATGACCTTGCGCAGCGCCTTGATCGGGGGATCGGTCGTCGAGTAGACGACCTCGAGAACGACGAGGAGGATCCCTCGAGGCTCCCAGGAGCGGGCGAACACCTGGACCCAGTCCACGACGAACCGGATCCAGAGCATGGCGATGAAGACGAACAGGACGCCTTCGACGACCTGGCCGATGATGTTGGCTGCCACCCGCGCTCAGCTCTGGTTGAAGAATCCGCCGGTGACGATGCGCGCCTTGTCCTCGGCGGCGACGGAGACGTTGGGCGGGGACAGCAGGAAGACCTTGTTCGTCACCCGCTCGATGGTGCCACGCGTGGCGAAGACCAGACCCGCCGCGAAGTCGACGAGCCGCTTCGCGTCGGAGTCGTCCATCTCGGACAGGTTCATGATCACGGGGATCCCGTCGCGGAAGTGCTCCCCCACCGTGCGGGCCTCGTTGTAGGTCCGCGGGTGCACGGTGATGATCCGCGAGAGCTCCGCGACGGTGGGTGCCGACGGGACGGCGCTGATGTGGCCGCCCTGGGTCGACGGGCCGCCCTGGGCGACCTGCGTGCGGCGACGCTCGCTGATGTCGGCCACGGGCGCGGGCGTCTTCTCGGCCGCGGTCGCGGCGGCGGGGCGACGGCGCGCGGGCCGCTCCTCACGCTCCGACTCCCGGGAGTCCCGCGCGTCACGGGTGCCGTCGAGCTCGTCGTCGTACTCGTCGTAGCCCGCGTCCTCGACCAGGCCGAGGTACTCGCCGATCTTGCGCATCGCGCCGCTCATGATGACTTCCTCAGGAGATCAGGCGTGCCCGCAGGGCACGCTCGGTTGGGTCGGACACTACTGGACACGGGGCCTCGCTCCGAGGACCGCGCTGCCGACACGCACGTGTGTCGCACCGGCCGCCACGGCCTGCTCGAGGTCGCCGCTCATGCCGGCCGAGAGCACGTCCGCGCCGGGGTGCCGGGCGCGCACGCGCGAGGCGTACCCCGCGAGCCGCTCGAAGGCCGGCGCGGGGTCCTCCCCCAGCGGCGCGACCGCCATCAGCCCCGCCAGGCGCAGGTGCTCGGTCCCCGCCAGCCGCTCGCACAGCTCGTCGAGGACGGCGGGGTCGCACCCCGCCCGGTGCTCGGCCCCGGGCGGGTCGAGGCTGACCTGCACGAGGCAGTCGAGCGGGCCGAGCGCGCCGTCGGGGTCGCGCTCGGCGCGGCCTCGCGAGAGCCCGGCGAGGAGCTTGGGGCGGTCGACCGACTCGACGACGTCCGCGTACGCCCCCACCGCGGCCGCCTTGTTGCTCTGCAGTCCGCCGACGAAGTGCCAGCGCAGGTCGAGGTCGCGGCACAGGTCCGCCTTCTCCGAGGCCTCCTGGTGCCGGTTCTCGCCGACGTCGCGCACACCGAGACCGGCCAGGATCCGCACGTCGCCGGCCGGGAAGTACTTGGTGACGACCACGAGACCGACCGACCCCGGCGGCCGGCCCGCGGCGCCCACGGCGGCGTCGATGCGGTCGCGCACCGTCGCCAGCCCCTCCGACAGCTCGTCCTCCCGGGCGCGGTCGCCGGGCTCGCTGGGGCCGCTCATGCGACCACCCGGACGATCCCACCGAGCCGGCCGGCCGACGCACCGTCACGCCGGTGCGACCACAGCGCCGGGTCCTCGACGGTGCAACGCTCCACGCGGTGCACGCGTGCGACACCGGCATCGGCGAGCTGCGCGACCACCCCGGCCCCGAGGTCCAGGGCGGGGGTCCCCCACGACGTCGTCGCCCGGGTCTGCGGCACCACCGCCGCCACCTCCTCCTGCATGGCCGCGGGCACCTCGTAGCAGCGTCCGCACACGTGCGGGCCGATCCACGCGTGCACGTCGTGCCCACCCAGCTCCCGCACCCGGCGCACGGTCGCGCCGACCACGTCGGCCACGACGCCGAGGCGACCCGCGTGGGCCGCGCCGACGACGCCGCGCTCGGGGTCCGCGAGCAGCACCGGCACGCAGTCGGCGACCCGCACCAGCAGCGCGACGTCCGTGCGGTCGCTCGCGATCCCGTCGGCCTCCGGCGCGGCCGGGCCGGCCGAGCCCGGCTCGTCGGGCGTCGCGTCAACGACCCGCGCGCCGTGCACCTGCGCCATCCCGCACACCGCGGTCGCGCCGAGGGCCGTCGCCACCGCCGCGAGGTCCGCGACGGGGTCGCCGACCGCAGCGGCCGGCGCCGTGCCCGGCAGCGCGAGGTTCAGCGGGCGGTCGTCGTCGCGCGCCGCCGTGAAGGCGACCTCGACGCGACCGGCGCGCTCACGGAAGACGAACACTCACTTGAGGAAGTCGGGGACGTCCAGGTCGTCGTCGAAGTCGACCTCGGGCGCCGGCTGGGCGGGACGCTGGGCACCCACCGGGACGCCGGGGCGCTCCTGCGGCTGCGGGGGCAGCGGGCGCTGGGCCGGCTGGGCCGGCTGCGCCGGGGCGGCCGGCTGGGGCGGCTGGGCCTGCGGGGCGGAACCCTGACCGGCGGCGGAGCGGCCGTAGGCCGGCGCCGACTGCTGCGGCGACGCGGCGTGCGGCTGCTCGCGCTCGTCCGAGCGACCACGACCGAGCACTGCGCCCTCCTCGCGCTTGCGCGGCAGCCCCCCGTCGAACCCGGCGGCGATCACCGTCACCCGGACCTCGTCACCCAGGGCGTCGTCGATCGTCGCGCCGAAGATGATGTTGGCGTCCGGGTGCACCGCGTCGGCCACGAGCGCAGCGGCCTCGTTGATCTCGAACAGACCGAGGTCGGAGCCGCCGGAGATGGAGAGCAGCACGCCGTGCGCACCGTCGATCGAGGCCTCGAGCAGGGGCGACGAGACGGCCATCTCGGCGGCCTGCACGGACCGGTCCTCGCCGCGGGCGGAGCCGATGCCCATGAGGGCCGAGCCCGCGTTGGCCATCACGGACTTCACGTCGGCGAAGTCGAGGTTGATCAGACCGGGCGTGGTGATGAGGTCGGTGATGCCCGAGACGCCCTGCAGCAGCACCTGGTCGGCCTGCTTGAAGGCGTCGAGGACGCTCACGTTCTTGTCGCTGATCGAGAGCAGGCGGTCGTTGGGGATGACGATCAGGGTGTCGACCTCCTCGCGGAGACCGGCGATGCCCTCCTCGGCCGACGTCGCGCGGCGGCGACCCTCGAACATGAAGGGACGCGTCACGACACCGATGGTCAGCGCGCCGAGCGAGCGCGCGATCCGCGCGACCACGGGAGCGCCGCCCGTGCCGGTGCCGCCGCCCTCGCCGGCGGTGACGAAGACCATGTCGGCCCCCTTGAGGACCTCCTCGATCTCGTCGGAGTGGTCCTCGGCGGCCTTCGCGCCGACATCGGGGTTGGCGCCGGCGCCGAGCCCCCGGGTCAGCTCGCGGCCGATGTCGAGCTTGACGTCGGCGTCGCTCATCAGCAGCGCCTGCGCATCGGTGTTGATCGCGATGAACTCGACGCCCTTGAGGCCGACCTCGATCATCCGGTTGACGGCGTTGACGCCGCCGCCGCCGATGCCGACGACCTTGATCACGGCCAGGTAGTTCTGCGCTGCTGCCACGGCGGCTCGCCTCTCACGTTCGGTGGTGGTCGGTATCGAGGTCTCAACCGTCACCCTCAGGTAGAGGGTTATAGTTATGTCAACCTCGTCGTGATGACGACAGTAGGTTCGCCGCCGGCTCGGATCCGGGAGGACACGCCGCGTGTCGCGTCGCGTCGCGCACGGTGCGGCCTGGTCCGCTCCGTGGAGCCCGCCGACACGACGGCGCCGCGCCGCCCACCCGGGGTGGACGACGCGGCGCCGCGTGGTGCTGCCTGGTGCCGCCTGGTGCTGCGTGGTGCGGAAAGGCGGGTGCCGGCGTGTCAGCGCACGGTGACCCACTGCGACGACGTGGTCGCCAGCGAGGTGCCCGAGCCGTGGTAGGTCAGGTGCACCAGGTAGCGACCCGACGACAGCGCGGGGAGCTCGACGCCGTTGCGGGCGCCGTTGCTCATCCACAGCTGGGCGGACTGCCAGCGCAGCGGGCCGCTCTCGGCGTACACCTTGACGGTGAACCGGCCCGAGGGACGCGGCGCGTGGAGCGTCGCGTTGCCGAGGTGGCGCACGGCGAGGTCCACGGTGCCCTTGGCGCGCGGCGTCGGCGCCTTCGTCACGGCCACGGTGCCGGCGGTCTGGCCGGCCTTGACGACGAACGTCTTGGTGAGCGAGGTGCCGTCACCCACGGCGCCCTCCTCGTAGGTGTGCAGGGTGAACGTCGCCTGGTAGGTGCCCTTGGGGGCGTTGGCCGGGATCTTGAAGAGCGCTTGGCCGCCCCGGACGTTGAGGGTCTTGCGCGCGCCGAAGCCGGTCATCTCGACCCAGGCCGCCTCGTCCTCGACGTTCGTGACGTCCACGCCGATCCACCCGGTGCTGGCGTGGCGGCTGGTGTGCGTGCCGACGTAGGTCAGCTCGGGCGCGCCCACGGGGGTGATCGCCTCGAACGGGATCTCGACCGGCGTCTCGGTGTCCTGCGAGGTGTTCGAGTGGGTGTGGGCCTGCCAGGTGTAGACCGAGTACGCCTGCGTGGTGTCGAACTTGTCGATCGTCGCGACGAGCTGCGTGGAGAAGGCGCCGTCGACGATGGAGCCCTTGTTCACCCACTGGACGTTGGCGAACAGGTCCATCGCCTCGCGGTCGCTGACGTCGGGCAGGCCGCCCGCGGGGGCCAGTCCGACGTACACGCCGGCGTCACCCGGGTTGGTCTCCCCGCGGAAGCCGGTGCCCGAGACGGCCAGCGTGACCCCGCCCTCCGGGGTCGCCGACGTCTGCTCGACCGAGACGGACGGGGCAGCCTGCGCCTGCGCGGTGAAGGCCGAGACCGGCTTCTTCGGGTCCCCGTTCGCGGAGCCCGAGGCGTAGAACAGGGGCCGAGCGCCCTGCGTGACCTGCGACAGGAACTCCGGGTGGAACGAACGCCCCTCGACCGGCTGTCCCGCGGGCAGACCCAGGGCGGCCGCCTCGGAGGATCCGGTGGCCAGGACGCCCTCCCAGTCCGGCGTCGCCGTGAGGGTGCCCAGACCCCCGTCCGGGGCCCAGCCGTCCGCGGCGTCGAAGGTGGCGACGGTCACCCGCGCCGGTGTCGTCTGCTGCTCGGCAGCACCTCGACCGGCCGCCTGCCAGCCGGAGACGACCGCACTCAGCTCACCGTTTCCGTCGGCGTCGACGCTGACAGCGGGCTCGCCGACCTCGACCCAGTAGTGGGTGGTCCCGGCGAAGGCGAACGCGCCCCTCACCACGCCGTCGTACTCCACGTGCGCCGCACCGGTCCGGGAGTCGTAGGTGCCCTCACCGTTCGGGAACGAGACCTGACCGCCGGCGCCCTCCGTCGCGCCGCCGGAGAACGTGCGGGTCGACAGGTGTTCGGCGAAGTACTGCGAGACCTGCCACTGCAGGGTCGGCGAGGCGACGACGGTGTCGGCGGCCTGGGCCTGGGGTGTGGCGACCGCGACGAGCGCGACGCCCGCGACGGCGCCGACCACCGTGGTCGCGGCGAGCTGCCGCGACCTGCGGAGCACGAGGTGGGACATGGGGTTCCTTTCTCGGGTGACCCGGACTGCTTCCGGTGTCATCGGGGGGTGCCGCCCGGACGGCGTGGGAGAGGTGGTCGGCCGGCGGGCAGCGACAGCAGGGCCGCGGCAGCCAGGAGGAGGACGCCGCCGACCCACCACCACACGCTCGCGGCGCGGGCGGCGGGGTCGGTGACGGCGGAGGCGTACGCGGCGGACTGCAGGTCCGCGGCGGCCGGGAGGCTGCCGTCGACCGCGAGGGCCGCGACGGGTACGCCCGGGGCGAGCGGCGCGGAGGGAGCGTTCGGCGCGACGGCCGCCGGGGCACGCGCTCCGCCGGAGCCGCTCGACCCGGCGGGCCCCGCGGCCGGCGTGCGCGCCGGGGGCGGGAGCGCGACGTTGTCGGGGACGTCGCCGCCGTCGCCCGGCTGCGTCGGCACCGGCGAGGGCGGCACGACCACGGGCCGGGACGCGTCGAACGACACCGCCAGCGGGGACGCCGGCTTGTCCTGGTCGACGGACGATCCGGTGGTGTACCAGAACGCGGCGATGCCCATCGGGTCGAGCAGGCTGACGAAGCCCTGCGGGAACGCCCCGAAGCCCGCGTCGCGCACCTGGGGCGTGCTGAGGCCCTCCACGCGGACGCCGGCGTACGACGGCGTGGCGCTGAAACCCGCCTCGCTCAGCTCCACCCGCGGCAGGTCGGCGATCACGACCTCCCCCGAGACCTGGTCCCCGCGCTGGTCCGGGTCGTCCTGCGAGCCCTCGTAGCCCGTCACCGTGGCGCGCACCTGACCTCGGCCGCCCTCGACGCTCAGCACCGGGTCGCTGACGTGGAACACCGACAGACCCGTGTAGTAGAGGACGGAGTAGTCGCCCTCCCAGGCGATGGTCGCGGTGCCGGCGGCGACGTCGACCTCGCCCGTCCCGCCGCCGAGCCGGACCTGCTGCGGTCCGCCCGGCCACGCCTGCCCGGCGGGCCACGTGGCGGTCTCCCAACCGGTGCCCGCGGCGCGCTCGACCGTCACGTCCCCGTCCTGCGCCCGCCAGTCGCGCTGCTGGACCTGCCGGCCCGCGGCGAGCTCGACGATCCCGGCGGCGAAGAAGTTGTGACCGAAGAAGGTCGGCTTGCTGGACTCCGCGTTCATGCCCCACCGGAACACCGCGTCGTCGACCTGCACCGCTCCCCCGGGCTCGTCGGTCGGCTCCGGCTCCTCGGCCGGCTGCTCGGTCGGCGTCTGCGTGGGGCCGGCTGTCGGTTCCTCGGTCGGCTCCTCGGTCGGCGCGGCTGTCGGCTCCTCGGTCGGCGCGGTCTCCCCCGCGACCGGCTCGGCGCCGTGGGCCGGGGCCGGGCGTACCGCCAGCACCGCGAGCGCCAGCGCGGCGACCAGCGCCACCACGGCCAGCACCGCGAGGGCGGGGCGCGCGGGTGCCGTCAGGCGGGCCAGGGTCGCGCGGGACGGGCGGACGGCGTTCACGCGACCACGCCCCCGGCGCCGGGCGAACGCGTGCCTCCACGTCGGGCCAGCACCAGGCGGAGCACCGCCCCGAGCAGCACGAGCCCGGCCGCCACGACGAACGCGACGGCGAGCCAGTCGGTGCCGGACTCGTCGGAGGCCGCGGCCTGCTCGGTGTCGTCCGACGTCGCCGGAGCGTCGGACGCCTGCACGGCGAAGCTGACCGTGACGGGCTCGTCGAGGCCGAAGACGCGGAGCTCGTGGGTGCCGGCGGGCGTGTCGGCGGGGAGGGTGATGACGCCGGCGAGGGTGCCGTCGGACCCCACCTGGAAGGGACCCGCGCCGGCGGCGCCGTCGTCGAAGGTGACGCTGACCTGCCGCCCGGCGGGCAGGCCCGACGCGGTGAACGGCAGCACCCGGCCGGCCACGGCGCTGCCGCGGTCGACCTCGAGCAGGGCGGGGCCGGCGACGGCCGGCTGCGCGGCGTCCGGCTGCTGTCCGGTGGGCGCGGCGGCCTGGCCACTCCCGGCCGAGCCGGCGCCGGAGGAGCCGGTCGAGCCCGTCGAGCCCGCCCCGCCGGAGGTGCCGGCGGCCGGCTGCTCCTCGGAGTAGAGGTCGGCGACGGCGACCGGCGTGAACGTCTCGTTCGTACGGTTGCTGACCCCGTGGGCACCGATGGTGATGATGCCGCAGGTGACCTCGCGGCAGTCGACGGTGCGCGCCGCGCCCGAGCGGTCCACGGCCGTGAACCGCGCCCCGGGCACGACCACGCTGGTGGACCAGGTGCCGTCGGCCGCCACCGTCCCGCCGTTGGCGGACGAGGCGGTGTCGGAGCCCGGGAACGCGACGTAGCGCTGGAAGCCCTGGTTGTCGCCGGACTCGGAGTCGGGCACGTAGAAGTAGTCCGCTCCCGTGCGTCCGCCCTGGCTGGGCCGCCACCCGTCGGAGACCGTGCCGAAGAAGACGTACACGCCGCCGTGGCCACCCTGCACGGACTGGAAACCGCTGCCCCGCAGCTGCAGCGTCGTCGCGTACGTGGCGTCGACGACCGCGTCGCCGTCGGGGTTGGCGACCGCGACCCGCGCCGCCGCCTGGGCGGGCGGGGTGGGCGCGAGCACGACCAGCGCCGCGGCGGCGGTGAGCGCCAGCGCGGCGGGGACGCGCAGGCTCGTGCGGAGACTCAGACGGCGGGGCACGGGTCCTCCTCGGACTCGGTGACGGTGCTGGTTCGGGGACTGGCCCGGGGGCTGCGCACGGGGATCACGACGAGGTGACCGCCGTGCTCGACCACGTCGACGGGGTGGCGGTAGACGTCGCCCAGGAGGTCCGCGCGCAGGACCTCGCGCGGGGTCCCGACGGCGCGCACGCGGCCGTCGGCGAGCACGCAGACCCGGTCGGCGTAGGCCGCGGCGAGCGAGAGGTCGTGCAGCACGACGACCACCGCGGCGCCGTCGGCGGCCTCGGCGCGCGCGACGGCGAGCACGCCCTCCTGGTGCTGCAGGTCGAGGGCCGCGGTGGGCTCGTCGAGCAGCAGCAGCCGCGGCTCCTGGGCGAGCACCCGGGCGAACGAGACCCGGGCCTGCTCGCCGCCCGACAGCGTCGGGAACAGCCGGTCGACGAGGTGCGCGACGTCCGTGCGCGACGTCGCGGCGGCCACGACCTCGGCGTCCCGGTCCTCGGCGTCGGTGCCGTGCCAGGGTGCGCGGCCCATCGCCACGACCTCGCGGGCCCGGAAGCCGAAGGCGAGGCGCTGCTGCTGGAGCAGGACGCCGCGTACGCGGGCCAGCTCCCGCGCCCGGTACGCCCGCAGGCCGCGGCCGTCCAGGGTGACCGTGCCCTCGGTGGGCTCCAGGTCGCCGGCCAGGGCGGCGAGGAGCGTCGACTTGCCCGCGCCGTTGGGCCCGACCAGCGCCACGAGCTCGCCGGGCGCGACGTCCAGGTCGACCCCGTCGAGGATGCGGGCGCCGTCGATGCGGACCCCGAGGCCACGCGCCTCCAGCCGCCCGCTCACGCCCAACCCCCCGCGGTGCGCCGGGCCCGGCGCAGCAGCCAGAAGAAGAACGGACCCCCGATCAGCGAGGTGAGCATCCCGATCGGCAGGTCGGCGCTCGTGATCGCGGTGCGCGCCCACAGGTCGGCGAGCACCAGCAGCGCGGCGCCCGCCAGCGCGCTCGCGGGGACCAGCAGCCGGTGGCCGGGCCCGGCCACGAGCCGGATCAGGTGCGGGACCACGAGGCCGACGAACGCGATCACGCCGCAGAACGCGACCCCGACGGCCGTCAGCAGCGCGACGAGGCCGATGCACACGAGCCGCAGGCGCTCGACGTCGACGCCGACGTGGCGCGCCGCCCGGTCACCGAGCGCGAGCAGGTCGAGCTGTCGGGCGAGCAGGAGCGAGAGCCCCACCCCGACCGCGGCGATCGGGAGCGCCACCTGCACCTCGGCCCACCGGGAGCCGTTGAAGCTGCCGAGGGTCCAGAAGACGATCTCCTCGCGCGACGACGTGTCGGCCAGGAAGAGCAGGAAGGCCAGCCCGGCGTTGGCGACGGCGTTGATCGCGATGCCGGTCAGCACCAGCGTGACCACCTCGGTGCGGCCGTTGTCGCGGGCCATCACGTAGACCAGCAGGGTGGTCACGAGGCCACCGGCGAACGCGCAGGCCGCGATGGTCCAGGGGCCGAGGAAGTCGAGCGAGAAGACGATGACGGCGGCGGCGGCGACGGCGGCGCCCGCCGAGACCCCCACGACGCTGGGCTCGGCGAGCGGATTGCCGAAGACCCCCTGCATGAGGGCGCCGGCCGTCGCGAGCGCGGCGCCGACGACGGCGGTCATCACGACGCGCGGGAAGCGCACGTTCCAGAGGCTGTTCTCGGCCTGCGGGTGCGTGGGCAGCGGCCCGAGGTCGAGGCCGAGGCGGTGCAGCACCGAGCCGAGCACCTCGCTCGGCGGGATCGGGAACTGCCCGACGGCGGCGGAGGCCAGCCCGGCGCCGAGCAGCAGCAGGAGGAGGCCGCCGAGCAGTCCCACCCGGGACACCAGCGCGCGGGCGACGGCCCGGGGGCGGCCGCCGGGCGTACCGGCCCCGGAGGTCGGACCGTCCTGGCCGGAGCCGCCGGACCGGTCGCCCGACCGGCCGGCGGTCGGCGGCGTCAGCGTCGTCACGAGATGGCCTCGGGGGCGTAGACGGCCACCGCGAGGGCGTTGAGGACGTCGGCGGTCAGCGGGCCGTACCCGAGGATCTGCGCGTCGGCCATGTCGACGAACCGCCGGTTCTCCCCCGCCGGGGTGGCGGCGAGCGCCGGGAGCCGCTCGAGGAGGCCGTCCACGCCGCCCGCCGACTCGAGCCCGCCGCTCATCATCAGCACGAGGTCCGGCTGCGCGGCGATGAGCCCCTCGTCGGTCAGGGGCTTCATCCCCGTCCACCCGATCTCGCCGGCCACGTCGTAGGCGCCGATGGCCTCGATCAGGGAGTCGGCGCCCGAGCCCTCGCCGAACATGTAGTAGATGCCGGAGGCCCCGCGCACGTAGAGGAAGACCGTGCGCAGCCGTCGGCCGTCGTCGCTCGGCGCGACCTCGGCGATGTCGTCCTGCACGGCAGCGACCTCGGTCTCGATCCGCTCGGCCAGCTCGGCGCCGGCGCCCGGCACCCCGAGGGCGGTGGCGACCTGCTCGGTCAGCGACGCCACGTTGTCGAGGCCGCGGTGGGAGTCGACGACGACGACCGGGATGCCGGAGTCCCGCATCTGCAGCAGGACGTCCCACGGCCCGAGCGAGGTGTCGGTGACGATGACGGTCGGGTCCAGCTCGAGGACGGCCTCGGCGTTGAGGTCGTGGCCGTTCTGGGTGACGAGCTCCAGCTCCTCGGCCTCCGGGAACTGCGTGCTGACGTCGCGGCCGACCAGGTTCTCACCGAGGCCGAGCTCGAAGACCGTACGCGAGAGCGTCCCGTAGACGTCCAGGGCCAGCACCCGGCTGACGTCGGTGACGGTCACCTCGGTGCCCTGCGCGTCGGTGAGCGTCACGGGGAGCTCGGGCGTCGGGTCGGCCACCGGGTCGACGGGACGCTCGGGCAGCACCGCGGAGACCTCCCCCTCCCAGCTGCGCACGTCCTCGAGCGGCGTGACCTCCGCGACCGGCGGGGCCACCGGACCGGCGGCGTCGCCGTGGCCGTCGTCCCCGGCGCCGACGCCGTCGAGGCCGCAGGCGGCCACGGTCAGGGCCAGGGTCAGCGCGACGAACGCGGTCGTCAGGGTCGGGCGGACGTCGCGGGGCGCTCGCGTGCTCCGGGACCCTCGGCGGGTCAGGGCGGGGGACGACATGAGGGGGCTGGCTCGGCTCTCGGTCGGACGGACGGGGGCACGGTCGGCTTAGGTTAGCCTAAGCGCATTCAGGCAAGGCTTACCTATGGGGGATCTTGACAGACTGTCAGATCGTTGTCGACACTCTGTCGACAACCTCCCGACCCGACGCCCCGGCGTCGGCCCGCACGCCCTCCTCGACCCCCGGAACCGGAGCCAGCCGATGACCGTCCTCGCCCCCGTCGAGCTCGACGCCCCCCTCTCGAGCGCCATGCGCGACGGCTCCCGCGCGGAGCACACGGCCGCCGAGGGCTCGGCCTTCATGGAGGAGCTGCTCGCCGGTCGCGTCAACGAGGCGGGGTACGCGGCGTACCTGCAGCGGCTGCGCACGGTGTACGCGGCGATCGAGTCGACCGGCCGCAGCCTCGCCGGCACGCCCGCGGCCGACGCGGTCCTCGACCCGGCGCTCGAGCGCCTCGCCGCCATCGACGCCGACCTCGCCCACTGGGCGCCGCACGTCAGCGGTCCGGTCGAGAGCCCGGCCGCGAGCGCGTACGCCGAGCGCGTCGCCGCCACGACGGCGTGGGCGCCGCTGTTCGTGGCCCACCACTACACGCGCTACCTGGGCGACCTGTCCGGCGGCCAGGCGATCGGCCGGATCCTGGCGCGGGCCTTCGACCTCACGGACGGCGCGGGCACGGCCTTCTACGCGTTCGACGCGATCCCCAAGCCCAAGCCCTACAAGGACGCCTACCGCGCGCGCCTCGACGCGCTCGACCTCGACGCGGCCGACAAGGAGCGCGTCGTCGCCGAGGTGAAGGTCGCCTTCAACCTCAACCAGGCCCTGTTCAGCGAGCTCAGCGCGGACCTCGCGGCCTACCGCCGCTGAGCCGCGCGGACCCGTAGGGTCGGCGCGTGCGTGTTCTCCTCACCGGCGCCGCCGGCTCCATCGGACGTGTGGTCTCGCCCGGCCTGCGGGCCGCCGGGCACGAGGTCGTCCCCCTCGACCTCGTCGGCGCCCCCGAGGGCGGCGAGGACCCGTGGCACACCGTCGACTGCGCCGACCCGGACGCCGTCGCCGAGGTGTTCGCCGCGCAGGCGCGGGCCGGAGCGCCCGTCGAGGCCGTCGTGCACCTCGCCGGCCATCCCGACGAGGCGGGGCTGCTCGCCTCGGTCGTCTCGCACGCGGTGACCACGGCGGCGCTCCTCGACGCGATGGTGGCCCACCGCGTCGACCGCATCGTGTACGCCTCGTCGAACCACGCGGTCGGCGGCACGCCGCACGGTGCGTACTCGCCCTCCCAGCCGCTCGGCGTCGATGGGCCGGGGCACCCCGACACGTTCTACGGCGTCGGCAAGGTGACGGCCGAGGCGCTGCTGCGGCTCCACGCGGACCGGTACGGCACCCACGCGGTGGCCTGCCGGATCGGCTCCTTCCTCGAGGAGCCGAGCACCCGGCGCCACCTCGCCACCTGGCTCTCGCACGGCGACGCCGTCCGCATGGTCGCCGCGGCGCTGGCGGCCCCGGCGCCCGGGTACGCCGTGCTCTACGGCATCTCCGCCAACACCCGCGCCTGGTGGGACCTCGCCCCGGGCCGCGCGCTGGACTTCGAGCCGCAGGACGACGCCGAGGCCTACGCCGAGCACCTGCCCGTGCGGCCGGAGGACGAGGTCGAGGACGCCCGGGTGGGCGGCCCGTTCGCGACCGAGGCGTTCTGGCGCCCCGCGCTCGACCGGCTCAGCGCACCGCCGGGCGACGCATCCACGTCGTGACCAGCGGCCGGTAGCCCAGCGACCCCCAGAACGGTGCCGACCAGGCGCTCGACGCCGCGTGGTGCAGCAGCAGCGCCGACCAGCCGTCGTCGCGGGCACGGGCGTGCGCGGCCGCGACGAGCACCCGGCCGAGGCCGCCCGAACGCAGCGCCGGGTCCACGTACGCGCTGACGAGGTAGCCGACGGGCGCCAGCCACGTCTGGCCCGCGACCCACTCGGCCTCCTCCGGCGGGTTGACCTGGACGAACGCGACGGGCTCTCCGTCGAGCTCGGCGATCCAGGTCCAGCCGAGGTCGCGGCGGATCGCGACCTCGAGGTCGGCGCCGAGCAGCACCTCGGCCTCGGAGCGTCGCGGGACGTACCCCAGGCCGGCCTCCCACGCCTGCAGCGCGACCGAGCGGTCCAGCAGCCAGCGCAGGTCGTCCGGTGCGGCGGTGGCCGGTCGCACGACCACGCCGTGCGGCACCGGCGGCGCCGCGTCGTCGGGGCGGTCCAGCGTGCGCACCGCCAGCACGGAGGCGGGGCCGAGGTGACGGCGCACCAGCTCCTCGACGAGGGCGTGGTCGCGGCTGGCCAGGCTCACCCCGGCCGACGTCTCGACCTCGCGCGCCGCCGGGTCGGCCTCGACCACGGCCAGCCAGGCGTCCAGCAACCCTCCCCAGTCCGGCTCGGCGCCGTCGGCGATCCTCGGTTGCAGCACGTGGGTGCGGCGGGCCGCCCACAGCGACTCCTGCTCGCTCACGGTGGCGACGCCGAGGGCCGCGCCGTGCTCGAGCACCCGACCGCGCTCGACGGGCTCCCCCGGCCGGACCAGCGGATCGATGCGGGCCGTCCGCTGGACGTGGCGGGCGTGGGCCGCCGCCAGCCGCTCGGCGGCCGCCCGGTCCGGGACCTCGTTCGCGAGAACCGTTCTCATCGCCCCAGGATCGCACGGGCGCGTCGGGCCGGGCGCTACGGTTCGGTCCATGAGCGCCCCGACCCCCGAGACCGAGGGACTCCTCGCCGCCGCGCGTGCCTGGACGGCCGAGGACCCCGACCCCGAGACCCGGGCCGAGCTGGAGTCGCTGGTCGACGCCGCCGCGGGTGGTGACACCGCCGCTGCCGCAGACCTCGCCGACCGGTTCTCCGGGCCCCTGGAGTTCGGCACCGCCGGCCTGCGGGGCGAGCTGGGCGCGGGCCCCCACCGGATGAACCGCGTCGTCGTGACCCGCGCGGCGGCCGGGCTGGTGGCGTACCTGCAGGAGCAGGGTGCCGGCGCGGGCGACTCCGTGGTGATCGGCTACGACGCCCGCCGCAACTCCGACGTGTTCGCCCGCGACACCGCCGAGGTGGTGACGGGTGCCGGCCTGCGCGCGCTCGTGCTGCCGCGTCCGCTGCCCACGCCGCTGCTCGCGTACGCCGTGCGCGAGCTCGGCGCGGCGGCCGGCGTGATGGTCACCGCGAGCCACAACCCGCCCCGCGACAACGGCTACAAGGTCTACCTCGGGGACGGCTGCCAGATCGTGCCGCCCGCCGACAGCGGCATCGCGGCGCACATCGCCGCCGTCGGCGCCCTCGCCGACGTCCCACGCGGCCCCGCGGGCACCGTGCTCGACGACGCGGTCGTGGACCGCTACCTCGACACGGTGGCGGAGCTGGCCGGCGACGGCCCGCGCGACCTGCGGGTGGTCTACACGCCGTTGCACGGGGTCGGCGGCGCGCCGGTGCGCCAGGTGCTCGAGACGGCCGGCTTCGACGAGCCCGTCGTGGTCGAGGAGCAGGAGGAGCCGGACGGAACCTTCCCGACGGTCGCGTTCCCCAACCCGGAGGAGCCCGGCGCCCTCGACCTGGCGACGGCCCTGGCCGCCCGGGTCGGGGCAGACCTGGTCGTGGCGAACGACCCGGACGCCGACCGCTGCGCCGCGGCCGTGCCCGTGCCCGGCTCCGACGGGCAGTGGCGCATGCTGCGCGGCGACGAGGTCGGTGCGCTGCTGGCCAGCCACCTCCTCGCCCGCGGGGCCCAGGGCGTCCTGGCCTGCTCGATCGTCTCGTCGTCGCTGCTGGGTCGCCTCGCCGAGGCCGCCGGGCAGCCCCACCTCGAGACCCTCACCGGGTTCAAGTGGATCGGCCGGGTCGAGGGTCTCGCCTTCGGCTACGAGGAGGCGCTCGGGTACTGCGTCGACCCGTCGTCGGTGCGCGACAAGGACGGCGTCTCGGCGCTGCTGCTGCTGTGCGAGCTCGCCGCCGCACTGAAGGCGGAGGGCCGCACGCTGCTCGACGCCCTCGACGACATCGCCCGCACCCACGGCCTGCACGCCACGGACCAGCTCTCCGTGCGCGTCGAGGACCTCAGCGTGATCTCGGACGCGATGGCCCGCCTGCGCGCCGCTCCCCCCGTCGAGCTCGGCGGTCTCGCGGTGCTCGGCGCCGAGGACCTCACGCTCGGCAGCGACGCCCTGCCCCCGACCGACGGGCTGCGCTACCGGCTCGCCGACGGGGCCCGCGTGATCGTGCGCCCGAGCGGCACCGAGCCCAAGATCAAGTGCTACCTCGAGGTCGTCGTGCCGGTCGACGACGAGGCCGGCGGCGTGGCCGCGGCCCGGATCGTGGCGGCGCAGCGGCTCGACGCGCTCAAGCTGGGCGTCAAGGAGGCGGCCGGGCTCTGAGCCGGGGCTCCTCCTCTCCTATGCTGGCGCGGTGACCGAGCCGACGACCACCGACGTTGCCCGCCTGATCGACCACACGCTGCTCAAGCCCGAGGCGACCCGGGCCGACGTCGAGGCCCTGGTGGCCGAGGCGGCCGAGCTGGGCACCTTCTCGGTGTGCGTGTCCCCGTCGATGCTGCCCCTGCAGGTGCCCGACGGGCTCGCGGTCGCGGTGGTGGCCGGCTTCCCGAGCGGCAAGCACCTCTCCAGCACCAAGGCGGCCGAGGCCGCCGCGGCGGTGGCCGACGGCGCCGACGAGGTCGACATGGTGATCGACGTGGGCGCCGCGCTCGAGGGACGTTACGACGCCGTGCAGGCGGACGTCGCCGCCGTGCGGGCCGCCGTGCCCGCACCCCACGTCCTCAAGGTGATCATCGAGTCCGCCGCGCTGACCGACGAGGCCATCGTCGGCGTGTGCCGCGCGGCCGTGGCCGCCGGGGCCGACTTCGTCAAGACCTCGACGGGCTTCCACCCCGCCGGCGGGGCCTCCGAGCACGCGGTGCGCCTCATGGCGAGCACCGTCGGGCCCGGCGTCGGCGTCAAGGCCTCCGGCGGGGTGCGGACCCTCGAGCAGGCCCGGGCGATGATCGCCGCGGGCGCGACCCGACTCGGCGTCTCCGGCTCGCGGGCCCTGCTGGGCGGCGGCCCCGCCGAGGGCTCCTACTGACCCCCGCCGACGGCGACGCTGCCGCAGCCGTGCCCGACCCGACCGGCCCGACCGGCCCGACCGATCAAACCGGCCCGCCGCTCGCGCGCGTCGTGGTGCTCGCCGGCCCGTCGGGGTCGGGCAAGTCGCGGCTGGCCGAACGGCTCGGCCTGCCGGTCCTGCGTCTCGACGACTTCTACCGCGACGGCGACGACCCCGCGCTCCCCCACATCGCCGAGGGGCCGAACGCCGGGGTCGTCGACTGGGACGACCCCGCCTCCTGGCTCGCCGAGGAGGCACTGGCCGCGCTGGTGACCCTGTGCACCGAGGGGACCGTCGAGGTGCCCGTCTACGAGATCGCCGCCAACGGGCGCACCGGGACCCAGCGGCTCGACCTCGGCGGCTCGCCGCTCTTCGTCACGGAGGGCATCTTCGCGGCCGAGGTCGTCGCCGAGTGCGAGCGCCGCGGGCTGCTGGCCGCCGCGTACTGCCTGACGCAGCCGCCCACCGTGACCTTCTGGCGTCGCCTGACCCGCGACCTGCGCGAGCACCGCAAGCCCCCGCTGCTGCTGGTGCGACGCGGCGTCGCGCTGGCCCGCGAGCAGCGGCGGATCGTGGCGCACGCCGTGAGCCGCGGCTGCGTGCCCGCCAGCACCCACGAGGCGTTCTCGGCCCTGCGCGACCTCGCCGCCCGGGCCGAGGCCCGCCCGGCCCGCACGGGGACGTCGCTGCGCGCGGCGCTCGAGGGCTTCGTGCAGCCCGACGCGACGACCTGCGGGTCGTGCTGCCTGGTGGCCGCGCACCTGCACCACGCCCCGTCGTACGCCGCCCGCGTGCTCGTCCCGGCCGCCAGCACGGCCGCACGCCTGCGCTCGGAGGCCCTCGCCGTGCACCGGGCGACCAGCCGGTTCCGGCTCGCCGGCGAGACGCAGCTGCCCTGGCCCCGCGCGCTGGGCACCGCGCCGTGGGCCGTCGCGCGGCACCTGCGGCTGGTCTCGGGGCGCCCCGGCACCGGGTACGCCTACGTCGCGCGCCGCGAGGACTTCTGGGAACGGCTGCAGGCGGCGACGAACGCCGGGCACCCGGTCCCGCTCTACGTGGGCACCCGTCTGCTCCCGCGCCACGTCGTGCTCGTGCTGGAGGCGAACGACGACCACCTCCTCGCCTACCAGCCGGCGACGGGGAGGATCGAGCGGGTCACCCGCGGGGCCGTGAACCGGTCGGAGGCCGCGGCGCTGGGGTGGCCCCACGTGTGGGGCGGCGTGCTCCCCACCACCGCGACGGTGCGCCCGGAGCGCGCCGAGCGGGCGCCCTGGGCGCGGCGGGCCCGCGTGCCGCGCCGCGCCGCCGGCGTCAGCGCAGCGCCGCGTACCCGGGCTTGATCACCTCGGTGATGAGGGCGTAGCGCTTGTCGTAGTGCGTGAACGCCGACTTCATGGCGTTCGTCGTCAGCCACTCGAGACGGTCCAGGTCGAAGCCCAGCTCGGTGTGCAGCAGCCACATCTCCTGCGACATCGACGTGCGGCTCATCAGCCGGTTGTCGGTGTTGACCGTGACGCGGAAGCGCAGGTCGGCGAGCAGCTTGATCGGGTGCTCGGCGATCGAGGCCGCCGCGCCCGTCTGCACGTTCGAGCTGGGGCACATCTCGAGCGGGATCCGCTTGTCGCGGACGTAGCTGGCGAGGCGGCCCAGACTGACCTGGCCGTCGGGGCCGACCTCGACGTCGTCGATGATCCGCACCCCGTGCCCGAGCCGGTCGGCGCCGCACCACTGCAGCGCCTCCCAGATCGACGGCAGGCCGAACGCCTCGCCCGCGTGGATGGTGAAGTGGGCGTTCTCGCGGCGCAGGTACTCGAACGCGTCGAGGTGGCGGGTGGGCGGGAAGCCCGCCTCCGCGCCGGCGATGTCGAACCCGGTGACGCCGCGGTCGCGCCAGGCGACCGCCAGCTCGGCGATCTCGCGCGACATCGCCTGGTGGCGCATGGCCGTGAGGAGCTGGCGCGCGACGATCGGTCGACCGGCCGCGGCCGCCTCGGACATGGCCTCGTCGAACCCGGCCTGCACGGCGGCGACCACCTCGTCCAGCGAGAGGCCCTGCTCGACCATCAGCTCGGGCGCGTAGCGGACCTCGGCGTAGACGACGCCGTCGGCCGCGAGGTCCTCGACGCACTCGCGGGCGATGCGGGTGATCGCGTCACGGCGCTGCATCACCGCGACGGTGTGGGAGAACGTCTCGAGGTAGCGCACGAGCGAGCCCGAGTCCGCCGACTCGGCGAACCAGTCGCCCAGCGAGGCCGCGTCCGTGGCCGGGAGCTCGTGACCGATCTCCGCGGCGAGCTCGACGATCGTGGCGGGTCGGAGCCCACCGTCGAGGTGGTCGTGGAGCAGGACCTTGGGGACGGCCCGCACGAGCTCGGGCGTCAGCGCGCTACCGGAGCCGGCGGAGGGGCTGGGCGTGGGGGTCGAGACGGTCATGCCTCATCTTGGCAGTCCTCCGCCCGCGCCGCGGAACCGCCGCGACGGCCGAAGGTCTGCCCTAGCAAAGTGATATCACTTTGCTAGAGTGTGCGCACCGTCGACCCGACGCCCCCCCCACCCCGACCCAGGAGGTCCCCGTGACGCTCTCGGACACCCCCGACCGTCTCGACATCACCGAACGCAGGGCACGCGCCGTCAACGGCTGGCCCGCGCTCCTGCTGAGCCTCGCCCTGGTGGGCGGGGGCGGCGCCGGCATCGCCGTCGGCGCCGTGGCCGGGGACGGCGGCGACACCGCCCGCGCCGTCCTGCTCGTCGTGCTGGGCTCGGTGGCGCTGCTCGTCGGCGTCGTCCTGTGGACCGGCATGTCGATCGTCTCGCCCGGGGAGACCCGGGTCGTCACCTTCTTCGGCAACTACCTCGGCACCATCCGCCGCACCGGTCTGACCATGACCGTGCCCCTCACGGCCCGGGCGAAGGTGCCGGTGCGCATCGTGAACTTCGAGACGGAGACGCTCAAGGTCAACGAGCGCAGCGGCTCCCCGGTGCAGGTCTCCGCGATCGTGGTGTGGCAGGTGCAGGACACCGCGAAGGCGAAGTTCGCCGTCGACGACTACCACGACTTCATCGAGAGCCAGTCGGAGTCGGCGCTGCGCCAGGTGGTGGCCCGGCACCCCTACGACCACCAGACCGAGCGGATGGCCGCGGTCGCCGCCGAGCTCGACGAGGGCGGGGACGCCTCCGACGTGCCGGACACCATCGCCTCCGACGCGGTCACCCTGCGCGAGGACGGGGAGCAGGTCGCCGACGAGCTGGCCACCGAGGTCAACGCGCGCGTGCACCTGGCCGGGCTGCACGTGCTGGAGGTGCGGCTGTCCAACCTCTCGTACGCCCCCGAGATCGCCAGCGCGATGCTGCAGCGCCAGCAGGCCCAGGCCGTGCTCGACGCGCGCCGGGTGGTCATCGACGGCGCGGTGGGGATCGTCGGCGACGCCCTGACCCGGCTCGAGGAGGACACCGAGCTCGCGCTGGACCCCGAGCGTCGCGCGGCGATGACGTCCAACCTGCTCACGGTCATCGTGGGCGGCGGCTCCGTCCAGCCGGTGGTCAACGTCGGCTCGATCTACGGCTGAGCAGTCCCCGTGCCTCCCCGCAAGCGCGAACGCACGCAGATCCTGCTGCGGCTCGACCCCCGCGTCGCCGACGCACTGCGCCGGTGGGCCGACGACGAGATGCGCTCGACCAACGCGCAGATCGAGGTCGCCCTGCGCGACGCGCTGCGTCGCGCAGGGCGGCTGCCCGAGGACGGGTGAGCCTCGCCCGTCGCGGCGGCTGCGTTCAGGAGATCCGGTCGATGACCAGGGGGGCGGGCTCGTGCGGCCCGTCCCCCACGTCGTACCCGCCCTCGAGCGCGGCCAGGGCACGCTCGAAGCGCTCGGGGGTGTCGGTGTGGAGCGTGAACAGCGGCGCGCCGGCCTCGACACGGTCGCCGGGCCGTGCGTGCCACACGACGCCCGCCCCGGCCTGCACCGGGTCCTCCTTGCGCTCGCGGCCGGCGCCCAGGCGCCAGGCCGCGACGCCCACCGCCATGGCGTCCAGCCGCGTGAGCACGCCGGAGCGCGGTGCTGCCACCACGTGCTGCTCGCGGGCCACCGGGAGCGCCGCGTCGGGGTCGCCGCCCTGCGCCGCGATCATCGCCCGCCACACGTCCATCGCGGAGCCGTCGGCGAGCCTGTCCGCGGGGTCCACGTCGTCCACGCCCGCGGCCAGCAGCATCTCGCGGGCCAGCGCGACGGTCAGCTCGACGACGTCCGCGGGACCGCCGCCGGCCAGCACCTCGACCGACTCGGCCACCTCGACGGCGTTGCCCGCCGTCAGCCCGAGCGGCGTGCTCATGTCGGTCAGCAGCGCCACGGTGCGCACCCCCGCGTCGGTCCCGAGCGCGACCATCGTCCGAGCGAGCTCCTGCGCCTTCTCGACCGACTTCATGAAGGCGCCCGTGCCGACCTTGACGTCGAGCACCAGCGCGCCCGTGCCCTCGGCGATCTTCTTGCTCATGATCGAGCTGGCGATCAGCGGGATCGCCTCGACGGTGCCGGTGACGTCGCGCAGGGCGTACAGCTTCTTGTCCGCCGGGGCCAGGCCGTCGCCGGCCGCGCAGATGACCGCGCCGACCGACTCCAGCTGCGCCATCATCTCGGCGTTCGACAGGGACGCGCGCCAGCCCGGGATGGACTCCAGCTTGTCCAGCGTGCCGCCGGTGTGCCCGAGCCCGCGGCCCGACAGCTGGGGCACCGCGACCCCGCAGGCGGCGACGAGGGGCGCCAGCGGCAGCGTGATCTTGTCGCCCACGCCACCGGTCGAGTGCTTGTCGGAGGTGCGACGCGAGAGGGACGAGAAGTCCATCCGCTCCCCCGACGCGATCATGGCGCCGGTCCACCGCGCGATCTCGGTGCGGTCCATCCCGTTGAGCAGGATGGCCATCGCGAGCGCCGACATCTGCTCGTCGGCGACGGCGCCGCGGGTGTAGGCGTCGACGACCCAGTCGATCTGGCTGTCGCTCAGCGTGCCCGCGTCCCGCTTGGTGGTGATGACCTCGATGATGTCGTGTGAACTCACCAGGGCACCCTACGGCGCCGGGCTGCGCGACACGTCCCCCGCGCCGGCCAGGTCGTCGGGACCGAAGGCCTGCGGCAGGACGTCGTCCATCGTGCGCTCCCCCACGGTCGTCATCAGCAGCAGCTCACGGCCACCGTTCTCGAACAGCAGCTGGCGGCAGCGTCCGCACGGCATGATCACGTCGCCGTCGCCGTTGACGCACACGAAGTGCGTCAGGCGGCCGCCACCACCCGCGTGCAGCGACGACACGAGGCCGCACTCGGCGCACAGGGTGACGCCGTACCCCGCGTTCTCGACGTTGCACCCGACCACGACGCGGCCGTCGTCGACGAGGGCCGCGGCACCGACGCGGTAGCCGCTGTAGGGCGCGTACGCCCGCTCGGCGACCCGGCGCGCCTGCCCGAGCAGGTCCTCCCAGTCGAACGCGGAGGCCACCGCTCAGTCGCCCTTCGAGTAGTGCTGCCCGCTGGCGGCCGGAGCACGGACGCGTCCCACCAGGCCCGCCACGGCGATGATGGTGGCCAGGTAGGGCAGCATCGAGATGAGCTCGCCCGGCACCTTCTCGTCGAGGATGCTCAGCTGGTCGCGCAGGTTGCGCAGGAAAGCGAACGCGATGGCGGCGAGCGCCGCGTAGATCGGGTGCCAGCGGCCCATGATCACGGCGGCCAGGGCGATGAAGCCGAGGCCGGCGCTCATCTGGCTGGTGAACGCGCCCGTGCTCAGCGTGAACGCCGAACCGCCGAGACCGGCGAGGACGCCGCCCAGCAGGAGCGCCTGCCACCGCACGCGGATCACGTCGATGCCCACGGTGTCGGCGGCCTTGGGGTGCTCGCCGACCGAGCGGACCCGCAGGCCCCAGCGCGTCTGGAACAGCAGGAACCACACGCCCGGGATGGCCAGGTACATCAGGTAGACCAGCAGGGTCTGGTTGAACATCGCCTGACCGATGTACGGGATGTCGGCCAGCCCGGGGATCTCGACGTTCTCCAGCTGGTACGGCCGGTTCAGCCGCGCCGCCTGGTCGCCCGGGATCTGCCCGCGCAGGAAGCTGGTCAGGCCGTAGCCGAAGGTCACCAGCACGACGCCGACGACGACCTGGTCGACCTGGTAGCGCAGGGCGAAGAAACCCAGGAGGGCGGCGACCAGGACACCGGCCAACGCGCCGCCGACCATGCCGACCACGGGGGTCCAGAACAGCGGGAGACCGCCGAGCGAGGCCACCGCGAGGCTGCAGAACACGGAGGCGAAGAACGCCGCCATGATGAACTGCCCCTCGATCGCGATGTTCACCACGCCGGCCCGCTCGCACACGACGCCCGCGAGCGCGCCGAGCACGAGGTAGGTGGCCACCAGCAGCGTCCCGCCGAGCGGGTTGGTGATGGCGATGGGCAGGGCGCTGTCGGCGTAGGCCCACATCAGGAACGAGCCGTAGAACGAGGCGCCGACCAGGACCGCCAGCAGCACGCCGCCGGCCCCCCGCGGGTAGCGGTTGAGCACCGCGAGGAGCAGTGCGACCGCCGTGATGGCGACGGCGCCCCACGAGACGTACGAGCCGTCGAAGAAGACCGGCTGGTTCTCCGCGCTGCGCGGCCCCTTGAGCAGGTGCGAGACCTCGGGGTCGGTGATCTCCAGCTTGAACCAGATCTCGACCGCGACGAGCAGCGCGAGGACGACAACCAGCTTCACCTGGCGACGCACGTCGGCACGGTCACGCACCTGCGGCTCCGCCGGCGCGTCGGGGCGCCCGGTCGGGTCGGTCACCAGGGTGCTCACGCGCCCGCCTCCTTCGTCTCGGTGGTCGTGCGACGACGCACGCGCGTCAGGCCCCGGACCAGGGCCGGCGCCGCGACGAACAGCACGATGAGCGCCTGGACGACCTGGATCAGGTCCGGCGGGATGCCCGCCGAGGTCTGCATGCGGACGCCACCCGCCGACAGGGCGCCGAACAGCAGGCCGGCGAGGACGGTGCCCAGCGGCGTCGCCCGGCCGAGCAGCGCCACGGTGATCGCGTCGAAGCCGACGGAGCCCATGACGTTCTCGGTCACCGACTGGCTCAGACCGAGGACCGTCATGCAGGCGGCGAGGCCGGACAGCATGCCGGCCAGGGCCATGGCGGCCACGTACACCTTGGCGACGCTCATTCCCGCCGTGCGGGCGGCCTCGGGGTTCGAGCCCACGGCGCGCATCTCGAAGCCGAGGCGGCTGCGCTCGAGCAGCCACCACACGCCCACGGCGGCGAGGACCGCGAGGACGATGCCGAGGTGCAGGCCGAAGACCTGTGGGAACCGCGCCGACTCCGCGAC
Organism: Nocardioides imazamoxiresistens; assembly: GCF_032378595.1. Classification (NCBI taxonomy): domain Bacteria; kingdom Bacillati; phylum Actinomycetota; class Actinomycetes; order Propionibacteriales; family Nocardioidaceae; genus Nocardioides; species Nocardioides imazamoxiresistens. Next base: position 553,682 of record NZ_JAVYII010000002.1, read on the forward strand.
GACCGGCGTCTCCAGGTTGTTGCTGCCCGGGCGCTGGAAGGCCTCCTTCGCGAGGAAGAAGAGCACCACGAACCGGGCCACCTGGTTGAGCATGATGGTGGTGATGACCTCGTGCGCCCCGGTGCGCGCCTTGAGGAGACCGACCACGCCGCCCCACAGCCCGCCGGCCAGGAGGGCCGCGGCGACGGCCGCGCACAGGTGGACCAGGAACGGCAGGTCGAAGGTGAACCCGACGTAGCCGGCCGCCAGCGCGGCCACCAGGGCCTGGCCCTGCGCGCCGATGTTGAACATGCCGGCACGGAAGGCGAGCGCCACGCCGAGGCCGGCGCAGATCAGCGGGGCCGAGCGCTCGAGCGTGCGCTCCAGCGACGAGGCCGATCCCACGGACCCGAGCACAAGGGCCGAGTAGCCGTCGAAGACGGCGGAGGCCGAATGACGCACGAAGTCGCCGAGGTAGACCAGGAACGACCCGGGGTGGTCGATGATGTTGCCGAGGGCCTCGAGCGACTCCTCGTCGGAGACGATGATGAGCAGCGCACCCACGGCGAAGGCCAGGACGATCGCCACGAGGGTGTCGCGCACCGTCGGCAGCCAGCGGGTCAGGTCGCGGCTCGACCGGGCTCCGGCCGGCTCGGGGGTGACGGTCTCGGTCTGGGGCGACAGCGGCGCGCTCACGCGACCGCTCCGTCCGAGCTCGTCGTCGGCTGGTCGGGCACGGCGCCGGCCATCAGCAGTCCCATCTGCTCGCGGGGGGTGTCCGGCCCGACGACGGCGACGATGCGCCCGTCGTACATGACCGCGATCCGGTCGGAGAGCGCGTAGATCTCGTCCAGCTCGGTGGACACGATGATGACCGCCGTGCCGGAGTCGCGCGACTCGACGATGCGGCGGTGGATGAACTCGATCGAGCCCACGTCGACGCCCCGGGTGGGCTGCGAGGCGATGAGGACCTTGAGGTCGCGCGCGAACTCGCGGGCGACGACGACCTTCTGCTGGTTGCCGCCCGACAGCGACGCGACCGGCGTCTCCGGCGACTCCGTGCGGATGTCGAACTCCGCGATGCGGGCGCGGGCGTTCTCCTCGATCGCCCCCAGGCGCAGCCGCGGGCCGGAGGAGAACTCGTCCGAGCGGTAGAGGTCGAGCACGAGGTTCTCCCGCACGCTGAACGTGCCGACGAAGCCGTCGTGGGAGCGGTCCTCGGGGATGTAGCCGATCCCGTCCTCGAGGCTCTGGCGGGGACCGTGGCGCGAGATGTCGCGACCGTCCAGCTCGATGACGCCTGCGTCGGGTCGCACGAGACCGAGCAGCGACTTGATCATCTCGGTCTGGCCGTTGCCCTGCACGCCCGCGATGCCGAGCACCTCGCCCGCGCGCGCCTCGAACGAGACGTCCTTGACGACCATGTGGCCGCGCGGGTCGATGACGGTCAGGTCGCGCACCGACAGCACCGCGGCGCCGGGGCGGGCCGCGTCCTTGTCGACCACGAGGCTCACGGAGCGACCGACCATCAGCTCGGCCAGCTCCGCCTCGGAGGCGTCCGGCGAGGCGGTGCCCACGACCTTGCCGCGGCGGATCACGCTGATCTTGTCGCCGACGGCCTTGACCTCGCGCAGCTTGTGGGTGATGAAGATGATCGACGTTCCCTGCGCCTTGAGCTCGCGCATGATGTCCATCAGCTCGTCGATCTCCTGCGGCGTCAGCACGGCCGTGGGCTCGTCGAGGATGAGGATCTCGGCCTGGTTGGCCAGCGCCTTGATGATCTCCACGCGCTGCTGGACGCCGACCGGGAGGTCCTCGACCAGGGCGTCGGGGTCGACCTTCAGGCCGTAGCGCTCCGAGAGCTCGCGCACCTTCGCGCGGGCCGCGTTGCGGTCCAGCACGCCGCCGGCACGCGTCTGCTCGCGGCCGAGCATGACGTTCTCCGCCACGGTGAAGACCGGCACGAGCATGAAGTGCTGGTGCACCATGCCCACGCCCGCCGCGAGCGCGTCGCCCGGGCCGTCGAAGGAGACCGGCTTCCCGTCGAGCTCGATCGTGCCCTCCGTCGGCTCGAGCAGCCCGTACAGCATGTTCATCAGGGTCGACTTCCCGGCGCCGTTCTCGCCGAGCAGACAGTGCACCTCCCCCGGCTCGACGACCAGGTCGATGGCGTCGTTCGCGGTGAAGGTGCCGAACCTCTTCGTGAGGCCGTGGATCTCGAGGCGCATGGAAGACTCCCGGGAGATCCGCAGGTCGGGGGGCTGCAGCACGCTGCAGCCCCCCGAACCCACGGTGGTTGAACAGGGTGGTGATGGTCGGTCGGCGGCGACCGGGGCCGCCGCCGCCCGGATCACTCGTCGAGCTGGATGTCTCCGTCGATGATCTGCTGGCGCAGGTCGTCGACCTCGCTCGCCGTCTCGTCGCTGACGGCGTCGCCGAAGTCGGCCAGGCCGACGCCCTCGTTCTCGAGCGTGCCCACGAAGACCTCGTTGGTGAACTCGCCGGCGGCCGACTCGTAGATGGCGGTCTCGACCGCGACGTCCATGCCCTTGACCACGGAGGTCAGCAGGATGTCGCCGAACTCGGTCGACTGCGTGCCGTCCGTGTCGACCCAGACGCCGAAGGCACCCGCGTCACGGGCGGCCTGCAGCGCGCCGAGGCCCGCGGGACCGGCGACCGGGAAGATGACGTCCGCGCCCTGGCCGATCAGCTGCTGAGCGATCGACTGGCCGGCGGTCTGGTCCTCGAAGCTGTCGGTGAAGGAGTCCTGGCCGAGGACCTGGACGTCGCCGCCCTTCTCCTCGTTGTAGTACTCCACACCCTGCGCGAAACCGTCCATGAAGTCGGTCACGGTCGGGATGTTCTGGCCGCCGAGCATGCCGACGACGCCGGACTCCGACGTCGCGGCCGCGGTGTAGCCGGCGAGGAACGACGGGGAGACCGTGTCGAAGACGAGGCCCTTGAGGTTGTCGGTCGGCGCGTCGTACGCGAAGTCGACGATGGAGAAGTCGACGTCCGGGTTGTCCGTCGCGGCGGCGAGGGTGGCGTCACCGAGGAGGAAGCCCACCGTGGTGATCTGGTTGCAGCCCTCGTCGATCAGGCCCTGGATGTTGTCCGCGAACTGCGACGGGTCGGTCGACTCCGCCTCCGCGGTCTGCACGCCGTAGATGTCGGCCGCGCCCTGCAGGCCGGCGTAGGACGTCTCGTTGAACGACTGGTCGTCGAAGCCGCCCGAGTCGGAGACCATGCAGGCCAGGAAGTCGGGGAACTGCTCGTCCGAGGCCTCCCGGGTCTCCGACGGCGACGAGGACCCGCCGTTGCCGGAGTCGCCCTCGTCGGCGCGCTCACCGCAGGCGGTCAGGAGCAGGGTCAGCGACGCGCCGACCACGGCGGCCAGGCGAAGGTTTCTCTTCACAGGGGGTTGCCTCCTGGGCATCGGGCGCCCATCCGCTCGGGCGCGACCGTCGCACCCTAGTTCCTGCTCGATCCTGGTGGCAGCCGAGTACGCCGGAAAACCTGCTTCGTTACCGGAGGGTGATCTTCCGACGTCCGGCAGGCGACCTCAGTCCCCGACGACGCTCCGGCCGGGCCCCCCGGCGAGCAGCTCGAGCGCGGCCTCGGTCAGCACGGCCGCGCCGTGGGTGAGGGCGAGCTCGTCGACCACCAGGTCGCCCTGGTGCAGGTCGTACGTCCGTCCGCCCGGGGTCCGGGTGCCCAGGCGCGCGAGCGCACCGGGCACGTGCTGCAGGTACCACCCGAAGTCCTCGCCGCCCAGGCTCTGGCGCGTGCCGACGATGCCGTCGGGGCCGAGCACGGACAGCACGGCCCGCCGCAGCGCCGCGGTGCTGCCGGGGTCGTTGACGACGGGCGGCACGCCGCGGGTGTAGGTCACGACGGCCTCGACGCCGTACGGCTCGGCGAGCAGCTGGACCGCCCGGCGCACGACGTCCTCGGCCACCAGCCACGCCTCGGCGTCCAGCATGCGCACCGTGCCGGACATCCGCCCCTCGGCCGGGATCACGTTCGGCGCGACGCCGGCCTCGACCTGGCCCCACACGACGCTCACCCCGGCGCGCGGGTCGATCCGTCGCGACAGCACGGCGGGCAGCTCCGTCAGCAGCTTGCCGAGCGCGAAGGTGAGGTCCTCGGTCAGGTGGGGCCGCGACGTGTGCCCGCCGCGCCCGGCGAGGTCGACGACGAGGTGGTCGGCCGCGCCCGTGATGGGCCCCTCCACCACACCGACCCGCCCGACGTCGATGGACGGGTCGCAGTGCAGCGCGACGATGGCCTCGACGCCCTCGAGCGCCCCGGAGGCGATGGCGTCCAGGGCTCCCCCGGGCATGACCTCCTCCGCGGGCTGGAAGACGAGGCGTACGCGGCCGGGCAGCCGACCCGCGCGGTCCAGCTCGTGCAACGTCAGCGCGGCGCCCAGCAGCGCGGCGGCGTGCAGGTCGTGGCCGCAGGCGTGGGTCACGCCGGGCACGGTGCTCGACCACGGCACGCCGCTGCGCTCGGGGACCGGCAGGGCGTCGAGGTCCCCGCGCAGGGCGACCAGGGGCCCGGCGGTGCCGACCTCGGCCACCAGACCGCTGCGGGTGAGGCGGGTGTGGGCGATCCCGGCGGTGCTGAGGCGCTCGGCGAGCAGCGTCGTCGTGCGCGACTCCTGCCAGGAGAGCTCGGGGTGCGCGTGGATGTCACGACGGACGGCGACCAGCTCGGGCGCGAGGGTCGACAGAATTTCCGAAGTGGCGTGCACGAGGGCGGACCTTATCGAACCGGTCGGGCCGGCTCGTCGTAGGCGGCCAGGATCCGGTCCGCGGCCAGCGTGGCCGGCAGGTCCCCGGACAGCACGGCGCCGCGCACCTCGTCACGCACCGCGCGTACGCCCGCGGAGTGGCGCAGCCGCTGCTCCAGCTCGTCGCGCACCAGGGCCCACGTGAAGTCGAGCTGCTGCTCGGCGCGCTTGGCGCCCAGCCCGTCGGCGCCGAGGAAGTCGCGGTGCCCCAGCACCCGCTCCCACAGGTCCTCCACCCCGACGTCGGTCAGTCCCGAGCAGGTGACCACGGGCGGCGCCCACTCGTCGTGGCCGCGCACCAGGCGCAGGGCGCCGGCGAGCTCGCGGGCGGCCACACGCGCCTCGGTCTCGCGGTCGCCGTCGGCCTTGTTGACCGCGATGACGTCCGCGATCTCCAGGATGCCCTTCTTGATCCCCTGCAGCTGGTCGCCGGTGCGGGCGAGCGTGAGGAACAGGAAGGTGTCGACCATCCCCGCGACCGTGATCTCCGACTGCCCGACGCCGACCGTCTCGACGAGCACGACGTCGTGCCCGGCCGCCTCGAGCACCAGCATCGCCTGCACCGTCGCGCGCGCGACGCCGCCGAGGGTGCCGGCCGAGGGCGAGGGCCGGATGTACGCGAGGGGGTCGGCCGTCAGCCGGCCCATCCGGGTCTTGTCCCCCAGCACCGACCCGCCGGTGCGCACCGACGAGGGGTCGACGGCGAGCACGCCGACGCGGTGGCCCTGCGCCGTCAGCCGGGAGCCGAGCGCCTCGATGAACGTCGACTTCCCGACGCCGGGCACGCCGGAGATGCCGACGCGCACCGACGGCGAGCGCACCCCGGCGTCGCCCTGCTCGGCGAGGGCCCCCAGCAGCTCGCGCGCCTGCGCGCGGTGCTGCGGGCGCGAGGACTCCACCAGGGTGATCGCGCGGGCGACGGCGGCGCGCCGCCCCGCCCGGACGCCCTCGACGAGCTCCGGCACGCTCGGCCCCGGCCGGGGGCCGCTCGCAGCCGGCATCAGTGCCCGAGCTGGTCGCGCAGCTTCGCGAGCAGGTCGAGGGCGGACTCCGCGATCACCGTGCCGGGCAGGAACACCGACGCGGCGCCCATCTCCAGCAGGGTCGGGACGTCGTCCGGCGGGATGACGCCGCCGATGACGACCATGATGTCGTCGCGGCCCTGCTCCGCGAGCGCCCGCTTGAGCGCCGGGAGCAGGGTGAGGTGGCCGGCCGCGAGCGAGCTGACACCCACGAGGTGGACGTCGGCGTCGACCGCCTGCTGGGCGACCTCCTCGGGGGTGGAGAACAGCGGCCCCACGTCGACGTCGAAGCCCATGTCGGCGAACGCGGAGACGATGACCTTCTGGCCGCGGTCGTGGCCGTCCTGGCCCATCTTGGCGACCAGGATGCGGGGGCGGCGGCCCTCGGCGTCCTCGAACTCAGCCGTCGCGTCGACGACCTGCTGGACCAGCGAGCCGCCGTCGGCGCCGTCGCCCTTCGACCGGGTGGACTCGTCGCGGTACACGCCGGAGATCGTACGGATCACGGCCTGGTGACGGCCGTAGACCTTCTCGAGGGCGTCCGAGATCTCCCCGACCGTCGCCTTGGCGCGCGCGGCGTCGACGGCCAGTCCGAGCAGGTTGCCGTCGAGCGAGCCCTTCGCGGGGCCGCGCTCGGCCGAGTTCGTCAGCGCCTCCAGCGCCGAGCGGACCGCGTCGTCGTCGCGCTCGGCGCGCAGGCGCTCGAGCTTGGCGACCTGGCGCCGGTACACGTCGTCGTTGTCGACCTTGAGCACGTCGAGCCTGTCCTCCGCGGCGAGGCGGAAGGTGTTGACGCCGATCACCTTCTGCGCGCCCGAGTCGATCCGCGCCTGCGTGCGGGCGGCGGCCTCCTCGATGCGCATCTTCGGGATGCCCTGCTCGATGGCGGCGGCCATGCCGCCCGCCTGCTCGGCCTCCGTGATGTGCGCCCAGGCGCGCTCGGCGAGGTCGTGGGTGAGGCGCTCGACGTAGTACGAGCCCGCCCACGGGTCGATCGTGCCGGTCGTGCCCGACTCCTGCTGCAGCAGCAGCTGGGTGTTGCGCGCGATCCGGGCCGAGAAGTCGGTCGGCAGCGCGATGGCCTCGTCGAGCGCGTTGGTGTGCAGCGACTGGGTGTGCCCCTGGGTGGAGGCCATGGCCTCGATGCAGGTGCGACCGACGTTGTTGTAGACGTCCTGGGCGGTCAGCGACCAGCCGGAGGTCTGCGAGTGGGTGCGCAGCGAGAGCGACTTCGGGTTCTGCGGGTCGAACTGGCGCACCAGGCGCGCCCACAGCGCCCGGGCCGCTCGCATCTTCGCGATCTCCATCGTGAAGTTCATGCCGATGGCCCAGAAGAAGGACAGGCGCGGGGCGAACTTGTCGATGTCGATGCCCGCCTCGAGGCCCGCGCGGATGTACTCGACCCCGTCGGCCAGGGTGTAGGCGAGCTCGAGGTCCTGCGTGGCACCGGCCTCCTGGATGTGGTAGCCGGAGATGGAGATCGAGTTGAACCGCGGCATCCGTGCCGACGTGTAGCTGAAGATGTCGGAGATGATCCGCATCGACGGCGACGGCGGGTAGATGTAGGTGTTGCGGACCATGAACTCCTTGAGGATGTCGTTCTGGATCGTCCCCGCGAGCTGCTCCGGCTTCACCCCCTGCTCCTCGGCCGCCACGATGTAGAGCGCGAGCACCGGCAGCACCGCGCCGTTCATCGTCATCGACACCGACATCTGGTCGAGCGGGATGCCGTCGAACAGGGTGCGGGTGTCGTAGATCGAGTCGATGGCCACGCCGGCCATGCCGACGTCACCGCGCACGCGCGGGTGGTCGGAGTCGTAGCCGCGGTGCGTGGCCAGGTCGAAGGCCACCGAGAGGCCCTTCTGGCCGGCCGCCAGGTTGCGGCGGTAGAACGCGTTCGACTCCTCGGCCGTCGAGAACCCGGCGTACTGCCGGATCGTCCACGGCTGCGTCGTGTACATCGTCGGGTAGGGCCCGCGCAGGAACGGGCTCAGGCCCGGCCACGTGTCGAGCGCGTCGAGGTCCGCGACGTCCGCGGGGCCGTAGGACGGCTTGATCGCGATGCCCTCCGGCGAGAGCCAGGGCTCCCCCGTCACGGGCGCCGCGGCACCCTCGCCGCCGCCCGCGCGCGACCCGGCGCCCGCGCCGTCCAGCGCCGCGCCCGCGAAGCTCTTCGGGACACTCATGCCTGCTCCCCTCCCACGTTGTCCGCACCGTTCCCGTCGCCGTTCCCGTCGCCGGCGCCGAGCGCCGAGCGGGTTCGCGCGAGGAACGCGAGCGCGTCGACGCCCACCCCGCACGCGTCGTCGGTGTGGTCCTGCGCCTTGCCGGCGACCACCACGCGGGTCGCACCCGCCTCGCGCAGCGCGGCCGCTGCGGCGGCGCCCCACTCGGCGTACGTCGCGTCGGCGCCCGCGAGCGTGACCACCGGGAGCGCGCCGAGCTCGGCGACGGCCGAGCGGTACGCCTCCGCGACGGCCTCGGCGTCGGCCGTCGCACCGGCCACCACGACGCCGACGCCGCCCGCGGCGAGGAGGTTGGTCGCGAACGTCGCGCGCGCGGTGTGCGCGGCGACCGGGCCCAGCGTCGCCAGGAAGACCGGCGTCGCGGCGGGCGCGTCGCGCAGCGCCTCGAACGAGGCGCCGTAGGGACGCACGCGGTCCCACTCGGCGTGCCAGTCGGCGTCGCGGACCCGCTCGGGGAGGGTCTCGGCGAGGTCGGGGAACTCCGAGAGGCCGGTCAGCGGCCGCTTGCGCGTGGCCACCTGCCGCTCGCGCTCGGCGACCGTGGCCTCGACGAGCGGCGCGAACGCCGCGTCGAGGTCGTCCGCGCCCTCGGTCTCGGTGAAGACCGTCCAGGCGGCCGTGGCGAGGTCGTCGGTGAGCCGCTCGACGGCGTACGCGCCGCCCGCGATGTCGGCGACCTTGCCGAGGTGGGACTCGTCGATCAGCAGGTGCGAGATGTTGCGCGCCACGCGGCGCCCCAGGACCTCGGGGCGGCCCAGCGGGGCGTCGAACGGCAGCACCGTGACGGCGTCGGCGCCGCCGACGCCCCCGGCGAACGCCGCGACCGTCGTGCGCAGGACGTTCACGTAGGGGTCGAACCGGCTCGTCATCGGCCGGCTCGTCACCGCGTGCTGGCGCTGCTCGACCCGACCGGCGGGCGAGCCGTCGGCGCCGCTCAGCTCGAGGACCCGGGCCCAGAGCCGTCGCGCGGCGCGCAGCTTGGCGATGGAGGTGAACTGCTCGTCGGTGACCGCAAGCCGGAACTCCAGCAGGCGGGCCGCCTGCGTGACGTCGAGGCCCGCGCCGCCGTCGGAGACCGGCGCGGTCAGCAGCCGCAGGGCGCGCACGCCGACGGCCAGGGAGTACGCCAGCTCCTGCGCGTCCGAGGCGCCCGCGTCGTGCACGGCGGTCGCGTCCACGACGACGCCGAGCAGACCGGCCTCGTGCGCCAGGCGGGCCACCGCGACGACGTCGTCGGCGGGCGCGAGGGCGTCCACACCGAGGTTGGTGCCCTCGGCGGCCCGGGTGGCCTCGAGGTGTGCGAGGAACGCACGCGCCACGTCGACCGCGGCACCGGGCTCGCGGGGGGCCTCCAGGACGACCGCGGCCAGGTCGAGGAACACGCCGTCCAGCAGCGTGGCGAGGTCAGCACCGGCGTCGACGCGCAGCCACAGAGAGGTGACGCCGCCCTCGAGGTCGACCAGCGCGGTCTCGTTGGCGGCCTTGGCGGGCACGGCCGTCGCGCCCAGGTGCGCCCGGATGTCCCAGCCGCCCGCGCGACGCGGGCGCTGGTCCTCCACGGGCACTCCGTCGAGGTCGCTCGGTCGCCCGATCGGGGGCAGCGCGATCCCGTCGAGGGTCGTGCGGGTCAGCTTCTCCCACACCCCCGCGTCGGGGTCGTCGTCGCCGAGGCGACGCGCCTTGCGGAGCACGCGGGCGGTCTCGGTCTCCCAGTCTGCCTGGGTCCAGGCGTCCGTCGCGGGGTCCGCGAGGGCGAGCGCCCCCTGCTCCGGCTGCAGCTCGGCGGGCTCGTCGAGGCCCCCTTCGACTTCGGTCATGGTGCGCAGGTTAGTGAACTGCGCCATGCCCGCGACACCGGGTCCCCTGATTCGGGCACTCCGTCCCACCCCTCGGTCACCGGACCCGACCACCCGGACGACTTCACACCACGTTCACCCCGGCGTCGCCCGCACGCGACCCGTGCGCGATGCGGGGCGGCGAGGGTGCCCGCATGCGCATCGCCGTCGTGACCGAGTCCTTCTACCCCGCGACGGACGGCACGACCACCACGGTCCGCAACCTGCTCGACGGTCTCGTCGACCGTGGCCACACCGTCCGTCTCGTCGCGCCCGCGCCCGGACTGACCTCCTACCGCAACGTCGAGATCGTGCGGGTGCGCGCCCTCGACAAGCCCGGACGCCAGGTGCGGGCCGCCCTGGAGGGCTTCGCGCCTGACCTGGTGCACGTGACCTCCTCGGTCGAGATCGGACCGACGCTCGGACGCAAGGCCCTCAAGCACGCCCGGCGGCTCGACGTGCCCACCGTCGCCGTCCAGCAGGTCGGGGTCAGCGACCTCGCCGCCCCGTTGTGGACCACCAAGGTCGCCGAACGCGCCGACCGCGTGCTCGTCACCGCACGGTGGATGGTCGAGCGCCTCGCGGGCCTCGGCGTGGACGCACCGCTGTGGGCGCCGGGCGTCGACACCGACGCCTTCTCCCCCGCCCTGCGGGACGACTGGCTGCACGACCGGTGGGCCAGGGCCCGCTCGCGCGGCGGCCCCCGCACCGTCGTGGGCTACGTCGGGGCGCTGGAGAAGCACCAGGGCGTGCGCCGGCTCCCCGAGGTGGCCGCGGTGCCGGGCGTACGCCTCGTGGTCGTCGGCGCCGGGTCGCAGCACGACTGGCTCGCCCACCGGCTCGGGTCCCTGACGGGACCCGGCGCGAAGCTGGCGGGCCCGCTCGCCGCGGGCGACCTGGCGACCGCGATGGCCTCGCTCGACGTGCTGGTCCACCCGGGCACCGGGCTCACGTGCGCCCACGCGCTGCGCGAGGCCCACGCCGCGGGCGTACCGGTCGTCGCGGCCCGCACGGGCGGGGCGCGCGACGTCGTCGAGCACCTCGAGTCCGGCCTGCTGTTCGACCCGACGGACCCCCGCGGCCTGGTGCGGGCCGTCGAGGCGCTGGCCGCGGACCGCCACCGCGGCCTGATGGGCGAGCACGGCCGCCGCGCCGCGGGCGCGCGCTCGTGGTCGGACGCCGTGGCCGAGCTCGTCGACACCCACTACGCCGCCGTGCTCGGGCGCGGGGCGCTGCGCATCGCCGGCTGAGCGCGGCGCTCGGCCCGACCGGTTAACGCGCCGGTAACCGGGCATTTGTCACACTTCCTGAGGGTCACCTGAGTGACGCCCTGCCCGGACAGAGAGGTACCGTGCCCGACGTGGCAACCCCGACCCTCGTCAAAACTTCCCGGTCGACACGCTCGACCATCGCGCTGAAGCTGGTGATGGCAGCCAGCGGTCTCCTGTTCATCGCCTTCGTCCTGGCGCACATGTACGGAAACCTCAAGGCCTTCTCCGGTCAGGAGAAGTTCAACGACTACGCCCACCACCTCCGCGAGCTCGGCGAGCCGCTGCTGCCGCACGAGGGTTTCCTGTGGATCACGCGCATCGGGCTGCTCGTCGCGCTCGTCGCGCACGTGACGGCCGCGGTGATCCTCGCGAACCGTGCGCGCCGCGCCCGCACCCAGCGCTACGCGGTCAAGAAGAACCGCGCCTCCTCGCTCTCGTCGCGGACGATGCGCTGGGGCGGCGTGACGCTGCTGCTCTTCATCGTGTGGCACCTCGTGAACTTCTCGTTCGGCAAGGTCAACGTGGCGACCGGCGAGACCGGCGACGCGGCCGGCGACCCGTACTCGCTGCTGGTCGACACGTTCGACGTGTGGTGGATGACGGTGATCTACCTGGTCGCGATGCTCGCCCTGGGCTTCCACCTGCACCACGGCACCTTCAGCGCCGTCCAGACGCTGGGCTACACCAACACCGCCGCGTCCCGGAAGCGGGCGAAGCAGGCCGGTTGGCTGCTCGCGATCGTCATCGCCGGCGGTTACTCGCTGGTCCCGCTGGCCGTGCTGACCGGCATCATCGAGAAGTAAGGGAGCCACGACACCATGGCTGGAACCCAGCTCCACGACGGCCTCACCCCGCTGAACAAGGCTTCCGAGCAGATCTCGGACGACGCGGCCGGCTTCTACACCCTCGGTGAGAAGCTCGTCGACGCGTCGGCCCCGGTCGGCCCCATCCGGGACCGCTGGACGACCCGCAAGTTCGAGAACCGCCTCGTCAACCCGGCGAACCGCCGCAAGCTCGACATCATCATGGTCGGCACCGGCCTGGCCGGCGGCGCCGCCGCCGCCACGCTCGGCGAGGCCGGCTACAACGTGAAGACGTTCTGCTACCAGGACTCGCCGCGCCGGGCCCACTCGATCGCGGCCCAGGGCGGCATCAACGCGGCGAAGAACTACAAGGAGGACGGCGACTCCACGTTCCGTCTCTTCTACGACACGGTCAAGGGCGGCGACTACCGCGCCCGCGAGTCGAACGTCTACCGCCTCGCCGAGGTCAGCGCCAACATCATCGACCAGTGCGTCGCGCAGGGCGTCCCCTTCGCCCGTGAGTACGGCGGCCTGCTCGACAACCGCTCGTTCGGCGGCGTGCAGGTCTCCCGCACGTTCTACGCCCGCGGCCAGACGGGCCAGCAGCTGCTGCTCGGCGCGTACCAGTCGATGGAGCGCCAGGTCGCGGCCGGCACGGTCGAGCAGTTCACGCGCCACGAGATGATGGAGCTCATCGTCGTCGACGGTCGCGCCCGCGGCATCGTCGCGCGCGACATGGTGACCGGCGAGATCGAGACGCACCTCGCCGACGTCGTCGTGCTCGCCTCCGGCGGCTACGGCAACGTGTTCTACCTGTCGACCAACGCGATGGGCTCGAACGTCACGGCCACCTGGCGCGCGCACCGCAAGGGCGCCTACATGGCGAACCCCTGCTACACGCAGATCCACCCGACGTGCATCCCCGTCACGGGCGGCCACCAGTCCAAGCTGACCCTGATGTCGGAGTCGCTGCGCAACGACGGCCGGATCTGGGTGCCGAAGAAGGCCGAGGACTGCGACAAGGACCCGCGCGAGATCCCGGAGGAGGACCGCGACTACTTCCTGGAGCGGATCTACCCCGCATTCGGCAACCTGGTCCCCCGCGACATCGCCTCGCGCGCCGCGAAGTACATGTGCGACGAGGGCCGCGGCGTCGGACCGCAGGTCAAGGAGATGGGCACCGACGGCGAGGAGCGCCTCGTGCGTCGCGGTGTGTACCTCGACCTCGGTGCCGCCATCGAGCGGCTCGGTCGCGACAAGATCGAGGAGAAGTACGACAACCTCCTCGACATGTACGCCCGGATCACCGGCGAGGACCCCTACGAGCTGCCGATGCGGATCTACCCCGCGGTGCACTACGTGATGGGCGGCCTGTGGGTCGACTACGAGCTGCAGACCTCCATCAAGGGCCTGTTCTGCACCGGCGAGGCGAACTTCTCCGACCACGGCGCCAACCGTCTCGGCGCCTCCGCCCTCATGCAGGGTCTCGCCGACGGGTACTTCGTGCTCCCGAACACCATCCGCGAGTACCTCGCGGACGGCCCGTTCGAGAAGGTGCCGGCCGACCACCCGGCCGTCGTCGAGGCGCAGCAGGAGGTCCGCGAGCGGATCGAGAAGTTCCTCTCCGTCGGCGGCACCCGCTCGGTCGAGTCCTTCCACAAGGAGCTCGGCACCATCATGTGGGAGTACTGCGGCATGGAGCGGACCAAGGAGGGCCTGACCAAGGCCATCGGTCTGATCCGGGAGCTCAAGAAGGAGTTCTGGAGCAACGTGAAGGTGCTCGGCTCGGCCGACTCCCTCAACCAGGACCTCGAGAAGGCCGGCCGCGTCGCCGACTTCATCGAGCTCGGCGAGCTCATGTGCATCGACGCGCTCAACCGTCGCGAGTCCTGCGGCGGTCACTTCCGTGGCGAGTCCCAGACCGAGGACGGGGAGGCGCTGCGTCACGACGACGAGTTCGCCTACGTCGCGGCCTGGGAGTGGGGTGGGGACGACGGTGCTCCCGTGCTGCACAAGGAAGACCTGATCTACACCGCCATCGAGATGAAGCAGAGGTCGTACAAGTGAAGATCACCCTCAAGATCTGGCGCCAGCCCGGGGCTTCGAGCGAGGGCGCGCTGCACACGTACGAGCTGGACGGCGTCTCGCAGGACATGTCGTTCCTCGAGATGCTCGACCTGCTCAACGAGCAGCTCCTGGTCTCCGACGAGGAGCCGGTGGCGTTCGACTCCGACTGCCGCGAGGGCATCTGCGGCACCTGCTCGCTGATGATCAACGGCCAGGCGCACGGCCCGGAGGTCACCACGACCTGCCAGCTGCACATGCGCTCGTTCTCCGACGGCGACACCATCACCGTCGAGCCGTGGCGCGCCGACTCGTTCCCGGTCGTCAAGGACCTGATCGTGGACCGCTCGGCGTTCGACCGGATCATCCAGTCCGGCGGCTACATCTCCGCCGACACGGGTTCGGCCCCCGAGGCCAACTCGGTCCCGGCACCGCGCGACAAGGCCCAGCGGGCCTTCAACGTCGCCACGTGCATCGGCTGCGGCGCCTGCGTGGCGGCGTGCCCGAACGGGTCGGCGTCGCTGTTCCTCGGCGCGAAGATCACCCACCTCGGCGAGCTGCCCCAGGGACAGCCGGAGCGCTACGGCCGGGTGGCCTCGATGGTCGCGCAGCACGACCACGAGGGCTTCGGCGGGTGCACGAACATCGGCGAGTGCGCCTCGGCGTGCCCCAAGGAGATCCCGCTCGACGTGATCAGCCAGCTGAACAAGGACCTGCGCACCGCGATGTTCAAGGGCTTCTGAGCCACGAGCACGGGGCGTCCTGCCCCACGGTCCACGCACGAGGGCCCGCCCGGAGCTTCCGGGCGGGCCCTCGTCGGGTCACGGCGGGGTCACGAGCGGGTCACGCACGCCGTGACCTCCCGGTCTCAGGCGTCCAGGGCGGAGGGCGTGCGCGCCCCGTCGCGCGTGGCGCGCAGCGCCTTCAGCCCGAGCCGACCGAGCACCGCCGCGATCGCGACGTTGACCACGACCAGGACGACGTGGGCGACCCAGTAGCCGGTGGGGCGCTCCTCCCCCGCCTGGTAGGTCTCCCACAGGTTCCTCGCGAAGTTCCCGAAGGTCACCACGTTCCACACCGCCACGCCCAGCAGCAGCAGGGCGTGCTTGCGCTCGAACCTCATCGTGCCTCCTCGTCAGCCCTGGTCGGCTCGTCGGTCTCTCAGTCGATGTCGGTACGCGCGCCCGCGCGCGGGCGCCGCAGCAACGCGTACAGGCCGGCCACCGTGCCGGCGCCCAGCGCGAACGAACGCGCGGCAGCCTGGTTGACGGTGATCCCGTCCTCGTCCTCCTTGTCGAGGTCGACCCGCAGGGCGGCGAGGCGGGCCTCCTCCGCGGCGGCGGCGGCCTCGCGGCGCAGGCGGGCCGACGTCGACGTCTGCGCCCACGACGCCGCGTACATGACGACGCGGGAGAAGTAGTTGATCCACACGACCAGGATCAGCGCGATGCCGAAGGCCTGGAACGCGGGCTGCCCGCGGGTCGAGCCGAGCAGCAGGCCGGCCACCTGCTTGAGGACCTCGAAGCCGACCGCGCCGACCAGCGCGGCCCGCCACAGGTCGGCCCGCGGGATGTCGGGCTTCGCCAGCAGGCGGAACATCGCGGTGAAGAGCACCGAGCTGACCAGGATGCCGACCACCACGGTCAGGATCCGCAGGAGCCAGGAGAGCTCCTCCCCCAGGCCCACCAGGTCGAGGATCTCCGTGGCGAAGTTGCTGAGCACGCTCGAGACGGCGACGCTGGTCAGCAGGATGACGCCGATCGAGGCGAGGGCCACGAGGTCGCGCAGCTTGCCGACCACGAAGCTGGGCTGCTCCTTGGCGGGCTCGTCGAAGACGACGAGGAGCGACTCGCGCAGGCCGGAGAGCCAGCCCAGGCCCGAGTAGAGGACGCCCAGCAGACCGATCACCCCGGCCGCGGCCGCGGCCTGCTCGAAGTCGCTGATCGCGATCTGCCCCTCGTCGGAGCCGATCATGCCGGGGAACACGTCGGTGATGGCCTGGACGAGACCGTCCTCGGCGGCGGGATAGACCCGTGAGACCCAGCCGACGGCGAAGAACGCGAGCGCCAGCAGCGGGAAGAACGACAGGAAGCCGAAGAACGTGACCGCGCCGGCCTGGGTGTTGCCCTTCACGGCCGTGTAGTGCTGCTGCGTGCGGACGACGTGGTCCAGCCAGGGCCGGGCCGTGCGCTGTTCCGCGAACCAGACCTTCGCCCGCTCCCCGAGGCTCGCCACGTGGGTCCTTCCGTCGTCGGTGTGTGTGCTGGTGCTGCCCCGTACCCGCCTCAGGCGCCGGCACGCTCCGCGAGCGCGAAGTCGTCGGTGAGGATCCAGCCCTCGACCGGGTCCTGCACGTAGAGGTGGAAGCGCTCGAGCTCGAACGCGGCGTCGATGTCGACGAGGTCGTCGAACGCGCGGTCGAGCGCCGCGTCGTCGAGGTTGTGCGCCACCGTGACGTGCGGGTGGTAGGGGAAGTTGAGCACCACGTCGAGCGGCCCGTCGCGCAGGTCGCCGGCCAGCTGCTCGCACTCGCCGATGCCGCCGGCGACCGTCACGAACACCACCGGCGAGGTCGGACGGAAGGTGCCCGTCCCGCGCAGGTGGACGCGGAAGCGCGGGTGCTTGCCCGCCACGAGCCGCAGGTGCTCGCGCAGCCGCTCGACCTGCTCGTCCGTCGCCTCCGTCGGCGGGACCAGCGTGATGTGCGACGGGATGAGGTCGGCCGTGGCGTCGCCGAGCCCTCGCCGGTAGTCCTGGAGCTGCGAGCCCCAGGGTTCCGGGATGGTGAAGACGACACCGATCGTGGGCACGGATCGACCCTAGCGGACCGGCCGGACGAAGCCGACGCGGTCGTAGACGTCCGCGAGCGTGCGCTCCGCGACCTCCCCGGCGCGGGCGGCGCCGTCGGCCAGCACCGCGTCCAGCGCGGCCCGGTCGTCGAGCAGCGCCTGCGTGCGGTCCCGCAGCGGCGTCACGAAGTCGACCACCACGTCGGCCAGGTCGCCCTTGAGGTCGCCGTAGCCGCGGCCCTCGTAGTCGGCCGCGATCTCGACCGGGCCGCGCCCGGTGAGGGCGGAGAAGATCGTCAGCAGGTTGGACACGCCCGGCTTCGCCGCGGGGTCGTACGCCACCACGGCCTCGGAGTCCGTGACCGCGGAGCGGATCTTCTTCGCGCTGACCTTGGGGTCGTCGAGCAGGTCGATGATGCCGGCCGGCGAGGACGCCGACTTGCTCATCTTGGCCGTCGGGTTCTGCAGGTCGTAGATCTTCGCGGTGGCCTCGAGGATGTACGGCTCGGGCAGCCGGAAGGTCTTCTTGAAGCGCGTGTTGAACCGGTGCGCGAGGTCCCGGGTCAGCTCGAGGTGCTGCCGCTGGTCCTCCCCCACCGGCACGTACGCCGGGCGGTACAGCAGGATGTCGGCCGCCTGGAGGATCGGGTACGTGAACAGCCCGACGCTGGCGGCGCCCTCGCCCTGGCGGGCCGACTTGTCCTTGAACTGGGTCATCCGGCGGGCCTCGCCGAAGGCCGTGATGCAGTTCAGCACCCAGGCCAGCTGGGCGTGGGCCGGCACGTGGGACTGCACGAAGAGCGCGGAGCGGGCGGGGTCGACGCCCATCGCGAGGAGCTGGGCGGCCGAGCGGTAGGTGCGCTCGCGCAGCACCTTCGGGTCCTGCTCGACGGTGATCGCGTGCTGGTCGACGACCATGTAGAAGGGCTCGTGCTCGTCCTGCAGGGCCACCCACTGCCGCAACGCCCCGAGGTAGTTGCCGAAGTGGAACGAGTCGGCCGTCGGCTGGATGCCGGACAGGACCCGCGGTCGAGCGGTGGGTGCAGTGGGCATGAGGTTGATTCTTCCACCGTCGCTCGGCGCTCAGGCCGCGGGGCGGCGCCCGCGCAACGAGACGAGGAAGATCGCCAGGCCGCCGGCGGCCAGAGCGGCGCCGACGGCGCTCGGTGCGCGGTAGCCCCAGCCCGCGTCGATGACGATGGAGCCGAGGAGCGCACCCAGGCCGTTAGCCACGTTGAGCGCGGAGTGGTTGAGGGCGGCGCCGAGCATCTGCGCGTCGCCGGCGGACTGCATCAGCCGCACCTGCAGGGTCACGGCCAGCACGGAGCCGAGCACGCCGGCGCCGAAGACGATCGCGGCCAAGGCCACGGGGCTGCCCGCGAGCGGCAGCACCAGCGCGAGGACCACGACCGAGGCGACGAAGCCGCCGACGATCGATCGCACGACGTCCCAGTCGGCCAGCCGGCCGGCCAGCCAGGTCCCGGCCACGGAGCCGAGCCCGAAGGCCAGCAGGAAGCCCGGCACCGCGCTCTCGGCGAGCCCCGCCTCCTCGGTGGCGAGGGGGTTCACGTAGGAGTACATCGCGAACATGCCGCCGAAGCCGACCATCCCGGTCGCGACGGCGTACAGCACCGCGGGGCGGCGCAGGGCGGCGAGCTCGCGGCGTACCGTCGCGGTCCGGTCGCCGGGCGTGCGGGGCACGGCCAGCAGCACCAGCACGGCGGTGACGACGGTGACGACGAGCACGAGCCAGTACGCGCTGCGCCAGCCGACCTCCTGACCGAGCCACGTGCTGGCCGGGACACCGGCCACCGTGCCGACGGAGAGACCGAGCATGACGCCGCTGACCGCGCGGCCCTGCGCCTCCGGGCGCACGAGGCTGGCGGCGATCAGGGACGCGACGCCGAAGTACGCCCCGTGCGGCAGGCCGGCGACGAACCGGGCCGCCATCACGGGCAGGTAGCCCGAGGCCAGCGCCGTGGCCAGGCTGCCGACGCCCATGGCCAGCACGAGACCGACGGCGAGCTCGCGGCGCGGCAGCCGCGCCCCGAGCGAGACGATCAGGGGCGCACCCACGACGACACCGAGGGCGTACGCCGTGATGATGTGGCCGGTCGTCGGGATCGACTCGTCGATGCCGCGCGCGATGTCGGGCAGCAGACCCATCGTCACGAACTCGGTCGTGCCGAGCGCGAAGCCACCCATGGCCAGGGCGACGATCGCGACCGCGACCCGGGCGGGCGACAGCGGGCCCGCCGCCGGCGTCGAGGGCGACGAGGACGACGCGGGCGCGTGCGGGTCGACGACGGTCGAGCCGTCGGGGCCGCCGGGCAGGGAGGGAGTCGAGCTGGTCATCGCCACGCATGATGCAACCCGGCGCCCGCGCGGGACGATTCCGCGCGGGTCGCGTGAGTCACGCCACCGGGCTCAGCCGGACAGGTGCTCCCACTCCGGTGCCAGCTCGGCCCACGGACCCTGGGCGGCCACGCGGCCCTCGACGAGCACGACGACCCGGTCGGCGCGCGCCAGCGCCGCGCGCTTCGAGCTGGCCCCCAGCACCGTGGTGCCCCGCTCGGCCAGGGCGCCCCACAGCTCGAGCTCCGTGGCCGCGTCGAGCGCGCTGGAGACGTCGTCGGCGACCAGCAGCTCGGCGTCGGCGGCCAGCGCCCGGGCCAGCGCGAGGCGCTGCACCTGGCCGCCCGAGAGGCGTACCCCGCGGTGGCCGACCAGCGCGTCCACACCGCCCGCGTCCGCCAGGTCGCGGCCCAGCCGCGCCGTGCGCACCGACCCCTCGACGTCGCGACGGTGGTCGAGCCGGATGTTGTCGGCGAACGTGCCCGACAGCACCCGCGGCACCTGGGCGACGAACGCCACGTGCTGCGGCCGCAGGAACGTCTCCGGCTCGGCGACCTCCTGGCCGTTCCAGCGCAGCGCACCGCGGTGCTCGATCAGCCCGGCCGCGGCGGCCAGCAGGCTCGACTTGCCCGAGCCGACCTGGCCCAGCAGCAGCACGAGCTCGCCCCGCCCGACCACCAGGTCGACGTGCTCCACACCGATCGTGCCGTCGTCGTGCACGGCGCTGAGGTCGCGCAGCTCGAGCTGCTCGAGACGCGTGCGGGGTCCGGGAGCAGGAGGCGCGGGAGCCGTCCCGGCGACCAGGTCGACCCCGTCCGGCACCGCCATCAGGTCCCGGCCGCCGGCGAAGCCCGCCGTCGCGCGCTGCCACGCCCGGGTGCCGGGCGCCTCGGTGATCACCCAGCCGACCACGAGGCCGAAGTAGTCGAAGCCGGTCACCGCGGCCGCGACCAGCAGCGCGGTCGCGAGGTCCCACCACCCGGCGAGGTACGCCGCCCACGCGGCCACCACGCCCGCCTGCACGATGACCAGTGGCACGCCGTCGAGCGCGGCCTGCACCCGGTGCTCGCGCACCGCCGCCTCCACGCGGCCGCCGTCGACCGCACGCAGGTGCGCCCGCACCGCGGGCGTGGCCGAGGCCAGCTTGACCGTGCGGGCGGCGTCGAGCACCGAGACCAGCGTCCGGCCGAAGCCCGCCCGTGCGGTCGCCGCCGTCGCGGCCGAGCGCCCCGCGACGGGACGACCCGCCGTCGAGGCGGCGGCCGCCACCAGCATCACGGCCAGGAGCACGGCACCGGCGAGGGCGCTGCCGGCGAGCAGCGCCGTCACCACCACGATCACGCCCGCGTTGACGAAGTCGACCCACCGGTCGGCGTAGCGCGCGAAGCGGTCCGCGTCCATCGCGCGGGCCGCGATCTCCCCCGCCGGGTGCCGCGGCAGGCGCCGCTGGTCGGTCTGCGCGACGAGCACGGAGGTGCGCACCCGCAGCAGCACCTCGATCCACCACCGCGGGTAGCGCCGCATCGCGTCGTTGAGGAGCACCGGCCCCATCAGCAGGCTGACGACCAGGGCGACGAGCAGCACGACCGGGACGTCACCGTCCCGCACGTGCTGGACGATGCGGCCCCAGGCGAACGCGGTGACGGCGCCGAAGGCGCCCGCGAGGGCCGACAGCCCGAAGAGCACGGCGGCGTAGAGCCCCCACCAGGGACGCACCCGCAGCGCGTGCCAGATGCCCCGGGCCAGCGAGAGCCCCGCGCCGGGCTCGCGCGAGGGCGGCGCCTCGCCCGTGCGGCGCACGCCGCCGATCCCGGCGGCCGGCGCCTGCGCGGCGTCCGGGCCCGGACCGGCGGGGCTCGGCGCGCCCGTCCCCGGGCCGGCGTCGAGGTCCGGCGCCCTCGCCACCGTCTCGCGCTCGTCGGCGGCGGTGAGGAGGTCGCGGAAGGGACCCGCGACGCGGGCGAGCTCCGCTCGGGCGCCGCTCTGCACGACCCGGCCGTGCGACAGCACCGCGACCCGGTGGGCGCGGGCGGTCGTCGAGAGCCGGTGCGCGACGAGCAGGCCGGTCCGTTCGCGCAGCAGCCGGTCGGCGGCGTGGACCACGAGCTGCTCCGTGCGGGGGTCCATCCGCGCGGTCGCCTCGTCGAGCACGACGACCTGCACGTCGCGCACCAGGAGCCGGGCGAAGGCGACGAGCTGCTCCTCCCCCGCCGACAGGGTGGTGCCGCCGGGCCCCAGCCGGGTGTCGAGCCCGTCGGGCAGACCAGCGACCCATGCGTCCAGGCCCAGCTCCCGCACGGCGCCCTCGACCCGGCCGGTGTCCGTCGACGCGAAGAGGGTGATGTTCTCGGCCAGCGTGCCGGCCACGATCTCGGTGCGCTGGGTGACCACCCCGACGGTCCGGCGCAGCGCCGCCAGGTCGAGGTCCAGGACGTCGACACCACCGAGGCGGACCGTGCCGCGCGGCGGCTCGTGGCCGCGGGAGACGAGGGTGGCCAGCGTCGACTTGCCCGACCCCGAGCGCCCGACGAGGGCGAGGGTCTCGCCCGCGGGGACCCGCAGGTCGACCGCGTCGAGGCGGAACGTGCCCTCCGCGTAGGTGAACGTCAGGTCGTCGAAGTGCAGCTCGAGGGGGCCTGCGGGGACGGTGCGACCACCGACCGGCTCGCGCTCCGCCTCGTGGAGCTGGCGCAGCCGCACCAGCGCTCCGAGGCCGGCCTGCAGCTCGGGCAGGTGCCGGGCCATCTCCTCGACCTGCCCCACGAACAGCGTCGTGACCAGGAACAGGGTGACGAGGCGCGCGACCGTCAGGTCGTCCTGCGCCACGAGCGCCACGCCGACGACGCCGACCGCCGCGAGCAGGCCGTGCAGGACCATCGAGGCGCGGAACGTGATCTGCACCTGTCGGCGCACCACGTCGCGCAGGAGCTCGTGCACCTTGGCCGCCAGCTCGCTGGTGCGCCGCACGACGTACGCCTGACCCAGCGAGGTGCGCAGGTCGTCGCGCCCGGCGATGCCCTCCTCGAAGGCGGCGGCGTGGTCGGTCCAGGCGATCTCCTCGGCGACCTTGCGGCGGGTCAGCTCGGGCAGGAGCCCGCGCACCAGCACCCAGACCAGGCCGGCCATCGCGGGGAAGAGGAACCACGCGGGCCACCAGGTCAGGCCGGCCACCACCCACATCGGGAGGGCGGCGAAGACGGTGCGCAGCGCGCTCCACAGCTGGCGACGCGCGAGGGTGCCGACGTCGTGGGTGTCGTCGTCGACGCGGTCCAGGATCTCGCCCACCGCCTGCTCGGTCAGCGTGCCGAGCGGCTGGTCGAGCGCGGCGTCGAGCAGGTCCTCGCGCAGCCGCCCCTCGGCGCGGTCCACGACGCCGGCCCAGACCACGCGCCCCACCGAGTCGAGGACCGCGCCGCCGACCACGCACAGGGCGAGCAGCAGGACGAGGGTCTGGCTCGGGCCCTCCGCGAGACGGCCCGCGACCACCGTGCCGAGGGTCTCGCCGACGGCTCCGAGCACCGAGAGCAGCAGCGCGACCGTGGAGGTCGGACCGCCGAGACGACGCCAGTCGATGCGTCGCCGGCCGCCGGGCCGGGGCGCGGTGGCGTCCTCCACCCGCCCGTCGCGGGGCTCGGAGGAGGTGGTGGCCGGGGTGGCGTGGGGGATGGTCTCGGTTCCGCTCATGTCGAGCGTCGACGGTAGGCGCTCCCACCGACGACGCGCCCCTCATTTTCCGTGCGCCGGGCGCGCCCCCGCCCGGAGCCGGGGCCCGGTCCCCGGGGCGGCTCAGCAGACCTGCGTCAGGTCCTCGACCGCGCCGTCGAGCTCGGACTGCGCGGCGTCGACGGCGACGTCGTCGACCTCGGTGCCGTCCGCGGCCGCCTGCGCCTGCTCGGAGAGGGCGTCGAGCGCTCCCTCGGCGGTGCCGAGGTGGGTGGCGACCTCGTCGGAGACCCCGGAGGCTGCGGCGTCGACCGCGTCGCGCAGGGCGGTGAGCTCACGCTCCGCCGCGGCCGGGTCGGCCCCGAGGTCGGCGACCGCCTCGTCCGCCCGGGTGGTGACGCCGTCGACGGCCTCCTGCGCCGCCTGGCAGCCGGCCTCGCGAGCGGTGTCGCGGGCGGCGTCCTCGAGCTCCGCGCAGCCGCCGAGGACGCCCGCCGCCAGCAGGGCGAGAGCGGGGCCGAGGGTCACGAGGGCACATCGACGTCGCAGCTGCACACCGACATGGTCCCCGACCGCGCAAGCGGTCCGGACGAGCCGTCACGGGCCCCGGACGCGCACGAGGTGCGCCCCGCCGTGGCGGGACGCACCTCGTGGAGCGCCGACGTCGACGCCCGGACCGCTGCACTGCCGGGTCGTGACCTCAGAGCGCCGCGAGCGCGGCGTTGAGCGTCGCGCTCGGCCGCATGACCGCGTCGGCCTTGGCGCCGTCGGGGCGGTAGTAGCCGCCGATGTCCGCCGGGCTCCCCTGCACGGCGGCGAGCTCGTCGACGATCTTCTGCTCGTTCTCCCGCAGCGTGCTCGCCAGCGAGGCGAACGCGGCCGCCAGCTCGGCGTCCTCGCTCTGCTGCGCCAGCTCCTCGGCCCAGAACAGGCCCAGGTAGAAGTGCGAGCCGCGGTTGTCGATGCCGCCCACGCGACGCGTCGGGGACTTGTCCTGGTCGAGGAACGTCCCGGTGGCGCGGTCGAGGGTGTCGGCGAGGATCTGCGCACGGGCGTTGCCGGCCGTGGTCGCCAGGTGCTCGAACGAGGCGGCCAGGGCGAAGAACTCGCCCAGGCTGTCCCAGCGCAGGTAGTTCTCCTTGACGAGCTGCTGCACGTGCTTCGGCGCGGAACCACCGGCGCCGGTCTCGAAGAGGCCACCACCGTTCATCAGCGGGACGATGGACAGCATCTTGGCCGACGTGCCGAGCTCGAGGATCGGGAACAGGTCGGTGTTGTAGTCGCGCAGCACGTTGCCGGTGACGGAGATGGTGTCCTCGCCGCGGCGGATCCGCTCGAGCGAGTACGCCGTGGCCTCCGCCGGGGCGAGGATCTCGATGGTCAGGCCCTCGGTGTCGTGCTCCGGCAGGTAGGCCTGGACCTTCTCGATCAGGTTGCGGTCGTGGGCGCGGGTCTCGTCGAGCCAGAACACGGCCGGGGCGCCGGTCGCGCGGGCGCGGGTGACGGCCAGCTTGACCCAGTCGCGGATCGGGGCGTCCTTGGTCTGGCACGCGCGCCAGATGTCACCCGGCTGCACGTCGTGGCTCAGCAGGACGGCGCCGTCGCCGGCCCGCACCTCGACCGTGCCCGCGGCCGGGATCTCGAAGGTCTTGTCGTGCGAGCCGTACTCCTCCGCCGCCTTCGCCATCAGGCCGACGTTGGGCACGGAGCCCATCGTGGCCGGGTCGAAGGCGCCGTTCGCGCGGCAGTCGTCGATGACGGTCTGGTAGACGCCGGCGTAGGACGAGTCGGGGATCACCGCGAGGGTGTCGGCCTCCTCGCCGTCCGGGCCCCACATGTGGCCGGAGGTGCGGATCATGGCCGGCATCGACGCGTCGATGATGACGTCGCTGGGCACGTGGAGGTTCGTGATGCCCTTGTCGGAGTCGACCATGGCGAGGGCCGGGCCGTCGGCCAGACCCTGCTCCACCGCCGCCTTGATGGCGGCGCCGTCGGGCAGACCCTCGACCGCGCTGAGCAGCCCACCCAGGCCGTCGTTGGGCGAGATGCCCGCGGCGGCGAGCTGCTCGCCGTACTGCTCGAAGAGCGTGGGGAAGAACGCCTGCACGACGTGACCGAAGATGATCGGGTCCGAGACCTTCATCATCGTGGCCTTGAGGTGCGCCGAGAACAGGACGTCGTCGGCCTTGGCCCGCGCGACCTGCTCGACCAGGAAGCGGCGCAGCGCCGCGACGTCCATGAACGTGGCGTCGACGACCTCGCCGGCCAGGACCTTCACGGCGTCCTTGAGGACGGTCTCGGTGCCGTCGGCGCCGACGTGCACGATCGACAGCGTGTCGTCGGCCTCGACGACGACCGACTTCTCGTTGGAGCGGAAGTCGCCCTTGCCCATCGTCGCGACGTTCGTCTTGGAGTCGGCGCTCCAGGCACCCATGCGGTGGGGGTGCGCCTTGGCGTAGTTCTTCACCGAGGCGGGCGCGCGGCGGTCGGAGTTGCCCTCGCGCAGGACGGGGTTGACCGCCGAGCCCTTGACCTTGTCGTACTTGGCGCGGGTCGCCTTCTCCTCGTCGGTCTGCGGGTTCTCCGGGTAGTCCGGGATCGCGTAGCCCTGCTCCTGCAGCTCCTTGACCGCCGCCTTGAGCTGCGGGATGGAGGCCGAGATGTTCGGCAGCTTGATGATGTTCGCCTCGGGCGTCGTGGCCAGCTCGCCGAGCTCGGCGAGGGCGTCGTCGATCCGCTGCTCGTCACTCAGCAGCTCGGGGAACTGCGCGATGATGCGGCCCGCGAGCGAGATGTCCCGGGTCTCCACGTCCACGCCCGCCGTCGAGGCGTACGCCTCGATGATCGGGAGGAAGGAGTACGTCGCGAGCAGCGGCGCCTCGTCGGTGTGGGTGTAGATGATCTTGGCCATGGGTGAGGTCGACTCCTGAGCTCTCGAGGCGTATGAATCTCGACGTCAAGATACCTGACGTCCGGGCGTCCGGCACCTGGGGCGGTCTCGGCCGACGGCCCCGGGCCAGCGTCGCAGGTCACCCCGGCCGTGTCACCCGTGGCTACCTGTCGACGCGCGACCAGACGACGCCGTCGGCGGTGAAGCGGACCAGTCCCACGCCGCGGCCCAGGACCTCCTCGTCGACCGCGCTGCCGCTGTCCGCGACGCTCTCCGCCCCGGCGACCACCTCGAGGACGGTCGTCTCGAGCTCCTCGTCGCCCAGCTCCTCGACCCCGGACGTGTCGAGCACCCGCACGCGCAGGCCCGGCAGGCTGCCGAGGGCCTCGGGCGCGCGGCGCACGTACCCGTCCCCCACCCGCGGCACGGCCGTCACGACGAGGCCCGCGGGCGGGCCCGCGCTGCCGATGGTCCACGTGGCGCCGTCCGTGCCGGTGCCGCCGACCAGCCACACGTTGCCGCGACGGTCCTGGGCGTACCAGTCGGTCGTCACCGGCGGCGCCTGGCCCGCGGGCCACGTCGCGAGCACGGGTTCGGTGGTCACCGGGACCGCCGAGACGCCGGCCAGCTGGGTGGGCGCGGCGACGGTGCGGCGCAGCTCGCGGCCCGCGCCGTCGCGGAACACGGCGACGTCCCCCGTGGCCAGCGGCCACCAGGCGCTGTCGACGCCGACCACGAAGTCCGCGGGGTCGGGCGAGGGCGAGGGCACCGTGAGCTCGTCGACCCCCGACGTGCCGACCGGGGTGGGGCCGGTGCCGCAGCCCGCGAGAACGACCGCCGCGACCGCGGCGACGACGGCGCCGGGGAGCAGCCGGAGGCCGCGGGCGTACGCGCGGTTCCTCACGCGCCCGACTGCTCGGGGATGTCGCCGGCGAGGACCAGCATCACGGCCCCGACGCCGACCAGCAGTGCCGCGTCGAGGTAGCGGCCCCGCACGCCGAGCATCCCGGACTCCGCCTCCGGCAGCACGAGGCGGGCCACGCCGCCGGCGACCAGCGCCAGGGAGAACCAGCGGATCCCCGTGCGCCAGTCGCCGCCGACCACGATCCAGACCCCGACCGCGCACGCGACGAGCACGGCGAGGTAGACGAAACCGCCGACCCGCTCGGGCACGAAGCGCCGGCGCGGGCTCTCGGAACCGCCCTCGTCGGCGCGGGAGCCGGGAACGACCACGGCGTCAGGCCCGGCTCTCCGCCAGGGCGACGACGTTGGCCAGCAGCATGGCGCGGGTCATCGGGCCGACGCCGCCGGGGTTGGGCGAGACCCAGTCCGCGACCTCCCACACGTCGTCGGCCACGTCGCCGGCGATCTTGCCGTCGACCCGCGAGACGCCCACGTCGAGCACGGCAGCGCCCGGCTTGACCATGTCGGCGGTGATGATGCCCGGCACGCCCGCGGCCGCGACCACGATGTCGGCCGTGCGCACGTGGGCGGCGAGGTCGCGGGTGCCGGTGTGGCACAGGGTGACGGTCGCGTTCTCGCTGCGCCGGGTCAGCAGCAGGCCCATGGGCCGGCCGACGGTCACGCCACGGCCCACCACGACCACCTCGGCGCCCGCGATCGGCACGTCGTGGCGGCGCAGCAGCTCGACGATGCCGTAGGGCGTGCAGGGCAGCGGGGCGTCCTCGCCCAGCACCAGCCAGCCGAGGTTCGTCGGGTGCAGGCCGTCGGCGTCCTTCGCCGGGTCGATCAGCCCCAGCACGCGGTTCTCGTCGATGCCCCGCGGCAGCGGCAGCTGGACGATGTAGCCCGTGCAGGCGGGGTCCTCGTTGAGGCCGCGCACCGCGTCCTCGATCTCCTCCTGCGTCGCCGTCGCCGGCAGGTCCACGCGCAGGGAGGCGATGCCCACCTCGGCGCAGTCCTTGTGCTTGCCGTTGACGTACCACCGGCTGCCCGGGTCGTCGCCGACGAGCACGGTGCCCAGCCCGGGCACCACCCCCCGCTCGGCCAGCGCGGCCACCCGGGCCGCCACCTCGCCCTTGATCGCCTTCGCGGTCGCGGAGCCGTCGAGCCTGTTCGCGGTCATCGCCTCGTCCTGTCCTCTCGTCAGCGGGTCAGTGCGCGAAGTGGCGCGTGCCGGTGAAGTACATGGTCACGCCCGCCGCCCGGGCCGCCTCGACCGTGAGCTCGTCGCGCACGGATCCACCGGGCTGGACGATCGCGGCCACACCCGCGTCGATGAGGATCTGCGGACCGTCCTCGAACGGGAAGAACGCGTCGGACGCGGCGACCGAGCCACGGGCGCGCTCGCCCGCCCGCTCGACGGCGAGCCTGCACGAGTCGACCCGGTTGACCTGGCCCATGCCGACGCCGACGGACGCGCCGTCCTTCGCGAGCAGGATCGCGTTCGACTTCACGCCGCGCACGGCCCGCCACGCGAACGCGAGGTCCGCGAGGAGCTCGGGCGAGGCGGCCTCGCCGCTCGCGAGCGTCCAGGTCGTGGGGTCGTCGCCGTCGGCGTGCAGGCGGTCGGCCTGCTGCACCAGCTGGCCGCCCGAGACGGGTCGCACCTCGAGGGCGGGACGCTCGGCGTCCGCGGCGCAGCGCAGCACGCGGATGTTCTTCTTGCGGGTCAGCACCTCGACGGCACCGGGCTCGTAGTCCGGCGCGACGATCACCTCGGTGAACACCTCCGCCACCTGCTCCGCCATCGCGACCGAGACCGGGCGGTTGGCGGCGATCACGCCGCCGAACGCGGAGACCGGGTCGCAGGCGTGGGCGCGGGCGTGCGCCTGGGCGACGTCGTCGCCGACCGCGACGCCGCACGGGTTGGCGTGCTTGATGATCGCGACCGCAGGGGCGTCGAAGTCGTACGCGGCGCGGCGCGCGGCGTCGGTGTCGACGTAGTTGTTGTAGGACATCTCCTTGCCGTGCAGCTGCTCGGCCTCGGCCAGTCCCCCGGTGCCGTCGACGTAGAGCGCCGCCGACTGGTGCGGGTTCTCGCCGTAGCGCAGCACGGCCGAGCGCGTCAGCGCCGTGCCCGTGAACGCGGGCCAGCCGGCGCCGGCCGCGTCGGTGGCGGACGTGTAGTCACCCGCGAACCAGGACGCCACGGCCACGTCGTAGGCGGCGGTGTGCGCGAACGCCTGCGCGGCCAGCTGCCGGCGCGCGGCGAGGTCGAAACCGCCGGCCGCCACGGCGGCGAGCGTCTGCGCGTACGCCTCCGGCGAGGTCACCACGGCGACCGACGGGTGGTTCTTCGCCGCGGCCCGCACCATCGACGGTCCGCCGATGTCGATCTGCTCGACGCACTCGTCCGGGGTCGCACCCGACGCGACGGTCTGCGTGAAGGGGTAGAGGTTGACGACGACGAGGTCGAACGGCTCGACGCCGAGGTCGGCGAGCTGCGCGACGTGGGTGTCGAGGCGGCGGTCGGCGAGGATGCCGGCATGCACGCGCGGGTGCAGCGTCTTGACGCGGCCGTCGAGGCACTCGGGGAAGCCGGTGAGCTCCTCGACCCGGGTCACCGGCAGGCCGAGCCCGGCGATGAGTGCGGCGGAGCCGCCGGTGGAGACGAGCTCGACGCCGGCGTCGGCGAGCCCGCGCACGAGCTCCTCGAGCCCGGTCTTGTCGAAGACCGAGACGAGCGCGCGGCGGACGGGGATCTGGTCGGGGGTGCTCACAGAAGGCTCCTCGCGAGGGTTGCGGTGCGGACCGTGCGCGCACCCAGGCGGTCGATGCGCACGCTGCTCACTCCCTGGTGGTCACCCACCTGCGCCAGTCGTGTGCGGTCAGGTTAGTGCACCGGGCCCGGGGTGCCGAACCGGGCGTGGCGCCCCGACACGACCAGCCCGTCGGCCGCGATCCGGGCCACCGCGTCGACGAGCATCCGGCGCTCGGCGACCTTGATCCGCTCGTGCAGCGCGGCCACGTCGTCGTCCGGCTCGACCGCCACGGCCGTCTGCGCCACGATCACGCCGGTGTCGACCCCGGCGTCGACGACGAACAGCGTCGCGCCGCTGACCTTCACCCCGTGGGCCAGGGCGTCGGCGGGGCCGTGCATGCCGGGGAAGCTGGGGCTCAGCGCCGGGTGGGTGTTGAGCACGCGGCCCTCGAACCGGGCCAGGAACGCGGGCCCGACGAGCCGCATGAAGCCGGCGAGCACGACCCAGTCGGGGCGGTGGGCGGCCACCGCGTCGGTCAGCGCCGCGTCCCAGGCCGCGCGGTCGGGGTGCTCCGCGAGCGGCACCACGAAGGTCGGCACGTCGGCGGCACGGGCCCGGTCGAGGCCCGCGGCACCGGGGCGGTCGGCGCCGACCGCGACGACCTCCGCGGGGTAGGCACCGTCCCGGGCCGCGTCGAGCAGCGCCTGGAGGTTGGACCCCGCCCCGGAGACGAGGACGACGACGCGGGCGGCGGGCGAGGAGGCGGGCTCGGGCACGGGCGCCGATCCTAGGCCGTCGCGGTCAGGCGTCGGCGCGGCGGCGCTGCAGCGCCGTCGTGGCGAGCGCCGCGAGCACGGCCCCGGTGGTGAACGCGACGACGGCGTGCACCAGCACGTCGCCGACGAACGGACCGACCTGCTCGAGGCGGCCGGGGCCGGCCGAGCCCCCCGCGAGGCGCGCCAGGACCGCGAGACCGATGCCGGCGAGGACGCCCGAGGCCGCGCTGCGGGCCAGCGCGACCTCCCAGCGCAGGGTGGGCCGGCGGCGGTGCACCAGCACCGTCACCACAGCGGCCAGGACGAACGGGAGCGCCAGGGCGGCGTCGGCGGCCGCGCCCGGCAGGGGCCCGCCGGGCACGCCGGCGAGCAGCGGGAACAGCGGCAGCGGCCCGAGCGCCACGGCCGACGGGGTGACCAGGGTGCCCGCGCCGACCGAGAAGCCGGGCCCCAGCGCGTACGCCCCGCCGAACAGCACCGCGTTGGGCACCAGGAGGAGCGCGAGCCCGACGACGAGCACGGCCGAGCCGGTGCCCGTCTCGACCTGGGAGAGCAGCGACGCCGCCTCGGAGTAGCCCAGCGCGAGCCCCGCGGCCAGCACCAGCGCCCCCAGCGCCAGCCACGCCAGCAGCAGCGCCACGGCGGCCGCGACGGTGTCGCGCACCTCCTCCGGCAGCAGGAGGACCCACTCGGCCGCACGCCCGGAGCCCACCGCGACGCCGGCTCCGCCCACGCCGCCGGCGAGCAGGAGGGACCACCCGACGACGGCCACCAGCGACACGCCGTCCCCCGCCGAGCCCGCGACCACGGCGGTGAGGACCGCCACGAGCACGTACGCGGCCGTCAGCACCCCGGCGACCGTCGGCACCACCAGGTCCTTCTCCCCCGCCGCCACGCCGGCGGCGTCGGGCCCGTGCTCCGCCACCTGCTCACCGGCCCGCAGGCCGAAGCGCCAGCACACGACGGCGATCACGAGGGTGACCCCGAGCGGCATCGTGGTGAGCGGCACGCCCTGCACCGAGACACCCGAGCCGTGGCCGGTCAACCAGCCCAGGGCGCCGACCCGCAGGCCGTCGGACGGGCGGCCGTGGGTGCCGGCGTCGGAGAGGAACCAGCCGAGCACCCCCACGCCGAGGGCGACGGTCAGGGTCGAGGCGGCCGCCGCGGCGCCGCCGAGGGCGGCGACGGCGACGGGCCCCAGCGGGGGGCGGGCGGCGCCGGGGCGGCGCAGGGGCGGCAGGACGGAGGTCATCGTGGCCCCATCCTCACCGGTCGCGACGGCCCCCACGAGCAGCCCGCGGGCGACACGCCGGGACCGGGACGGGTCGGCTACGGTGGTCGCCGCCATGGCCGACACCGAAGCGTTCGACGCGTTCTACAAGGACGCCCGAGGACGGTTGCTCCTGCAGACGTACCTGCTGACCGGCGACCTCCCGGTGGCCCGCAGCGCGGTGCGCGAGGCCTTCACGATCGCGTGGCACCACTGGTCGAAGGTGGGTGCCCGACCGGACCCGCTGCCGGAGGTCCGCACCCGCGCCTGGGCGATCGCGCAGCGTCGGTCGACGGCCCGCCCGTGGCACCGCGAGAAGGGCATCGACCCCGAGGTCGCCCGCACCCTCGAGGTGCTCGACGACCTCGACGGCACGCCCCGGCGGCTGCTCGTGCTCTCCGAGACCGAGGGCACCGCGCTGGCCGAGGCCTCCCGCGAGCTGGGCGTCACCGTGGAGGACGGCGCGCGCCACCTCGCGGTCGGGCGCGCGGAGTACGCCCTGCAGCGCGGCCTCGAGACCCCCGAGGCCGTCGACGCGTCCTTCGCGGCGGTCGCCGCCTCGCTCGGCGACGTGCGCTGGCCCCGCCCGTCGATCCTGCGGCGCGCGGGCACGCGGCGTCGGCGGGTGCACACCGTGGTCGGCGTCGCCACCGCCGTCGCCGCGGTCGTCGCCTCGGGCGCGGTGGTGCACGACGACAGCGGCACCGCCACCTCGCTGGCCCGCTCCGTCGAGCGGGAGGGCGCCCCGGCCACGCCGACCCCGGAGCCGCCGCCCAGCACCTTCGGCACCGACATGCTGCTCGACGCGCAGCAGGTCGGATCGGTCACCGGCACCGGGTGGAGCGCCGAGGTCGACGACAACACGTCGGGCGACGGCCTGGTCGTCCCGTGCCAGCAGTCCCGCTACGCCGACGTCGAGGGCCTCGCCGGGTACGTCAGCACGTTCACGCCCACGGGCGAGCAGGGTGAACAGGGCGGACAAGAGGGTCAGCAGGACGCCGGTCAGCGGGTGCTGCAGATCAACGAGCTCTCGAGACAGGCCGAGGAGGCCGACGCCACCTTCGACACGTGGCGCGGCTGGTTCGCCGGGTGCAGCGTGCCCCGCACCCAGCTCGTGGGGACCTACGACGTCACGGGCGTGGGCGACGAGGCGGCCGCCTTCGTGCTCTCGACGGCGGGCGATCCCGGCACCCTGCTCACCGCGGGCGTCGCGCGCACCGGCGACGTGACCACGGTCGTGGCCTACGACGGCGTGGGCGCCGCCCAGGACTCGCGCGAGGGCGTCGTCCAGCTGCTCGCCGGCGCGGTGGACCGCCTGTGCGCGGCCGACGACTCGCGCACCTGCGCCACGACCGCCGAGGCGCGCTCCCGGCTGCCCTTCCCCGTCGGCGAGACCCCGCAGATGCTGGACGTCATCGACCTGCCGCCGCTCGGCAGCGTCGACCAGCCCTGGACCGCCACCCGCCCGGTCGAGGCCAGCGCGAACGACGCCGCCACCGTCTGCGACGCCGCCCAGTTCTCCAACCTCACCGATCCCCTGACCCGCACCTTCGTCGTCACCGACGCCGGGCTGCCCGACACGTTCGGCCTGACGCAGACCGTCGGAGCGCTGCCCGACGACCAGGCCGCCGACGACTTCGTCGGCACCATCGAGGGCCGGATGGGCAGCTGCGTGTCCCAGGACCTGGTCACCGACGTCACCCCGATCGGCGGTGCCGACTTCGACGACGGTCGGCTGCTCGCGTGGCGCCTCGACGTGCGCGTCGACGAGGACCGCACCGTCTCGATCCTCATGGGGGTCGCCCGCGTCGGGAACCGGGTGACCCAGGTCGGCTTCGCACCGACCGGCAACCAGGACGTCGACGACGAGACCTTCACCCAGATCGTCACCCGCGCCCGCGAGCGGCTCGCCGCCGCACCCTGATCCGCGCCCGGATCCGCACACGATGCAACCCCGCCGGCGGCCCGGGCGTCTCCACCTCGAGCGGCGCCCACCCGGGGCGTCCGACCGGCGTCGACGCGGGGGGTGAGATGGACGAGCGCGAGTTCGACGAGTTCTACCAAGCCTCCTTCGGGCGCGTCGTCAACCAGGTCACCGCGATGATCGGCGACCGGGACGAGGCGCACGAGTGCGTGCAGGAGGCGTTCGTGCGCGCCTGGGCGCACCGCCGGCGCCTGGCCCGCGTCGACCACC
The DNA here is from genome assembly GCF_032378595.1 of Nocardioides imazamoxiresistens. Classification (NCBI taxonomy): domain Bacteria; kingdom Bacillati; phylum Actinomycetota; class Actinomycetes; order Propionibacteriales; family Nocardioidaceae; genus Nocardioides; species Nocardioides imazamoxiresistens. Next base: position 587,299 of record NZ_JAVYII010000002.1, read on the forward strand.
CCGAGGCGTGGGTGCGCACCGTCGCCCACCGTCAGGCCGTCAGTCGGTGGCGACGCGCCTCGCGCGGCCGGCGCGACCCCGACCGCGCGGTCGCCGCGCCCCTCACCGCCGACGGCCCGGCGCCGGACCGGGTCGCGGTGGTCGCCGCGTTGCGCCACCTGCCCGCCGCCCAGCGCGAGGCGCTGGTCCTGCACCACGTCTACGACCTCCCGGTCGCCCAGGTCGCACGTGAGACCGGCACCGCGGAGGGCACGATCAAGGCCCGGCTCTCGCGCGGACGCGCCGCGCTCGCCGCCCTGCTGGCCGACGACGTCCCCGACCTGCGGGAGGGAACCACCCATGCCTGAGCGCCCGCCCGACCCCACCGACCCGACCGATCCGCCCGACCCGACCGAGCGTCTCCGCGCGCTGCGCTCCTCAGGACCCGCCATGCCCGCTCTGCCCCCGCACGAGATCCGTCGTCGCGGCGACCGTCGCCGCCGCCGCACGCACGCCGCCGTCGCGGCGACCAGCCTGGCGGTCGTGGCCGTCGTGGCCGGGGGCGGGATCGCCCTCACCGACGTCCTGCGCGGCGACGACCGGGGCCGCGACGCGGCCTCGACGGCGACCGCCCAGGCCGTGCGCACCGACGTCCCCGGCGCCTTCCCCCTCGACGCGGGGTGGCCCGCGGAGGCGGCCTCGACCGCCGTCGAGACGGACCCGGTCGGCACGTCCCCCGACCTGTGCGGCGAGGCGCTCTCCCCCGCCGACGCCTCCGGGCGCGCCGAGAGCCGCACGCTCGCCGCCGGCGGCGAGGGCGAGAGCGACGCGCTCGAGCGCACGCTGGTCGCCTTCGACGACGTCGCGGACGCGCGGGCGTACCTCGGGCGTGTGCAGCGCGCCGTCGCCGGCTGCGCCACGACGCAGCGCGACGACGTCACGCTCACCAACGACACCCTCGTGGTCGCCACGTCCACCGAGGCCGACGACTCGCTCGCCGTGACCCGGACCGCCGACGGCGCCGAGGGCGGCGCGGACCTCCTGCGCTACTACCGCACGGAGAACGCCGTGCTCGTCAGCCGCACGTACGCCGTCGGATTCGCGGGCGACGACGAGGCGCTCGCGCAGCTGGTGGCGCAGACCGCCGGCGACGACGCCGCGGCCGTGGACGCGCTGCGCTACTACCGGGGCGAGGACCTGCCCACCCAGCCGCCCACCGACGGGTCGTCCGACGACGGCGGCCCGGACGGCGACGGCCAGGGCGACGACGGGCAGGGCGACGACGGCACCGGTGACGGCACCGGTCGCAGCGTCTCGGCCGCGCAGCTGGTCGGCACCGACCTGCTGCCGCCGCTCGACGGCCTGGGGCCGTGGGAGGAGATCGGGCTGACCGACGAGCCGACGCTGCCCTGCGCCGCGGCCGGCCTGCGCACGCTCGGCCCGACCGACGACGGGTACGCCGAGTTCACCGCCCTGCCGTCCGACGGGTCGGGCGCACCCGGGGTGCGTGAGGCCGCGGTCAACTCCGCGGTGCTGGCCTTCGACGACCCGGCCGCCGCCGGGGAGGCCTACGCGACCGCGACCGGCTGGCTCGAGGCGTGCGGGGAGGGTTCCGGCGCCGAGGGTCTGGTCGTCGACCCGGCGCCGCAGCCCTCGCTCGTCCTCGTCGACGGGGCCGAGGGGACGTGGGTCGCGACCACCGCGCCCGCTCCGGAGGCCTGCGGCGGGGGCGCGGACTGCGACGCCGTCCGGTACGCCCGTCAGGGCGTCGTGCAGGTGGGCAGCGACCTGGTCGTCCTCACGCTGAGCCGGCTCGGCGGCCCGACCGAGCCCGCGGGTCTCGACGGCGCCATGGACGAGCTGCTCGGCGCGGCGGCCAGCCGCGCCGCGTACGGCATGTGACATCCGCTCCCGAGACGGAACCGCCCCCGACCCGGTCGCCTGGGCGACCCGGTCGGGGGCGGTGTCCGTCGTGCTGCTGCGCCCGGGGGCTCAGCGGTTCTGCAGGATCTCCCGCGCGAGGGCGGCGGTCTCGGACGGCGTCTTGCCGACCTTGACGCCGACGGCCTCGAGCGCGTCCTTCTTCGCCTGCGCCGTGCCGGCCGAGCCGGACACGATGGCGCCGGCGTGGCCCATGGTCTTGCCCTCGGGCGCGGTGAAGCCCGCCACGTAGCCGACGACCGGCTTCGTGATGTTCTCCTTGATGTAGGCGGCCGCCCGCTCCTCGGCGTCGCCGCCGATCTCGCCGATCATCACGATCAGCTCGGTCTCCGGGTCGTCCTGGAACGCCTGGAGGGCGTCGATGTGGGTGGTGCCCACGATCGGGTCGCCGCCGATGCCGATGGCCGTCGAGAAGCCGAAGTCCTTCAGCTCGAACATCATCTGGTAGGTCAGCGTGCCCGACTTGGACACGAGGCCGACCGGGCCCTTGCCGGTGATGGTGTGGGGCGTGATGCCCGCCAGCGACTCGCCCGGCGTGATGATGCCGGGGCAGTTCGGACCGATCATCCGCGTCTGCTTGCCCTGCAGGTACGACCAGACCTCGGCCGTGTCCTGCACCGGGACGCCCTCGGTGATGACCACGATCAGCGGCATCTGCGCGTCGATGGCCTCGACGGCGGCGGCCTTGGTGAAGGCCGGCGGGACGAAGAGGACCGACACGTTCGCGCCCGTCTTCTCCATCGCCTCCGCGACGGTGCCGAAGACCGGCAGCTCGACGTCGGCGCCCGTGGCGTCCTTGTGCGTGACCGTGGTGCCGGCCTTGCGTGCGTTCACGCCGCCGACGATCGAGGCGCCCGAGTCGAGCATGAGGGCGGTGTGCTTCGCACCCATGCCGCCCGTGATGCCCTGGACGATGATCTTGGAGTCGGAGTTCAGGTAGATCGACATTGCTCTCTCGTCTCTTCTCTGTCCGCGCTCAGCCGTTGGCCAGCTCGGCGGCCTTGTCGGCCGCGCCGTCCATCGTGTCGACCTGCGTGACGAGCGGGTGGGCCAGCTCGTCGAGGATCGCCCGACCCTGCTCGACGTTGTTGCCGTCGAGACGGACCACGAGCGGCTTGGTCGCCGCGTCGCCCAGGAGCTCGAGAGCACCCTTGATGCCGTTGGCGACCTCGTCGCACGCCGTGATGCCGCCGAAGACGTTGACGAAGACGCTCTTGACCTGCGGGTCGTTGAGGATCACGTCGAGGCCGTTGGCCATCACCTGCGCGTTGGCGCCGCCGCCGATGTCGAGGAAGTTGGCGGGCTTCACGCCGCCGTGCGCCTCGCCGGCGTAGGCGACGACGTCGAGGGTGCTCATCACGAGGCCCGCGCCGTTGCCGATGATGCCGACCTGGCCGTCCAGCTTGACGTAGTTGAGACCGAGGTCCTTGGCCTTCGCCTCGAGCGGGTCGGCCTCCTCGCGGATCTCGAACTCCGCGTGGTGCGGGTGCCGGAACTCCGAGGCGTTCTCGTCGAGCGAGACCTTGCCGTCGAGGGCCTCCAGCTTGTCGCCGGCCAGCCGCGCGAGCGGGTTGACCTCGACGAGGGTGGCGTCCTCCTCGACGAAGACCTTGTAGAGCGCCTGGATCATCTCGACCGCCTGGTCGAAGACGGCCTCGGGGAACTTCGCCTCGGTCGCGATCGCGCGGGCCTTCGCCTCGTCGACGCCCGTGCCCGGGTCGACGGCGATCTGGCGGACGGCCTCGGGGTTGGTCTTCGCGACCTCCTCGATCTCGACACCACCCTCGACGGAGGCGATGCAGAGGTACTGACGGTTCGAGCGGTCGAGCAGGAACGAGAAGTAGTACTCCTCCTCCGGCGGGGTCGCGGGCGTCACCAGGACGCGGTTGACCGTCAGGCCCTTGATCTCCATGCCGAGGATGTTCGACGCGTACTCGTACGCCTCGTCCGCGGTCTTCGCCAGCTTCACGCCGCCGGCCTTGCCGCGGCCGCCGGCCTTGACCTGCGCCTTGACGACCGTCACGCCACCGATCTCCTCGGCGGCGGCCCTGGCCTCGTCCGCGGTCTCCACGACCTTGCCGAGCGTGGTCGCCACGCCGTGCTTGGCGAAGAGCTCCTTCGCCTGGTACTCCATCAGGTCCACGATCCGACCAATCCTTTGGGTTGAGGGTGAGAGTCCCGATTCCTCGCGGCACGATAGCCCCGTCCCCTCTCCGGGTGGACAGCGGTGTCCTCCGCCACGTCGAGCGCACTACCACACGTGTGACCCGGGCCACACGGGCAGGTCCGAGCGCGCCGGGAAGTGCGTGGTGACGGGCGGGTACGCGGATCCGGACGTCTCCGGCTCCACCCGGGAGGCGGGTGAAACGATCCACAGGATCCGGCGATCCGATTTCGGAGGCCCTGGTGCGTCCGTTACAGTCAGGCGCTGATTCACGGAGCACTGGCGAGACGACACGAACAAGCGGGCCCCGCCCCGCACGGACGAACGAGGAACCAGAGGTACATGGGCAACCACCGAGGCGATCGACGCGGCCCCCGCCGCAGCGCATCTCCGGAGGCCCCCTCCCCTCGCACCGCCGGCGGCAAGCGCGCTGCCCGCCCCGCCCCCCGGCGCCGCGCCGAGGCCGAGGTGCTCGCGGACGAGGCGTACGAGGTGGAGGCCGTCGCCCTCCCGGCGACCCGCACCACCGAGATCCCCCTGGCCCTCACCCCGGCCGTCGCGCCCGTCGCGGCCCAGCTGCGGCGCGAGACGGACTTCGAGGACACCACGCTGACGCTGCCGGCCGTCCCCGCGGACGACGCCCCGGTCGCGACCACCTACGACGTGCGCGGCTTCGAGGCCCAGCGCCGCGAGGAGGCGCGGGCCGCCCGCAGCGCCACCGCCGCGACGGGCCGCCGCAAGGCCGTCAAGCCGACCCGACGCCCCGCGGTCCCCGCGGGGTTCCGGCTGCCCGTCCTGCCCTCCGCCCCGGTCGTCGCCGGCGTCGCGGTGCTCGCGATCTCCGCCGCCGGCGCGGTCACCGCCTCGGGCGCCGGGCCGCTGGCCGGGACCGACGAGCAGGCGTACCGCGTGTCCGCGTCGACGGCGCTGTCCGGCAACTCCGTCTCGACGAGCGGCGACCTGCTGACCGAGCGCAACCGCGCCGTGAGCCGCGACTCCGAGCGCGACGCGCTCGAGGACGCCGCGGCGGACAGCGAGCTCGCCGAGACCGAGGCGCAGGCGGCCAAGCGCTCGACCGCGCTCGAGACGCTCGCGCAGTCGGCCGAGGAGCAGGCGGCCATCGTCGCCGCGAACGCCTGGGTCCTGCCCGTCGACAGCTACCGCCTGACGAACCGCTTCGGCGACGCGCGGTCCTACTACTCGTCCGGCTACCACACCGGCCTGGACTTCGCGGCCGCCTCGGGCACCCAGATCCGCGCCGTCGCGGGCGGCGTCGTGACCTCCGCCGGCTTCGAGGGCTCCTACGGCAACAAGACCGTGATCACCCTCGAGGACGGCACGGAGATGTGGTACGCCCACCAGTCGTCGCTCGCGGTCTCGGTCGGCGACACGGTCGCCGCCGGGGACCTGATCGGCTACGTCGGCTCGACGGGCAACTCGACCGGCCCCCACCTGCACCTCGAGGTGCGGCCGGGCGCCGGCGACCCGGTCGACCCGTTCCGGGCGCTGCAGGTCAACGGCGTCACCCCCTGAGCACGGCCGTCCACGCACGGCAGCAGCGAGCGCCATCCGGTCCGACCGGGTGGCGCTCGCTGCGTCTCAGAGCCGTCGCAGGAGTTCTCAGAGCTTCTCGACGGGCGCGTAGCGGAGCAGGAGCCGCTTGACACCCTGCGAGCCGAAGTCGATCGACGCGACCGCCTTCTCCGCCGCGCCCTCGACCGAGACCACGGTGCCCATCCCGAAGGCGTCGTGCACGACCCGGTCGCCCGGGTCGAGGTTCGGCACCGGCCGGTTCTTCTTCGACTTCGCCGAGGCGTCGGCGCGCGCTGCGGCGGCGGAGAAGTTGCGGCGCCCGGCCGCGGTCGGCGCACCCAGGCCGCCGCCCCCGGCACCCCCACCGCCGACGGCGGGCGAGGAGCTGCTGAGGTCGGGGCGTCGCCACGAGGTCATGGCCGCCGCGGTGCGGCGCCACTGCACCAGGTCCACGGGGAGCTCGTCGAGGAACCGGGACGCGGGGTTGTGCGACGGCGCACCCCACGCCGAGCGCACGACGGCGCGCGAGATGTAGAGCCGCTCACGCGCCCGCGTCAGGCCCACGTAGGCCAGACGCCGCTCCTCCTCGATCTCCTTGCGGTCGCCGAGGGTCCGCATGTGCGGGAAGACGCCGTCCTCGAGACCGGTGAGGAACACGACCGGGAACTCCAGGCCCTTCGCCGTGTGCAGCGTCATCAGGGTCACGACCCCGTCGGCGCCGTCGTCGTCGGGGATCTGGTCGGCGTCGGCCACCAGGGCGACGCGCTCGAGGAAGTCGCCGAGCCCCGGCGTCACGACGCCCGCCTCGACGTCGCTGGGGTCCGCCGACGGACCGGCCTGTGGGTCGTCGGCGAACTCGCGGGCGACCGCGACCAGCTCGGCGAGGTTCTCCACCCGCGTGTGGTCCTGCGGGTCGTCGGAGTCCTCCAGGTCGGTGAGGTAGCCGGACCGGTCGAGCGCCGCCTCGAGGATGACGTCGGGCCGCTCGTCGGCCTCGACCATCTGCAGCAGCTCCTCCACGACCTCGACGAAGGCGCGGATCGCGTTGAGGGATCGGGTCGCGATGCCGTCGGCGCGGTGCGCGACCCGCAGCGCCTCCCAGTACGTCGTGCCCTCCCGCTGCGCCAGGGCCGCGACGCAGGCCTGCGCGCGGTCGCCGATGCCGCGCTTGGGGGTGTTGACGATGCGCCGCAGCGAGATCTCGTCGGCCGGGTTGGCCAGCAGCCGCAGGTACGCCAGCGCGTCGCGCACCTCCTTGCGCTCGTAGAAGCGCACGCCGCCCACGACCTTGTAGGGCATCCCGACGCGCACGAAGATCTCCTCGAACACGCGCGACTGGGCGTTGGTGCGGTAGAAGACCGCCACGTCGGCGGGACGCACGCCGTGGTCGTCGCCGAGCTTGTCGATCTCGTCGGCCACGAACCGGGCCTCGTCGTGCTCGTCGTCCGCGACGTAGCCGACGATGGGCTCGCCGTCGCCGGCGTCCGACCACAGCCGCTTCGGCTTGCGTCCCTCGTTGTGGTCGATCACCGCGTTGGCGGCCGTGAGGATCGTCTGCGTGGAGCGGTAGTTCTGCTCGAGCAGGATCGTCGTCGCGTTCGGGAAGTCCTGCTCGAAGTCCAGGATGTTGCGGATGTTGGCGCCGCGGAAGGCGTAGATGGACTGGTCGGCGTCACCCACCACCATCAGCTCGCTGGGCTCGACCCGCTCGCCGCCCGAGCCGCCGGTGTCGCGCGCCCCCTCCGGATCGTCGGCGCACAGCTGGTGGATCAGCGCGTACTGGGCGTGGTTGGTGTCCTGGTACTCGTCGACCAGCACGTGGCGGAACCGGCGCCGGTAGACCTCGCGGACCTCGGGGTACGCCCCGAACAGGTGCACCGTGGTCATGATCAGGTCGTCGAAGTCGAGGGCGTTGGCGTCCCGCAGCCGCCGCTGGTACTCCACGTACGCCGACGCGTAGGCCTCCTCCACCCCGTTGCTCGCCTCCGCGCGCGCGGTCTCGGGGTCCTTCAGCTCGTTCTTCGCGTTCGAGACCCACGCGAGGACGGCCCGCGGCTGGTAGCGCTTCGGGTCCAGCTCGAGGTCGCCCAGCACGAGGGTCATCAGCCGCTGCGAGTCCGCGGCGTCGTAGATGGAGAAGCTCGAGGAGAACCCCAGGCGCTCGATCTCCTTGCGCAGGATGCGCACGCACGAGGAGTGGAACGTGGAGACCCACATGATGCGGGCGCGTCGGCCCACCAGCTCCTCGACCCGCTCCTTCATCTCGGCCGCGGCCTTGTTCGTGAAGGTGATGGCCAGGATCGACCCCGGGTGCGCCTTGCGCTCGCCGACGAGCCAGGCGATCCGCCGCGTCAGGACCCGGGTCTTGCCCGACCCGGCGCCGGCGACGACCAGCAGCGGCGCGCCGGCGTGCACGACCGCGTCCCGCTGCGGACCGTTCAGCCCGTCGAGCAGGGCGGCGGCCCGCGCGGCGGCGTCGGCGGAGGGGTCCGCGGAGCCGCCCGTGGCGGACGCGGACGCGGCGGCGAGGTGTTCGAGACCGGGGATGACGGAGGAGCTCATGAGGGGGCCCAGCCTACGACCGCCGACCGACGGTCCCGACCGCAGCGGGCGGGCGACCCGGGGACGTCAGAACGCGTGCGCCGGCGACCAGAAGATCGCGACGACGACGTTGAGCACGCTGAGCCCCAGCAGGCCGAGGAACAGGCCGTCGGGGATCCGCGGCTTGCGCGTGTTGGCCATCACCAGCACCAGCAGCACCAGCCCGATGCCGAACTTGACCGCGATCTTGGCGTGGTCGACGTCGGCGTCACCGGCCTCGAGCACCCCGACGAGCAGCAGCCCGGCGACGAACGCCGTGCCGACGCCGTCGCGGACGGGCGCCGTGATCCGCTTCTCCTCGTCGCGCACCTGGGCGAGCAGCCCGCCGATCAGCGCGGCGAAGCCGAGCACGTGCAGGGTCAGCAGCACCAGCCGGAGGATCTCCACGCCCGACACCCTAGGGCCCCGGGGAGCCGGCGGGGTCAGCCGGACGGCACCACCTCGAGGTCGACCTCCTCGGCGATCCGGTAGGGCGCGCTCGCGAGCATGGCGCCGAGCACGCGGCGCATCCGCGAGATCTCGGCGCGCACGGTGACGAGGTGGCTCTCGTCGCCGAAGAGCTGCCGGCTCAGCGCCGCCGGGGTCAGGCCCGCGCTGCCGGCGGCGGCGAGCCGCACGAGGATGTCGGCGTGCCGCGGGCTCAGCGCGCGCCGCCAGGACTCGCTGCCCGAGGTGACCTCGAGCACCGGCTCGAGACCCGAGCGGTGCAGGCGCAGCCGCAGCCGCCGCTCCGCGTCGGAGGGTCGCACCAGCCATCCCCCGTCGAGCCGCTCGGGCAGGCAGACCCCCAGCCCGGGGACGGCCACCGTGGTCTCGGGCCGGGGCACGGCGATGCGCTCGCGCACCGCGATGCCCGAGCGGTGCGCGACCCACCCGTCGTCGTCCACGACGAGGAGCGGACCGGTGCTCGTGCCGATGAGGTGGTCGCAGTCGCGACGCAGGCGCTCGAGGCGCTCGGCGTGCAGCTGCGCCAGCCGGGCCTCGGCCAGCCGCACGGCGGTCTCGACGAGGGCGGTGATCGCCGGGTGCAGCGTCAACGCCGGGCCGCTCACGTCGACCACCCCGAGCAGGTCGCCGGTGCGCGGGTCGTGGATGGGCATGGCGGTGCAGTACCAGGCGTGCTGCTGGGCCTCGAAGTGCTCGGCGGAGAACAGCTGCACGGGCGCCTGCTCGGCGATCGCGGTGCCGATGGCGTTCGTGCCGACCTGCGACTCGGTCCACAGCGCGCCCTCGGAGAACCCGAGACCGTCGGCCCGGCGACGCACCGCGCTGGCGCCCTCCCGCCACAGGATCACGCCGTCCGCGTCGGTGACCACCAGCAGGAAGCGGGACGCGTCGGCCACCGAGGTCAGGGCACGGCGCAGGTCGTCGATGACCCAGGTCAGCGGGGAGGCGCGGCGCCGGTGCTCGACGTCGGCACGCGGCAGCGGGTCGCGGGCGCCCGCGCCGTCGGGGTCGAGCCCGAGCGCGAGCATCCGCTCCCACGACCGGGCCACCACGGCCCGGGGACGTCGTGGCGGCGCGGCGCCGCCGAGCATGGCGTCGTGCACGCGCCGCAGCTCCCGGGCGTACACGCTGAGGTCGGTGCCGGGCGCGACCGCGCCGAAGCTGGTCGAGCCCGCTCGGGCAGTGGGCACCGGCACCTCCTCGCACGCGTCACGTCGACGGCCTCGAGCATAGGTCGGCCGCGTGACCCAGGTCACGTGCAACCCGGTGCAACTCTTCCGCCCCCGGGAGCGCCGGAGGTCTGCTGTGCCGCAGCTGCCCGGACCGGGCCGCTGCGAGAGGAGCCCCCATGACCCAGACCGTCGACCGCCCCGACGCCGCGAGCGCGACCACCGCCGACCCGACGGAACGTGCCCGCCGGTGGTTCGCCGACCTCGAGGACGCCCTGGTGGCCCGTGACGTCGAACGGGCCGCCGGCACGTTCGCGACCACGAGCTTCTGGCGCGACCTCGTCGCGTTCAGCTGGAACCTCACCACGGTCGAGGACCGCGCCGGGGTCGCCGAGCTGCTCGGCGCCACCCTGTCCCGTGTGGACCCGTCCGGCTTCGAGCTGTCCGAGGAGGCCACGGAGGAGGACGGCGTCGTCACCGCCTGGTTCACCTTCGCGACCGCGCACGGCCGGGGCCGCGGCCTCGCGCGGTTGCGCGACGAGGACGGGTCCCTGCGGGCCTGGACCTTCCTCACCACGCTGTACGAGCTCACCGGCCACGAGGAGCCCCGCGGCACGCGGCGGCCCAGGGGCGCCGAGCACGGTGCGCAGCGCGACCGGCGCTCGTGGTCGGAACGGCGCCAGGAGGAGGCGGAGTCGCTGGGTTCGACCACCCAGCCGTACGTGCTGGTGATCGGCGGCGGGCAGGGCGGGATCGCGCTGGGCGCCCGACTGCGCCAGCTGGGCGTGCCCAGCCTCGTCATCGACAAGCACGCCCGCCCCGGCGACCAGTGGCGCAGCCGCTACAAGTCGCTGTGCCTGCACGACCCGGTCTGGTACGACCACCTGCCGTACCTGAAGTTCCCCGACAACTGGCCGGTCTTCGCCCCGAAGGACAAGGTCGGCGACTGGCTCGAGTTCTACACCCGGGTGATGGAGGTACCCTACTGGTCCTCGACGGTCGCGACGGCCGCGTCGTACTCGGAGGCGACCGGCACCTGGACCGTCGAGGTCGAGCGGGACGGCGAGCGGCTGACGCTGCAGCCCACCCAGCTGGTGCTGGCGACCGGGATGTCCGGCAAGCCCAGCGTGCCGACCCTCCCCGGGCAGGACGTCTTCCGCGGCGAGCAGCAGCACTCCTCGCAGCACCCCGGCCCCGACGCGTACCGCGGCCGGAAGGTGGTGGTGATCGGCTCGAACAACTCCGCCTTCGACATCTGCGGGGCCCTGTGGGAGCACGACGCGGACGTCACCATGGTGCAGCGGTCCTCGACGCACATCGTCAAGAGCGACTCGCTGATGGAGATCGGGCTGGGTGACCTCTACTCCGAGCGCGCCCTGGCCGCGGGGGTGACCACGGAGAAGGCCGACCTCATCTTCGCCTCGCTCCCCTACCGGATCATGCACGAGTTCCAGATCCCGCTCTACGACCGGATGCGCGAGAAGGACGCCGACTTCTACGCCCGGATGGAGGCGGCCGGGTTCGACCTCGACTGGGGCGCCGACGGCTCGGGACTGTTCATGAAGTACCTGCGCCGCGGCTCCGGCTACTACATCGACGTCGGCGCCGCGGAGCTCGTGGCCGACGGCGAGGTGAAGCTCGTCAACGGCCAGGTCGACCACCTCACGGAGGACGCGGTCGTCCTCGCCGACGGCACCACCCTGCCGGCGGACCTGGTCGTGTACGCCACGGGATACGGCTCCATGAACGGCTGGGCGGCCGACCTGATCAGCCAGGAGGTCGCCGACCGCGTGGGCAAGGTGTGGGGCCTGGGCTCCGACACCCCGAAGGACCCGGGTCCCTGGGAGGGCGAGCAGCGCAACATGTGGAAGCCGACGCAGCAGGAGAACCTGTGGTTCCACGGCGGCAACCTGCACCAGTCGCGCCACTACTCGCTGTACCTGGCTCTCCAGCTCAAGGCACGGTTCGAGGGCATCGACACGCCCGTGTTCGGCCGCCAGGAGGTGCACCACCTGGCGTGAGGCCCGGCACCCGCCCACGACCGGCCGGGCACCGCGCCGGCGTCGCTCAGCGGCGCCGGCGTGGCGCCGGGCGCACCACCAGCACCGGGCACGGGGCGTACTGCTGCACCCGCTGCGCCGTGCTGCCCAGCAGCACCCGCTCGGACAGCCCGCGGCCACCGGCGGCGACCACGACGAGGCCGGCGGAGGTCTGCTCGGCGACCTTGATGATCTCGTTCGCTGGCGATCCGGAACGCACGGCCCTGCGCACCTTCGGACCCCACCCGTCGAAGACGGCGGCCACGCTCTCGGTGGCCGCCTTCGCGGCGGCGCGGAAGCCGGCCACCTCGGTCTCCGTGGAGGCGCGCCGCCCCTCGGTCAGGTCGTCGACGAACGAGACCGCAGCCAGGGGCCGCACGACCGCGAGCACCGTGACCTGGCTCAGCGCCGTCGGGTCCGCGAAGGAGCGCAGGTGCCGCGCCGCAGCGAGGGACTGCTTCGAGCCGTCGGTCGCGACCACCACGTGCATGCCGCTCATCGCGCGCCCCCTCCGAGTGCCGTGCCGTCCTTCGCCGACGGGCCGCCCGGCGGCGCGGTGCGCCCGCCGAGGAAGCGCTCGGCGAGGTAGAGCAGGACGCCGAGGGTGAGCAGACCGGCGCACCACACCAGCGACGTCCAGTCGTCGACGACGACGTAGACGAGCAGCGTCGCGTTGCCCACGAGCCCCAGCACCAGCAGCGCGGTCGGCGCCCGGAAGGTCTCCTCGCTCTCGTCCTGGCCGCGCAGCACGAACGCCGCGACGATCACGAGCCCGTAGATGAACAGGGTGAGCACGACCGTCACGTTCGCGAGGGTGGTGACGAGGCCGTCGCTGCCGCCCCACCCGGCCCGGTCGACCGCGGTGCCGATGCACAGCAGCGCGGTGACGACCATCGCGGCGAAGATCAGCGCGACCCACGGGCTGCGCCGCGCGGCGTGGATCTTGGCGAAGGCGCCGGGGACGACGTCCTCGCGGGCCATGCCGAACAGGATCCGCGACTGCGTCACGACCGCGACCAGGGTGGTGTTGGTGATCGCCACCATCGCGATCACCGAGAAGACGGTGATCATGATCGCCGACGGGATCGGCACGATGTCGGCCTGCACCACCTGCAGCAGGGCGGGGTCGCCGCTGGTGTCGGTGAGGGCGTCGAAGGGCACGACGATCGCCGCGCTGATCGCGACGAGCACGTAGATGACGCCGGCGCCGACCATGCCGCCGACCAGCGCGCGCGGGAAGCTGCGCTTGGGGTCGACGGTCTCCTCCGCGACGTTGGCGGCGTTCTCGAAGCCGGTCATCGCGAAGAAGGCCAGCGCGACGCCGGCCACCAGGGCGAAGACCGGGTTGCCGTCGGTGTCGAAGTGGGTCAGCACGGAGAAGTCCGCGTCGCCGCTCAGGGCGTACGCCACGCCGATCGCCATGATGATCACCAGTCCGGAGACCTCGACGATCGTCATCACCAGGTTGGCCGTCACCGACTCCGTGATGCCGATGAAGTTCACCGCCGCGAGGGCGCACACGAAGATCACCGAGACGAGCAGCGCCGGCGGCAGGTCCCACACGGCGGCGAAGTAGGTGGAGAACCCGGTCGCCAGCGACCCCGCGGCCGCGAAGGTCGCCGACAGCATCGAGATCGTGACGATGAAGGTGACGAAGGGGCGGCGGAACGCGCGCTGGACGTAGAGCGCCGCGCCGGCCGCCTGGGGGTACTTGGTGACCAGCTCCGCGTACGCCAGCCCGGTCAGGGTCGCGACGGTGACACCGGCCATGAAGGCCAGCCAGAAGGCTCCGCCGACCGCCGCGGCGACGGCGCCGATGAGGACGTAGATGCCGGAGCCCAGCACGTCCCCGAGCACGTAGAAGAAGAGCAGGCGACCGGTGATCGACCGCTGCAGGTCGTCGGGCCCGTCGAGCTCCTCCGCGGGGTCCGTCAGGTCGTCGGGCGGGTCGTGCGGCTCCGACCGGTCGGCCTGCTCGGCCCTCCGGCCGTGCGCTGGCGTGTCACCCATGGGTCCTCCCGAGGTCAGGGTGCTCCGGCGCGCCACGACGGACGGGTCGGACTTGGGGCGACTATGCCCCCGTGACCCAAGCCACGCCGCTCGGGTGGCCGCCCCCGCTCAGAGCAGGCGCCGGTCGGAGGCCCAGCGGGTCAGCTCGTGGCGCGAGCTGAGCTGCAGCTTGCGCAGCACGCTCGACATGTGGGTCTCGACGGTCTTCACGGAGATGAACAGCTCCTTGGCCACCTCCTTGTACGCGTACCCGCGCGCGATCAGCCGCATCACCTCGCGCTCGCGCTCGGAGAGCCGGTCCAGGTCCGAGTCGACCTCCGCGACCTGGATCGCCCCGGCGAACGCGTCGAGCACGAAGCCCGCCAGCCGCGGCGAGAACACCGCGTCGCCGTCGGCCACCCGGGAGATGGCGTCGACCAGCTCGACGGCACTGATCGTCTTGGTGACGTAGCCGCGCGCACCGCTGCGGATCGTGCCGATGACGTCCTCCGCCGCGTCGCTGACGCTGAGGGCGAGGAAGCGCGTGCCGGGCACCGTCCGGTGGGTGCGGCGGATCACCTCTCCCCCGCCGCCGCCGGGCAGGTGCACGTCGAGCAGCACGACGTCGGGCCGCGCGGTCTGCACCGCCCGGACCGCCTCGTCCACGTCCGCGGCCTCGGCCACGACCTCGACGCTCGCGGCGCCGGCGGAGGCGAGCTCGCTGCGCACCCCGGCGCGGAACATCGAGTGGTCGTCGACCACCACGACCCGCACCCGCGGCTCGCGGGCCCCCGGCGCGCCGGGCTCAGTGCTGCTGCTCATCGTTCTCCCTCTCCGCCGGCAGGTGCAGCCGGACCTCGGTGCCCGTCGCGGGCGAGGAGCGCAGGGTCGCGCGTCCGCCGTGCCGGGCCATGCGCTCGACGATGCTGCCCCGGACGCCGTGCCGGTCGGCCGGCAGGTCCTCGGGGTCGAAGCCGACGCCACGGTCGCGCACGAAGACCTCGACGGCGCCGCCGACGACCTCGACGTAGACGTCGACGCGGCCCGTGCCGGCGTGCTTGGCGGCGTTGACGACCGCCTCCCGGGTCGCCCCGACCAGGGCGTCGAGCCGCTCGACGTAGGGCGCGTCGCCCACGGTGACGACCTCGACCTCCACGCCGTGGTCGTCCTCGACGGCGGCGGCCAGCGCGCGCACGGCACCGGCCAGGGTGTCGGCGGTGGGGCGCTCCTCGGCGAACAGCCAGGCCCGCAGGTCCCGCTCCTGGCTCCGGGCCAGGCGCGCGACGGCGGCGGGGTCCTTCGCGTTCTTCTGGATCAGCGCCAGCGTCTGCAGGACGGAGTCGTGCAGGTGGGCCGCCACGTCGGCGCGCTCCTGGCTGCGCACGCGCTCGGCCCGCTCCTCCCCCAGGTCGGCGACCAGCCGGCTGACCCAGGGGCCGACCACGACCCCGAGGCCGACGATGCCGAGCAGGACGGCGACGACGACCTCCCGGGCGGCGCCGACGCCGCCCTCGCGCAGCACCAGGACGAGCAGGCCCGAGCCGAGCAGCGCGGCGCCCGCGGCGATGCGGGCGTACGCGGCCCAGCCGCCGGAGCCCAGCACCATCCCGACCGGGTCGATCGACTCCGAGCGCTCCACCCAGCGCTCCCGCTGGGCCTCGTCGGCCTGGCGCCACAGCAGCGCGACGCCGCCGAGGACGAGCGCGGTCGCCCACACCAGGGTGCTGCGCCCGACGACCGCCTCGGCGACGAGGACGCCGCCGACGGCGATGGAGCCGACCACCGCCGCCTGCCCGACGTTCGCGACGTGGCGGCCGCGGGCCGGCCGGCGGCCGCCACGGCTGGCGCTGGCCAGGCCGGGGGCCGCGGTCGGCGCCGAGGTGCCGGCGGGCAGGAACATCCAGTACGCGCCGTAGAGCACGACCCCGAGACCGCTCAGCAGGGTCGCCACCGCGAACGCGACGCGCAGCGCGGGCAGCGGCACGCCCAGGTGCGTCGACAGGCCCGCGGCGACGCCGCCGACCATCCCGCGGTCCAGGTCGCGTCGGGCGCGTCGCACCGACGGCGCGGCCGGGCCGGGCACAGGCCCGGGCATGGGTCCGGGGCCGGGCGGGCGTCCCGCGGGATGGGTCTGGCTCATGGTGGCGTCATCGTCACACGCGGGCGCGCGCCCGGGCATCCAGGAGATCCCCGACCCGGACCCCGACCCGGGACCCCGACCCGGTCCCCGACCCCACCCCCGTCCCGCGGCTCGGGGCAGGATCAGGGGACATCCCGATGGTGCGGGACGGACGACGCGACGACGCTGGACGGCATGATGACGACGAACGACGGGCCGGCTGGCCCCTCCGGGCCCGAGAGCGGCCACCCCCACCCGACCGGCCCCCAGCCGGGCGACGGCGGCGGCCCCCGGGTCGGGTACGCCGAGATGCGCGACGTGCGGCGACTGCGCCGCACGTCCCAGGACCGCTACGTCGCCGGCGTGGCGGGCGGGATCGCCCGGCACTTCGACGTCGACCCCGTGGTGGTCCGCGTGACGCTCGCCGTGCTGACCCTGTTCGCCGGCAGCGGTGCGCTGCTCTACCTCGGCCTGTGGCTGCTCGTGCCGGCCGACGACCGGGAGCAGGCGGTGATCCACCTCGACGAGCGCAGCCGCACGGTCGCGGTCGCCGTGACCGGCGGCATCGCCGCGCTCGCGCTGTTCGGCTGGATGCTCGACGGCTGGGTGCCCTGGCCGCTGCTCGTCGTCGCGCTCGTGGCGGCCCTCGTGCTCGGCAACCGGCAGCGCCGGGGCCCGGCGACCGCTCCCCCGGCGTACCCGGCGTCCCCCTCGGGACCGGCGTACCCCGCGGGACCGGGGTACCCCCCGGGACCGACCGGGCCGACCCACCAGGCGTACGCCTCCGGCCCCGCCACCGCGGGCCCGACCGCGCCCTACCGGTCGTCCCCGGTCGACCCGTCGCCCGGGTTCGACGCGACGAAGCCGTACTACGGCGTCACGGCCCCGCCGCGGCCGGCCAGTCCCGCCAAGCGCGGGCCGGTCCTCTTCTGGTTCACCCTCGCCCTCGCCGCCCTGGCCGTCGGCGTGCTCGCGGTGGTCGACGTGGCCGGCGCACCGGTGGCGGGCTCGGCCTACCCCGCGACCGCCCTCGGCGTGGTCGGCGCGATGCTGCTCGTCGGTGCCTTCTGGGGCCGCGCGGGCGGCCTGATCCTCGTCGGCCTGGTGCTCACGGTGGCGACCGCCGGCAGCCTCGCCGCCGAGCGCGTCGACTCCGAGCGTCGCACCGTCGCGCCGACGACGGCCGCACAGGTCCAGGACCGCTACGAGTACCGCCTCGGGGAGACCGTGATCGACCTCGGCGACGTGCGGGACCCCGAGGGTCTCGCGGACCGCGTGGTCGACGTGCGGGCCGGCGTCGGCCGGGTGGAGCTGGTCCTGCCCACCGACCTGCCCGTGACGGTCGACGTCGAGGTCGGCCTGGGCTCGATCACCCTGCCCGACCAGTCGTCGGGCGGCGGGGGCATCGGGCTCAGCGGCTCCTACGGCGCCTCGGGCGACGGGACCGTGGTGGACCCGGTGGACGCTCTCGACGAGCCGGCCCCCCTGGTCATCGACGTCGAGCTGGGCGTCGGCGAGGTCGTGGTGACCCGATGACCGACCACGACCGGCACGCGCCCGACGCCGCCGCCCACACCGGCCCCCAGCCCACCGGCCCCCAGCGCACCGACATCCCGGAGGAGACGACCATGAGCACGCTGCGCGACGACGACCTCGGGACCGACCGGTCCCACGACGACTCCTGGCTCGCGGCCGGGCGTCACCCCGTCAACGTCGGCCACCTCGTGATGGGGATCGCGTTCCTCGGGCTGCTCGCCGTCTGGGCCCTCATCAGCGCCGGGGCCGTGGACGGCGCGGACACGCGGTGGCTGCTGCCCGTGCCGTGGCTCGCCGCGGGGGCGGCGGGGATCGCGGCCACGGTCCTCACCGCACGTCGCGCCCACCGCGCCGGGACCTGAGCCGCCGCGTCGGTCAGCGGCGCGGTCGGTGCGGCCGCTGGTGCTCGGCGACCCAGGCGTCGCGGGCCGCGACGGCGACGTCGGGGTGGTCGGAGAAGACGACGTCCACCCCGGCGTCGAGGTGTGCGCTGACCTCGCCCGCGAGGTCGCCGTGCGCGTTCGGGTCGTCGCTGCTGCGCAGGTTCGTGGGCAGGAACTGGTTCTCCGCCCGCAGCGTCCACACGACCACCTCGAGCCGCGCACGGTGCGCGTCGCGCACCACGTCGCTCGGCTCGCCGATTGCGCCGGCCTCGTCGCGGGGCAGCACGAGGTCCTTGTGCGGCGCCACGTAGTCGGCGTACCGCGCCACCTCGCGCAGCCCGCGGCGGCTCGCCAGGTCGGCGTAGGTGGTGTCGTCGCCGGCGGCGACGAGGTCGTAGGGCGCCCCGGTGGCGTCGAGCAGCTGGACCAGCGGCGTGTCGACCAGCTCGTCGAGCTCGCGCAGGTTGGTCGTCTCGAACGACTGCACGACGACCGGCGAGTCGGCCTCGTCGTAGTCGCGCTCCTCGAGCACCTCGACGACGAGCGGGGTGAGGTCGAGGCCGATGCTGTCGAAGTACGTCGGGTGCTTGGTCTCCGGGGCCACCCGGATCTCGCGACCCGTCTCCTCGGAGAGCTCGTCGGCGAGGTCGAGCACCTCGTCGAACGTCGGCACCTCGTAGAGACCGTCGTAGGCGGCGCTGCCGGGTCGCACCTCGGGCAGCCGCTCCTCCGCCCGGAGGGTGCTGAGCTCGGCGTAGGTGAAGTCCTCGGTGAACCAACCGGTGACGGCGGTGCCGTCGATGAGCCTGGTCGTGCGGCGATCGGCGAACTCCGGGCGGTCGGCGACGTCGGTCGTACCGCCGATCTCGTTCTCGTGGCGCGCGACGAGCACCCCGTCGCGGGTGGCGACGAGGTCGGGCTCGATCGCGTCCGCGCCCTGCGCGACGGCGAGCTCGTACGCCTCCAGCGTGTGCTCGGGGCGGTAGCCCGACGCCCCCCGGTGGGCGATGACCTCGGGGGCGCTGCGGTGCCCGTGTCCGTGGCCGTGTCCGGGGCCGTGTCCGGGGCCGTGTCCGTGGCCGTGTCCGGGGCCGCCGCGGCCGTCGGCGTCGTGGGCGGTCGCCGGTCCGGCGACGAGGAGCGCCGACGCGACGGCGCCGGCGGCGAGGAGGGCGGGGGTGGTGCGCAGGGTCCGAGAGGTCATGACCGCGATCCGAGCCCACCCGCGCGACGACCGCGTGACGTCGAGACGGACGGTCGGTGAACCCGCTGCGGGGCCGTGCGACGGTGCGCTACCGCACGGACGACCGATCAGTCGCGGGCGACCGGGGCGAGCGTGAGGTCCTCGGCGACGGCCACGAGCTCGTCCTCGGAGAGGTCGCCGAAGACGACCACGACGTACGGCAGGTCCGCCTCCGGGGTCGGCGTGGTGCCCGGGCCGGAACCCTCGGGGAGCTCGTGCACCAGGGCGGTGTCGTCCTCCTGGGTGGCCACCTGCCACGTGCCGTCCAGGGCGGGGTCGCTCGCCTCGACCTCGACCTCGCCGCCCTCCTCGAAGTCCTCCCCCAGCGCCGTCTGCAGCAGCGTGCGCGCCTGGGCGGCCGACACCTTGATGCCGACGTAGCGGTCGTCCTCGTCGAGGAAGTTGAGGGAGAACTCCGGCGTCGCGCCGCGGCCGTACCCGCCCGGGGTGGGGACCCACCCGTCCGGGAGCTCGGCGGGGTAGGCGACGGGGAAGCCGCCGAGCTGCGCGGCCTCGACCGCCGTGAGGTAGTCGAAGCGCTCGACCTCGACGGTCGGGTCGGCGCGGACGAACCCGCGGAACACGACGAAGGCCAGCACCGCGACGACGAGGACCACCATGGAGGTCACCAGCCCGGCGAAGCTGCGGTTGTAGCGGCCGGGCTTGCCGGCGGGGGGCGGGGACGCGGTCGAACTCACGGGCCCCATCCTCTCAACCGCCCGATGGCCGCCGAGCTGCGGGTTACGCCGCGGTTCGGGGCGTCGAGTTGCGGGTTGTGCCGCGGTTCGGGGCGTCGAGTTGCGGGGTGTGGCTGGGGGTACGCGCGGGAGGGCGGTCAGGTGGCCTGACCTGCGGAGACGTCCTCCACAGATGGGTCCGCGACCCTGGTTATCGAACGCACGTTCGGGTAGAATTCGGCGTATGGATCGGGGGACCCAGCAGCACACCAGCAGCCCGTCGCGGGCTGCGCTGCTGGACGCCGCCGGCGAGGCGATGCGGGCCCAACGCGCGGCCGAGGCGGCCGCGTTCTTCGCGGCCGCCGACTACGCCGATGCCCACCTCGACACCAAAACCGGGACCGCGGTCGTGGGCGATCCGATCGGTCCGCAGGGGATGTGGGTCGACGACGAGCAGGCCCTCGCGGCGGTGCCGGGTGGGGACCGGTGGCTCGCGTACGGCGGACCCGGCGCGCCGCTGGTGTCGGAGTTCGCGGTCCTCGAGCTGGTGACTGCGATGGGGCTGTCCCAGGACACCGGTCGCGCGCTCGTGGGCGATGCCATCGAGGTCCGACACCGGCTTCCCCTGATTGCCGGCCGAGTCGCTGCGGGTGGGGTGCAGGTGTGGCGGGCCCGTCGGATCGCCCGCGCCACGCGGACCCTCACCTTGGAGGGTGCGGGGTTCGTGGACCGCAACCTCGCCCACGTGGCTCACTCGATCTCGGGTGCTGGGATCGATCGGCTGGTCGCTGAGGCGTCGGCGCGGTTCGACCCCGAGACCACCGAGGCGGATCGGGCGGATGCGGACGCGGGGCGGTTCTTCTCGATCGACTTCCGTGCCCGTGAGGCGCTCGGGGTGCACGGTCAGGTCGGCGGAACCGTGCCCGTGTCCGGTGAGCTGGATCTGGCCGACGCGCGTGACCTCGAGGGAGCCGTCGCCCGTGGTGCTGCCGGGCTCGCCGCACTCGGGTCGGGTGAGTCGCTCGACGTCCGCCGGTCCATCGCGGTCGGTGAGCTGGCCCGTAGGCAGACCGCCCTCGACCTCACCGGACAGGCGCAGGCCTCCTCGGTGGCGGCATCGACGGTGGCGGCGCGTCAGGTGGTGCTGTACGTCCACCTGTCGCAGGCCGCGTTGGCGTCGACGTCGATCGGGATCGACCCGCTCACCGGCGGCACCGGGATCGACCTGGCCACCGTGACCGCCCCGGGGATCGGGCTGCGGGCCGTGACCGCGGAGCAGGTGCGTGACTGGTGCCGCACCGACGGCACCCAGGTGGTTGTGAAGCCGGTCATCGACCTCAACGAGCGGATCGCGACCCCGAGCTACCGGATCCCCCAGCGCCTCGTCGAGCAGGTCCAGCTGCGCCACCCGACGTGTCGGTTCCCGTACTGCAACCGGCCAGCACGGGCCTCCGACCTCGACCACCGCGTCGAATGGGACGCCGGCGGCCCGACAGCCAGCGACAACCTCGTCCCGCTCTGCCGCCTGCACCACCGCGCCAAGACCCACCCCACGCACCCCGGCACCGACCCACCCGACGGACCAAACCACGAGCAGCACCACGAGCGCCGCTGGCGCTACCGACCCACACGCCCCGACGAACCACCCGACGGCTTCATCTGGACCAGCCCGCACGGTCGTCGGTATCTGGTGACACCGACCGGAACGACGGCACTCGAATAACCGGATCCGACGACAGCCCTACACCCGCCCCGCACCACCGGCAGGCCCGCCGACACCACGTCGCCGGG